>DIAJ01000005.1:72351-104214 GCA_002415785.1 Flavobacteriales bacterium UBA5081
CCATTTAGGAGCGGAAGACTTAAATTAGGAAACAGGCCTAGATTTTTTTGTTTACTTTTTTCATCAATGGAAAAAAGTAAAGACAAAGTAATTTAAACAACTTAATTTCAATAATCAATTTAGGTATAAAAACAGATATTAAATAAACAATTATGGAGGAAGTTCAAACTGCAACTGCTTTATTTACTAACGATGCCGTAGTATTGGGAATTTTAATCTGCCTTTTGGCAGCCATCTTTTATACCTCATCATTAACTACTAAGTTTTGGACTAATTTCTACAAAGTAATTCCAGCTCTTTTGCTTTGTTACTTTTTGCCTTCTGTATTAAACTCAATGGGAATAATTTCCGGAGAAGAATCCAATTTATATTATGTCGCTTCAAGGTATCTACTTCCGGCTAGTTTAGTGTTGCTTTGTTTGAGTATCGATTTAAAAGGCATTATGCGATTAGGCCCCAAAGCCATCATTATGTTTTTTGCAGGAACATTGGGAATTGTATTTGGCGGACCAATCGCCATACTTGCAGTCTCTGCCTTTGCTCCCGAAATTGTTGGTGGTGCAGGTCCCGATGAAGTTTGGAGAGGTTTAGCAACCGTTGCCGGCAGCTGGATAGGCGGTGGAGCCAACCAAACAGCCATGAAAGAAATTTACGGAGCGAGTGATGAACTTTTCTCTGCCATGATTACAGTAGACGTCATCGTAGCTAACATTTGGATGGCCGTTTTATTGATTGGCGCAGGCATATCCGACAGAGTTGACCGTGCTTTTAAAGCAGATTCTTCCGCCATCACCGAAGTAAAAGAAAGTATTCAGAATTACCGCAGTAGTATCGCTCGAATTGCCAACTTAACTGACATAATGATTATTTGTGCCATTGGCTTTGGAGGCACAGCCATTGCTCATTTTGGATCAGATGTAATTACTCCATTCATGGAAACTAAAAAGGAGTTTTTAAGTGAATACAGACTGACTTCTATGGCAAGTAGCTTCTTTTGGATTGTTGTCATTGCCACCATTATTGGGTTGTTTTTATCATTCACAAAAATGAAGAAATATGAAGGTGCCGGTGCTTCTAAATTTGGTAGTGCTTTTTTATACGTTTTAGTAGCAACTATTGGGATGAAAATGGACATTACCGCTATTTTTGATAATCTTGGATTGTTCTTAATTGGCATTATTTGGATGATTGTACATGTGCTTGTTTTACTAATTGTTGCCAAGCTCATTAAAGCACCATTCTTTTTTGTTGCAGTGGGTAGTCAAGCCAACGTTGGAGGCGCCGCTTCAGCACCCATTGTGGCTTCGGCTTTTAGTCCGGCTTTAGCTCCTGTGGGAGTATTATTGGCGGTTTTTGGCTATGCAGTTGGAACTTTTGGAGCCATATTTTGCGCACAATTGATGCAGTATGTTTCGCCTTAGAAAATATTATTCAATCGACTCAATTCTATCTGCATAAACATTAACCAACTTATATTTTTTTGATAGTTGAAGAATCTGACCCCAATTTGGCTTTAGTGCCTCATACAGTTGATTAAGTTTTAAATTTCCAAGTTTTATGTGGACAACACGAGGTGGAGGTGAGTGATGGAGTATTCTATTAGAAAAATCAGCATCTTTAGAAATAATTGTCAATTTGTTTGTCAAAGCATAACTCCAAATCTCTTCATCTGTATAGACACTTTTAATATCTGCTACATGGATGCAATATTCATTATTCCACAAACTGAAATAATAGGGCAAGTTTTCGTCAATAAGAAATTGAGCCACTAAGCAACTGTTTTAATCGAATAGTTCCGGTTCATTAAATCTGCTGCAAACTTTATACAGGCCTTTATATCTTTAGCTTCCAAAGTTGGAAACTGACTTAAGATTTCACTTTCTTCGTTTCCGGCAGACAAATATTCCAAAATACTCTGAACAGTTATTCGTGTATCCCGAATGGTTGGTTTGCCATTACAAACCTTGTCATCTATTGTTATCCGATCCAAGTTAACTTTCATTTGATTTAATTTATAAAATGAGACTCTTTACACGCTAGTTCAAAGTTAGTTATTTTGAGGTTAATTCTAATTCAAACACTAACTCCCGAATTTCCTTATAAAATCCTATCTTTAGTTTTCTAAAATAATTAAACTGATGAAATGGATCGCCAAATTATTTGCTAACGCCATTGCCGTATTAATTACGGCCTATCTATTGCCAGGCGTTTCAATTGAAGATTTTATAACGGCCATAATCGTAGCTGCCGTATTAGCTTTATTAAACAACTTTTTAAAGCCAATTCTCATTATTCTCACCATACCCGTAACTATTCTCACTTTGGGTTTATTCCTCTTAGTAATTAATGCTGTAATTATACTACTGGCAGACGATTTGATTGGAGGATTTCACGTTAACAACTTTTGGTGGGCATTGTTGTTTAGTGTTATTCTATCACTAATTAATTCCCTTTTCGGAAAACTAGAGAATGATTCGGAGAAAAAACATCACAAAATAGACTAAAAGAAACTATATGAACTACCAAGAACCCATGTTTAAAGCTGAGGAGCTAAAAGGAAAAACCATTTTAGTTACCGGCGGTGGCACCGGATTAGGAAAATCCATGAGCCGATATTTTATGTCGCTTGGAGCGAAAGTAATTATTGCCAGCAGAAAACAGGATGTTTTAGATGCAACAGCAGAAGAGCTTCGTAAAGAAACCGGTGGAGAAATTTTAGCTGAAGCCTGCGATGTTCGAAAACCTTTAGAGGTAGAGAAATTAATTGAAAAAGGCGTTAATACTTTTGGAGAAATTAATGGATTGGTAAATAATGCAGCCGGAAACTTTATCAGCCCCACCGAACGTTTGTCTCCCAAAGCATTTGATGTGATTGTAGACATTGTTCTCAAAGGCAGCTACAATTGCAGTCTATTGATGGGACAATATTGGATTAAAAACAAAATTGAAGGAACGGTTTTAAATATAGTAACCACTTATTCATGGACAGGCTCCGGTTATGTTGTACCCTCGGCAGTGGCTAAAGCCGGAGTTTTAAGCATGACACGTTCACTTGCAGCTGAATGGGCGAAATACAAAATTAGAACCAATGCAATTGCTCCTGGTCCCTTCCCTACTCAAGGTGCTTTTAGCCGCTTATTTCCTGAAGGCTTGAAGGAAAAAATTGATCCTTTGAAGCGAATTCCATTAAAACGCTACGGAGAACATCAAGAGTTAGCCAACTTAGCCGCTTACTTGATGTCCAACTTTTCTGCTTATGTAAATGGTGAAGTCGTAACAATCGACGGTGGTGAATGGCTTTACAATGCCGGAGAATTCACAGGTCTAGATGCAGTACCGCAAGAAATGTGGGATCATATTGAAAAAGAAATCAGGGGAAAAAAGAAAGACTAAAGCTATTCCATTGATTAAAGTTGCTTGGGATCCGATTTACGTGCATCCGCTGCCCGAAAAGCATCGCTTCCCTATGGAAAAGTATGAGCTACTACCTCAGCAATTGCTGTTGGAAGGCACTTTAGATGATGAAAATTTCTTTAGACCTAAAGCGGTGAGTGAAGAAGATATTTTAGCAGTGCACACAGCTACTTACTGGAGACGATTATCTAATCTGGAGTTAAGTCGAAAAGAGCAATTGCGCTCCGGCTTTCCTCATTCAGCGCTGCTTATTGAAAGAGAAAAAGTAATTGCCGGTGGAAGCATCCAAGCTGCAAAATTTGCTTTAGAAAATGGAATTGCTTTTAATATTGCCGGCGGAACGCATCATGCCTATGCCGATCGAGCAGAAGGTTTTTGTTTGCTTAACGATATTGCGGTAGCGTCCTCTCACTTGCTTCGCAATAAATTGGCAAAACAAATCTTAGTGATTGATCTAGACGTGCACCAAGGCAATGGAACGGCTAAAATATTCGAAAAGGAAAAACGAGTATTTACGTTTAGCATGCATGGTGAGCATAATTATCCGCTGAGAAAAGAAAAGTCAGACCTGGACGTTGGAGTTAGAGATGGAATAAGTGGTAGCGAATACCTTGAAAAGCTATCATACCAATTGCCTCGATTAATAGATCATGTAAAACCTGATTTTATTTTTTTCCAATCCGGAGTAGATATTATCGTAACCGACAAACTTGGTCGCCTATCAGTTAGTATTGAGGATTGTAAAAATCGAGATGAAATGGTTTTATCCATGGCAGATTCTAAAAACATTCCCCTTATGGCTTGCATGGGCGGCGGATACTCCCCTCAAATAAAACACATTGTAGAAGCGCATGCTAATACTTATCGGCTGGCGGTTAAGTTGTATGGGTGACTTTTGGAGTTAAGGTAAATGGTTAAAACCATTTTTATGCTTCTTGCATTCATTCACCCACGCTTGAAACCGTGGGTTCATTTTTCTAATAAAAAATGTATAGACAAATGAGGGGATTAGCGAACCCATGCCTGAATTCTTGGAAAAACAAAAAACCGTTATAAAAATCCTTTTAAAATTTACTGAGTCACCTCAATTCCCTGAATAAGCACTCAAAACAGTGTAGCTATCTAACTTGCCTTTCTTATTATATGACTCAGTTCTTACAACACCAACTCCTTCCGCAATAAACTCTACACTCTTGCTTTCAGTTTTTATCATTCCAGTAGTTTTTATTGTAGAACTAACTTTAAAAGCATCAAAATTGCCGGCAGGAACACTAACTGTACCTTTACTTTCTACTTTACGATCAACTACCTCAACTTTAATATTAATTGGAATAACGCCATCAACCGACATACTTACACTGCCTTCATCTAATTGCTGTCCAACTTCAAGTTTTTCCGGCATGCTCATACTTTCTGTCTTTATTTCAAAGTTCATGCTTTCTAGACTCTCCATCGTTTCTTTTGGAATATGCTTAGACATGTCCATTTTTATAACCCCATCTTTGCATTCAAAAGTCATTTCATCACTCATCACCTCTTCATCCTTTTTATCAAATGCGGTAAACTTTACAGTTGCGATTAAAGTATTCCCATCTTCTTCAACAGACACAACTTCGTATGCATTTTTACCTTGGTATTTATCTTTTGCGTTGTAGGTTTCAACTTCCCATGAATTTCCTTCTACTAAAGTCATGTATGGATTGCACTCATTCTGACTTTGCAGACTTATTACTGAAAAAACTATAACTATTAAGAAAAGTATTGCTCGTTTCATAACTCTAATTTTTAACAAAATAAAAAATAAAAGTAGTGAAATTTCATTCACTTTCAATCTTATATCTAAAAATGAGGGTTTACCATGAGAAAAGTAAATGGTTGAGCCCATTTTAAACTTTCGTTATACGATACCATCTGCCGCTAAAACCATTAAGTATTAAAAACTAGTTATTGAGTTAAAACAATTTTCTTCAAAAAACTTATCAACGAACCCACGACTTCAGTCGTGGGTGAGAAAAGGCGACCTATGTATTAACCGTTTTAACGGTTTACTAGAATAAATAATACTTTCTAAAAAGGATTTGTTGCATGAACAGTCAATTCAGGAACATAACCTCTCCGGTCCATTTTTAAAGATGAAACTACAGCATGTGCAATCTCCTTTGAAGTTAACAAATTGTCTTTCTCTTCACGCTCCTCTCTTGTTGGATTGTTAAAAGCAGTAGGAACATAAGACGGATTAACATTGAAAACGCGTACATTATATTTTCTTAAATCAGCTTGCCAGTTTTGGCTTAAGCCGCGAACCGCAAACTTTGATGCACTGTAAACAGAACCACCTTCATAGCCTTTCAATGCAGAAGTTGAAGCAATGTTTACTATATCTCCGCTCATTTGCTTCTTAAATATTTGAGCAGCTGTTTTTCCCATTAAAGCTAAACCAAACACATTTACTTCAAAAACTCTACGCATTTCATCAAGGTCTATTTCATCTACCGGTTTAAGGTTAGAACCAATACCGGCATTATTAATCAATATATCCAATCCTCCTAAGTCGTTTTGCATTATATCAAAACAGTTTTTCACATCACTTTCGTTGGTAACATCAGCGTGAATAGCCCTTGCACCCAAACTTTTAGCCACCTCATTTAACTTCTCCTCATCCCTTCCGGTAATGGCTACTTTTGCGCCCTCTTCAATTAACATTTTTGCCATTGCTTTGCCTAATCCGGAACTTCCTCCGGTAATCAATACTTTTTTATTGCTTAAATCCATATTTTTAACCTTTTTATTTATTCAACAAAGTAAGTCATTTGATGTTTGATGGCAACTACTTTGAATCAGTTAATTTTTAAAATCATGGATCAATACCTAGGTTTCGCTCTTCTTTGTTTTACTTCTTTTATTACGCTACTAAATCCTTTAGGAATAATGCCGGTTTTTATGTCAATGACAGAGTCTCTCAGCAATGAAGAACGTAAGAAAACGGCTCAAAAAGCCACTTTAGTTGCCGCTTTATCCATGGTTGCTTTTGCATTTTCGGGACAGCTACTTTTTAACTTTTTTGGCATTTCTGTAAATAGTTTTCGATTAGTTGGCGGAATCATTTTCTTTATGATGGGCTACGACATGCTTCAAGCTAGACTGGTTAAAGTAAAGATGAGCAAAGAGTCAACTCGCAAGAAATACGTTTCAGACATCTCCATCACCCCTTTAGCCATTCCAATGATTTGCGGCCCAGGCGCTATTACCAACTCAATTGTTTTAATGGAAGATGCCAACGAACCAATTTTAAAAATCATATTAATCTCCATGATTTTTATTGTTTGCTTGATCACTTTTATCGTTTTATGGAGCTCTTCTAAAATCATGAAAATACTCGGCGAAACCGGAAATAAAATTATGATGCGACTTATGGGTTTAATTGTAATGGTGATTGCCGTAGAGTTTTTCTTTAGTGGTTTTAAACCCATTTTAATTGGAATTTTACAAGCGGCCATGGCATGATTAAGAAAATTCTCATTTTATTTTTTCTTTTAATTATCGGCTACTTAGTTTATCACTATAAATCTGTGATCTATGGATTGGGTCAAGCTGTAGGACAAGCCGAAGTGCTGTGGAATGCAAATGAAATTGAAGATTTAATGAAGAATCCTGACTTTCCGGATTCTACAAAACAAAAGTTCCGATACATTCAAGAGGTAAAGCAATTTGCTCAAGATAGCTTAGGTTTAAACTCTTCTAAAAACTACAGCACTTTTTACGATCAAAACAATAAACCCATTTTGTGGGTAGTAACGGCAAGCCCGGAATTTGAAATTAAAGCCTACGAATGGCGCTTTCCCATTGCCGGTAAGTTTAGCTACAAGGGATTTTTCGATTATCAAAAAGCAAAAGAAGAAGCTGAAAATTTAAAAGAAATGGGCTACGATACTAAAATAGACGAAGTAAATGCATGGTCGACTCTTGGTTGGTTCAAAGACCCAATTCTATCTTCTATGTTAAATCGTTCAGCCGGCAGCTTAGCAGAACTTATTATTCATGAGCTTTCTCATGCTACAGTTTATCGAAAAAATCAGGTAGAATTCAACGAAAACTTTGCCACTTTTGTCGGTAAAAAGGGTGCTGAAAACTTCTTGACTTATCATTATGGAAAAAATTCAAATGAATTAAAAGAATACCTAAACAATGAAAAAAGAAGTAGCTATTTTAAAGAATACATGCACTCTGCTACGAAAGAGCTGATAGAAGTATACGCTAACTTTAAGGAAGGCTTGAGCATTGAAGAAAAGAGAAAAATTAAATCAACTGCCATTGAAAATTTCAAAAACCGCTTAGCAAATTCTTCGTACTACCAAGACTCTTTAGAGGCAGATGCACGATTATCAAAGTTTCATCCGAACAATGCCTATTTTTCGGGATTTTTAACCTATCATGCAAAGCAGAATAATTTTGAGGAAAGGCTTAAAGAAGAATTTAATGGAGATTTAAAGTCATTTATTAAAGCAATTAAAGAAGAATAAGTAAAATTGAAAAATGAGCAAAAGCACTACAGAATCGGTTTCTAAATACGACAATTTAGAGAAAATGAGCGTTGAGGAAATCCTTGTAAACGTTAACAAGGAAGATAAAATTGTTCCTTATACGATTGAAAAAGTAATTCCTGAGATTTCTCGCATCATACCCGAAATTGTCAATCGCTTACAAGAAGGCGGCAGGTTATTTTACTTGGGTGCCGGCACTAGCGGACGCCTGGGAATTGTAGATGCCTCAGAATGCCCACCAACTTTTGGCGTTAGCCACGATTTGGTAATTGGACTCATTGCCGGCGGTGATAGTGCAATTCGAAAAGCGGTTGAATTTGCCGAAGATGACCCCAATCAAGGATGGGAAGATTTGCAAAAATATCACATTAGTGAACTCGACTTTGTAATTGGAATTGCCGCTTCCGGAACTACGCCTTATGTTGTTGGAGCTATGGAAAAGTGCAGAGAGAACGGCATAAAAACCGCTTGCATTTGTTGCAATGAAAATACGCCACTAGCAGCCGCAGTGGATCATCCGGTTGAAGTAATTGTAGGCCCAGAATTTGTTACCGGCAGCACTCGAATGAAAGCCGGAACTGCACAGAAGCTGGTATTAAACATGATTTCCACCGCTAGCATGGTACGCTTGGGAAGAGTAAAAGGCAATAAAATGGTAGACATGCAGCTTAGCAATCACAAACTTTTAAAGAGAGGTATTCAAATGCTTATTGAAGAACTTAACGTTAGCTACGAGGAAGCGAAAGAGCTTCTTGAAAAATACGGTAGCGTTAGAAATGCAATCAGTAATTATTAACTGACTTAGAAGTGCCTAAAGTTTGAAGTTATGCTTTTCGCACAAACTCAGATTTCAAACCCATTGAACCAAAGCCATCAATTTTGCAGTCAATATTATGATCGCCCTCCGTTAAGCGGATGTTTTTAACTTTTGTCCCTGCTTTAACAGGTTTAGGAGCTCCTTTTACCGGTAAATTTTTAATCACAATCACATCGTCACCGTCGTTTAACTCATTGCCGTTTGAGTCCATCACTTTTGTACTCTCTTCTTCTACTTTCTCGTTTGGGTTCCATTCGTAGCTACACTCAGGACAAGCATACAATTCTCCGCTTAATGCATAGCCATAAGGAGATTTACAGTTGGGACAAACTTTTAACTCTTCAGACATTTTGGTTTGGATAAGTATTAAAGCTCCAAAGTTAAGGCTAATAAAGATAACGAAGCATATCTTATAAGTAACTGCTTTGAAGAGCTAACAGAAAGTCATCATCAGGATACTTCTCTTTTAGCTCATTAATCAACCTTCTAGCTTTTTGACAAAAAGCTTTATTCTCTTCGCAAAGTAAACAAACAGTTTCAGCGAGTTGAAATTCAACTTCCTTATTATTAGGAAACTTTTTCAATGCATTCTCAAAGTTACCCATTGCCAAAAAATAATCTCCTGCTTCTTTATTTTTTAACCCTAAGTGAATCATTTCATTTGCTATTCTTTCCTTTGAATATGGAGATTCAAACTGTTCATAATTTATGTATTCAGCAGCAGGCTTATCGTTAGCAAATCTGTAATTAAAAAAGTAAAATATTGGAATTGATATAATCATCATAGCAGCTATGACTATTGAAGTTCGCTTAATAGCTAACTTTCTTTGTTCCTTTATTAATTTAGCTCGAATGGTTTCAATGACTTCTTTTCTTGCCTCTACTTCGGTAGTTAAACTGAGCCTATTTTCATAATAACTCTTGAGCTCAGAAAAAGTTAATCGCCTTCTTAAGAACCCTTTCTTGCTTCTCAAAAGCAATTTATTGTTCCTTAAAGTTTTAATCATATGATCAACTGAACCTGAACCTCCTCCTAGCATTTGTAATTTTTAAGATTATCTAAATTTAGCAATTTTCCCTTCCCTCAATAAAACTTTATGACTTATAAAAGCAAAATGGGTTTAATTTTGGGGGCTTTTAGTCGAAAGCATGAAAGCACTCTCTCTAATGCTGTTTCTTAGTTTAAGTAGCATTACTCTAATTGGTCAAACTCAGCCACAACAAAAGGGAAAATTGTATTTTTACTGGGGATGGAACAAATCGATATACAGCAATTCAACTATCCACTTTAAAGGTAACGACTATAGCTTTAGGCTAGAAAATGTTAAGGCTACCGACAAGCAGTCAAAGGTATCTTTAGATTATATTAATCCGGCTAAAATGACCATTGCTCAATACAATTTTCGCATTGGTTATTATTTTAAAGAAAACTGGAGTATATCGTTTGGAAATGACCACATGAAATACGTAGTTACTCAAGGTCAGCAAGTAGAAATTACAGGTCACATCGGAAGTACGGAGACCGTATACAACTCCGATTACGATCACAACAAAATTGAAATAAAAGAGGATTTTTTGAAATTTGAACATACCGATGGCTTAAACTATGAGAATATTGAACTAAGGCACTTCTCAAACCTAAAGCCTCTAGGTAAATGGAACATCAACCTCATCGAAGGTTTTGGCATGGGAATTAGCTTACCTAAAACCAATTCTAAATTGTTGGGAAAGGCAAGAAATGACGAATTCCATTTAGCTGGCTATGGAGCAAATGTTGTAGCAGCTCTTCAATTAGCTCACACTAAAGGCTTCTTTATGCAAGCTGAAACCAAAGGTGGATTTATCAATATGCCGGACATCCTCACCTCTCCGGAGTCAATTGACCGTGCTAGACAAAACTTCTTTTTCTTTCAGTACAACCTTGTATTTGGATACCAATTTAGCTTAACTAAAAAGGCAGCTTTTAATAGTAATTTATAGGTTTGGGTTGATAAAATCGCCATACGATTGCTTAATCATTAAGCTTACATTTTTTAACTATTCTCATAAAGTTTATCTTCTTTCCAATTGGCTGGATTATTTATGATGTAATTTGTTATCCTACTAAACGATTGTTGATCACGAATAATATGATCGTGAAACCTTGATTGCCATTCAAATTCATAGCCCAAACGATTGGCGTGTTTGCTGACCGCCGATTTATATGAACCAACAATGGATGAAACGGAATTTTTTCCGGGATTTTGAAAACGTTTTTGTCCTATGGTTTTATCGTTTTCGTTCTGTAGAGGCAGGGCATGCCCTGCCTCTACAGAACCCACATGCCTTGTCTCTGCAACCGCATTTTCATCATTTTTCAAAATCAAAATTCCATGAATATGATTGGGCATGATAATATATTCACCCAATTCTACATTTTGGGCGTGATTTTTTATTTCGTACCAAAAGACATTGGCCAATACGCCAACATTCGACAAATTCATTTTCCCATTCTGGATTTCTCCAAAATAATGTCGACGGTCTTTACAGCAGATTGTAATAAAATAGGCGCCTGCCCAACGGTAATCCCAATTTTGTAATCGCGTTGAGGAAATTCGATATTTATTTTGAAATTTTTTAGGCATTTTTTGACTTCTCTATTGTACAGAATTATATTGTACAGAATTATATCTTACCGTTGGATTCAAAAGAAGCATAGAAAACCTTATTTTTAATTAATTACTATTTAGCCTTTGGAACTCTACAATCAATAGTCTGCTCTTCAACCTCAGTAACGTCTCCTGTGATAGAATACTCACTATTATTCAACTGAAATGTTTTTACATCAAGTTCAACTATCATATTTTCAAAATTTGTGTTTGACAACATAGTTGTGTCTGAGTATTGACTATCTCTATTAAAAACAATTCTAAGATTATTTATTTCATTAACAACGGTATCAATGCTAAGCGAAAATCTACCTTGATGATCAGTAATAACAACAGCTATCATTTGTTTGGAGTTGTATAGCTCGACAATACCACTTTGTAACGGTTTTTTTGTTTGACTATTAATTAATTGTCCACTAACCTTTAACTGCCCATTATGTGTTTTCTCATTCACAATTGAATTAACATTCTGATTCTGAGCTACCGCATCACTACTAATCATACTTAACCCTAAAAGAGTCATTAACGACAATTGCATTAATTTTGGTGATGAAATATTGAATGAACGTTTAAAAGAGCTGACTTGACCTAAATGAAACACACCACAGTCAGTTTTCAAATTAAAATCTGACTTGGTATTTTTCGTGTAGTCTTTAACTAACTTATTACAATCTTGGCAAAGATTAATATTAGATTTTATGGACTTCATTGAACTCCATTCTTTACTACAAGTGAATTTAATTTTTTTCATTAATTTTTATTTACATTGAAACTCAAGTTCAAAACTCCACCATAAACATACCACTTTTCTATACAATTCCGAAGGAGTTACAAGATATTCAGCAACTCACAAAAATCACTTCTCAAAATTCCTTTCCTACCTTTGCCCTTCAAAAACAAATTCAAATCTCAAATGTCTGTTTGCTATGCACGCCATTGAGCCTCATTTTCGTTGGAGAGATTATTACGTTGCGTCGGAAGATGTGCGCTCGCCTTTTTACGGCCGCATTTACAGCGAATTTGAGTTTACACATGCCATCTACGACCATTTAATTCATCCTCAATGGGATGAAATTGAATCTCCTACCCTGTTCATTAAAATCCTTATGGCAGATTACGATGAGGGCTATGCCATTATTGAACTCATTGGTGAGTGGAACGATTTGCTCCACAACGACATCATGTACTTAAAGCGCAACATTATCGATGAATTGATTCACGAGCGCATCAACAAATTTATTCTCATTGGTGAAAATGTGCTCAACTTCCACTACTCCGACGATTCCTATTACGAGGAGTGGTTTGAAGATGTAGAAGACGGCTGGATTGCTTTTATCAATTTTAGAGAGCATGTGATCCAAGATTTCGAAGCTGCTAACATCGATTATTATGTCATTTCCGGCGGTCGATTAAATGATGTAAGTTGGCGAACATACTCTCCTCAAAACTTTTATGAGAAAGTTTCCAGTATGGTGACTTTGAGGTTGGGGATGTGAAGTGATTCTTTTTTATTTCTTTCATCAATAAAAAAACAATCAATCTCAATTTTGATAGACTTTCTGTTCATTTTTGCTCCTCCAACCCTTCGACTTTGCTCAGGACAGGACGAACCAAAAAAGAAGTTTTTCCAAAGGAATTTTCAGCTTGAAAATGATGATCAATATTTTATTTGAATCGCAAGCTGCTAATTCGCAAAAGCCTGAGCCTTGTTCAATGAACACAGCACTGCAGGCTTTGAAACCCTGCGGCATTTTATTTACTTTCCCGAAGGATTGCAAATCCTTCAGATGCATTTAAGAATATAAAACTCTTCTGTCGCTCCTAAGGGGCTCAACTTCTGGTTCAATTATGAATTTCTATAAAGCTTTAGCTCCGATGGAGCTTGATCAAAAAATAGTTCAGGAGGAACGACAGCATTGTAAAAAAGCTTATCAGTATGATAAAAAGCTACGGCGCTGCGACACTTATTTTCCCGAAGGATTGCAATTCCTTCGGATGCGAGGATGCGATTGGCTTAAGCTTATTGCGAACCGCGCTAAAACCTGTCAACTTTTCCAAAGTTAAACGGAAAAGTCTCAAGGGTTTTCTCTAAAAATTTCATCTTTAAGTCTTACTAATACCTCAATAAACTTTGGAAAAGTTTGGTATTGATGACTTACGAACCGCTTCTCAAGGCTAAAAATCCTGCAGTATTTTATTTAGCTTCCCGAAAGATTGTTATCCTTCGGATGCATTTAAGAATGTTAAACTCTTCTGTCGCTCCAATGGAGCTTAATCAAAAAATAGTTCCGGAGGAACGACAGCATTGTAATAAAGCTTATCAATATGATAAAAAGCTCCGGCGCTGCGACACTTATTTTCCCGAAGGATTACAAATCCTCCGGATGCGAGGATGCGATTGGCTTGTGCTTATTGCGAGCCGCGCTAAAACCTGTCGACTTTTCCAAAGTTGAACGGAAAAGCCTTAAGGGTTTTCTCTAAAAATTTAATCTCTAAGTCTTACTAATACCTCAATAAACTTTGGTAATGACTAACTTTTACCCTTCACAATCACAAGCCTTTCCAATCTGAATCAAACTAATTAGTTCTGCTGTTTCTTCTCTTTCGCAGAGCTCATAAACCAATTGATAGTCGCTTTCTCGCCAGCTACTTTCTAAGCGATAAACCGGACAAGGTTCTTTCTGCGTATTGCTCTCCGAAAAATTCACTTTAGCAGCAGCTTTAATTTCCTTTAAATCTTCTGTTTCTATACTTAAACACTTCAACTGACAGGCTGCTCGCTCAGAAATTTTCACCTCAGCACTATCGATACCATTAAGCACCCTAGACTGCGGTGTCCAATTGTTTAAATCACGATCACCAAAAAAGAAATAGACGACAATCAGTCCAATTCCCACTCCAACAAAATACGTTCTTAATCTCTTCCAAAAAGTCATTCTACAATTTTTAAATGGCTGCCAATAATAAATCTAAATCTTTATAAGGTAAATTAAACATCTCCGCTAAGTAGCGATTGGTCAGCATTCCTCTATACAAATATATTCCCGAGCGAATGGAGTAAGTATTTTTAATGCAATTGTCAACTCCACCGCCTTCGCCTAAATCTAAAATAACCGGAGCTAAAATATTACTTAATGCATAGGAAGCTGTTCTTGCTACTCTTGAGGCTATATTGGGCACACAATAGTGTGTGACTCCGTGCAATTCATAGGTAGGTTCAGAGTGATTAGTCATTTTTGAAGTCTCAAAACATCCTCCTTGATCAATGCTCACATCTACAATTACGGAGCCCTCCTGCATTTGCTTTACCATTTCTTCCGTTACCACAATCGGACTCCTGCCGGTTTCAGAGCGAATGGCTCCAATGGCTACATCGGCTGTACGCAAAGCAGATTCTATCACTTTGGGCTGCAAAGTAGAAGTGTAAACCCGACAACCAATTCCCTCTTGCAAACGCCGAAGTTTTGAGGTATTGTTGCTAAACACTTTCACTGAAGCTCCTAAGCCCAAAGCTGACCTAGCGGCAAATTCGGCTACAGCTCCTGCTCCAAAAATAACTACTTCAGTGGGTTTTACTCCGGAAATCCCTCCCAACATGTGTCCGTGACCTCCGTTAACGTTACTCAAGTATTCCGCGGCTATTAGAATTGAAGTGTTTCCCGCAATTTCACTCATTGCACGAATTACCGGAAAGCGATCAGAGGTGTCTTTAATAAAATCATAGGCTATAGCTGTGACCCTCTTATCAATAAGTTTTTGCAGGAAATTTTTGGGCTGTACCGGCAACTGCAAGGCAGAAATTAAGGTTTGACGGTGTTGTAAAAGATCAATTTCATTGTGCGAAAGTGGCTCTACCTTCAATAAAATATCTGCTTTGTAAACTTCCTCTCGGGAGTATGCTATCGTTGCTCCTGCTTCGCTATAAGCATGATCATCAAAATTGGCTTTTTCGCCTGCTTTACTCTCAATCATTACTTGATGACCGTTGTTCACCAAGAGTTCAACATCTTGAGGAACCAAAGGCACGCGTTTTTCCTGCAATGATGTTTCTTTGGGAATCCCAATAAACAAATTACTGTTTTTGCGCTTTACTTCAGCCATTTCCTCTTGGGGCAACATTTTAGTCGCCGATTGTGCAAGAGACTTTACTACATCTTCAGCCATAAGGTTTCGTTAAGGAAGCTCCAAATTAAAAATTCTTTCTGTCTTTTGCAGACTTATTTTAACATGAATGTAATTTTCAGGCAATAAATTTTCAATTTTCTCCGGCCACTCTACCAAACAAAGCGCCCCACTTTCGAAGTAATCCTCTACCCCCATATCCATCGCTTCCTCTTCACTATCAATACGATAAAAGTCAAAATGATACACCTTTTCTCCATTCTCTCTAAGGTATTCATTTACTAAAGAGTAAGTAGGTGAAGAAATTGCATCTTGCACTTTTAGCGCATTGCAAATAGCAGAGATTAAAGTGGTTTTGCCCGCACCCATCTCTCCGCTAAACGCCAAAATTTGCTCTTTGCCTTTTAAAGCCAAAATTTCTTGAACAATTCTCGGCAGATCTTCCAATTGTTGAGTTCTTAACTCTACTTTTTTCATGATTGGTTTGAGTGTTAAAAAACATCTCAAAGTTAAACTCTTTTATTCTACTTCGGACTAAGCGTAGCAATTGGCACCAACATTTCTTCCATGGATATACCGCCATGTTGAAAAGTGTTTTTGTAATAATTTACATAGTGGTTGAAATTGTTGGGATAAGCAAAAAAGCGATCTCCTTTGGCAAAAATAAACGACTGGCTCACATTCACCTGTGGCAAAAAAGCATCTTTTGGCTTATCAATGGCAAATACATCATTGGCTTCAAAACTCAAGTTTTTTCCTTGTTTGTAGCGCAAATTCGTATTCACGGTTTTATCTCCTACCACTTTTGAAGGCTCAGTAACCTTAATTGAACCATGGTCGGTGGTAATAATTACTTTTCCGCCCCGCTGCGCAATCTCTTTCAGTGCTTCCTTAAGCGGAGAGTGTTCAAACCACGAAAGCGTTAAGGAACGATAAGCTGATTCATCTTCAGCCAATTCTTTAATAATATCTGTATCTGTTCTGGCGTGAGAAAGCATGTCGATAAAATTGTAAACAATTACATTGAATGCATTATTCATTTGGTTAGGAATATCACTTACTACTTTTCTGCCGTAATTCGGATTAAGCACTTTGTTGTAGGCAAATCGAGTGTCTTTACCCAAGCGTTTAAGCTGAGTAGCAATTAACTCATTTTCGTGCATATTTTTACCTCCATCGTCCTCGTCGTTTAACCACAGATTAGGATAAACTTTTTCAATATCTGAGGGCAGCAAACCGGCAAACATAGAGTTACGTGCATACTGCGTAGTCGTTGGCAATATGCTCATAAAAGTTTCATCTTTATCAATCCAGAAAAACTCTTCCACTTGTGGTTTAATCAACTGCCATTGGTCTAAACGCAAATTATCAATTACAATTAAAAAAGTAGTTGAGTCAGCCGTAATGTGTGGAAAAACTTTTTCTTTAAACACATTGTGAGACATGATTGGCGCTTCTGCATTTTCATTTAGCCAATCAATGTAATTCTCTTCTACAAAACGACAAAACAAATTGTTAGCTTCTTCTTTTTGTGTATCAAGAATTTCGTTCATTCCACTATCCTCTGAGCGCTCCAACTCCAGCTCCCAATAAATTAATTTGCGGTAAACATCCTCCCACTCTTCGTAACTCATGTTATTGTGCAAGCTCATTCCAATATTTCTAAACGCTTGCTGATAGCCCATTGTCGTTTTCTCACTCACAATTCTGGAACTATCTAGATTCTTTTTTAAGGAAAGCAAAATTTGATTCGGATTAACCGGCTTAATCAAATAATCAGAAATTTTTGAACCGATTGCCTCTTCCATAATCGACTCCTCCTCACTTTTAGTAATCATAATTACCGGCAAAGAAGGCTGTAAACTCTTTATTTCAGTGAGGGTTTCTAAACCGGAAAGTCCCGGCATATTTTCATCTAAGAGTACAATATCAAAGCGATGTTCTTTAATTAAGTCGAGTGCCTCACTTCCACTGCTGGCAGAAATCACTTCATAGCCTTTATCTTTTAGAAAAATTATGTGTGGTTTCAGCAATTCAATTTCGTCATCAGCCCAGAGTATTCTTATATTCGTCATTTAGTTTAGGTTTTTGTTGCAAGATAGCTTATATTATCTCAAGCAAAGCATTACAATTGCATAAAATTAGTTAATAGTCAATTTGGAAAAGGTAAATTACAATAAGAAAAAGATTTTCAACGATCCGGTTTACGGTTTTATTTCATTGCCGCACGACATTATCTTCGATTTAATTGAGCACCCTTACTTTCAGCGCTTACGCAGAATTAAGCAATTGGGCTTAACGCATTTGGTTTATCCGGGTGCCTTGCATACTCGATTTCATCATGCTCTGGGCGCTATGCATTTAACTTTAAAAGCCATAGAAGTAATTCGCTCTAAAGGACAGGAAATTACAGCTGAAGAAGCAAAAGCGACTGCCATTGGAATACTTTTGCACGACATTGGTCACGGCCCTTTTTCACATGCATTGGAATACAGTATTGTAAAAAATGTAACCCATGAAGACATTTCTACTTTTTTTATGGAAAAACTCAACAAAGAGTTTAACGGTCAGCTGGATTTAGCCATTGAAATTTTTGAAAACCGCTATCACAAGCCTTTCTTGCATCAGCTCATTTCCGGTCAGCTCGACATGGATCGATTGGATTATTTAAAAAGAGATAGTTTTTTTACAGGAGTGTCGGAAGGGGTCATAAATACTGATCGAATCATTTCCATGCTCAATGTACACGATGATCAACTTTGCGTAGAAGCAAAAGGAATATACTCCATTGAGAAATTCATTATTGCCAGAAGATTGATGTACTGGCAAGTTTATTTACACAAAACCGTGCTTTCTGCAGAAAACCTTGTAGTTAACATTTTAAAGCGCGCCAAAGAGCTTGCCTTAAAAGGAGAAGAACTGTTTTGCAGTGATGCCCTTCGTTTTTTTCTTTATCACGAAAGAGACAAGGACTCATTTCTTAATAACGATGAAGTATTGTTTCAGTTTTCTGAATTAGATGATTTTGACATAATGGCTTCAATAAAAATGTGGAGAAAAAGCAAGGACAAAGTACTTTCCGGATTGTGTAGAGCACTTATCAATCGCTCCTTGTACAAAATTCAATTGAGCAGTGAAAAGCCATCTCAAGTTCAAATCAACAAAATAAAAGAGGAGTTAAGCGATAAGTATGGTCTAAAGAAAAAAGAGTGCAATTACTTCGTTTTCTCCGGCTCAATTGCCAATAATGCTTACAATCCCAAAAAAGACAAAATTAACCTTTTGTACAAAGATGGTCATATTGAAGACATTGCCAAAGCAGCCGATCAATTGAATATCAGCGTGCTTTCTGAGCCGGTTAGGAAACACTTTTTGTGCTACCCTAAAAGTGGCATG
Organism: Flavobacteriales bacterium UBA5081; assembly: GCA_002415785.1. Taxonomy (GTDB): domain Bacteria; phylum Bacteroidota; class Bacteroidia; order Flavobacteriales_E; family Vicingaceae; genus UBA5081. The sequence goes on from DIAJ01000005.1 coordinate 91,290, forward strand.
TTGGAGGGTTTGCAGTGAAAAACTAACTAATGAGTAAAAGACAATTAACTGAATTTTTAAGTGACTTAAATAAGGAAGAATTAAAAGAACAAGTCATTGACCTGTACAAGCGTTTTAAAGATGTTAAAGAATTTTACGACTTCTCTTTTAATCCCAACGAAGAAGAGCGATTGCGCTTGGCTAAAACAAAAATTAGTAGAGAATACTTTCCGGAAAGCGGTAAAAAAGCGAAAAAAAGACGCTCAGTTGCTCAAAAGCATATTAAAAAGCTACAACAGTTGGAAGCTAACCCTATGATAATTGCCGACATAATGCTCTACGCAATAGAAGTTGCCCAAATATACACCGCCGAAAACGCCATAAATCAACTAGCATTTTATAAAAGCATGCTAAGCTCTTTTCAAACAGCTTTAAAGTGGATTGATCAGAATGGATTAACAATGGACTTCAAAGACAGGATAGAGCATATTATTAACGAAAGCAAAGAACAGAAATGGTTGAATGCAGAGGGTTTTGAGCGAAATGCTAACTTATTGTACTAAATGTTTAATCAAAAAAGGAGCTTCTATCAAACATTTCTAAAAAACTAAGCAAATAAAGCAAGGATTATTGACAGTAAACTGACAAGCAATAGATATACAAACTTCGATTTCTTCTTAAATTTATCTTTGTACCAAAAAAAGATTGACACAAAAGGCATTAAAAGTAGAGAGGCAATAATCGGCAACCAAAACAATTCAAAAATCGCCCCGACAATTGCAAAGCGATAAACATCTACATTTTGCGAAACAATCCAAAAAGTAACCGTTAAAAAATTAACTAGCAATAAAATTGCAAACCAATTAGCTTCATCGTTTTTTGACTGATTAATTTTCATCTTTATAGTTTAACGAATTGTAAGCTTTTCGACTTCAAGCACTTTATCATAAAAAATAATCCCTTCCGCCTGGTTTCAAGTTTTTAGTTTCGCATTTCTAGTTTCCCCTAAATCCCCTCCATTAAAATCTCTTTGTTGTTGTATAGCAAGATAAATAGCCTGGTTCTAAGAATTTCACCCATACTTTCGCATTCCAAAAAACTGGCATCTTCAAAATGCTCTGCTAACTCACTCTTTAGTTGTTCTACTTTTTCGGGCTTGCTAAGCACTTCGTTCTCCATACAGTCTGACAAATCTTTAAGGCGATAACGAGAAACCTTTATCCGGTTGGCGATCATTGCTCGCTCCTCCTTTTGGTATTGTCGAATGGTTTCCGGATTTAATAGCTCCATACAGAACTCTACTATGGGGTTGTTGTCTTTAAAAAATTGAGGTAAATACATGCTTTTATTCCCTTCATAAGTTTGTTGGTCAAAATCAATTGCGCGAATACGATATTGAATATCATCAAAGTCAGGCGTGATATCAACCACATAGTTGTATGACCGCATATCACCCAACAAGCGTACAAAACAACGCTCATTAAACTTCACAAACTCTTTGGCTAATCGGATGCGATTCAATTGTGGGTCATCCATCCAATTTTGAATAAATACATCGCCCGGAATACCGGCAATATGATCTTCTATAATGGTATCGCCGTGAACAATATAACTAATTCGATTAGGTGATAAAATATGCTCCAGCTCCAAACCGTAAATTCTGGAAGCATCGGCTTTTTTTACATAAAAATAATCGTAGTTATCATTAAACTTATTGGTTATTCTTACTCGAAATGGTTTAGAGTTTCCAAAGGGACAAAAATCGATTCTATCGACAAATAGATGTTCCATTACGGTAACATCTCCTTCTGTTTTAAGTAATGAATACACTTTACAGAGGTTTGAATTCACTTCATCCATCTCCGATTGCCCAAAGAAAACTGTTTCCCAAAGCGTATCTTTTCCGGCTTTATCATACAATGGAATCGAGTTTTCATAATGATTTAAATCGCTGTATGTTATTGGCAATTTATTCTCCCTAGAGTAGTTTCTTAAATACTTTCTTAGTGGAGGCTGTATTTTATAATGTTCTTTTTTCTTCGATATCGTATTCATTCACTTAAGATTGAAAGATTATGTCCATCAACTCCTCAAAAGAATCCGGTGTTTGATAAGCTCTACCTTGGTAGACTTGAGCCATTAATTTCACTAAGTTCGTTTGATTATCAATTAATCTATGCTCAATGATAATATTGCCGTAAAGCTGTTGATAAGGCTTTTCTTTTCGGTATTTAATAGAGGGCTTTAAATAAAACTGTTCGTTGGTTTTAAGCTGATCTCCCTCACTCACCTCTCTCCTACTGTGCTTTAATACATAACCGTGTTTTTTCAATAGCTGAATTAAGTGTTCAACAAAAAAGGCATAATCCAACTGCGTCCATGGACTCTCACTGTGAAAGTAAAAACCATTAGATTGCTCGTCTCTATAGGCAAAGTAGTTCACATCTGCTTCGGGGTTCATTGATTTTACCGTAGCATTCTCAAACAGGTGAGCCAATAAGCCTTTGTGCATTTGCTGCTCTTTCCATTTAGCATAGTCATTCAAAAACACCTTACTGTGAACAATTTGCTCACGCAAAAGAATTTCCTCACCTTCATTTTCTTCATCAGCTTGCTTAGGAAAAATCTGTTTGATTAAGCTTTTCAGATATGTCATTTCGCAATTATTAAATGAATTTCAAAAATAAGATTAATGTCAGTGAGTTGAATTGAAAAGCAACCATCTAACAAAAAAATCCTTTTATAGCTTTTCCTTCATTCGTTTTAAAAGCTACTAAGATAAGGTTATCTTTGCCGCTTCAATTATACAACTATGGCAAAAAAGAAAGCGATCATTAATAAGGAAGGAGAAAAGTTTTTATTTGAATACCTCAACAATCCTTCGCCAACTGGATATGAGAGTGAGGGTCAGAAAATTTGGCTAAATCAAATAAAGCCTTATGTTGATGAAACTTTTGTGGATACTTACGGGACTGCAGTGGCAGTAATTAACCCTGAAGCCGACTACAAAGTTGTTATTGAAGCCCATGCCGATGAAATCAGTTGGTATGTACATTACATTACCAAAGACGGCTTTATTTATTTGAGAAGAAATGGGGGCTCAGACCATATGATTGCGCCATCTAAACGCGTAAATATTCACACCAAAAAGGGGATTGTTAAGGCTGTTTTCGGATGGCCCGCTATTCACACCAGATTGAACAATGATTCCGGCAAGGAAGACACCCCAAAAATGAGTAATATATTCTTGGACTGTGGTTGTAAGGACAAAGAAGAGGTGGAAAAACTTGGTATTCACGTAGGTTGTGTAGTTACCTACGAAGATGAAGCCATGATCTTGAACAAAAAGTATTACGTTGGTCGTGCCTTAGACAACCGTATTGGTGGATTTATGATTGCTGAAGTAGCTCGCTTACTGAAAGAAGACAAAAAGAAATTGCCTTTTGGTTTGTACATCGTCAATGCCGTACAAGAAGAAGTTGGATTACGAGGTGCGCAAATGATCGTTGAGCGAATTAAGCCCAACGTTGCCATTATTACGGATGTTTGCCACGATACACAAACACCCATGATCAATAAAGTTGAGCAAGGTGACTTTACTGCCGGCGACGGTCCGGTTGTGGCTTACGGTCCAGCTGTTCAAAACAACTTACGTGAATTAATTATCGATACTGCTGAAAAACAAAAAATTCCTTTTCAGCGCTATGCTGCTTCTCGAATTACCGGAACTGATACAGATGCCTTTGCCTACGCAACAGGTGGCGTGGCTTCAGCCCTAATCTCACTTCCTTTACGCTACATGCACACTACGGTAGAAATGGTGCACAAAGAAGATGTTGAAAATGTAATTCGACTAATTTATGAGAGTTTACTTTGCATTAAAAACAAGGAAGATTTCGCTTACATAAAATAAAATCAACTCAAACCCTTTAATTTTTTTCTAGATGAAACTAAAAGTTGCATTTATTGCGGCCTTAATGGCTAGCGCCTGCTACTCTATGGCTCAAGATTCCGAGACAGGGAACTGGTGGATGTATTTTGGCAATCAAAAAATAAACGACAAACTAAATTGGCACAATGAAGTGCAGTACCGTAACTACAATTTTATTGGCGATTTAGAGCAGTTAATGTTGCGTACAGGTATAGGTTACGATATCGGAGAAAACAACCACAACATTTTGCTCGGTTATGGTTTTATTCGTTCTGAAAATTATGTTGGAAATAGCGATGAGAAAATTCATTTTGACGAGCACCGTATTTTTCAGCAGTTTATCACAAATCAAAATATTGGTCGTTTGGATTTAAGTCACCGCTACCGCATCGAGGAGCGCTTTTTTAGCAACGATTTTCGAATGCGATTCCGATATTTTCTAGCTTTGAGATACCCTTTAACGGCAAAAGAAATTAAAGAAAACACCCTTTACCTATCGGCATACAACGAAGTGTTTATAAACAGCGAAAAACCTGCTTTCGACCGCAACCGATTGTTTGGCGCCTTAGGTTATGAGATAAAGAATGGACTTAGAGTTGAAGCCGGCATTATGCGACAGATATATGATTTTGGTGGAAGAAATCAATTCCAAATTGCTGTGTTTAACAATTTAAATTTCTTGAGGTAAGTCCCTTATTAAAAACTAATCTAAATACATCGCTGTGTAACATTTATTACTTTTGATTAGTTGCAGCTAAACTAGCTTTGTGTGGTCTAATCAATTCAACACAAAAATGAAAAAGTTCATCACAGCTAGTCTGCTATTGTTAATCATTAGCTTTTCAGCCATTGCTCAAAGTAGCTTTCAATACGACATTAGCTTAAACCCAATCAATATCAATAACTTCCCGGGCTTACATTCATTTGCTCACGCTCAACACAATGGAAAATGGGTAATTATTGGTGGTAGAAAAGATGGTTTACATGCTCGTCAGCCAAACAGTGCATTTCCGGCAAGTCAAAACAATACAGATATTTATGTAGTAGATATCAACAGCCGGCAGTTTTGGTCTGCTTCGGTGAATGCTCTGCCGACATCAATTAAAGAGCAATTGCAATCAACCAATATGACATTCACGCAAGTGGAAGACACATTGTATATAATTGGTGGTTACGCTTACGCACAGTCAGCACAAACTCACAAAACTTTCGATAATCTAACTACTGTAACCGTTTCTAATTTAATAGACTCAATTGTAAATAGTGGCTCAATCGCTAATAGTTTTAAACAAATAAGCGATACTGCTTTTGCCATAACAGGCGGACATTTGAAATTCATGAAAGATCAACTTTATCTCGTAGGAGGGCATCGCTTTGACGGACGATACAACCCTATGGGTGGTCCTTCATACACTCAAAGATATTCTAATCAAATTAGGAAATTAACAGTGAACAATAGTGGTAATCAATTGAGTTTTTCAAATTACAATACGATTACTGATCCCGTTCACCTTCACCGAAGAGACTACAATTTATTGCCTCAAGTTTTCCCCAATGGCGACGAAGGACTAATGATTTCATCAGGCGTTTTTCAGCGCAATGCAGACTTACCCTACCTCTATCCGGTAATGATCAACGACTCAAGCATTCAAGCAATCACTACCTTTAACCAATATTTGAGTAATTACCACAGTGCAACAACAGTACTTTTTGATAGTACTGAAAACAGTATGCACTCCCTTTTCTATGGTGGAATGAGTCAATATTATTATCAAAATGGCATTCAACAGCAAGACAACTTAGTTCCATTTATAAAAACAATTAGTAGAGTGAGCAGAGATTCCTCCGGACAGCTGCAAGAATATAAATTGAACATTGAGATGCCAACTTTAAATGGTGCAAGCGCTGAATTTATTCAAAACCTCAACATTCCTCACTACAATAACAAAGTCATTAAACTAGATAAATTAACTAATGACACAAGCATTATTGGATACATTGTGGGCGGAATTCAGAGTCCAACTTTGAATCCTTTTAGCAACAATTTAACCTCTACCACTTCTGCATCTACTACTATATATGAAGTATCACTCATCAAAAATCAAGCGGCAAGTATTGAAGAAATTAATGGAAGTAATCCTTTTAAAGTGAATCTTTTTCCAAACCCGCTAGTAGATGAAAAGCTAACTGTAGAATTTGATTTAAAGGAAAAAGTGAATGTGAGCTACATCATAACTAATGTAGCCGGCCAAATCATTCAAGAAGGCAATCTCAATCATTTAAAGGCCGGGGAGAACAAACAAAGCATTCACATTCAAAGAACCCTTGGTCAGCCCTTAAACGTGACTTTTATCTTCGATGAGCGATATTACAGTTCACATAAAGTTGTGGTTCAATAATGCCATACATACAGATTTTCATGTATTTAGACTAATCTTTAACCACAGAGGCACAAAGAACAGAAAGTAATACCACTTTAGAAATTATTTGTCGTATATAAAACTTCTAAGGTATAATGCCGATATAGTTTTAAGGAGCAATTTATTGCGACATTTAAAATCATAATCGGTATAATACCTCTATGCTCTTCCCGGAAAGTCCGCGACAACTTGTGCCATTGTAGTGAAAGTATTTGCAAAGTATTATTCTTGTTGAGGAAAAGGATTCTTGTTTCAAGTTGCTTATTTACTTTCTAACCGCAGAATTGCAAAGTTTTTGTTAAAACTAATTTTGTTTTAAAATGAAAAAGTAAATTCAATTCAACTCTCCATTTGAAATTTGACACTTGACATTTCAAATTAATCAACATTACAACTTATAACTCACCCCCACACTTAACTTATAAATAGTTGGCGTAATATTTACAATGGGCTCAGATTCGTGCATAATACTAAAATTGTTGTTTAATTGAAACCGTTTACTAATGGCGGAATTAATGTTGAGCTCTAAGCTGTAACGATTCCGCCAAAGCGCTTCATTTTTGTCGTAGCCGGTTTGGAAATAGGCAATCATATTTAAATCAAGTCCTTTGTTTACATCCCATCGTAAACCAAAGTAATTGGTAGACTTTAGGTAATCCACTTCAACCTTTCCATCGGAGTTTGGTCTTTGCCAAACTTCATACTCATACATAAAACCGGGCGCATAAAAAAAGCTAAAATCTTCTCCATTAATTAAATCATGGCGTATACTGGCACCAGCTAACCAACGCGGAAATAAGCCTCGAAAATCGTCGTGCTGAAATTGTGCAAAAAACTCCGGCTTCCAGCTTTTATCCTCATTAATGGTATATCGAACATGTTGATAACCTGTATTCAGAAGTTTTTCTCCATTCAATTCAGTATACCCAAAATCATTCATAAATGCCAAAGTGGAATTCTTAAAAAATACTCCTATACTTGACTTTATATCATAACCAAAAAACTCAACTTCTTCATCGGCAGCAGCACTTCGGTTGTACAGGTTTAAGTTTCCGGTAATCGTACCCTTTACTTTAGAAGTATCTTTTTCCAAAGTGGCCTTTTGCACATTTAATATTTGTGCTTGTAGCGATAAAAATACAATGCTAAACAGAAAAGTGAGTAGGTATTTCATTCCGAATATTTCCGCAAAAGAACTAAAGAGAAGTTGCTTCATCAATAGCAATTGAATTCTTTCTTCCACAATTTAATTGTGAAAGAAATAGTGCCGATTAGAAATATAATTAGCTGACAATTTTGATGAATTCAAAACAAATTACTACTTTTGTTAGTGAATATTTACAAACAACATAAAATATATAGATATGAGCGATTTAAATTCAATAGGATTAGAAAAAGACAAGTCTGCCAAACTAGCAGAAAAGTTAAACGAATTGTTGGCAAACTATTCTATTTTTTACCAAAATACCAGAGGTTATCACTGGAACATTAAAGGTGAAAAGTTTTTTGAGTTACATGTAAAATTCGAAGAATTGTACAATGACTTAATTCTCAAAATTGATGAAGTAGCAGAGCGAATTTTAACTCTCGGACACACTCCAGAACACTCGTATTCTGCTTATGCAAAAACTTCTTCAATTAAAATTAGCGATAAAGTAACGGATGGTGTTGAAGCCGTAAAAAACATCTTGGATTCATTCAAAACCATCATCATCATGCAGAGAGAAATTTTAGAGTTATCTGGAGATGCAGATGATGAAGGAACTAATGCTCTGATGAGCGATTACATTCGCGAGCAAGAGAAACTAGTTTGGATGTATTCTGCATTTTTAAAGTAATCAAAAAGATGTCGAGCAAACGATCAGCCAGACAGATTGAATTAATAGAAGCGGCCGGCAAGATTTTAACCAAATCCGGAGTTGGGGGATTAACCACCAAAAACCTGGCAGCAGAAATGAACTTCTCGGAAAGTGCCATTTACCGGCACTTTTCCGGTAAAGAAGAAATCATTACTGCCATGCTGAACTACTTAGCAGAAAACATGGAAGCTCGCTACTCCACCGCTTGCCAAACTGCCGATACAGTAGAAGAACAATTCCGCTGCTTATTTCAAAATCAGTGTAGTTTTTTTCACGAACATCCCCATTTTGTAGCCGTAGTATTTTCTGATGGTCTTATGGAACAGAGCGAATCCATTAATCAAGCCATAATGCAAGTAATGCAAGTAAAAAGAAAGTACCTCATCCCCATTTTAACGGAAGGTCAGGCCAAAGGTATTTTTAAAACCGAAATAAATGCCGCTGAGCTGGCTTCCATTGTAATGGGTGCTTTCAGGCTTCAAATGTTTCAATGGAAAATCAGCGGATTTTCAACAGATATAAAAGCTCAGGGAGACTCCCTTATCAATTCACTTTTAACCTTAATCAAATCATGAAGAAAATCAGTTTAATCGTTTTTAGCCTTGGCTTGGCAGTTATTTTAACAGCTTGTGGAACAACAGCTGAGAAAGAAAGTAAAACTAAAAAGTCAGAAATAAAAGAAGAAGTGCCTGCAGAAAATAAAGAGGTTCATTCATCTGATGGAAATCAAATACTGTTGGATAATGGAAATCGCTGGAAAGTAAATCCGGAAATGATTCCGCATCTACAAGCATCTGAGCAAGCATTAAAGAGCTACCAAAAAAACAATGGATCAGATTACAAACAATTAGCAGCTGAGATGAAGGAACACAACGATCAATTGATTTCTTCCTGTACCATGAAAGGAGAGTCTCACGAACAATTGCACCATTGGCTGCATCCACACCTAAAGCTTGTAAAAGCGTTAAGTGAAGCAGAGAATGAAAAAAGCGCTGAAGGAATCATAAGAAAGCTAGAAGCTTCATTCGAAGAATATCACAATTATTTTAATTAAAAAAATAAAATCATGAAGTACCATCATAGTAAAGTTATAAAAGGAACTACAGTCGAAGAAATTCGCCCAAAAGTAGAGGAAGCTCTAAAATCACAAGGTTTTGGAGTTTTAACTGAAATCGACATTCAGGCTACCATGAAGAAGAAACTGGATAAAGACTATTTACCGCACCTTATTTTGGGTGCTTGCAACCCTGTTTATGCCGATAAGGTTTTGTCGATTGAGCCAAACATCAGTACACTTTTGCCTTGTAATGTTTGCTTACGCGAAGTAGAGAGTGGCGGTGTTGAAGTTTCCGCAATTAATCCACTTGAAGCGATGAAAGTGGTTGACAATCCTGCCATAGAAGAGCACGGTAAAGAAATCAACGAAATGTTGAAGAAAGTAATTGAAACCCTTTAAAAAAATAAATATGGACAGGCATAGTTATAAAATTTCTCTTCAATGGCAAGAGGGTCGCATCGGAATGATGGAAGCGGATGGTTTGGAAGACAAGATTCAAGTAGCTACTCCACCCGAATTTGAAAAAGGTGTAGCTGGAATTTGGTCGCCGGAGCATTTGTATACCGCCTCTGTTTTAAGCTGCTACATGACTACTTTCTTAGCAATTGCAGAGTATTCAAAGCTAGAGTATGAAGATTTTAGCTGCACAGCAGATGGCATTTTGGAAAAAGTAGACGGTAAGTTTTTAATGACAGAAATAACACTAAAAGCAAAAGTTAAAATTTCTGACGATAGTAAAAAGGAGAAAGCCGATCGAATAATGGACAAATCAGAAGCAGCTTGTTTAATTTCAAACTCAATAAAAACGAAAGTTCATTTAGAAAAGGAAATAACGGCTTAAATTTGAGGGAGCAATTTACTCCCTTTTTTTATGCATCATTTTTCTATAGAAGCAGTATATGAGCAGTTAAAAAGTTCAAAAAACGGACTTACAGTTCAGGATGCTTCTGAGCGATTACGCCGACATGGTCGCAACAAAATAAAAAGCGGTAAGCAAAAGAGCAAGTTTGCCATTTTAGTCAATCAGTTCACCGACTTGATGATCTTAATTCTGATTGGCGCTGCTGTCATTTCTTTTGTTCTCGGCGAGCAAACAGACGCTTACGTTATTTTAGCTATTGTTATTATAAATGCATGGATTGGCTTCTCTCAAGAGGTTAAAGCTGAAGAATCTATTCGCATGCTGCAAAAGATGGTTGCTCAGTACGCCTTGGTTCGTCGCGACAATCAAGTTTCCAAAATTGAAGTCAGCGAACTGGTACCCGGAGATATTATTCACATCGAAGCCGGCGATATTGTTCCGGCAGATGCGCGTGTAATTTTGTCCAATTCACTCAAAACAGACGAAGCTGCCCTAACAGGCGAAAGTCATTCCGTTGAAAAAACAAACCAAACACTCAAAGAAGAAAAGCTGATTCCCGCTGAGCGAATCAATATGCTCTTTAAAGGAACTATTGTGAGTAATGGCAGCGGAATGGCAATTGTTTGTGCCACAGGAATGCAAACTGAATTGGGCAATATCGCTCAATTGCTAGAACAAAAAAGCAAGCAAACTCCTCTGCAAAAGCGATTAGATAATTTTAGTAAGCAGCTTACTGTTTGGGTGTTGGTTATTTGTTTAGCCGTCGTTGGCATTGGCTTAGTTCAAGGAGAAGAACTGTTTGTACTTTTTTTATTGGCTCTATCTTTAGCAGTTGCAGCTCTACCTGAAGCTTTGCCTGCAGTTGTTACCATTGCGTTGGCGCAAGGAGCAAAACGTATGGTAAAACACAATGCGTTAGTTCGAAAGCTCACCGCTGTAGAAACTTTAGGTTCGGTTACTTTCATTTGCAGCGATAAAACCGGTACGCTTACACAAAACATCATGACGGTGGAGAAAGTGAAAGCTCAAAAAGACTGCGAAGACTTTTTTAATGCTGCTCTTATGCTCAATAATGAAGTTCAAAAAAACGAAAAAGGTGAACTATTGGGCGACTCTACCGAAACTGCATTAGTAGAGTATATCGAGAAAAATGGTTTAACAAAAAATGAACTGGGTGAGCAGTTTCCGCTAATTGACAAACTGCCTTTTGATTCAGTAAGAATGAAAATGAGCACCTTGCACAAATATGGTGAAAAATATGTTTTACTTAGCAAAGGAGCTCCTCGCAAAATTGCCGATGTGCTTTGCGCAGAAGAATTAAAAAAATCAGACGAACTATTAGAAATCAACAGAAAATGGGCAGCTGAAGGTTTGCGGGTGTTGTTTTTTGCCTATAAAATTTTCGATAAAAAACCTGCAAACTTCAATATTGAGCTAGAAAAAGAATTTCACTTTTTAGGAGCTGTTGCCATGATTGATCCTCCGAGAGAAGAAGTGCTGCAAGCTATAAATGAATGTAAAAGTGCAGGCATTAAAACAGTAATGATTACCGGCGACCAAGTCTTAACAGCCCAAGCTATAGCCAAGAGACTAAACATTTACGATGATGACGAACGCATTCTCAGCGGAAAAGAGTTGGCTGAAATAGATGAAAAAGAACTCAAGCAAATTGTAAAAGATATCAGCGTTTACGCCAGAGTTTCACCGGAGCAAAAACTGAAAATTGTTAGAGCACTTCAGGAGGAAGGTGAATATGTAGCCATGACCGGCGATGGAGTAAACGACGCACCTTCCTTAAAGCAATCCAACATTGGTGTTGCCATGGGAATTACCGGCACAGATGTTTCCAAAGAAGCTGCTGCAATGATTTTGTTGGACGATAACTTTGCTACCATTGTAAAAGCAGTAAAAGAAGGCCGACGGATTTATGCCAACATCAAAAAATTTATCCTCTATGTGCTTTCCTGCAATCTGGCAGAAATTTTAACGATTGTAAGTGCCCCATTACTGGGTTTAGCCATGCCGCTATTGCCCATTCACATTTTATGGATCAATCTGGTTACCGACGGTTTGCCGGGAATTGCTTTAACGGCAGAAGCCGCCGAAAAAAACATCATGAGACAAGCTCCGCGACCACCGGAGGAACAGCTTTTTGCAGGAGGGATGCCGGCTAGGATTCTCATTGCTGCCATTTCCATGACCATCCTTGTACTCTTTGCACAAAATCATGCAGCAACTCTAGGATATGATATAATCAGTCAGCAAAGCTTAGTTTTTACGCTTTTGTGCTTTTTACAATTGCTCAATGCACTTTCAGTTCGTTTTGATGCGCAGTCGCTTTTTAACAAAAAAATATTTAGCAATTTCCGCATGTGGCTGGCGATTATTTCCACCGTAGCATTACAGTTTGCTATTATTGGACTACCTCAACTTCAATCTGTTTTTAAAACAACTGCCTTGGATGCGGTTCTTTTTGAATTAATTGCTTACTGCATACTTGCTTATTTGACTATTTTAGAAGCAAGTAAAATATACTATCGCCAAAGGGAAAAGAAAAGGCTGATTATTGAAAATAAAAAAGTTAAAAGTGCCTAAAGTACTTAAAGTTTGAAGTTGAACTTTTCTGACTTCAATTGGTCTTACTAAAGCTTAGTTTTGTAAAACAGGATTACCTCCAAAAGCTTTTTCAGTTCTACGAACTGTTAGGGATTTATTTTATTCCTATTAGAAATATGAAAGCGAATTATTTATTAAACTGTCTGAATGTCTGGAATGAACCCTAAAATTATATAAATATTATTTGAATTTTGTCTAGAA
>DIAJ01000042.1:0-216 GCA_002415785.1 Flavobacteriales bacterium UBA5081
TCTTGCCACAAATAGGTGGCGCCGCTGTTGGTCGCATCTAGTGTTAAAGTCTCTCCATCGCATAAGGTGGTATCGTTCCCCAAATTAACGATTGGAAGCGGTTTGTAACTCACATTGATCGTATCGCTTGTACTACAACCGTTCGTTGTAACATCGACCCAATACTGACCTGCTTGAGTGACGGTAAAAGTTGCATTCGTTGAGTTGTCCTGCCAT
>DIAJ01000042.1:297-16557 GCA_002415785.1 Flavobacteriales bacterium UBA5081
GTTGAGTTGTCCTGCCATGCGTATGTTGCTCCACTGTTGGTGGCGTCTAAGATTAAACTTTCTCCTTGGCATAGTGTGGTGTCAGATCCTAAGTCGACAATCGGATTTGGATTAAAAGTCAGTTTAAGTGTATCAGAGTAATTACAACCATGAATAGTATAATCTAAAAAATAAATGCCTGTAGTTGTAAATGACTTAACTGTATCTGAAGAATTATCGTACCAAGTATAAGATGCGTTAGGTCTAAAAGCATCATAAACAAAAGTATCTCCTACGCAAAAAGTAGTGTCTACAATTTTAATTTTATTAGGATCGTATTCCCATGTATTTCTGATAGTATCTTTATTTGCCCCCCAACCTGTAGAGAGGTAACCTCTATTGTTAATTGAAAAAGCTGCTGAAATTGCCCTAGCCCCATCAACAAAACCATTAATACTTGTCCAAGTATTATTAGTAGGGTCATATTCGTAGTAATCAGATAGACAGCTTAGAGCTCCTAAAGTGTATCCTCCACCTACAATAATTTTATTATCAATTACAAAACTAACAGGGTTTAATCTATCAACTCCCGGAAAAGACGCAACTTGACTCCATGAATTGGTTTGTGGATTATATTCCCAAAAGTCGTCGTAACTTATCACTTGATCATGACCTAAACCAGCATAAATTCGATTATTAACAGCATGCATTACACCACCTAATCGGTTACCAAAACCAAAATTTGCAAGTTGACTCCAACTGTTTGTGATGGGGTCATACTCCCAAAAATCTCTTTGCACACTATTAGTCCCCGTCCCATTGGCACCACCACCAACATAACCTTTACCATTTAAACTAGTTGCAAAACTTCCTCTTCCTCCAACTCCGGGGTAAGATGTAGTTGAACTCCATGAATTCGTAAGAGGATCGTATTTATACATAGTTCTTAATCTAGTACTTCCCGTCCAACCACAGCCAACAAATGCCTCGCCATTAACGGTAAATGAAATTCCATTTCTTCTGGAAGTACCTGGGAAATTAGCTCTTTGTGTCCAATTATTTCCAACTGGATCGTATTCCCAAAGCTTATTCGTATTGTTGCCATTTTTCATTCCACCACTTACTGAATAGCCCATTCCTCCTACAGAAAAACTCATTGGCGCATACACCGGTCTATCAGGATAATCTGCCTTCTGACACCAATCTTGTGAAAAAGTAAATTGTGAAAGAAACAAAACATTCAGAAGTAGTAGAAATCTCATAATATAACAGCTTGTATTTTCAAATATAACTATTTACTCATTAAATACTTAAAATCACTACCACTAGGATTTTGGAATACTTCCAGTTCAAATTGCGAAGCTACTGCCAAAATATGATCAAAAATGTCAGATTGTACTGCTTCGTAATTTGCCCAAGCAATATCATTGCAGAAAGCATACACCTGTATTGGAATTCCATTGGCAGTTGGCTCTAATTGGCGAACCAATAGTGTTAAGTCTTGACTAATTTTGGGATGATTTTCAAGGTATCGTAAAAGATAAGCTCTAAAAGTTCCCAAATTTGTCATTCTTCTTCCATTAGAAACTTGAGTAATATCCACTTTTCGTTCTTTATTATATTCTTCAATTTCTTTTTCTTTCCCTTCTACATAACCTTTAAGAATATGAATTTTCTTGAATCGCTCCAACAAATCACTGTCGCAAAACTTTACTGAGTGTTGATTGATAAATATGGAACGAGCTATTCTTCTGGAGCCGGTCTCCTGCATTCCTCTCCAATTCTTAAATGAATCCGAGATAAAAGAATAAGTTGGAACTGTTGTAATCGTCTTGTCCCAGTTTTTAACCTTTACAGTAGCCAAGTTAATTTCTATTACATCTCCATCTGCTCCGTATTTGTCCATTTGCACCCAATCGCCAACGCGAATCATATCGTTAGCTGCTAACTGAATACTGGCAATAAAGCCCAATATTGTATCTTTAAACACTAAAAGCAATACAGCTGATATTGCGCCAAATGCTCCAAAAAAGTACATGATTGATTTATCCGCAATAATTGAAAGAATCAACACTCCCATTATGATTCCAATCACGATTTTAATCAGCTGAAAGTAACTTTGTAGTGGCTTATCTTTAAACAAAGCAATGCCTTCTAGAATTTCTCGAACTACATTTAAAAAGCGGAAAATGACAATAAGCGCTGTAATTATAACCACTATCTCGCTCAGCCGGTTAACGTAGTCAACTACTGTTTCATATTCTTGAAATACATGAGGTAAGAAGTAAAAGATAAAAAGCACCGGAGCTAAATGCGCAATTGCTGTTACTACTCTATGTTTGATTAGCAAATCATCCCAATGGGTTTTACTTTTTGCTGCAATTTTAGCAAAACCGCTTAACAATATTTCTCTAGAAATTCGGTCGACAATTAGACCAAGAATCAATAAGCCAATAATTAAAATAATTACTGCCGTGAACTCAGCGTAAAACTCACTGAATTGTAATTTTAAAAACTGCTCAATCAGCCAACTTTCAATTTTTTCTATCATTGTCTTCGTTGTTGTTTCCACTCAGGTGGTTCGTGAAAAAAATACCTTAAATCAATGGTTAAGTAATTTCCTGAAATACCAAAAAAGGCGCTTTCCTTAATCTCTCTTGTAAAATCTCTCTCTGTGTAACCAACTCCTGCTTCGGTTAGGTTCATAAATGGTCGATGAAGTGAAAAACCCAAATACCAGTATCCACTTTCTCTAGTTCTGTATTCAAAACCTACATTTGCCAAAAGACTAGGTATTACCCAAGATTCTCTTTGAGAGTAATGGATAAAATAGTCATCAAAAGACTCCCAGTCTGAGGGCAAGAAGTTTAATGAAGCCCCGAAAGCTGTATTCATATAAGTATTTTGTCCAAGTTGGATGTAAATCAAACCAAGTATGGGAATTTCATAAATGATGTATCTGAAATCCGAACTTCCGCTAAAACCGGTTGAATCCTCAGTAATGTTTAATCCAAAATTCCTTCTTGTATAATTTATTCCTGTTTCTAGCGAAAACTGCTCATTAAAGCCTTTGCGAACGACCATTCCAAAGCTATATCCTCCACGTGGTGAGATTTCGAAACCTATGTCACCCACTTTTTCAGACTGAGGACCGGTATTAATTAATTCGGAACTTAAAATTGGCTTAAACTGCAAACCAAAAGTGGTAATTTGTTTTTGTGCAAACAGCCCAA
Organism: Flavobacteriales bacterium UBA5081; assembly: GCA_002415785.1. GTDB lineage: Bacteria > Bacteroidota > Bacteroidia > Flavobacteriales_E > Vicingaceae > UBA5081. Next base: position 3,510 of record DIAJ01000042.1, read on the forward strand.
ATGACAGGCACACAGATAAAACAAAAAGCGAATACCTTATTAAGTTCATACTGCAAAAGTAAGTTTTTATCGGCTGTTTTTAGTTACTCAACCAAGCACCAATAAATGCCAATGAAAGTACCAATAGAGATACGGCAATTAACAACCACTTAAAAAATCGATCTGGAATAAAAGGCTTACGAAAATGACCTATCGTCAAATAATTTAGCTTTTGAACTTTTGTAAAATCTGCTTTTTTCACCCCAAAGTAGATCCGACCATCCCCCTCTTCGTCGATCTGCTTTTCATATTGAATTTTACTCTCAATCAACATGACTTCAAAATAATTGGCATGAGATACTTCTCTAAAAAAGAAAACCTTTTTTTTAGGGTTTGTTGGATGATCATTAATATTAACAAAAGTAAAACCGTCCATTAGCTGCCAATTCTAATTTTTTGTCCAACTTGTAGAGGTCTGTTGCGAGAAATTCCGTTCATTAAACACAAGTTTGAAATACTTGTGCCGTACTTTTTAGCAATTCCGTAAAGATGTTCCCCGGGCTTTACTACATGATATTCGACCCCTAAAGGCACAACTGAATAAGACCACTTATTTTTAACCAATTGAATTGAATCACTTACCAAACAGTTATTATTAAAATCAATAATAGTTCTTGGATTTAAAGGCTTTCCCTTAAACCTAACTTCAAAATGTAAGTGGCTGCCTGTGGACCTACCTGAGCTACCACCAAGTCCAACCACCTGACCTGCTTCTACAACATCGCCGGGTTTAACCTTTAATCGATGTAAATGAGCATAAAGCGTTTCCAATCCATTGTAATGACGAACAATCACAACTCTACCATATCCCGGATGATAACGTGCAATTCTCACCATTCCATCGAAAGAAGCATGCACAGGATCCCAAACTTGTAAGTCGATATCCATACCATTGTGGTTTCTTCCGTCGCGCCATCCAAAGTTTGAAGTAATTAGCCCTTTTATAGGTGGAATAAATTCACAATAATTAGCTGAGTCTCTAATTACCAAACTTATGCGCTCATCGTCTTTTCTTAAGTTCTCCGTATAGGGATATAAGTTATAGGTATCCCATTTTTTATACATGGAATTTGAGGGATAAATGGAACTATCGTAAAAACCCGTTAATGAAACATAGTAATCATGCTTTAACAGTCTGCTTTCTGCATAGCTGTTGATCTCTTTCACTAAAGAAACAGGTACTGCATCTAAATCGAGTAAAGAATCAATCAGACCTATAATCTCGCTTCCGCTCATGGAACTAATATCCAAATCAGCAGCAACATTATGGTTACTCACCACTAATGCCTGAACCGTATCTTTATTTGACCTTTCTTCCCCACCTCCATTTTTTGCTGATAGTTGAACAACACTAAAGAGCAAAAAAGGTAAAATCATTATCCACTTCATACAAAGTAATTCATTTCTATCTTCCGTCGAGCAAATCGCCCAAGCCGCCTAAAATACTTCCTTCTCCTTTACGCGAGCCACCCATTTTTGGTGAATGAGCATAAATTCGATCAGCTAAACGACTAAATGGCAATGATTGAATCCAAACATCACCGGGACCCTGCAAAGTTGCTAAAAATAATCCCTCCCCACCAAAAAGTGTGTTTTTAACGCCTCTTTGTAATCGAATATTGTAATCTACCGTTTGTGTAAAGGCCACTAAACAGCCTGTATCTACTACAAGCGTTTCTCCTGCTTTTAAAGTTTTCCTAATAATTGTTCCTCCGGCGTGCAAAAAACTCATGCCGTCTCCTTCCAACTTTTGCATGATAAACCCTTCTCCACCAAAGAAACCCACACCTAGTCTCTTTTGAAACTCTATCCCTACTTGAACGCCTTTAGCTGCACATAAAAAAGCATCTTTCTGACAAATTATTTTTCCGTTCATTTCACTCAAGTCCATTGGAATTACTTTTCCGGGATAAGGAGAAGCAAAAACAACCTTGGCTTTACCAATTCCGGTTTGAGTATAAGTTGTCATAAATAAACTCTCCCCGGTTAAAACCCTTTTTCCGGCAGAAAAAAGTTTGTTCATTATTCCACTGTCATTTTTTGAACCATCGCCAAAAATGGTATTCATTTCAATGGAATTGTCCATCATCATCATTCCTCCTGCCTCGGCAATGACCGTTTCATTGGGGTCTAATTCAATTTCTACGCATTGCAAATCATCTCCAATTATTTTATAGTCAATTTCATGTGCATTCATTGTAAAGCTATTTGGTTTATAAGTGTAAAAAAACGAATTTTTGTTTTATATTCGTCAATATAATACATCTTACCACAATTAACTTATTCTTCCAAAAATTATGAAACCAATCAAATGGATTATTTTTATCTTTTTAGGACTCATAGCAGCCTTAATTATCTTCTCTTCAACTCAGCCCAATCATCTTCGACTTCAAGAATCAATCATTATAGATGCTCCTAGAGAAATCTTATTTAAAAAAGTAAGTGACTATAGAGAATGGAAGCATTGGCACCCCTGGTTTGAAGCAGATAGCAACTTAAAAAACATTTACTCTGAAAAACAACAACAGCTAGGCGCGACAAATGAATGGATTAGTGAAACAGCCATTATAGACAATGGAATACAAAAAATTATTGATTATAAAGAGGACTCACTAGTAAAAAACGCCATTGTCTATCACAATTGGGATGACACCAGTTATCAATGGTTTATTTTAAGAGATACACTAGAAAACAAAACGCACTTTACATGGGCTTATCAAGGAGCTAAGACACCTTTTTACATGAATTTCATGAACCTAATCATGGAACCCTTACTTCGTAAGAATTACAAAAAAGGTGTTCGAACTTTAAAAAAGCATGTTGAAAGTCTACCCAAAGCGGAAGTAAAACCGACGCCCAACCCGAGGCGACTGGAAATAGTCACTTTTGACAGTACCAGAGTGGTAACAATACTCGATTCTTGTCCAGCAGATCAAATTGGTAAAAAACTAACAGAGCTCTACACTGAAATTACCATCTTCATAGAAATGGACGACGGTATTGAAATTGATGGACGTCCAATGGCATTATACCATGATTACAGTGAGAAGAAAGTTATTTTAGAGGCGGCGATACCTTATAAAGGCAATTCTTCCCCATCTGATCGAATTCAACTTAAAACAATTGCTGCAAAAAAGGCCATAAAAGGAAAGCACTATGGAGATGAAACTAGCGAAGCGCTACATTTTGCTATTCTAGATTATGCTGCTGCTAAAAAACTGAAAGTTTCGGGATCTCCTTGGGAGATTTATCAAAGTGGATTATTTGACGACGAAAGTAGTGAGCAAAAAATCTATGTTTATTATCCTGTTCAATAAAGAATTAAAATCATGCCAAGGCACTTATCCATAATTTTTACAATACTTTTTCTATCGGCTTGCATGGGCAGAAATGATCAAGCTAATCAAGAAAAATACTATAGCAACAACTCTACTAAGGAGTTTAATGAATATTGGTACTCAGGCAATGCAGAATTAAATTCTTATGAGTTAGAAGAAGCTCGGTACGGTGAAATTAGAAATGGAGAAGCTGTATTAATTTTTGTTACAGAAGATTTTTTGACTCAAAAACAAGTAAAAAAAGAAAGTAAAACTGAAGCTCATCATACTTCAGTGCTAAAACTAAACTACATTAAGAAATTTACTACCGGGATTTATGATTATTCATTAATGAGTTCAATTTTTAGTCCTGTTAAACAAGATCAACTTACTTTTCCCATTAAAGTGAGCACCTCATCTCAAGAATGGTGTGGTCATAGCTGGATGCAGCTAAATGAAACCGCTCAACATTACCATTTACAAGCTTACTCTTATTTTGAAAAAGAAAGTGATGTCAATCGACTTCTAAACAAAACATTGACAGAAGACGGTTTGTGGAACCAAATTCGTTTAAATCCTAAGTTGATTCCTCAAGGAGAAGTTCAAATAATTCCATCTACTCAGTACTTAAGACTTTCGCATAAAGACAGCAAAGCTTATTTGGCAGAAATCAACATCATAGAAGAAAATGATTCACTGCAAAAGCAAACATTAACGATTAACTACCCTGAATTAGGTAGACGTTTAAGCATTACTTTCGAAAAAGCATTCCCTCACCGTATTTTAGCATGGACTGAAAACAAAATGAGTGGTGGCAAGCAGTTGCAAACAAAAGCAAGACTCAAAGTAAGCTTAAAAAGTCCGTATTGGAATCAAAATAAGCTAAGCGATTCAACTTACCGCAAAGAACTAAATATCACTTATTAGGCAAAACAAAAATGTATTTTGTGTTGTTTTAAATCGTAATTTTCTTGCCGATGAACAAGCAACTATCAAAATACTTTCCGTGGCTCAGTGGCCTTATTGCCGCATTAGTTGCTTTTTTTGCTCTCAGCTACTTTTCTTTAAGCAGTTGGTCTACAATAAGAGAGTCGATTATTGAAGAAAAAAGTCAAGTAGCTTCCAGAATTGCCAATCACATTGAGCAATCGATTGCAGAAAAATCATATTTAGCAAAATCGCTTGCAAGTTATGTTCGATTCAATCCTCAAATTAATCAAGACGCCTTTAGAGATTTTGCCAAAGAAGTTTATGCAATGGCTGAAAGAGAAGTACTTTCAGTACAATTGGTAAAAGACAGCTTTATAACATACAACTTTCCGGAATCCCCTAATAAGGAAACGGAAGGAGTAAACATTATGGAGTTAGAGGAGGATCGAGAACTGGTTGAAAAAGCCATTGAAAACAAAGAACCTATGGTTATTGGCCCTAGAGTTTTGATTCAGCAAGTTCAAGGAATGGTTTACCGAGTGCCGATTTTTTTACCGGACTCCAATAGTCAAGAAGAAAATTTTTGGGGCTTCTCTTCCATTGTAATGGACTTGGAACAAATTGTTGACCGAACGATTTTAGATAGTATTCAGGAATTTGCACTTTGGAGTCAGAACCAAAGTATGACACACAAAGGCTATTTCTATGGCGACAGCAACTCAATCAACGAAAATTCTATAGTTGAAACCATTAATCTTCCTACCGACACTTGGAAGTTTTACTTGAGCTATGATCAAGATGTTGCCGAAATTGATAAAATGAAGCAAATTGTACGCATCATAATTATTATTATTTCCTTATTGTTTGGCTTTGTGATTTTTCAACTACATCAATCCTATACTAAAGTCATTGAACTAAACCGTATTTTAAAAGGTAAGAATAGGAGAATTAGCACTCAATTAGAAGAAAAAGCGGTTTTAATCAAAGAAATTCACCATCGAATTAAAAATCACTTTCAGTTAATAAGCAGCTTAAACAATGTCCTTTACGCTCACGAGGGAAATGAGGAAGTAAAAAAAGTGGTGGAAGATGTCAACCAACGACTTACTTCATTGGCACAGGCTTATGATCAAATTTCCGATAAAGAAGATGGGAAAAATAACCTAAGGGTGTATATCTCCGAACTGGTAAACAATCTTTTAATTGGCGTTAAACCTAAAATCGATGTTGAAATGAAAATTGATGACATCGAGCTTTACATAAAACGAACTGTCTACATTGGAGTCGTAATTAATGAACTAATCACTAACAGCTTAAAACACGCATTTAAAAACCAAAACGACAGAAGAGTGCGCATTTATATAAAAAGTAAAGAAAAGCACTATGAATTGGTTTACCTTGACAATGGATCGGGTTTGCCTGAAGACATTTTTGAAAAGCATGCCAATTCTACGGGAGTTCAGCTAATACAAATGTTTAGTGCACAGCTAGGTGGTAAAGTAAAACAAATTACGAAAAACGAGATGTCGGGTTTTGAGATTCAGTTTCCGATGGTGTAAATCAATTTTCTTAGATAAAAGGCCATAACTACTGCCCGCCTTTACCAAAACTACTTTAAGTCATCTTAAAGTAGTAAACGCCCTATGTTAACTCAACTTTAATTTATTTAGCAACTTATCAATAGTAAACGGTTAATTACTTTTTCTGCCTCACTGCTTTTTCGCTATTCTTTGTTTTACATTTATGCAATCATCACTCACCAAAAAACAATGACATGGCGAAAAAGGCAAAAACGCTCAAGAAGATCTACGTGCTAGATACCTCCGTAATTATTCACGATCACAATTCATTTTTAAGCTTTGAAGAGAACGATGTAGCGATTCCCATTACCGTTCTAGAGGAGTTAGATAATTTTAAGCGTGGAAATGATACCAAGAATTTTGAAGCTAGAGAATTTACTAGAATCGTTGATAAATTATCAGCCGACCATACTTTACAAGATTGGATTCCCCTGCAAAACAAAAAAAAGTCGAGGTTTAAAATTATTTTGAACGGTCCAAACAAGAATACCAATGCCGAACAAATTTTTGATGAAAGAAAAGGAGATCATCGCATTTTAAATGCTGCAATTAGACTACAAGAAGAGGAAAAAGACAAAAAAGTAATCTTAGTCACCAAAGACATCAACCTAAGAATAAAAGCAAAAGCATTAAACCTTCCGGCGGAGGATTACAATACCGGAAAGGTAAAGGATGTAAGTGACTTGCACATGGGCAAATTTTTAGCTGAAAATTTAGAGTCAAGTGTTATCAAAGAGATATACGAAAAAGGCTTTATTGAAGATTACTCATTTTTAAAAGGCAGCATTCAGAACAATCATTATTACATTTTAAAAAATGGCAAAGCCTCTAGTTTGGCTTTTTACAATCCGGTGGAAGACCGATTGGATCGAGTGGAAAAGTTGAATGCTTATGGCATCATTCCTCGAAATGCTGAACAGGCTTTTGCGCTGCACGCCATTCTAAATCCCGACATAAAATTATTAACTATTCAAGGTGTAGCAGGAACGGGCAAAACGCTTTTGGCTTTAGCAGGAGCCATTGAACAAAGAAGAAACTTTAAGCAAATTATTTTAGCGCGACCAATTGTTCCATTGAGCAACAAAGACATCGGATATTTGCCAGGAGACATCAACGACAAAATAAACCCATACATGGAACCGCTTTGGGATAACTTAAAGTTCATCAAAAATCAGTTTAGTGAAATGGACAAAAAGCACAAGCAAATTGCCGACATGCAGAAAAATGAAAAAATTATAATTACTCCCCTAGCTTACATTCGCGGTAGAAGTTTGTCTGATGTCATTTTTATTGTTGATGAAGCGCAGAACCTTACTCCTCATGAGGTAAAAACCATTATCAGTCGTGCAGGAGAAAATACTAAAATGATTTTTACGGGTGATATTCACCAAATTGACACTCCTTATTTAGATGAACACAGTAACGGCTTATCGTACCTCATCGATCGAGTTAAAGGAAACAAAATTTATGCACACATGACACTTGAAAAAGGTGAGCGTTCCGATTTGGCAAACTTGGCAAACGATTTATTGTAGAACCCTTTCCTATAATAGTGGAAAAGTTGAAACAACAATACCATAGCTCTTCACTCAATCAGTTGAAATTGGGATTTGGAATAGTTTTTTCACAATTTTAAATGAATTAAAATTTAATATCATGAAATCAATCCATTTAATATTAGCCTTAATTTTTTCATCAGTATTGATTGCTCAAACACCTGATGCGTATACCAAAACAAAAATAAAGGAAGTACCTAAATCGGTTAAACAAAGCTTTATGCAAATGTTTCCAAAATCTGATCAAGTAGAGTGGTCAACTTTTAGTGATGAATTTCAAGCGAAGCACAAACTGAATAATCACACTGTTTTCAGTCGCTATAATTCTGAAGGTTTACATCTAAACGATTTAACTCAGTTGAACTGGGAAAAAGAAGCGGATGAAAAAATAAAAAACAGTAAAAAAAGATCTTTTTACAAACACTGGGAGGTCATTGAATTTTACAGAAAAGAAAGCTCAAAAGGAGATGTTTCTTACACGCTACAACTAAAAAATAAGGACAATGAGCTAGGGACTATCTACTTTGATAAGAATGGAAACTTAGATGAAAAATCAAAGTCTTCGGCCTATTAATTAAGTTCAAAAACTTATCATCACAACCTAAGCAATTTCAGCTTAGGTTTTTTTATGTAACCAATGTTACCTCTTTAGCCGAAAAGCTTGGTTAACTTTGCTCTCAAATTCATTATAATGGGACTTTTCAAAAAAGGAGATAAAATGTACAGTATTGCGCACTTTAAGTGTCCCCACTGTCACGAAGGAGAGTTTTTTAAATCTCGCAACCCTTACGATTTCAAAAACATGTCTTCAACTCACGACCGTTGCCCTAAATGCGATAGAAAGCTTTATTTAGAACCCGGCTTTTACTATGGTGCCATGTATGTTTCTTATGCATTAGGAGTAGCACATGTGGTTACACTTTGGGTTGCTACCACTGTTTTAGGAATAGAGTTTGAGTTTTGGAACTTTATCATTTTTGTAGGTGCTACATTAGCAGTATTAACTCCTTTGTATTACGCGCTTTCAAAAATTATTTGGGCAAATATGTTTATTGGATATAAAGGTATAAAAAATGAAAAAACAGCAAATAGTACTCAACCTTAACTATTTTTTATAACAAATGAAAAATTTAAGTGCAGAAGAATTCAAAGAAAGAATAGAAATAGATGAAGCAGCGGTTGTAATTGATGTTCGCGCTCCGGAAGAAGAAGTAGAGGGAAAGATTGAAGGTTCCATCAATTTAAATATCATGGACTCATCATTTCCTGCAAAAGTTCAGGAATTAGATCAAGAGAAGAATTATTACCTCTATTGTAGAAGCGGCGCAAGAAGTTTCACTGCCGGTCAATACATGGAGCAGTTTGGTTTAAAAGCCTTTAACCTCTCCGGAGGAATCCAAGCATGGAACTTATTAAGTCACAAATAAATTAATGAAGATGAGAATCATTAGCATACTTATATTAGCCTTTACCTTAATCTCTTGCAACGGTCAGGCGCAAAACGGCAACAGCGAAAAGAAAGTAATAGGACCAAAAGAGTTTAAAGCAGAAATGCAAAAGGAGGATGATTATTATTTAATCGACGTAAGAACACCTCAGGAATACAAAGCAGGAACGATAGATGGAGCGAAAAACTTAAATATTTACGACAGTAATTTTAGTGATCAGCTGGATCAACTTGATAATGAAAAAGCAGTTTATGTTTTTTGTGCAGTTGGTGGAAGAAGTGGCCAAGCAGCTAAAGTACTAGAAAACAAAGGGTTTAAGAAAATCATTGACTTAAAAGGAGGCTACAATGCATGGTCTCGTACAAATCCCTAAAGATGAATAAAAACTCTAAAAAAGAATCGCCCTTTGCTTTTGCAATATTACTTTGTTTAACATTGGGCTTAGCTCCCTTTTATCCGGAACCACATCTTTGGGGAAAGATTAAATGGGTATTGGGTGGAGCAAATGGCATGCAAGCCATGGATTGGTTCGACTTGCTTATGCACGGTGCTCCTTGGTTGTATTTGATTTTCTTATTGGTAAAAAAGTTTGTGTTGAGGAAATAATTTCGCTATCCACAACTACAAACTCTTATATAAAACAATTCACTTTTAAAGTAAGTTCCCTCCCTCCTCTTTGCTTACTTTTGTAGCTTTATAATGAGCACAACAGATAAAACAGCAGTAGAACAAGGTTTAAGCTTACCTATAATGGAGAGTTTTTACACCTTGCAAGGAGAAGGTTTTCATCAGGGAAAAGCAGCCTATTTTATCCGATTAGGGGGTTGTGACGTCGGTTGTCATTGGTGCGATGTAAAAGAAAGCTGGGAAGCTGCAAATCACCCGCTTTTAACCGTAGAAAAAATTGTGGCTCAAGCTGAAAATTACCCCTCTCGCTTTGCTGTGATCACAGGTGGTGAACCGGTGATGTATCAATTCAATCCACTTTGCAAAGCTTTAAAAAAATCAGGCTTTTATTTAGCAATAGAAACTTCAGGAGCTTATCCACTCAGCGGCGATTGGCATTGGATTTGCCTATCTCCGAAAAAAAGAAAACCACCTCAAACAGAGTACTTCGAAAAAGCCCATGAATTAAAAGTTATTATTTACAATAACGACGACTTTAACTGGGCTGAAGAACATGCTGCCAAGATGAACAAAGACTGCAAACTTTATTTGCAAGCAGAATGGAGCGTTCGTGAAAAAATCACCCCACGACTAATTGAATACGTTAAAAACAACCCTCAATGGAGCATCAGCATACAATCGCACAAATATTTAAACATACCCTAAAAGGCAGTTTGCTTTTAGCTTTTACTTTTATCTTTTCCTGTGCTAGCATTAGCCAAGAATTGAGTACCGACAATCGAAAAGCCGGAAAACTCTTTGAAGAAGGTCAAGCTCTCTACCAAAAGCGCCAACTAAATGAAGCAAAAGAAGTTTTAAACAAAGCATTGGAAAGAGACAATTTTGTAGAAGCAAGAACGCTTTTGGCTTATGTATATTTAGATTTGATGCAACTGCAAAATGCCAAAGAGCAATTTTCAGAAGCTATTGCAATTAATGCTAATGCGATTCCCAACAACTTATTTTTCTTGGCAGAACTTGAATTACAAGATGGGGAGTACGAAAAAGCAGCTGAACATTTTAATTTGTTTTTAGAAAGCAATCCTCAAAACAGCGACCAAATCAACCGAAGTAATAAAGGCTTGGAGATTGTAGAGTTGGCTTTAAATGCTATAGAAAACCCTGTTCCATTTAATCCTAAGAATTTAGGTTCTGCAATTAACAGCGACAAGGCAGAATACTTTCCTTCGCTTACAGTTGACGGAAATACTTTACTCTTTACTCGAAGATTACCTTTAGAAAGTTCACCAATTGGGTATAATGAAGATTTTTTCGTGGCTCAAAAAGATGAAAGTGGAGAATGGCTAAAAGCACAAAATATTGGTCAGCCGATTAATACGGTAAACAACGAAGGTGCTCCAAGCTTTTCTGCTGATGGGAATATGCTCATTTTTACTGCATGTGAACTCTACGGAGATTATGGAGGAAATCGTAAAGGCTACGGTAGCTGCGACTTGTTCATCACCTTTAAAAAGGAGGCCAACAACTGGGCACGACCACAAAATTTAGGAAATACGATTAACAGCAATCATTGGGAAACACAACCTTCCTTTTCTGCAGATGGGAAAACCCTCTATTTTGTAAGGGGTAAGAGAGATCGCAGTGGACAACAAAATGGAAATATTTACGTGAGTAAGTTAAATGAAGAAGGACGATGGTCTACTCCTGAAGCACTGAGCAACACAATAAATACTCAAGGAAACGAAGAGTCTGTTTTCATTCATCCCGACGGTAAAACTTTATATTTTTCCTCCGACGGACACTTAGGCTTGGGAGGGCTGGATATTTTTATGAGTCAGAAAGACAGCAGCGGAAAATGGTCAGAGCCTAAAAATCTAGGTTATCCAATTAACACGCATAAAAATGAAAATAGCCTACTCGTTTCACCAAATGGAGAACTGGCCTATTTTGCTTCTGATCGTGAAGAAGGTTATGGTGATTTAGACTTATACAGTTTCGAATTGCCACAAGAGTTTAAGCCAAATCCGGTGAGTTATTTTGCCGGAAAAATATACGATAAAAGCAATCAGCAACCTTTAGCAGCAAGATTTGAGTTAATCGATTTATCTTCAGGAGAACTTGTAATTGAATCCTACTCCAACTTAAATGGAGAATTTTTAATGGCTCTTCCATTTGGTAAAGACTACGCCTTAAATGTTTCTAAATCGGGATACTTGTTTTACTCCGATAACTTTTCCATGAAAAAGACAAATGATAACCAAGCATTCCGCAAGAATGTACCGCTTAGTCCGATTAAAGTAGGAGAAAAAATTGTGCTTAATAACATTTTCTTTGAAACAGCTAAGTATAAACTAAAAAATGAATCTAAAGTTGAGTTAGACAAATTGGTGCAGTTTTTAGCTACTAATCCAAGCTTGAAAATTGAAGTGAGTGGACACACCGACAATGTGGGTAGTGATGCATCTAATTTAACCCTCTCAAAGAATCGGGCAAAATCAGTAGTAGACTATTTAGTTGAAAAAGGCATTAACAGCAGTAGAATTAGTTCAAAGGGTTATGGTTCTACACAACCAATAGCAGATAATAATAGTAGTGAAGGTAGAGCAAAAAACAGAAGAACAGAGTTTGAAATAATTGGAATGTAGTTAAAACAGATTAATCGGTGATTTGGTAATCATCAACCATCTTCTCCCAATTAAACAAAAACAACTTCATAGCTTCATCCATTCTTTTTAAAAACATAGGGTTTGGAGAGTTCATCTTCTCAAAATACTCTTCTTGATATTGCCCCAACTCATATTTAAAAAACAAAGCCTTTGACATAGCATAGAGATTATTCTGACTAGGATGGTTTACTCTACCCAAATAGCTTTGATAATCACGCAACACACTTTCCAGCTGATTGAACTCAACATTAAACACCTCTGTTAATTTTGTGATAATATGATTAATTAATCGATTATCTTGATGTGCAGGCAAATGCTTTGGAATTTCCTTTAAATTAGCCGCTAAAACAATAAGTAAAAACTTACTGTCACTTTTAACATCTAGTTTCGGCTTAGTAACAAATTCAGGGGAGTCTTCAATCAAACCAACTATGTCAGCAAAACCCTCATCTACTGTTTTTAAAGTAGAGTTGACAAATATGTTTGCCAGAGTATCTTCTTTTAGTTTTTTCTTACCGAAGATTTTTGTAAACATATTACTAACAATTGATTGATTAATGTTAAAACAAAGTTAGCTTAGGATTTATGCAAGGTTTCAATAGTTCTGCAAAGCTTATTAACAAAGTAATTAACAATTTTCTATTTTTGTTGAAAACTATATTGTTAATATTCGATTACAAATGCGACACAAAAAGATTACTCACTAGTTATCAACCACTTCAGAAAAAACAATATTAAAAAAAAGTCCTTATTTACTTTGCAATCAAAAACCAAAGTATTAAAGAAAAAGCGAATATGAATATCCGTTTATTTACCTTAATTGATTTGTAATCGACTAAACTATTTTGTTTTCAACACTATATCTTTACTTTTTTCCATTGATGA
>DIAJ01000042.1:16725-36525 GCA_002415785.1 Flavobacteriales bacterium UBA5081
AATTATGAAAATGGCCATCCTTTTAGACAAAATTCAAATATCATTTAAATAGTTTTAGGTATCATTCCAGACATTCAGAAAATCGAATAACAAAAGATAGAAAAGAAACTCTTAAAGCCATTTTTTTCGTTTGAAGAAAATGAGCATAAAAATAGCTACTAAAACCATAACTCCCATTGCTACAGGGTAAGCCCACTTATATTCAAGTTCGGGCATGTATTGAAAATTCATACCGTAAATACCGGCGATAAAAGTGAGCGGAATGAAGATTGTTGACATGATGGTGAGGACTTTCATAATCTCATTCATTCGATTGCTTGCCGTATTCATATATAGATCCATAATACCACTCAACAAATCTCTGTAGGTTTCTAATGATTCTACAATTTGAATGGTATGATCATAAACGTCCGAAAAAAAGCGTTCTGTATCTTCTTGCAATAGTTTAGATTCACTTTTTATTATCGTGTTAATTGACTCTCTAAGAGGATGTATTGAACGACGAAGAAAAATTAACTCTTTACGGACAGCCTGCAGCTGATTGAGCGTTTTAGTTGTTGGATTGTCCATCACTTCATCTTCCAACTTTTCAATACGTTCAGCCAATTGATCAATTACTAAATAGTATTGATCTACCACTGTATCTATAAAGCGATAAAAAATATAATCTGCTTTTCTGTGGCGAATTCTACCGTAGGCATTTCTCAATCGCTCGCGAATTAAATCAAATAAGTCACCCGATTTTTCTTGAAAACAGAATACTGTGTTTTTGCCCAACACAAAACTTATGTGCTCGTAGTTTAATTCATCTTCTTTTACATTTTGATGAAACATTTTTATGGTAAAAAAAATATAATCGCCAAAATCTTCAGCTTTTGGTCGTTGATCAACATGTAAAACATCTTCCAATAATAGTGGATGTAGCTGAAAACGTTCGCCCACTTTATGAATTAAATCAACATTGTGCAAGCCAATTACATTAATCCAATTGACTTTCTTTTCATCATATAAATTAAGGCACTCTTCTACTTTAGCACTTCTCATTTCATTAAGAACCTCAGCATTGTAGGTGAACACCTCAATTTCAACTTTCTCCTCTCGTTTTTTCCCGGTATAAATTAAAGTTCCCGGAGCTTGACCTATAGTTTCTCTAGCTTTATTTGACTCCGAGAATCGCCGAAAACTAAGTTTTGGAATCGGAGGAACGGAAACGTTTAGCTTTTTCTTCATCTTTAAATACTATTGTTCTATACGGAAACGGAATTTCAATGCCTTCAGCATCAAATCTCTTTTTTATGCTCTTATGCAAATCAGTTTTCATTACAAAACCAATGACAAAATCTTTTGCCCAGAGGTAAGCCCTTAAGTTAACAGAAGAATCTCCGAAATTAATTAAGCGTACTCTTACAACTGGATTGCCATTCTTTTTTTCCTCAATCGTTCGGTTGTCCAAAATACTTGGATGCTTCTCAGCCTCTTCTGACATGATTTTCATTGCCAAGTCTACATCACTGTCATAACTTATGCCCATTTCTAAATAAACACACGTTTTTTCATCTTCAATGCTAGAATTGAGCAGCACTTCTGAATTAATGGTAGAGTTGGGAATAATATAACGCTCATTTTTGTAGCTTCGAATTACGGTGTGACGTAAAGTAATGTTTTCTACAAAACCCTGCTCCCAAGTTCCTACTTGCAAAATATCTCCTACTCTAAAAGGCTTAAAAATAACGATAAAAAGTCCGCCAATGATATTTGAAAAAGCCGCCTGAGAAGCAAAACCAATAATGGCTGCCAATATTCCGGCACCGGCAAAGAGCGTTGTCCCTAAACTACGAAGAGCAGGAATTGAGTAAAAGATTAGAATTATTCCTATAAGTGAAAAAACAAAGCTAATTCCGTTTCGCAAAAAAATATAGTTCGTAGGATCTTTTGTTCCTAAGTGATTAGATTTTTCAAATTGACGTTTAATCGCCTTCCTTGTAATTTGAGCTGCAATAAATGTAATAATGGCAATGATTACAGCAATTAAATAGTGCTTAAAAGGCAACAAAACCGCTATGGTTTTGTCTAACCATTCTGGTAACTCAACTGTGGTTGAAAGTAAAATAAAAGATAGTAGTTTCATATCACATTAAGTCCTCTTTATTGACAATTCCTTGATTTAAAAACTCTTTCATTACAATTTCAGTCATATCACTCTGAAAAGTAAACTCATACCGAATATCAGAAACATAAGCTTTTAACCTCATTTTTAAATAAGACCTACGTTCTTTTACCTCGTTAAAAAACAAAACACTTATGGGTTTATTCAAGTAGATATACCTTGAAACTTGAGCTGCTTCAATAGCAATTTGACGTGCCGCATTTGTGTCAACATCAATCGGTAAATAAATTTCAGCTACTACCTGACAATTAGCTTCTCCGGAGTTGGAATTGGAAACTGCTGTATTCATCACCTCTGCATTAGGAACTGAAACAAGAGAATCATCTTTAGTTTGAATTCTTGTGGAGCGCAAACCGATTTCTTTTACTTCGCCATAATGATCACCTACGGCTATTTTATCTCCTACCTGAAATGGGCGATCAAAAAGAATCATAATTCCACCAAAAATATTCTTCAAAATATCTTGTGCGGCAAACCCCACGGCAATACCTGCAGAAGCTACAACAGCAATTAGCGTTTGCATTGGCGGTCGAAAAACACCGTGGATAATAACAAAAATTATAAATGTCCATCCGATTATTCGAATAAATGGTGCAATACTCTTCAGTGTAATCCTGTGATTAGTACTTTTTTCGGCCAAGCGATATACAATCAAGACCAAAAGTTTAATAATAAAGTAGGTAATAACTAAGAGAATAATCGACCAAACTATTTTATTGACAGAAATAATCTCTTTTAAATCGGGTAGAACTTCTTCTTCTTGCTTCGGTTTTGGTGGATCTATTTTATTCTCAATAATCACCTTGGGTTGCACCACTTCAGCCTGCTTAGTCTCTTGAAGACTATCTTTTTTAATTGTGTCGTCCTTTACGGACTTAAGCGGAGCTTGAATTGTCTCAACAAAACTATCATTAATGGAGTCAACTATAGAGGAGTCTTGCAACTGATTAATGCTATCTTGCTGTGCAACAGAAAAAGTAAGCAGCAAGAGTGAGAAAACGAATAAACTAATTACTTTCTTCATCTTAATGGATAATATTTTTATTTCTCAAAACATTCACTACTTGTCTATACAGCAATCTGTTAATTTTAAAACGACCGTCTACATTTTTTAATATACCATTGTCTTCTAATACCATTAACGTCATTTTACTTTGCTTGTCAGACTGATGGAAAAGAGCGGCATGCTCTTGTGTGCTTAAACTATCGTGAATAAGTAGCGCATGTAATGTAAAAATATCGGTTTCACCTAAGGAAGACAAAAAGTTATAACGCATTTGCTCAATCTTGGCAATTACAATAGTGTTATTGGTTACTTCATGCGTAGAGCGCATCCAATACAAAAGTGCCAAGCTAATGTTGCTTTGAGCAAACTTATTGAGGTTGCTGAAAAAATCTTTTTGCAAATACTCTTGTTGCTCCTCCTCACTCATCCGGTTAAGCTTTCTGCTTTCCGATTTACTTAAGTTGGCCGATTCAAATCGCAAATTATAACCACTAACTCTATGGCGCTTCATTATAAGCTGAATTATTTTTTCTTCATCGAGCTTACTCAAATGAATGTTATACTTAAAATAACCTTCAATATTAATCGTCTTTTGTAAGTAAGACCATGTGTAAGTGGTGACTTCTATCACCCAAAAGATTTTCCTTGCCGTTAGTGAAATCAATTCAAAAAGCAAGTTTAGCGCATCAAAACCATGGATTTTCTTTAGGTAAAAATGCTGGACATCTTCCAAAACAATAATCTCTTCTTTTCCATTATTAAGATAATCCACGATATCTTCAAAGGTGTGAATGTGCTCTGTCTTGAGCAAGTCCTGAAAAAATAAAATAAAATCTTCCTTTGAGCTGTATGACTTATTGAGCTTATACCTTAATATTTTATCTGGATTTAAGTCTTTAACAAAAAAATTAACCAAACTACTTGCTCCACTTCCCTTTTCACCAATTAAACTAGATGAGGAAAAGTTACCCTCTTTCCAATTTTCATAAGCAGTATTTAACTGTTTTAATTCATTGGTTCTTCCTTCAAAAAAGACTTCTTCTTCCAGTGGTTGAATACGATACAAACGGCGGTATACATAAGGTAGTTTTTCAATAGCTTCTTCCGCTTGATTTAAGAAGTCGGAAAGTTCAGCCGATAGCGTATTTTCTCTTTCTTTTAAACCAATGTATTCTAAAAAACGATTGACCAGCTCAGCAATTTTAAAGTACTTAGCTCTAAGAAATCGCCAGCTAAGCGGACCAAAACGACGAATGGTTTTGATGATATTCTTACGATAAAACTTAGTTTTTTCAATGGCTCTGGCTTTTGCCAATTGCATGCGCAAGTTCAAGATATTTTCATTTACCGTAAGATCAATTAAGCGCTTACTCATTTCTTGAATAGAAGTTTTTAGCTGCGTATTAATCAACTCGCGGAGTTTGTCCAACTCTGTTTCAATTTCCCTTACTTTGTTTTTAGTACGATCAATTCCCTCTAGGGCAATCTCTCTAATGCTTTCCTGTTTCTCCTCATCGCCCAAAGAGCTTATGGCAGATTCCAAATTGTAGTCTACAATGCCACTCAATTCCTTTAGGTTAAGCTGCAAATGCTCTAACTGACGTACTACCGCCCCTTTTAACTTTTTGTTTTTTTCTGAGAACTTGGCAAATATGTCAATCATTACCAGTTCTTTCGGGTTAAAGTGGCTCAATTCACTTTTGTTGATGGGTGCATTGTAATCGCTATTTGAGTAAATAATGCGTACATCTTTCATTCGATCAATTTGCTCTTTAATCTTGTATTCTAATCGATCGAGTAAATAGGGTATATTTTGTCCGTAAATGGCTTCAATAGCTTCGGGAATTATTCTGCTTTCAAGCTTACTCTTTATAGCAACTCTTCTGTTTTTTAGGAGTGTTCCGATGTCTTCATCGCTTTTAGCTTGTTCATTTACCTTTTCAGCTAATTCATCGAAAGTATTGCAAATTACTTCAATATTTTCATCGATGGTTTTCTTAATCCTCAAGCGACAGCTTTGATTAAGCAAGGAAAATTGAAGTAAGCTACTATATTTAATGTGATAGAGCTCTAAGTCAACCTGAAAATCATCAAGTTGAGCAAAAAGAGTATTTCTCCAACCATTAAAAAGTCTCAAAAACTCTGCTTGATAGTTTTTCTTGCCATCTTCTATCCTACTCTCTTCAAATTCATTGATCGTTAGTTCAACGGTATCTACAATTTCAATGGCGCTGATAAAATCGGCATGAATCTTCTTCAATTCTGCTTGCAACGATTGTTGCCATTGAGTGAGCTTTTCGTCGAGTGTTTCAATTTTTTCTGCTATATTTTTACGCTCAGCTATGGAATCAATATGTTTCAAGAGCTCATCAACTCCCTCGCCGTTTTTGTCGAGCATTTGACTAACTTCCACATTAATTTCACGAACAATACTCCACTTTAAATTCAGTGCAGAGCATTTTAGTGCTTGCAACTCTCTAAAATATGGCAGTCCGGCTTGCACAAAGCGGTTGACAAAAAAATGGCGCATCATCAATCGCAACGGAACTCTGTGTGTCCACCTTTGAATGGGCTTTTTTTCCTTTCGGAACCAATTGGCAATTTTTTGAGGAGTTTTTAGTGTATTAAAAGCTGCGTTTTTTAAACGTTTGTTTAAACGCAAACCAAATCGATCTCCGGCTTGTGGTACAAATCGTTCTTCCTTTTGGATGAGTACAATATCCTTAGGCAGTTTAGCAATAAAGTCGTCTGCACTTTCGCAGAAGGCATCGAACTCTTCTTCAAATGTAATGGCTTTCTTTTCTGGAAATTCTTCATCGAGCAAATCGTAAAGTGTAGACTTTAACCACTCTGTTTCATTAATGTATTTAGAGACAACATTATTGCTATCTACTCGATGTATTCTTTGATGATAGGTTTTATATATATCGTGCGTTGCCCTTAAAAGCTCCTGTTGCTGAATAACTTCTGACGCCAATTTGGCAATAAAAGGAGATAGAAAAACCGTTCGTAAATTTTCTTCGTCTATTTTAGGAAGTGTACTCATCGTTTATTTTTAGAAAAAGACAAGATACTTATTATTTGTTTTCTATTAAATGGATTGGTGAAAATATTATTCAGTTTGTAAGCCTTTTACAATAACAGTTATTCTTACAAAACTTCCACCCATTTCCACAAATACTTTTTAAACAACTCCATTTCAACTTCCTTACTTTCAAAAACTCCAAAAAAGCAAGAACCGCTGCCACTCATTGAAGCGTAAATGGCTCCGGCATCATAGAGGCGTTTCTTAACTTCTGCTAATTCAGGAAATATGGGAAACAATGCAGATTCAAAGTCGTTTACAAGCTCATATTTCCAACTATTAATCGGTTGCTGAATAATTTCAGCGATCGGCTTCTTTGGTAATTGCGGATGAACATTCTGATAAGCCACTTTAGTACTTACAAATAAATCCGGTTTAACCATTAAAACATGATACCCATCTAGAGGATTATACTTTTCATTTGGTTCAATCACTTCTCCTCTACCCTTTACAACTGCACTTTTGTTCTTAATAAAAAATACACAGTCGCTGCCCAATTCGGCAGCATAACGCTCCAATTGAGGAGTGCTTAATTGCAAATTAAACTTTTCATTAATGGCTTTTAAAACGAAAGCAGCATCGGCGGATCCGCCACCTAAACCGGCTCCAATTGGTATTTGCTTATTTAAATGAATATGTAAAGGTGGAAGATCAAATTCGCTTTTTAGCAATTGGTAGGCTTGCAAACAAAGATTTCCATCTGCTGAAGAGGGTATTTTAATTCCCTCGCTGCTAAAATTCACTTTTTCGGCGGGAGTAATTTCAATATAATCGTACCAACTTATAGGTAGGAATATGCTCTCAATATCGTGAAAACCATCGGCTCTTTTCTTTAAAATATTGAGACCCAGATTAATTTTAGCATTCGCCTTTACTTGCATGCAGCAAAGATAATTCAATTCTCATTGAAAAAATTTTAAATTGTTCGTCGCTTTGATTTTTGTACTTTTGACCCTCCAATAAATTCAACCTTATGGCGAATTATCTAGATTTCGAAGAACCGATTAAAGAAATTATAGAACAAATTGAACAAGCTAAGTCGCTTGAAGAAAAGAGTCAAGTGGACGTTTCTAAAACGACAAAAGCACTCGAAAAAAAGTTAAAAGACACGCAAAAAGCCATTTATTCTAAACTGACTCCATGGCAACGCGTACAAGTTAGTCGTCACCCGGACAGACCGTATACATTAAGCTACATAAAAGCTATTACCAACGGCGATTTTATAGAGCTACATGGCGATCGTAATGTAAAAGACGACAAAGCGATGGTAGGTGGTCTTGGTACAGTTGACGGACAAACAGTAATGTTTATTGGACAACAAAAGGGAGTGAACACCAAAATGCGTCAATACCGCAACTTTGGAATGGCAAACCCTGAAGGCTATCGCAAGGCACTTCGATTAATGAAGTTAGCAGAAAAATTCAACATTCCGGTTGTTACTTTTATTGACACTCCAGGTGCTTTTCCCGGCCTAGAAGCCGAGGAAAGAGGTCAAGGTGAGGCAATTGCTAAAAACCTAATGGAGATGACAACCCTTAAAGTGCCGATTATCTGTATTATTATCGGTGAGGGTGCTTCCGGAGGAGCTTTAGGAATTGGAATTGGAGACAAAGTTCTTATGTTGGAAAATACTTGGTACTCTGTTATTTCTCCGGAAAGCTGTTCTTCAATATTATGGAGAAGTTGGGAATACAAAGAACAAGCTGCAAGCGCTTTAAAGCTTACTGCTGAAGACATGCTTGAAAACAAGCTAATTGACGGCATCATCAAAGAACCAATTGGTGGTGCTCATGCAAATCCTGAAGAAGCTTTCGACAATGTTAAAAAGGAAATTGCCAAGAATTTATCTAAGCTAATGAGTACTGAAGCAGACAAGAGAGTTCAAGCTAGAATTAGAAAGTTCTCTAACATGGGAGTAGTTGATGATAAAAAGTCAAAGTAATTCTTAGCGATTAAACCAAAAGGCAGCGAATAGGACTTCTTCATTACCAATGGTGTAACTGTTAATTAGCTGAAACGTTTTGGCTGAATATATGTCCACCTTATTGTTGTAAGCAACAAGAAATTCTCCTCTACTTTTGTCTAGAGTCACAGAGTTGATCTTTGCATTTTTTATTGTCGTAACTCTTTTCCATCGGTAATCAAAGTAATAAACTCCGCTATTTCCGACAAGTAAATAAAAATTTGAAGAAATTCGAATAACCTCTTTAATCAAATCGTTAGTAATTGTAGCTAACTGAACAGCGCTACCGTTTGAAAAAAAATAGTCTTCAATTTTTGTACTTCCTGATTGATTAGAAAAAAGAAAGGCGACATTCTCTGTTCTTGCACAAATTGCTTTAACATCTTTATTAATATTGGCGGAAGAAATTACCCCACCACTAATCTTCCAAATCATTCTTAATAATGTACCACCTATTCCATTACCTTGCTCAGCGATAAAGATTCGTTCATTAAATACATCAAAGGTTTCAACATAAGTTTGATTTGAAGAACTATAGGTAAATCGATCTGACACATTCGTACTGTAGGCGTTTATTAGTCCATTGTAATCAGAAAGGTAAAGCAAGTTCTCGTCAAGCTGGGCATAAGAAAAAGCATCATTCTTAGGAGAGTTAGGTGATGGAATTGTTGAAATAGTCAGCTCTTTATTTAAGTCAAATAATTGAACATCATTTTTTCCTTTTGGAACTAACCAAAGTTGCTGATACAAATTATTTAATACAGCTTTTTTAAGTTCAATATTCAGATTTGCTATAGCTGTAGGGCTGGATTGATTTAGCTCTAAAACACTCAGATTTGTCCCTAAACTATTACTTTTAGTAAGCAATAAAAGTCCTTTTAAAACTCTTGGAGCTTGATTTACTTTAACCGTACGAAAAGCCGACATCTCATTATCTCCATCATCGGCATAAAGCTCAAAATAATAACTTCCTTTTTCCAATTGAGGGTTGCTTAACTCAAATTCGTAATTTAAGTCATAACTTGCAGTATTGGGATGAAAAGCTTTGGCACTAAGAACCGGTACCTTTGTGGCAGAATTAATCAAGGACAATCGCACTGACTTTACTATTTCATTATCCTGAATTTTAGCTTTCACCGTATAGCTCTCTCCAACTTCAGCAGAAGTATTTTCAGTTGGTGAAATAAATGAAATTTGAGGTGGATCTTCATCTTGATCTCCTCTACAAGCAGATAAAGTAAAAACTACAATAAAGAAGTAGTAAAAATATTTCATTTTATAAAAGTAAGCAGAATTAAAAATTAATGTTAAAAATAACTGCTCATATCTCGTTTACAACTTGTTTATTAATTGTTGATTAAATGTTAGTCAATTGTTCATAAACCCGGCTAATGAAGTATTCTCTTTATTAGATGTAGCTTAAAAATTTTCAAAAATAAGTTATCTTATAAACATCTTCTTCGAAATCAAAAATGCTACATTTGGGGCTATGAATAGCAGTCCAGAAAAAACCGATCGACTTAGAAAAAGGAAAACAAACAACGCAGTACAAATCGCTAGTTTAGAACACGGTAAACTTCAACCTCAAGCATTGGATTTAGAGGAAGCAGTACTCGGCGCAATGATGTTGGAGAAGGAAGCTGTAAACACGGCAATCGACATTTTACAACCCAGAAGTTTTTACAAAGAAAGTCATCAAAAAATCTTTGAAGTCATCAAAGAGCTTTTCAACGATTCAGAACCGATAGACATATTAACAATCACCAATGCTTTAAAGAAAAAAGGCGAACTGGAAATTGTAGGTGGGCCTTATTACATTACTCAATTAACCAACCGTGTTGCCTCTGCTGCGAACATTGAATTTCATGCGAGAATTATTGCACAGAAATATATTCAAAGAGAATTAATTCGAATTTCTACAGAGATAATCACTGACGCTTACGACGATACTACAGATGTATTCACATTATTGGACCGCGCTGAAAGCAGCTTATTTAGCGTAACCGAAGGAAATATTCGAAAAACCTTCGACTCTATGTCGGAGTTGATTCGTGGAGCAATTAAGCAAATTGAAACTGCTAGAGATCAAGACAGCAACGTAATTGGGGTGCCCTCCGGTTTTACAGACCTAGATCGAATGACCAGTGGCTGGCAACCTTCAGACTTAGTTATTTTAGCTGCTCGTCCTGCTATGGGTAAAACAGCTTTTGCATTAACCTTAGCACGAAATGCAGCTGTAGAGTTTCAAAAAGGTGTGGCGGTCTTCTCTTTGGAGATGTCCTCGCTACAATTAGTCACTCGTTTGATTTCATCAGAATCTGAACTTTCTGCCGGAAAACTTAAAAACGGCAACTTAAAAGATTACGAAATTGAACAGATTCACGCTAAAATTGGAGGCTTATCTGAAGCTCCAATATTTATTGATGACACCCCAGGTATTTCAGTTTTTGAACTGCGCGCTAAAGCGAGAAGGTTAAAATCACAACACGATATTCAGCTTTTAGTAGTCGATTATCTGCAATTAATGACCGCTGGAAGTGATGGCAGCAAAGGCGGCAACAGAGAGCAGGAAATTTCTACTATTTCTCGTTCATTAAAAAGTATTGCTAAAGAATTAAACATTCCCGTAATTGCTCTATCTCAATTAAGTCGTGCGGTAGAATCAAGAGGTGGTGACCGTCGTCCTCAATTATCAGATTTAAGGGAGTCAGGTTCGATTGAGCAGGATGCCGACATGGTAATGTTCATTAACCGTCCTGAATACTACGGAATCACTGAAGATGAAGAAGGAAATTCTACTTTGGGCTTAGCCAACATTATTATTGCTAAGCACAGAAACGGTGCTGTAGGTGATGTTCCGCTTAAGTTTACTGCCGAATTGGCTAAGTTTAGCGATATGGAACGCCATAATTTTGGTGAAGACAGTTTTGGCGAGCTTCCGGTTTCTGACGAATTTGACGCCGGAAACACAATTACCCGCTCTTCTAGAATGGATGATGCAGAAGATGAGGATGACGTTCCTTTTTGATTTCCATAACAATTGATTAACTTTATGCTTCATCAAATTCTTTGAAAGATGAACTTCAAAAAAGTCATTTCCCTACTAAGCATTTTTTTGCTAACTATCCCTCTTTGGGCTTCTTATGTACTTATTCCAATGGATGAGTCACAAAAGAATCACTTAAAAGCTTATGGAGTGGCTTACTGGGTTTTAGAAAGAGATGTGGAAGTAGATTGGTTGCTCAATTACAGGGGTGGAAGTTTTATGATGAAACACGCCCAAGCCATAGTTGATGAGTTAAATATTCGCGGGGTATCTTATGAAGTAATTCCTGATGCAAAAAGCACAGCAATTCTTACAGAAATTGCCAATCCGGAAGCAAATAAAGATGTGGTTAAACTACAAAAGCCTCCAAAGATGGCAGTTTACTCTCCAAAGGGGAAACTGCCATGGGATGATGCGGTAACCCTAGTACTCACTTATGCAGAAATTCCATATACTGTAGTTTACGATAAGGAAGTGATTCAAGGCGAACTTCCACAATACGACTGGCTGCATTTACACCACGAAGATTTTACCGGTCAGTATGGTAGATTTTATGGAAGCTACAGAAATCATGCTTGGTACAAAGAAGAAGTAAGAAGCAATGAAGCAATGGCAGAAGAATTGGGTTTTGCAAAAGTTTCTCAACTAAAGTTAGCTGTTGCTCAACGAATAAAAGAGTTCACTATTGGTGGAGGATTTTTATTTGCCATGTGTTCTGGAACAGACTCATACGACATTTCTCTAGCAGCTGCTGACATTGATATTTGTGAGCAAATGTTTGATGGTGACGGCACAACGCCCGACTACAACAATAAGTTAAACTACGACAACACTTTTGCTTTTAAAGACTTTACATTAAAGACAAATCCTCTGGAATACGAGTTTTCAAATATTGACGCAACTCCTTACCATGTTAAAACTCCCGAAAACAGAGATAAGTTTACCCTATTTGAATTTTCAGCTAAATGGGATCCGGTTCCCACCATGCTTTGCCAAAACCACACCCAAATTGTAGATGGGTTTATGGGTCAAACTACAGCTTACGACAAGCGATTTATAAAAAAGGATGTTTTAATTATGGGAGAGAATAAATCGTTGAACTCCGCAAGATACATTCATGGACAGTTTGGTAAAGGCACTTGGACTTTTTATGGAGGACACGATCCGGAAGACTATCAGCACTTTGTGGGCGACCCTCCTACTGATTTAAACCTACATCCCAATAGTCCGGGGTATCGACTTATTTTAAACAATGTGCTATTCCCGGCAGCAAAGAAAAAGAAGCAGAAGACTTAATTTAACATTGTCCAGCTTAATCCAAACTTAAGGGCTCTTCCGGGGATGGGATAATCTTGAATACGATAAGTTTGAGCATCAAAATTATCATACAGCAAGTTTTCAAATTTCACAAAAGCTCTTGCGTTTTGGTTAATTCCCATACTTAAAAAGAAGTCTAATTGGGTAATGTTTCCCAACACTTCTGTCCCTTTTCCTCTTAAGTGCATTTGAGCTAATGAAGGTGAAAAAGCATAGCCTTCGTACTCTCCCAAATAATATAAATCAAAACCAAATTGCAAGTTGAGCTTTTTGTTAAAAAGCTCATTCCCATAATACAAAGAATGATAAGAGTAAAGTTCAGGCAGAGGAGTGATTTCTTTATCTGAAAACTGCTGAAAGACAATCTTGTTCAAAAGGTTCATATTTCTAAAAAACACAAAGTGCTTCTTCAATTGAATTTCAACCAAGGAAATAGCTGACTCACTTTGCTGCACTTGACTTAGACTATCAAAATAAACAAAGTTGCTCAAGTTTTTAACTGAGACCGATAAATCAATACCGCTAAACTCTTCTTGCATTCGAAATCTCAAAACCTGAGCATTTGCTGTTTTCAAGGATTGATTAAAATAGTTTTGATTGCTTCTGTATTGCTCCAAAAAGTAATCAGGCTGCTTTTGAGTAATTGATGCTTCAGCAGAAAACTTAAACGTTTTTACTTGCTGAAAGTTCACTTTTGCTTGAAGTTCAAACTCGTCTCTGTGGAAACCGCTTAGTCCTTTTTCGAAGTATCCGTAAATATGCTGACCTAGAAGCGTATCATTATATTGTGCTAGAAAAAAGCTGCTATTTAAATTTTGATCGATTAGGTAGTTTTGAAAATAGTTAAAACTGCTTTGTCTTAACCCACCCAATAAACGATGATTAAACAATTGAACGCCGACCTCATTACTCAATTCATCGACAAATGCAGAGTCCGCTGCTAAAGTTGGGTCAAAAAAGCTCTTCCGGTAAAAATCTTGATTTGAATTTGTCAAATCGTGATTGTAGTTTCTATACGAGCGAACATAATTGAATTTGTGATAGATATTGAACAAAGTATTATTGCTGTCAATCCGAATTAAATCGTATTGATTGTTTAAACCCAACACTTGGCTTCTACTTCGATTTTGAGCATCAAACAAATTAATGTCTAACAACACCGTATTATCTTCCTCGCTTTCTTCATCGCTCAAGAACACACCTCCATTTTCCTGAGACTTTAAGTTACTAATTGCATAATAACCTTTTGAGTGAAATCGCTTGTTTCTACTATGTAAGTTGTAATTCACATAAAAACGTGTATGATTGGTAAGTTGTCGCAAAAAGAAACCCGTTGAAGTCATCCGGTCGTATTGAAAGCTAATGTTCAAGCCTTCTCCAAGGTTTTGAGTGTGGAAAGCAACAAAGCGTTGCTCTTCCTCTGCCCCATTTACATAAATCAACTGAGTAACCGGTTGAGATACTTGATAAAATTTCATTGAATCTTCATTGAGCACATAAGTTTGATAAGCTCCAAGGTTGTGGTTAACACTCCAATCCTGTGCCTCAACACTTAAACGGTGTGCTGCCAAGCCCAAGTTTCCCGAACGTGCAAACGGCATGTGATGCGCACCCCAAATTCGATATTGCTGAAAGCCGTCAACTTGATTTAGGTCAGCAGACTGAAAATTTAATCGATAAGTATTTTTTGCAGTTTTAATAACGAGTGAGTCATTATCTTCTTCAGCTTCTTGAGCAAAAGCAGGTGATATGGCAAAAAAAGTTAAAAAAAGGAAGAGTAAGTTTACTTTCATCTACATTCTGAATACATCGCATTAACACTTTCTTCAGCGATTTATTTTTTGACAAAGATAAGTAAACCACTTGCCAAAAAATATTGCTCTACTAAGTTTCTGTTAGCATTTCATTTGAATAAAAATTAAATTTTATTTTTCATTTGATGCTTTTAAAAAGTTAATATTTTGACTAAATTAATGGCAATTAAATGACAATTAATTCGTCATAAATTCATTCTCTATGACTACAAAACACAACTTAATCGAAAGCACTACAGCCAAAATAAGCGCAGGATTCCCCTCTCCTGCTTTGGATTACGAAAAAAGCAGAATTGATTTAAATGACATTATTATTAAAAACCCGGAGGCTACTTATTATGCAAAAGTAGATGGCGACTCTATGAAAGATGCCGGTATTGCTGATGGAGATCTTTTAGTAGTAGATAAAAGCATAGAAGCTCAAAATGGTCATGTAGCGGTGTGTTTCTTAAATGGAGAGTTCACTTTAAAAAGATTAAAAATTACACATGACGAAGTATGGCTAATTCCGGAAAACAACTTATACAAGCCCATTAAAGTTGAAGAGGAAAGTGATTTTAGAATTTGGGGAGTGGTCACCTATGTTATAAAAAAAACTCTTTAAGCCATGTTTGCACTAGTTGATTGCAATAATTTTTACGCTTCTTGCGAACGATTATTTCAACCTCAATTACATGGGAAACCAATTGTAGTACTATCCAACAATGATGGTTGTGTAATTGCACGTAGCAATGAAGCAAAAGCTGTGGGCATTCCAATGGGTGCCCCTGCCTTTCAGTACAAAACGTTATTTAAAGAAAAAGGTGTATATGTCTTTTCCGCCAACTTTCCACTATATGGCGACTTGTCAGACCGCGTAATGAAAATATTAGCGAACTATTGTCCGGAAATTGAAATATACAGCATAGACGAAGCTTTTTTAGACCTCAAATCTTTAAAGAACATAGAATTAAAAAGCTATTCTACTAAAATGCGTAAGAGCGTTTTAAAAGCAACAGAAATCCCAATTAGTATTGGAATTGCCCCTACTAAAGCACTGGCAAAGGTGGCTAACCGCATTGCTAAGAAGTTTCCGAACGAAACACAAAGTGTTTATATTATTGACACAGATGAAAAAAGGACAAAAGCGCTTAAATGGTTAAAGGTCGAAGACATTTGGGGAATTGGCAGAAGGTTAAGTTTGCGATTAAAAGCTATTGGAGTCAATACTGCTTATGATTTTTGCGAATTAAATAGTCGCTGGGTACAGCAAAACTTAAGTATTGTAGGCTATCGACTTCAACGCGATTTACAAGGAAAAGTAAGCTTACAATTGGATAGTCCACAGTTAAAAAAGAACATTGCCGTTACTCGCTCATTTGAGAGAGACTACAAGTCTTATGAAGACATAAAGGAACGTATTGTAACTTTTGCCGTTACTTGCTCTGAAAGATTACGAAAACAAAAAAGCTGCTGTAATAGTTTAAGTGTTTTCATACGAAGCAACCGCCACAAAAGCACATTACAATACAACAACCAAATCTCCATCGATTTGCCTTTTGCAACTAATTCGAGTATCGAACTGGCTAAGTTTGCCATTTTAGCTCTTAATCGAATTTACCGAAAAGGATATGACTACAAAAAAGCCGGAGTAATTGTTCATCGCTTTTGCCCGGAAGTCAATTTACAGCAAAAACTTTTTGACAATAGAGACAACAGACACCTTCCTTTAATGAGCGTTATTGATGAACTAAATAAACACTACGGCCCTCAAAAAATAAAACTAGCTTCACAAGACCCAAAACGCCAATGGAAAATGAATCAACTAAAGTTATCTAAGGCATACACTACCAACTTATCAGAGATTATCACAACAAACTAAAGCACTAAACAAGTAAACTTATAATGATCACCCCAACCACCTTGCTTTTACCATGCGGTTTCTGCCGTATATATCTTCAATCAACTCAATCTGGTCGAAGGGTTTATTTTTGAATAGTTCAACCACCTCCAGACCAAGATCTTCGTGAATTTCCCAATAAAAGCGACCTCCTTTTTTAAGTAAATGTTCAACCTCATCTAGCATGCGCTTATAAAAAGTTAGCGGGTCGCCAAATGGTGTTAGTGCTATTATTGGCTCGTATTCTTTCACCCTCTTTTGCAAAGATTCAATTTCTTCTTCCAAAACATAAGGCGGATTACTAACCACCACATCAAAAGGTTCTTGAGGAAGCGACTTTAAGATATCCAACTCATAAAAATTGACTTTCACCTTATGTTTCTTAGCGTTTTTTTTCGCCACCTCTATTGCTTCTAGGGAGACATCGCAAGCATCAATTTGTCTATAATCTCGCTCCATGCCCAATGCTACAGGAATGCAACCACTGCCGGTTCCAATATCTAAAATTGAAATATCTAATTCTTTCTCATTTTCTAAAACCAACATCACTAATTCTTCAGTCTCTGCTCTGGGAATCAAAACATTTTCATCTACATAAAAAGGGAAACCCCAAAAAATAGTTTCTTTTAATACATAGTCTATTGGTTTTTGCTCTCGCAGCTGCTCCACCGCCTTTTCTACTTCACTTACTTTTAAAGCATCAACTTCACTTTCTGCTTTAAGCACACGATCGACACGGCTTAATTTAAAAAAGTGCTGAAGTAAAATACTCAAATGGTTCTCGGCTTCTCTCTCGTCAAAAACTTGAAGCAATTCACTTTTTAAATTTTGGACGTATTGTTTTAGTTTCATTGAATTCTTAGAGTCATTTCAGTCTGCCAATTTAGGATTTTATTCTACTTTTGACAGCATGAGTTTTTCCCATGAAAAATACATGCAGCGAGCATTGTTTTTAGCTCAAAAAGGACGTTTTACGACCTCTCCAAATCCTAGAGTAGGTGCTGTAATTGTTCACAAAAATAAAATTATTGGAGAAGGATATCATCGACAATTTGGAGATGCACATGCTGAACCCAATGCCGTTGCTTCAGTAAAAAACAAAAGTTTACTAGCGGAATCTACTCTTTACGTTACACTTGAGCCTTGTTCTCACCATGGGAAAACGCCACCTTGCGTGGATTTGATTTTAAAACACAAAATTCCGGAAGTATACATTGCTTCTAAAGACCCTTTTGAAAAAGTGAACGGAAGTGGAATTGAAAAACTAAGAGAAGCAGGAGTAAATGTAAAAATTGGTCTTTTAGAAAAAGAAGCTCTTGAACTCAATAAGCGATTTTTTACTTTCCATCAAAAAAAACGGCCATATATTATCTTAAAATGGGCTGAAACTGCCGACGGTTTTATAGGAAGATTGCAAAGTGACCCCAAGAAGGAGGAGAGCTGGATTACCTCTACTGAATCTAAGCAGTTAGTACATTTATGGAGAGCCGAAGAAGATGGGATCTTAGTGGGCAGTAATACAGCATTGGCTGATCATCCGCAATTAGATTGCAGAGAAGTATTCGGTAAAAACCCCCTTCGCATTCTCATCGATGAAAACTTAGACGTCCCCCATAGCTTTGCTATTTTTAATAAAAAAGCTCCCACTATTGTCTTTAATTCAATAAAAGATGAACAAAGTGAACACCTTCGCTTCATAAAATTGGACTTTAGCTCATCTGAAAAACTACTTCCTGAACTGTTAAATCACTTGCACCAACATCAAATCCAATCTTTAATTGTCGAAGGTGGAAGACAAACATTGCAGGCTTTTATAGATCAAGGGCTATGGGATGAGATACGACAATTTAAAGGTGAAAAGTGTTTCAAAAAAGGGATTCCAAGTCCCGACTTTGAAGCGAAACTAATCTACAGTGAAAACATTAGCGGCGACGATTTAAAAACTTACACACAAGGATGATTTACTTACTGTTAAGCATATTGTGTTCCACCCTTATTTTTATCGTTTTCCGTACGTATAGTCGCTACAAAATCGACAACCACTCAGCTATTGTCGTCAATTATCTTACCGCAGGAGTTTTGGGTTTTATCATCAATGGAAAATCCATTTCTACCACTGAAATTATTGAAGCTCCTTGGTTAATAAACGGTTTAATTTTAGGAACCTTATTTATTCTCATATTTAATGTAATGGCGCTTACAACCCAAAAGTTGGGCGCCTCGGTTTCTTCCATTGCTTCAAAAATGGCTTTGGTGATTCCCGTTATTTTTGCTGTAATTCATTATGGTGATGCGCTAAATTTTTTAAAAATTGGTGGAGTCATTTTTGCCTTAGCGGGAATTTACCTTTCTACTGTAAAGCCTAAAAAAGTAAAGCAAGCAAAAGATAAGAGTCTTTATTTATTACCACTAGCGCTTTTTCTAGGCTCCGGTTTTTTAGATACCTTTATCAAGTATACACAAAACTACCATTTACGAGCCAACGGTGCCGATGATAAGGTTTTTACCTCAACTATTTTCCTCACCGCTTTTAGTGTAGGCTTCATCTATGTTTTAATTAAAAAAAGAAGTACTTTTTTACAAACAAAAAATCTAATCGGTGGGTTCATTTTAGGCGTAATTAACTATGGATCTATTTACTTCCTAATTCAAGCTTTGAGTTTAGAAAACTGGGAAAGTTCAGTAGTATTCCCCATTAACAATATGGGAATTGTTTTACTTACCACTTTAAGCTCTATACTACTTTTTCGTGAAAAGCTCAGCAGAGTCAATAAAATTGGCGTTTTCGTTTCCTTAATCGCAATCTTATTCATTTCTCTTGCTTGATGAACACATTTCAAACCATAGCTAATAAATCAGAAGGCCTTTATAAAGAAAAAGGCAGCAAGTTTATTGCCTATGCTTTTCCAATCAATAGTGTAGAAGAAAGCAGAGAAAAGCTAGCTGAAGTTGCTGAATTGCATCCCAAAGCTCGACATATATGTACTGCTTTATTAATTGGCCAAGGCGATGAGGAATACTATTTAGCTAACGATGATGGTGAGCCTGCTAACTCTGCCGGCGCTCCAATTTTGGGGCAAATTCGCTCCTACGGCTTAACGAATGTTTTTGTGGCAGTAGTTCGCTATTTTGGAGGCACCAAATTGGGCATCGGCGGACTTATTCACGCCTACAAAACAGCTACAGCAGATGCTTTTGAAAACAATAAAATCATTACAGTTGAACCTACTTTTAGCTTTGATTTTGAAGTTGGCTATGAAATGCTTGGCGAAATACTTTCCGTGATTGATAGAAACAATTTAAAAGCTGAACAGGAACACAATAGTAAAACCGCAAGAATCCGAATTGTTTGCAAAGAAAATGAACTAGAAACAACTAAAGCGCTTTTTGGCAAATATGATTTAGAGTTTAGTTAAGCTAACTAGCTTTGATTGCCTACAATGAGTATCCGTTTATTCACCTAAGTTGAATAGTAAATAATTAAACTATTTTGTTTTAAGCACCTTGTCTTTACTTTTTTCCA
>DIAJ01000042.1:36754-49237 GCA_002415785.1 Flavobacteriales bacterium UBA5081
CCTTCTAAACAAAATTCAAATAGTTTTAGTATCATCCCGGACATTCAGATTGCCTAAAGTTAAAAAGTGCCTTAAGTTTTTTTTAGACACAAGAAAAAAGAGACAAGAAGCAAGAACGGATGAAGGATGAAAGATGAAGGACGAAAAATTTTAACTTCTCTATATCCTATTACAGAATACTCTCTAACCACAAAGGCACTGAGGACACAAAGTGTTTGAAGGTTTGTTATGACGAATTTCGTTTTAAAAGCAAAATTTCAACGCAACATGCCTCATTTGAAATTTCTCATTAATCATTAGTCATTATTAATTAGTAATTACATAGCACTAAGCAAGTTCCGCCAACTCCATCCAACGACTTGTTTTATCATCAATTACCTCAATGAGCTTTCCCAACTCATTAGATTTCTCCATCAATTCCTCTGAACTCAACTCTGAGGAGGAAAGTTGGGCTGTTAAAGTTTCTTTTTCAGCCTCCAGTTTTTCAATTTCCTTTTCCAGTTTATTAAATTCTCTGCGTTCAGAATATCCAAGTTTCTTAGGTTTTTCCTCTTTTCTTTCCGGCAAATTTTTCACTTCAACTTTAGGAGCTTTTGTTTGCTGTAATTGATCTTTTTTATTCTTTTCGATCAACTGACTATAGGTTCCGGGAAAGTCTTTTATCTTCCCTTCACCTTCAAAGTGAAAAATGTGATCCGCCAAATGATCCATAAAAGCTCTGTCGTGAGATACTATGAGCAAGCAACCCTGAAAATCGAGTAAAAACTGTTCTAAAATGCTAATGGTTTTTATGTCTAAATCATTGGTCGGCTCATCTAAAATCAGAAAGTTTGGATTGCTCATTAAAACAGTTAATAGATACAAACGCTTACGTTCACCTCCACTTAATTTAGAAACGTAATTATACTGCTGTTTTGGAGGAAACAAAAAGCGTTCAAGCATTTGTGAAGCCGTCAATTTACGCCCTTTTTCCAAGGGGATTACTTCGGCTATTTCCTTTACTACCTCAATAATCCGCTTATCGTCTTTTAGTTGAATCCCCTTTTGGGTATAATAACCAAACTTAACTGTTTCTCCATGAACAACTTTACCCCCATCCGACTGTTCTTTGCCAAGAAGTAAGTTGAGAAAAGTAGTTTTACCTACACCATTCTTTCCGGCAATACCAATCTTTTCGTTTTTCTTAAAAGTATACGAAAAATCATCTACTATTTTTAAATCACCATAACTCTTGCGCAAGTGGTGCAATTCTAAAATCTTTCCACCTAAGCGTTCTGATTTTACTGAAAGTTGAACCTCCTCTTTCTTTGTCTTTTGCTTTGCTTTCTTCTCTGTATCGTAAAATTGATCTATTCTTGATTTCGCCTTAGTGCCCCTAGCCTTAGGCATACGTCGCATCCACTCTACTTCTTTTCGATAAAGATTTTTCGCCTTTTCAACTTCTGAAAGTTTCGCATCTTCTCGTTCTGCCTTTTTTTCTAAATAATATTCATACGTGCCGCTGTATTTAAAAGCACTTCCGGCATCCAACTCCAGAATTTGATTGCAAGTATTATTTAAAAAATACCTATCGTGCGTCACCATAAAGAGCGTCATATTTTCCTGCGACAAATAGTCTTCTAACCACTCAATCATGGGAATATCTAAATGGTTTGTAGGCTCATCTAAAATCAAAACATCCGGCTCATCGATGATAAGCTTAACCAAAGCAATTCGCTTGTTCTGCCCACCTGATAATGTCCCAACATTTTGATCAAAATCAATCTGGTTCATTTCAAATATGCTCAACAGCTTTTCTACTTTAGCTTCAAAATCCCAAGCTTTGGTTGCGTCCATTCTATTTAAAGCAGATTGCATAGCATCTTGATCATCAGTATTCTTTAAGGCATCTTGATAAGCCTGAATAGCCGCCGTCATTTCATTGCTGTTTTGATACAAAAGCTGTTTTAAAGTCAGACTTTCATCAAATTTCTGATCTTGTCTTAAGTAAGCAATAGAAATGCCATTACGCCAGGTAACATCACCTTCATCAGGCTTTATATCACCATTGAGCAGTTCTAATAAGGTTGTTTTCCCCTCACCATTCTTGGCTACCAATGCCATTTTCTGACCTTGCTCTAAGCCAAAACTAACTTCACTGAAAAGGACACGCTCACCGTACCTTTTCCCCAAATTCTCAACCGATAAATAGTTCATATTTTATTCTGTAACACGGCTCAAACCTTTGGCCGCTAAATCGTAATCAGGCTGAATCTCCAGCGCTTTACGATAATCTTTTGCTGCATTGTTTACATCTCCCATCAACTCAAAACAATAACCGCGATTGTAATAAGCTTGGTAATATCTGGGGTCTACTTCAATGGCATCTGTAAAATGATAAGTTGCATCACGGTATAGCTGCAAGTAATACATTAACACATAGCCCAAATTGTAATGAGCCTCTCTAAAGTTTGGATGCATTTTAATGGCATCCGTATAAGTTTTCATCGCTTCATTATACATCTCATGCTCTTGCTGATACATACCTATAGCGTATTTTGCCTCCTGACTTTCAGGTCGCACCTCTAAAGCATTTTTTAAATAATCTAATGCTAATGGGTCATCTTTGGCAGCATGAATCAAACCCAATTGCATATAGGATTCAAAGTCTTCAGGATTTTGCTCTACTGCTGTTTGAAAACTGCTAATTGCTTTTGCGGTATCGCCCAACTCAGCAAAATTAAAGCCTTTTAAATAATAAGCTTTTGCATTAAATTGATCATACTTTACAGCTAAATCTGCATTTTTTAATGACTCTTGAAAATTGCGAGCAACTAAATACAATTCTGCAATCTTGGTGTAAATAATTGATTGCTCCGGATGAATACTTTTTGCATTCTCTAAAATTGCTAAACTTGTTCTCAACTCCCCTCGCTTGATTAAAAAATCTGCTTGAGCAATCATGGTGTTTAAATAAGTTGAGTCGATCTTCAAAGCGCGATTAATATCTTCTACAGCTGCTTTCTCATCACCCACTAATTCGTACAAACGTGAACGTTCCAAGTATAAATCAGGATTATTAATATCTTTTCTAATTCTCTGATTGATTTCATCAAAAACTGAATCGGCCTGAGGACTTAGTTCTTGCTTTTCTACAAGAGACTTCGACTCTGTTTGACTTTCAGTTTGAACCTTTTCTTCTTTTTGAGGCGCTGAGTTACACCCCCATATTACAGTAATTAAAATTCCAATTATACTTATTTTCTTCATCATCTTTAAAATAAAAAATCCTGCACTCTTTCATTAAAAATGCAGGATAAAATTATTGAATTTGGATGGATTAAGCTTGAAGTGCTTCTCTGATTTTGCCTTCCAACTCTTCCATTAATTCAGGATTGTCTTCAATAAGTTGCTTTACAGCGTCTCTACCTTGACCTAATTTGGTTTCACCATAACTAAACCAGCTACCGCTCTTTTTAATAACATTTAGCTCAACGCCCATATCAATTACTTCTCCGGAACGAGAAATTCCATTTCCATACATAATGTCAAACTCAGCTTTACGGAAAGGAGGAGCCACTTTATTTTTCACCACTTTTACTTTAACACGGTTTCCAATTACTTCTTCCCCTTGTTTAATTTGTGAGCTTCTTCGAATATCTAAACGTACAGATGAGTAAAACTTCAATGCATTACCACCGGTTGTTGTCTCCGGATTACCAAACATCACACCAATCTTTTCACGCAATTGGTTGATAAAAATACAAGTTGCTCCTGTTCGGCTAATAGTAGAAGTTAACTTTCTTAAGGCTTGAGACATCAAACGAGCCTGTAATCCCATTTTAGAATCTCCCATTTCTCCTTCAATTTCTGCCTTTGGAGTAAGTGCTGCTACCGAGTCGATAATAATTAAATCAATGGCTCCCGAGCGGATTAAGTTTTCAGTAATCTCCAATGCTTGCTCTCCGTGATCCGGCTGTGAAATCAAGAGGTTTTCAGTATCTACACCCAAGTTTTTAGCATAAAACTGGTCGAAGGCATGCTCGGCATCAATAAATGCGGCTATACCTCCTTGCTTTTGCACTTCTGCAATTGCGTGAATAGCTAAAGTTGTTTTACCTGAAGATTCAGGCCCGTATATTTCAATTACTCTGCCTCTGGGAAAACCTCCAACACCTAATGCTAAATCTAGCGCTACTGAGCCGGATGGAATTGCTTCAACATTTTCAATTGCTTGATCTCCCAAGCGCATAATTGAGCCTTTTCCATAAGTTTTTTCCAATTTATCCATGGTAAGTTGAAGCGCCTTTTGCTTCTCCTTGTTTACCTCTTTTTTTTCTTCTGCCATTTTGTATTTGTATTTAGTTGTATTAGTCTTTTAAAATTTGTGCTGCGTGATCTTTTGTTTTTACTTTCTCAATAATATCTTCTATTTTTCCTTCCTCGTCAATTACAAACGTTTTCCGAATAATTCCTTCGTATTCTTTTCCCATAAACTTTTTTAGCCCCCAAGCTCCATAAGCTTGAATAACTTCTTTATTCTCATCAGCTAAAAGCGTAAATGGCAAGTCGTACTTTTCAATAAAGTTTTGATGTTTCTTCTGACTGTCGGCACTCACTCCAATTACTTCGTAGCCTTGTTTTTGTAGCTCCTTGTAATTATCTCTTAAGTTACAAGCCTCCTTTGTGCAGCCAGGAGTATTATCTTTCGGATAAAAGTACAACACCACCTTTTTACCTTTTAAATCGCTTAATGAAAAGTCGTTCCCGTTCTGATCTTTACTCTGAATATCAGGCGCTTTATCTCCAATTTTTAATTCACTCATAATTTTGACGATTTTTTTGTCATTTTGAATTTTTACAAAGTAAGTAATTATCTTATCTATTGCAATATTTCTCTAAAGTTTTGCAATATTATTCCTTTATTTTTGCCTGCACTATGAAGAAATCGGAAAAGGTAGAATTTATTATCAACAAATTAGAAGAGCTTTATCCCACAGTTCCTATCCCTCTGAATCACAAAGACCCTTACACCTTATTAGTGGCTGTTTTGCTTTCCGCACAATGCACCGACGAAAGGGTTAACAAAGTTACGCCCGACTTGTTTGCTTTGGCT
Source organism: Flavobacteriales bacterium UBA5081 (assembly GCA_002415785.1). GTDB lineage: Bacteria > Bacteroidota > Bacteroidia > Flavobacteriales_E > Vicingaceae > UBA5081. Next base: position 41,850 of record DIAJ01000042.1, read on the forward strand.
GACAACCCTTATGAGATGCAAGAAAAGGAAGTTGAGGAAATAAAAAGTATTATTAAACCTTGTGGCTTATCTCCCAGAAAGTCTAAAGCCATTCACGAATTATCGCAAATTTTAGTTAACAAACACAATGGTATTGTTCCTGATAATTTTAAAGACTTAGAAGCTTTGCCGGGAGTTGGACACAAAACAGCTTCGGTAGTCATGTCGCAAGCATTTAACCATCCCGCTTTTCCGGTTGACACGCACATTCACCGATTGGCATACAGATGGGGATTAACGAATGGAAAAAATGTAGAGCAAACGGAAAAAGACTGCAAATGGCTATTTCCAAAAGAATTGTGGAACAAACTTCATTTACAAATAATTTTCTTTGGTAGAGAATACTGCAAGGCAAGACCACATGACGCTAACGCTTGCCCGATTTGCTCTAAAGTTGGAAGGAAAACCTTGTTTTAAAGAGCTAATGACTAAGTTTTAGAAGAGACAAGAATAAAGAGCGCTGCGCTTTTAGATGAGAGAGTTAGTTGGATGAAGGATGAAAGTTTAAGGGTGAAGGAGAAAGTTAAAAGTGGCTATAGTTTCCTTTAGATGCAAGATCGCTTCGCTGCAAGAAACAAGAAGTTAGAGGTTTTGCGTCAATAGACTGCGGAGAATGAACCGATTCTCGCCCAAGCGAAACGCTTTCAATGTTTCCACCTTTCAAACTTTCAAAAGCCCTGAAAGGGCGACATCTATTAGCCGGGTACTTAAGTGCTCGGATAGAATGAACAGAACTGATGTAACTTTTGGCGACATTTTTTATAAAAATGGTGACAAAAGTGAGTAAAGATATAGAACGCTCCTGTCTACTGCAAGCAGGGATAACACTGATTAAGCTGATTTTCGCAGATTTAATTCGTTGCTATATACTATGTTTTCGACAAATTGCTTTTAACCGCTAAGTTCACCAAGAAAGCTCTAAGGTCGCAAAGTGTATATTGAGCGAGGGATGAAAGCTTAAGGGTGAAGGAGAAAGTTAAAAGTGGCTAAAGTTTCCTTTAGAATCAAGATCGCTGCGCTGCAAGAAACAAGAAGTTAGAGGTTTTGTGTCAATAGACTGCGGAGAATGAACCGATTCTCGCCCTAGCGAAACGCTTTCAATGTTTCCACCTTTCAAACTTTCAAAAGCCCTGAAAGGGCGACATCTAATAGCCGGGTACGTAAGTGCCCGGATAGAATGAACAGAACTGATGTAACTTTTGGCGACATTTTTGACAAAAATGGTGACAAAAGTGGGTAAAGATATAGAGCGCTCCTGCCTACTGCAAGCAGGGATAACACTGATTAAGCTGATTTTCGCAGATTTAATTCGTTGCTATATACTATGTTTTCGACAAATTACTTTTTAACCGCTAAGTTCACCAAGAAAACTCTAAGGTCAAAAAGTGTATATTGAGCGAGGGATGAAAGCTTAAGGGTGAAGGAGAAAGTTTAAAGTTTTTTAGAAAAGAAAGAGTCAAGAATCAAGATCGCTGCGCTGAAAGAGTCAAGATGATGAGTAATTGACAATTAAATACTTCACACCGAGTCGTTATGCTTCAATGATATGCCCTAAGGTAGACCAGTTGTACCACACGAAAGTACCTAACAGCAACGTGTCATGCTGGACTCGTTTCAGCATCTATCTATGTCTTGAAAGATTGTTCTATAGAATTAACCTCTAAGATTGCTTCAGATCCTGAAATACCCCTCGACTTCGCTCGAGACGGCGAATTCAGGGTGACCGTTTATTTATTAATATTTCGTTCAGGATAAAAGTCTTCGATTTGGGATTTACTTTATGGAATATCGTTCTCGGCAAATGCTAGCGAAGAATGAACCAAATCTCGCAACAGCGAGACAGTTCAATGTTTCATACTTCACCTTTCATGTTTTAGCAAAACTTCTCAATTAAGAATTTGCTCAATGTAATCTACCTCTTTTGATTTTTTGATACTCAAAGCTTTTGAGTAGTTCAAAATAGTTGAAATTGCACTTGCAGTGGGACTTTGCATTTCTCCCTCCTTTTGTTTTTTAAGAAGCCGCTGTAATCGCTCCTCCTCTTTTGAAAGTTTCTCGAAATCTGAAAAAGTAAAATTGTTCATACGCCATTTTTGTTTTGTTTAATTTCAAAACGCAGGCTTTGTGAATTTATTGCAAGATTAGTTTGAAAAAGTATATTTTTCTCGATCAACCATTTTTCTAAGGTTAATTAAGGCATAACGCATTCTTCCCAAAGCGGTATTAATACTCACATTAGTGCGATCGGCAATTTCTTTAAAGCTCATGTCGAAATACATGCGCATCATCAACACTTCTTTTTGATCGTCCGGCAATTCGTGTACGAGTTTTCTTACATCAGCCAAAACTTGATCTTTTATATGTTGCTCTTCTACATTTTTTCGATTGTCGGAAATAATATCAAAAATATCAAAACCTTCACCTCCATTAGTCGTCGGCATTTTCTTGTTTCTTCGAAAATGATCGATGATTAAATTATGAGCAATTCGATTTACCCACGGCAAAAATTTCCCCTGATCGTTGTATTTCCCTCTTTTCAAAGTGCGGATCACTTTCATAAAAGTTTCTTGAAAAATATCATTCGCCAAAACATCGTCTTTAATCGTAAATAAAATATACGAGTAAACACGGTCTTTGTAGCGGTTCAATAGTCGCTCAAAAGCAGACTCTTTGCCGTCTAAATATTGCTGAATGAGTTCTTGATCTGAAAGAAATTGAGACTCCATAAACATAAACAGTTTTCGCTTTGTTAAATCTAAAAAAGCAGTTAAAAAAGTAAATGTTTACGCTATAGGCAGTCTAATTTTTAAGTTTTGTTGACAGTAATACGTTAAAAAACGCAAAATGGTTGCTTTTATTGCAACAGAATTTTATTTCGGCTAAAATACCCATAATCTCAATTAAATTTGTGTTTCCTTAAAAAAAATCAATTAAATGCCAAAAACTCCCTTTGATCAGCTCGATCCACGAAAGAATATCATCATAAAAGGTGCTCGTGTTCACAATTTAAAAAATGTGGATGTTGCTATACCACGAAATAAATTTGTTGTGATTACAGGACTTTCCGGCTCAGGAAAATCTTCTTTGGCATTTAGTACACTCTATGCGGAAGGGCAGCGCCGATACGTTGAGAGCCTTTCTGCTTATGCCAGACAGTTTCTTGGAAAAGTAGAAAAACCTGACGTTGATTATATAAAAGGAGTAGCTCCTGCCATAGCCATAGAGCAAAAAGTGAACAGCAGCAACTCTCGCTCAACGGTAGGCACAACCACTGAAATTTACGACTACCTGAAATTACTTTATGCCAGAATCGGAGAAACCTACTCTCCTGAAAGTGGTGAAAAAATTCAGCGTGACAGTGTTGAAGATGTAGTTAATCATATTCTCACACAAGAGGAAGGAAGCAAAGTTTTTTTAATAGCAAGCGTTCAATACGATGCGAAAGTGGGTAAAGAAAAACAGTTGGAGCTTCTAATGCAGCAGGGTTTTAGTCGTGCATTAAAAAATGGACAGTCCGTATGGCTTGAAGATTTAATCACTGATCAAGAAAAGTTTAAAAGCATTGACTTAATTATCGATCGTTTTATAAGCTCTACAGACTTAAAAGAAGAAGTCAGTCGAATTACCGATTCTGTAGAAACAGCTTTATACGAAGGGAAACAAGAGTGCAAAGTAATCACTCAACACAAAAAGAGTAAGGATATTACTGAAAAAATCTTTTCATCTGCTTTTGAAGAAAATGGAAAAAGTTTTATCGAACCTACCACACACTTATTCAGTTTTAATAATCCACTAGGTGCATGCCCTAGTTGCGAAGGTTTTGGTAGGGTAATTGGAATTGATGAAGATGTTGTTATTCCAAATAAAAGTCTTTCTGTTTATCAGGATGCTATTGCTCCTTGGAAGGGAGAAAAAATGAGCAAATGGAGAGACGATTTAATTCGACATGCAGACAAGTTTAACTTTCCCATCCATCGAGCCATTGATGATCTTACAAAGGATGAATATGAACTATTGTGGTCAGGAAACAAGTATTTTAAAGGTTTAAATACATTTTTTGATTACTTGAGTAGCAAGACCTATAAAATTCACTACCGAGTAATGCTGGCTCGCTATCGTGGTAGAACAAAGTGCCCGGATTGTAAAGGCACTAGATTGCGAAAAGAAGCCAATTATGTAAAAGTAGGCAGCAAATCGATTAGCGAATTAGTTTTAATGCCCATAAAAGAACTAAAAACTTTCTTTGAAAATATCCGGCTCAATGAATATCAATCAAAAGTAGCTCAGCGACTTTTAACTGAAATAAACAATAGAATTCAATATTTACTAGATGTTGGTGTAGGCTACTTAACCTTAAACCGATCAGCCTCTACTTTATCCGGCGGAGAATCTCAGCGCATCAACTTGGCCACTTCTTTGGGCAGCAGTTTGGTTGGTTCCATGTATATTTTAGATGAACCCAGTATTGGATTGCACCCTAAAGACACCGAACGTTTAATTGGCATTTTAAAGTCCTTGAAAGAGCTCGGGAATACTGTAATTGTAGTGGAACATGATGAAGAAATCATTAGAGCAGCAGATGTTGTTATTGACCTTGGTCCGGAAGCCGGGATTTTTGGAGGTGAAGTTGTTTTTAATGGCAATTTAAAAAACTTACTCAAAGCTGATACATTAACGGCAAAGTACCTTAGAAATGAACTTTCATTTGAATCCAAACGGTCATCAAAACCCACTTTTAAAGATTTCATTCACATTAAAGGTGCTAAGGAAAACAATTTAAAAAATATAGATATTTCTATTCCTTTTTACGGCTTAACGGTAGTTTCAGGAGTGAGCGGTTCCGGTAAAAGCTCCTTAATAAAGTCAATTTTATACCCTGCAGTGCAAAAGAAGCTAGGTGGATATGGTGAAAAAAGCGGTCGTTTCAGTAGCCTGGAAGGCGACTTAAAGCAACTTAAAGATGTGCAGTTTATCGATCAAAATCCGATTGGCAAGTCTTCTCGCTCAAATCCGGTGACCTATATTAAGGCTTATGATGAAATCAGAAACCTCTTTGCTGACTTGGGTTTATCAAAGTCAAGGGGATATAAGGCTGCTCACTTTTCATTCAATGTAGCCGGTGGAAGATGCGAGGTCTGTCAGGGTGAAGGTGAAATAACCGAAGAAATGCAGTTTATGGCAGACATTCACTTAACTTGTGAGGAATGTGATGGTAAACGATTTAAAGACGAAATACTAGAAGTGAAATTTCACGGCAAAAACATTGCAGATGTTTTAGACATGAAAGTAAATGAAGCAGTAGATTTCTTCAGTTCGTTTGAAGAAGATAAGAAATCTATAAAAGTGGCAGAAAAATTAGCCCCACTATTGGCGGTTGGACTTAGTTATGTAGCTTTAGGTCAAGCCTCAGGCACCTTGAGCGGCGGAGAAGCTCAACGTATCAAACTCGCCTCTTATCTTGGCAAGGGCGGCAACAATAAGCACACATTATTTATTTTCGATGAACCCACAACCGGCTTGCACTTTCACGACATTAGCAAATTACTCACCTCTTTTGAAGCTTTAATTGCCAAAGGACATTCCATAGTGGTGATTGAGCACAACACCGAGGTAATTAAAAATGCAGATTGGGTGATTGACTTAGGTCCTAAGGGAGGAGATGAAGGAGGAGAGCTCATTTTTCAAGGAGCTGTAGCAGACTTAATGAAATGCAAAAAATCAGTAACAGCGGAGTATTTGTAGCTGCTCAATTAAGTCAAGTATTAGATTCTATTACATAAAAAAACCCCGAGCATTTCTGCCCGGGGTTTTTAGTTGGTTTAATTATGTGATTACTGAATAATCAGTTTTTCTACCTTGGTAGCTTGATCATTCTGAATTTGCAAGTAGTATACTCCTTTTGCAAGACCCACAAGGTCAAGATCATCACGATGAGCACCATTTACAGTTAAATTCTCTTCGTAAATCAATTTCCCTTGAACATCTCTTACAGAAAGAACAAAGTTCTCCTCCTGCTCAGTTGTAATGTTGAGCGTGAACAATCCATTTGATGGATTTGGATAAACTTCGATATTACCTGCAACAGCAGAGTTGTCACCCTCAAGTCCAACTAAACAGTCAACTCCCACAACAACCATTGCTCTGTTACTAGAGCAAGATGACCTGAATGGCAATTGTAAATTTGGATTATTTGTACCTGTTGATAATGTTTGAAGAACAAAGTCGTTTAAATCATCATTATCAGAACTACCAATACGACTAAATCCACTTCCTGTAACATGAGGATTTACATCAACTCCATCACCTATCCAAGCTCCGGATGTACCTGGTGTAATTGTAAAGCTATTAACAGTTACACTCATAGATTGAATATCGGCGGCAGTCCATTCCCAGGCTACAAAGTCTACAATATTCCCAACATCATCAATTAATAATATCCAACCGGCATTATTACTCTGACTCCAGAAAATATTATTTCCCCAATCATTAGGACCTGCTTGATCATCCCAGTATTCAATTTGCCCTGGAGACCATGTACCATTAAGAGTTTGAACAATGGTGTTTACTTCATTAATGTCATTATAGTCATCACTAATCGCAACTGTCCATCCTGTAACATCAACACTAGAGTTTGAAACATTTTGTATCTCTAACATATCAGGCGATCCTGGATCAAACTCTGTAATCAATAAAGATTCACTACTACCAGTTCCAACCACTTCCTCTACCCAAACTGTATCATAAGCTGAGGTATTAACTGTAGTTGCACTATCAGTATATCTTAATGTATCTCCATTATTACTAACATAGTACTTTCCTCCAGTTGTGATTTCATTACCTGCCTGAGAAGAATCGTACCAAACAAAGTATGAGCCTTGTTGTGATGAGGTTAAGTCTACTATAGCTGTACCTTCAGCACCACATGGCACAACAGCTGTATCTCCACTAACTACAGGCGTTGGAACATTTGTTACATAAACTTCAACTGTATCAGAAACAGCAGCTCCACACACTTGTACTCTATACTCTGTTGTATTCGTTGGGTCAACTTCAATAGAAGCCTCGGTAGCTCCGTTTATATCAACGAAGTTAGTACCGTCAAACTCTTGCCATTGAACACCGCCATAGGATCCACTTACTGTTAACTCAATAGTATCACCTGCACAAATTGAGTCATTATCACTAACCATACCTCCATCGTATGCTTGAGTTGTGATTGAATCACTATAAGCATCATTTGATTGAACTCCATCTGCAGTAATATCTACAATAGCATCAAAGTAATAAGTACCAATAGTTGACATATCAAATGAACCTAAAGGAACCTCAATAGACTCTCCTCTATCTAA
>DIAJ01000003.1:0-135078 GCA_002415785.1 Flavobacteriales bacterium UBA5081
CACACAACTTTTGATCTTGATCCCAAAAAAGTGGAAGCTCATACAGGATAAAGCAGGTGTAGCTATGCCCAATTTACTAGGGGAATTAAAAAAGTTGGCATAAAAAAAAAGGAGCCTTTTGACTCCTTTTTTTTATTTAATTAGTTAAATTCTTATTTAACAATCAGTTTCTTGGTTTTTAAAATTTGTTGATTATCCAACACACTTACGAAGTAAATTCCTTTTGAATAAGAAGACAAATCCAACTGCATTTTTTGAGCTGAAGAAGGAACCGCAATGGTTTCTATTTGCTTTCCTAAAATATCTTTTACTTCAATACTTAAGTTTTGATTTAAAGATTTATCAAACTCCAAATTAACAAAGTTGTTTGTTGGGTTAGGATACAAATTAAAAGAAAGTTGCTGCGTTTTCTTTTCATCGATAGAAGTAGTGTAGGTTAGAATGTATTTAATATAAATTGAACGATTATTTGCTCCAAATAAGTCATTGGTATCAACAAAAGTATATTTATACAAAGCTTCACTCCTTTTGTTATTAGCAACAATATAAACTGATAAATCATTATCTCCTGTAGCGGTATCCCCAGGTGCAAAATCTACTACATCGGGTGAATCCCAAGTTGGCCTACTTCCAGCTGGAACGGCATTGTAACAAACATTCCAACAAAAATAATCTTCAGTTCCTTGAATTATTGACACTTCTTCTCTTCTAACTTTAACAGTTATATTACCACTAGTTTCATTAACCACATTCACAAAGTTTTTGTGCTCAAAAAATGGAAATGGGTTAACGGTATCAACCGCATGAGTAAAAGTAATTGTATCACCCTCTATAATTTCGGCGTTATCATTATATAATGACACCTGAGCTATTAAAAAAGTAGAAAAACCGATAGTAAATAAAAATAGTATAGCTTTCTTCATATATAAGAATTTTTACTGCTCTATATACAGTATTGAATTTTAACAAACAAAGTTAGGGAATATCTTTTAATTAAAAAGAAATATAAAGGTGTTAAGTTTAATTATAGTCTGCTTTATTGGTAACTTTATCGCTCTTAAAATTTATTAAACCTTTTTAAACGTATGAAAAGCTTATTTTTCACAGCAATACTCTGCTTTATTACAGCCACTTCAATTGCTCAACAAGCAGATAAAATTCCATCTGCCGATGTAAATAAGTTAGATGGCACATCATTTAATACGGCTGACATTAAGAATGACGGCAAGCCCATTATTATTAATTTTTGGGCAACTTGGTGTAGCCCATGCAAAAGAGAGTTAAATAATATTGCAGAAATGTACGAAATGTGGCAAGAAGAAACCGGTGTAAAACTGGTGGCAATGTCAATTGATGATGCTCGTAATATGGCAAAAGTAGCTCCTTATGTTAATGGGAAAGGCTGGGAGTATGATGTTTATATTGATCCGAATGGCGATTTTAAAAGAGCCATGGGAGTAAATAATGTCCCACACACTTTTTTAGTTGACGGAGAAGGAAACATAGTTTGGCAACACAATTCTTATGTAGAAGGCGATGAGTACGAACTTTTTGAACTTGTAAAAAAACTCTCTGAAGGAGAGAAAATTGATTAAACTAAATTTCTAATTCACCGCCTTATGAGTAAAAAGTGTCACTTTTGGACATTGCTGTTTATTCTATTTATCACCTCTATAAATGCGAATGCACAGCAGTTCGAAGAAATGATGAGCCGTGGGCAAATAAAAGGAAACTTTCAGTTTGAAAGTCAGTTTTACAGAGAAGACACCATTATAGGAGCAGAGGAAGTCCCGGAAAGAATTCGCTCCAACAGTTTTCTTAATTTAATTTATAGCAATGGAGGTTTTTCTGCCGGAATGCGATATGAAAGCTACCTTCCACCCTTGCTTGGTTACCCTGAAGGATATCAAGGAAATGGAATTATGTATCGCTTTGCTTCTTATCAAAAAGACGATCTATCCATAACAGTGGGAAACTTTTATGAGCAATTTGGAACAGGTCTAGTGTTAAGAACCTATGAAGAAAGAGGTTTAGGATACGACAATGCCTTAGATGGAGTTCGTTTAAAGTATAAGGTTTATGATGGCATTCGGCTAACGGCACTTACAGGCAGGCAACGAATATTCTTTGATTATGGAGAAGGAATTGTAAGGGGCTTTGATGCCGATATCAACTTAAACGAAACTTTTTCAGATTTTTTTGAGGGTAGCAAAACTCGGATTTTATTAGGGGGTAGTGCTGTTAGTAAATATCAAGCCGACCGAAACTCTCAGTTTGTGTTACCGGAAAATGTTGCTACATTCGGAGGTAGGGCAAGCATTACAAGAGGTCGATTTAATTTTTATGCAGAATACGCCTATAAAGTGAACGACCCTTCTGCCGATAATGAATTTATATACAAACCTGGAGAAGCATTATTACTACAAGGTACGTATTCTCAAAAAGGCTTGGGAATACTTGTTTCCGCTAAACGAAACGACAATATGAGTTTTCGTTCTGATAGAACAGAAGGTGAACAGAACTTACTAATCAATTACATGCCTGCACTTACCAAGCAACATACTTATAATTTGTTGGCAACACTTTACCCTTATGCTACTCAGCTAAATGGGGAAGTTGCATTTCAAGCAGATTTAATTTACAAATTTGATAAAGGAACAATTTTAGGAGGTGATCGAGGGATGGACATTCAGGTCAATTATTCTACAGCCAACAATATAGACACTACCCACTTAAATGATGAATTTACTTTCCGTCAAGGTTATAAGTCAAGTTACTTTAGTGTGGGAGAAGTTTATTTTAAGGATTTTAATGTTCAATTAACCAAACGCTTTTCTTCAAAAGTAAAGGGAATATTCACCTATGCAAATTTAGTTTACAACCAAGATATCATCGAAGGGAAACCAGGTGCTCCAACGGTTTATGCTGACATTGCTATTGCAGATATTACGTATCGTTTAGATATGAGAAATGCCTTAAGAGGAGAGTTTCAACACCTTTCAACTGAGCAAGATCAAGGTGATTGGGCAACTTTACTTGTAGAATATACTTATGCACCACATTGGTTTATTGCAATTCAAGATCAATACAATTACGGAAACTCCGAAAAGGAAAAACAAACACTATTATAATTTATCCATGGGATACAACAATAAAGGCAGCAGAATTACATTAAGTTATGGCAGACAAAGACAGGTATTTTTTGTGTAGGTGGTGTTTGTAGAGTTGTACCTGCCTCAAGTGGATTGTATTTATCAGTAACAAGTAGTTTTTAAAATTTAATGAATAATGAGAACTAAAAACTTACTTTCAATTAGCGTGTTATTAGCTTTGCAATTGTTCTTTTTAGGTTGCGAAAAAGTGGACGACCCATACCCGGTTAATGTTGGTCAATCAATACCTTACCAAGGAACAGAATACATTATTGATACGGAATTTGAAATTGGAAACACTACTCAACTTATCACTTTTATTGATAATAATAACTGGGAAAGTTTAACAAGTCCCAATAATAGTAATCAACGTTTTATTCTTCTGGAAGAATTTACAGGTCAGAAATGTACGTTCTGCCCTGATGGTACAAGAGAAATAATTAGACTGGATACTATTTTTAAAGAAGTCCTCATTCCTGTTGCTATTCACGCAGGAACTTTTGCTGAACCACAAGATCCTTCAAGTGGTAAGTACACAACGGATTTCAGGGTAGATGGAGGACATAGTGAAGATTACCTAAATCAATTTAATCCGGGAAAAGCATTCCCTAGAGGAACTGTAAGCAGATTTGACAATGGCTCAGTTTCAGGACCTGCAGCATGGGAGGGTCAAATCAACTCGCTAAAATCTGAGTCTCCAATCGCTAGTTTAACAATAAACAATCATTACAGTCCTAACCAAAATGCGGTTAGGGTTCAAATAGACCTAGAATGGTTAACAAACACAACAGAAGAATATAATCTTCAAGTTTATTTAGCAGAAGATCACATTATCGATTGGCAACTTGATAATGGTGTTGCAGTTCCTAACTACGATCACCGACACGTTTTACGAAAAGTAGTTAACGGCACATGGGGTAAGTCTATTGGGCAGGCAATTCAAGGTGAAACTATTTCTATTCAATACATCACAAGAGTAGATGCAGATTGGAAAGCCAATGACATGGAGTCAATTGCTTTTATTTATAAAAATGACGGCTACGAAGTAATGCAGGCAAATGCCGCCTATATTTACAAACCCTAAGCGAACTTTTTAGGCTTTTACGACGTTATTATTGTAATGAAACAGCTTTACTTTTTTGCTTTTGTTTTCTTTTCATTTACCATTACTAGCAGTTATGGGCAAAGTTTTAATGCCGGTATTTTAGCCGGAATAAATGCTTCACAAGTAACAGGGGACAGCTATAGTGGATTTAACAAGGCGGGCATTTTAGTGGGTTTGTATTCAGACATTGATATTAGCAGTAAAATTAATTTACAATTCGAAATTAACTACAGTCAAAAGGGAAGTCGAAAAAACCCTAACACGGCTGAGGGAGACACTGAGTTTTTCTTATTGCGATTGGATTATATCGACATTCCTGTGATGGCAAGGGTTCGTCACAACAAATTTACTTTTGAAGGAGGAGTGTATTACGGTCAGCTAGTAAATAACTACATTGAAGATGAAAATGGACCTACTGAAATTCCCGCTGAGTTTAACAAGTTCAACGAATATGACTTTGGTGGTCTAATTGGAATTAACTTTAACGTTACCGAAAATATTATTATGAATTGGCGCTATAGCAACTCAATTATTCCTACAAGAAGGCACGATAGCAATGCCGTTTTTTGGTTTAATAGAGGGACATACAATAACTACATGAGTTTTAGTTTGCGATACGAATTTATTGGAGGCAATTAATGCAGAATAAAAAACACAAGATCGTTATTGGCATTAGTGGCGCATCAGGCGCAATTTACGCTAAGCTCTTACTCGATGAGCTAAACAAACTTTCCACGCAAATAGAAGCCGTTGGTATTGTTATGTCGGATAATGCCAAATACGTTTGGGAAACGGAATTGGGCAACAAAGATTATCAAAACTATCCTTTTACCTTTTACAGCAAAAATGATTTTGAAGCTCCTTTTGCTTCCGGTTCTGCGAAGTACAATACCATGATTGTTGCCCCATGTTCAATGGGAACCTTGAGCAGAATAGCGCATGGAACTTCTAATGATTTACTCACTAGAGCAGCCGATGTAATTTTAAAGGAAAGAAGAAAACTCATTTTAGTTTGTCGGGAAAGTCCGCTAAACTTAATTCACATTGAAAATATGCGGCAGCTCACTTTAGCAGGTGGAATTATTTGTCCGGCTGTACCTTCCTTCTACAGTAAGCCTCAAACAATTGAAGAAGCCGTAATGACCGTAATCAACAGAGTAATTGATTTAATTGGGCTTGAAAAACAATCCTATAGCTGGGGAGAAAACGAATAATTTTTTTAACACTCTTTAGTCGAAAAATCACCTCTAAAAATTTGGTTTGAATGCTTATTTGTCCGTAAATTGAGCATCCAAAATACAGGGAATTATGTACGAAATGAGTAAGAAGGTTCTTAGCCGTGTAAGCTTTGACAGACGATTGTTTAGGAAGGAATTGCTCAAGTTTAGAAGATGGCTTAAGCCAAAAGAATCACTCATGTTAAAAGCATGGTGTTTGACAACTTTTGGACATCTTCACAGAGACATTATCATAGAGGTTTTTGAATCTACGCTTTCTTAAAGAAACGTAGGTTTCTCATTAAACCACTATATTTTGTCCGTTTTACTGCCGACTTTTTAAAAAGTTGATTGAATTTTGTTTTTTCTAATTCATACCAATCAGCTTTGCCCATCTCCATTAACTCTTTTTTAGGCTCAAATAAAGGTTCAGCGTGTTGCTCTCCAAATCGATTCCAAGGACAAACATCTTGACAAATATCACAACCAAATGCCCAATCGTTCATTTTATTGGCAAACTCTGATGGCAGCTCTTCATCTTTTAGCTCGATTGTTAAATAAGAAATACATTTAGATGCATCTACTTGCCTATTCTCCACAATAGCATCGGTCGGGCAGGCATCAATGCATTTAGTACAACTACCGCAGTAATCTTTAATCGGACCATCGTAAACCAAAGGTAAATCAATTATCAACTCAGCTAAAAAGAACTGAGAGCCTTTTTGCTTATTGATGAGCATGCTGTTTTTTCCAATCCACCCCAAACCGCTTTTTCTAGCCCAAGCGCGATCTAAAACAGGAGCTGAGTCGACAAAGTACCTACCGCCTACTTCTCCTATCTCTTCTTGAATCCGCTCAAAAAGCTGTTTTAATTTATCCTTTACCACAAAATGATAGTCGACTCCATAAGCATATTTTGAAATTTTAGGTGCTTCAGCGTCTATCTGCTGATTTGTTGTGTGGTAATTATACATTAATGAAACAACAGATTGGGCTCCATCCACTAATTTCCTTGGGTCTGTTCGCTTGTCAAAATAGTTTTCCATATAGCCCATCTTGGCATTTTTTTCCTCCGACAGCCATTTTTCTAATCGCCTCGCATCTTCCTCTAAAAAATCTGCTTTGGAAAAGCCCACAAAGCTAAATCCTAGTTTTAGCGCCTCCTCACGAATTATTGCTGTATTTTTTTCAGCTGATTGTTTCATTAACCAAAGAGTGTTCCATCGTCGCGGTGATTCTTTCTGCCAAGGTGCTTGTAAGCTGCGTCAGTTGCTTCTCTTCCTCTCGGTGTTCTTCGTAAAAACCCTTCTTTAATCAAAAAAGGCTCATAAACTTCTTCAATAGTACCTGCTTGCTCTCCAACGGCCGTAGCAATTGTTGTTAAACCTACCGGACCACCTTTAAATTTATCTATAATGGTCGTCAATAAACGGTTGTCCATTTCATCCAATCCATGCTGATCCACATTTAATGCAGAAAGTGCCAAATGCGCTATTTTTAAGTCAATGGAGCCATTTCCTTTTATTTGGGCAAAATCTCTAACTCTTCGCAAAAGCGCATTTACAATTCTTGGTGTACCTCTACTCCTTCCGGCTATTTCTGAGGCAGCATCATTTTGAATTTCTATACCCAAAATTTCAGATGAGCGCTTAACGATCATTGCGAGTAAGTCTTTGTCGTAATACTCCAAGCGAGAGTTAATTCCAAAGCGAGCACGCAAAGGAGCTGTTAGTAAACCTGCTCTTGTTGTAGCACCGATTAAAGTAAAAGGATTTAACTTAATCTGAACACTTCGTGCATTAGGTCCAGAATCGATCATAATGTCGATTTTATAGTCTTCCATTGCCGAATATAAGTACTCCTCAATTACAGGGCTCAAACGATGGATTTCGTCAATAAAAAGTACATCTCCTTCATCTAAGTTAGTCAGTAAGCCTGCCAAGTCAGCAGGTTTTTCTAAAACCGGTCCTGAAGTAACACGAAAACCCACATTTAATTCATTGGCGATAATATTTGCCAAGGTTGTTTTCCCTAAACCCGGAGGTCCGTGTAAAAGGACATGATCTAAAGCTTCACCTCTTAGATTAGTTGCTTCAACAAAAATCTTAAGATTTTCTACCACTTTATCCTGTCCGGTAAAATCGCTAAAGTTTAGCGGTCGCAGAACTCGTTCTACCTCCCTCTCTTCGGGACTTTGGTTTTCTATATGTGGATCTAAATTGTCGTTCATAAGTAATACAGCTTCAAAGCTACTGAATTATTCACGTACTAAATCTTGATAAATCTCTTGAAAAAAGATTTTAAACTTAAAAATATAAACCGGTGAAGTAAATTGCTCCTCAATACTATGATTAGGCACAATCATTAAACGATATCCCACTCCTGCACCCAAGCCTAAATACTTCAAAAAAGTATACTGAACAGTAATTGCCGGTTCATAGCTCATTACAAAATTACGTGATCTAGAAAGTTTATTGCCATTTCGTTCAAACTCATACCAAGATTCTCCCAAACCAAACTGAACGGGAATGCTAAACTCCCACTTTTCATCTCGGTAAAAGGTGTATTCAACATAGGGAGAAAAGTAATAGAAGTTAACTTCGGCATTGTAGTTTACTCCTTCTAAATAAAGCTGATTCTTAGGTCTAGACCAAAGTTGATTATAGCCCAAGCCAAAACTTAGTTTCTCATCAAAATTTAACCCTAGTTTAAAACCAAAAACACGAACTCCTGTATTGCTGATAAATGCATTTCTGGAATCCAATTTAAATTCAAACTTAGGATCTTCTTTTAAAGCCAACCTAAGCTCTTCTTCAAAATGTTGCGCGTGAATTCCAATCGTACAAAAGACAGCAACTACTAGCAAACCAACCTTATGCCAAATTTCTCTCATAAAAAAAGTCCCTAACGAAGTTAAGGACTTTTTAATATATGCTTGTATGTTAACTCTACTAATGACCTTCGTCTTTTTCACCTTCGGCTAATGGAACTGTTTGTGGGATGAAATCATCATCTGCACCAGGCTTGCTATAGTCATAAGGCCAACGGTGTACTTCAGGAATTTCTCCTGGCCAGTTACCATGAATATGTTCTACAGGAGTAGTCCATTCCAATGTATTTGATCTCCAAGGGTTTTGTGGCGCTTTAGGCCCTTTATACATACTATAGAATACATTAAATATAAACAAACCTTGTGCTGCAACAGCTAGAATTGCAAATAATGTAATCAATTCATTAATGTCGTACATATTATCGAACATTGGGAATTCAGTATTGGCATAGTAACGACGAGGAACTCCAGCAAGTCCTAAGAAATGCATTGGGAAGAATACACCATAAGCACCAATTATCGTCAACCAGAAGTGTGCATAACCCAAGCCTTTGTTCATCATTCTTCCATACATTTTCGGAAACCAATGATAAATACCGGCAATCATACCAAAAGTACCGGACAGTCCCATTACAATATGGAAGTGACCGACTACAAAGTATGTATCATGTACGTTAATATCCAAAGCAGAATCTCCTAAGATAATACCGGTTAATCCTCCGGTAATAAAAGTGGATACCAAGCCAATGGCAAACAACATTCCTGGTGTGTATATAATGTTTCCTTTCCAAAGAGTTGTAAGGTAGTTAAACACTTTTACCGCTGAAGGAATAGCCACCAACAGTGTTGTAAATGTAAATACAGCACCTAAAAATGGGTTCATTCCGGTAACGAACATGTGGTGACCCCATACTAAGAAAGAGATAAAACCAATTGCTAAAATAGATCCAATCATAGCTCTGTATCCAAAGATTGGTTTTCTAGAACTTGTTGCTACAATCTCAGAAGTAATCCCCAAGGCTGGAAGTAAGATAATGTATACCTCAGGGTGACCCAAGAACCAGAATAAGTGCTCATACAAAATCGGGCTACCGCCGTCAACTTCTAAAGCTTTACCGGCAATATAGATGTCTGATAAGTAAAAGCTAGTTCCAAAGCTTCTGTCCATTATCAAAAGCAAGGCTGCTGCTAAAAGAACAGGGAAAGAGATTAAGCCAAGGATAGCAGTAACTAAGAAAGCCCAAATAGTTAAAGGCATTCTAGTCATTGTCATACCTTTAGTTCTTAAATTCAACACAGTAACGATATAATTAATACCTGCTAATAACTGAGAAACAATAAACAATGCCATTGAAATCAACCAAAGTGTCATTCCCATACCTGATCCGGGTATTGCTTCAGGCAAAGCACTTAATGGAGGATAAATTGTCCATCCTCCGGATGCGGGACCACCTTCAACAAATAATGAAGCCATCATAATGCAACAAGAAATGAAGAAAATCCAATATGAAAGCATGTTCATAAAGCCTGATGCCATATCACGAGCTCCCAACTGAAGCGGAATTAACAAGTTGCTAAATGTACCTGAAAGACCGGCAGTTAAAAGGAAAAACACCATGATTGTACCGTGAAGCGTAACCAGAGCCAAATATTTGTCAGCTGTTAAAACTCCATCAGGCGCCCAGTTACCCATAAAACTTTCTAAAATAGGAAAGCTTTCTCCGGGATAACCCAATTGTAATCTAAAAATTAAAGACATAAGCATTCCAACCAACCCCATTAAAGAACCGGTAATGAAAAACTGCTTTGCAATCATTTTGTGATCAGTACTAAAAATGTACTTAAACAAAAAGTCGTTGTCGTGATGATGTGCTGTTCCTGACATTATCTATAATTTATTTGTATCTATTCAATTAATTATAAAGAAGACAGTTGTTCGTTCTTCTCTTCTTCAGTTTCCGTTGTTGTTTCATTTGCGGCTGATGTATTTCCCTCAACGGTCATAAACACTTTTTGTTCAGCCAACCACTCTTCGTAGTCCTCTTCACTAACAACAGTTATTTCCATTCCCATGTTGTAGTGTGCGGCTCCACATATCTTATTACATAGTAATTGGTAATAAAATTCAGGATCACCGGTGATGTCGCGCATCTCTTCAGTAGTTTTGGTAGGAACAAAATTAAATCTAGTTACCATACCCGGAACACAGTTCATTTGGGCTCTAAAGTGAGGCATATAAGCACTGTGAATTACATCTTGCGAGCGGAAGTAAAACTGCACCGGACGATTTACCGGAATAACGAACTCAGCTTTTACTAACTTGTCATCCCAAGAATTTTGATCTGTTGAATCCATTCCAAGGCTGTTTACACCTCCGATAAGCTTCACATCAGCTTTACCGAACTTTCCATCTTCTCCCGGATAACGAGCTGTCCAGTCAAACTGACGAGCATAAATTTCTATCTCTACAGGGTCATCTTCTGCAGTTAGTGGTTTCATGGTCTCATTCCAAATGCTCAAACCATAGAGAATAAGAATTAACAATACTAAAGCAGGGATTGCCGTCCACAATATCTCTAATTTATTGTTGTGTGGAAAATACTCTGCTTTTCTGTCTTTATTGTATACATACTTCCAAGCAAAGTAAAAAAGCAAGATGTGAGTAATAACAAATACAGGAATAATAATAATCCAAGTAGTATTCATTAAACCATCTACTACAACACCATGCTCAGAGGCCGCTTCGGGAAGCATAAAATCACCCCAAGCAACTAATTGCCAAACAATAAAGGCAAAATACAACACCAGAAATACCGGCATCAAGTTAGCTTGCGTTTTATTATCACGCTCAGTAACTTCATAAGGTTGAACACCTTTAACTGTACTTGCTTGTTCTAACACTTTCACCACCTTTGATAAGGCAATGATTCCAAGTACTACTGCTATTAAAATCAACAAATTCAACATTCTGATGTATTATTTTAGATATGTAAATGTTTACTTTCTTCAAGATAAGGGTGATTTTTCACCATCATTGGGGCTTTTGTAAAGGCATTAAATACCACATACAAAAACAGTCCTAAAAACCCTAAGAACATTCCAATTTCCATAAAGCCAAAGTGAAGCTCACCAAGGGTTCCGGGAACTACCATAAGGTATACGTCAAACCAATGACCAACGAAAATAATCAGTCCCACTACGATTAAGTATCCAATTGTGCGTTTTGCATCTCTTGCCATTAAAATCACCATTGGAAAAACAAAGTTCATAAAGAATATTCCGAAGAACAACCATTTAAAGTGCTCAATTCTGGTAATGTAATAAGTTACTTCTTCAGGAATGTTTGAATACCAAATCAACTCAAATTGTGAGAACCACAAATAAGACCAAAGAAAGCTAATGGCAAACATCCACTTTCCTAAATCGTGAATATGACTTTTGTTAACAGCCGGTAAAAATCCTTTTCCTTTTAAGTAAATAGTTACCAATACAAGGAAAATCATGGCGCTCACCCAAATTCCTGAGAATACATACCAACCGAATAATGTACTAAACCAGTGCGTGTCGATTGACATGATCCAATCCCATGAAGCGGTAGATGATGTAAATGCGAAGAAAACTAAAAATATAGCAGCTGATGTAATGTTTTTAAAGTGAGTTTTTGTGCCTCCTAACTCATCTTCCATTAAAGAACGCTTTCTAAACAAATAAGCGAAATAGCACCAAACACCTAAATAAGCTAAGGTTCTAATCCAGAAAAAAGGTTGATTTAGGTAGGCTGCTTTTCCTGCAATTATAGCATCATAATGATCTGAGTCAGGATTGTAAACTTCAGGATCCATCCAGTGGTAAATGTGATGCCAATGAAAAGTTCCAGCTAAAAAGAATACGATCAGTATAGCTGCACCTATGTAAATAAACTGACTTGTACCTTCAATAACGCGTTTTACAACAACCATATAGCTCGCTTCGGTTGCGTATTGTAAGGCCAAGAAGAACAATGCACCTAAACTAATGGCAAAGAAAAAGAAACCATTAATAAAAATGTTTGCCCAAAATCTGTTGTGATGATCGGTTTGATCATTCATGAAACCAAAAATCATAGCGATTACACCAATCAACATTAAAATGCTGAAGGTAATTTTGGCTCTCTTGCTGAAAATAAAATCCATTCTATCTATATTTTTACTTAGCAGTTATTCTAATTTTCACTTTCTGTTGAATCCTCTTCTTCTGAAACAGGCTGATCAGCATTTAAAGGGTCTTTACCTTGTAGAGTTTGAACATAGGCAACAATTTTCCATCTGTCATTCTCTCTAATCAAACTAGAGTGTGGACCCATTGCGTTCAATCCATGAACTATGGTGTGGTAAATATGTCCTTCAGTCAACTCTTTCATTGATTTCCCTAATCTTCTATTAGGTGTTTCATCCAAGTAAGAAGGAACTGCACCATAAATTGCATTCTGAATACTCCCTTCGCCTTTCCCTTCTTTTCCATGACAGTGAGCACAAAAGCTAGTATAAAGAACTTTTCCTTCTGCTATTGATTTCTCAGTCAGATTTAATGGATTCTTTAAATTCTCACTCGCTGCTGTTAATCCTTCATCATTATTTTCATAAGGATAAGGTTTATAGCCTCTCGGAATTGTATTTTCAGGAGTTAACCTTGAGGTCGCAGAGTCAGGATAATTATAATCCACATAAGGTTCAATTGCTGCAGATCTGTACATGTCCGGCATGAACTCCACTCCCGGACTATTCGGGTCGCTGCATGCCACCATAACTACGGAAGCAAGCATTGAAGCGAATACAGTTTTCTTTAAATGTTTCATGTCTTTTCGAAGTAATTTTCCCTATTATCTTTCTTCAATTAATATAGAACCCGTTTCATTCAACATCTGAGACAATTCATCAACTGTTACATGATTGTCTGCAGGGTGAATTTCCATTACAAATTTATCATCAGTAGTGTATGGATATGGATTACGAGCTTCAACTCCGGGTAATGTCCAGTTTCTTAAAAAATACGTTAATGCCATTCCATGAGCTGCTAAAAGCACTGTAAACTCAAATGTAATTGGAATAAATGCTGGTATATTTTGATAGAAAAAGTCGTTTGGTTTTCCACCGATATTCATAGGCCAATCTACAATCATGAAATAATACATACCTACAAGTGCTAAGCTTAAACCAATTAGTCCATAAATAAATGCACAAATTGCCAAACGGGTTTGCTTCACACCAATCACCGGGTCAATTCCGTGAATTGGAAAGGGTGAGAACACATCTCGAATGTGAACTCCTTTTGCAACGAGTTTTTTAGCTCCTTCTAATAGAACTGTATCGTCGTCGTAAGTTGCGTATATTACTTTATCTGCCATTTTTCAGTTCAGAATAATTGATTAATGCTCTTGATTATGTTTTTTGTACTGCTCTCCTGAAGATTTTAAAATTGTCTTCAATTCATTTAACGGTAATACCGGAAAGAACCTTGCAAATAATAAGAATAGTACGAAGAATATTCCAATGGTTCCAATAAAACATCCAATGTCAACAAATGTAGGGTGGAACATTGTCCAACTTGAAGGTAAGTAATCACGGTGAAGTGATGTTACAATAATCACAAATCGCTCAAACCACATACCTATATTCACAATAATTGACATGAAAAAAGTAAACATAATGTTTGTTCTCAATTTCTTAAACCAGAATAACTGTGGTGAAATCACATTACAAGTCATCATAATCCAGTATGACCAAGCGTAAGGACCTGTTGCACGGTTTAAAAATGCATAAGACTCATACTCAACCCCAGAATACCAAGAGATAAAAAGCTCAGTTAAATAGGCTACACCTACAATAGAACCTGTAACAATAATTACGATGTTCATGTACTCAATGTGCTTAATGGTAATGTAGTCTTCCATGTTCATCACCTTACGCATGATGATTAAAAGCGTTTGTACCATAGCAAAACCGGAGAATACCGCTCCTGACACAAAATAAGGAGGGAAAATTGTGGTATGCCATCCCGGGATTACCGATGTAGCAAAGTCCATACTTACAATAGAGTGAACTGAGAATACCAATGGAGTGGCTAAACCGGCTAATACTAAAGAAATCTCTTCAAAACGATTCCAAGCCTTTGCATTGCCCGACCATCCAAAGCTCAATAAGCTGTATACTTTTTTAGGTACTGCTTGAGTTACTTTGTCGCGAATAGTAGCAAAATCTGGAATCAATCCAATGTACCAAAATACCAACGAAACAGAGAAGTATGTACTAATTGCAAATACATCCCATAACAATGGCGAGTTAAAGTTTACCCACAAAGAACCAAACTGGTTTGGAAGTGGGAAAACAAAATAAGCCAACCAAATTCTTCCCATGTGAATACCCGGCCAAACTGCGGCCATCATTACGGCGAAAATAGTCATGGCTTCCGCTGAACGGTTTATCGCCATTCTCCATTTTTGACGGAAAAGCAACAGTACTGCTGAAATTAATGTACCGGCATGACCAATACCTACCCACCATACGAAGTTGGTAATATCCCATGCCCATCCTACGGTTTTGTTAAGCCCCCAGGTACCTACCCCTGTTCCGAGTAAGTATAAGATACATCCTATTCCCCAAAGGGCCATAACGGCTGAAATGCCAAATACAATCCACCATGAGCGGTTTGCCTTACCAACCACGGGAGCCATCACATCATCAGTAATCTGACCGTAGGTTTTTTCTCCCAGAATTAATGGTTCTCTAATCGCTGCTTCTTGCTGCATTCTAATTTATTTTAAGCAATATTTGATTCTGTATTTCTTACTTTAACTTGATAGTAAACATTCGCTTGTGTACCGATTTCTTCAATTACACGATAAGCTCTGTTTCCATTAACTTCTTCAAGTACTTTACTAGCTTCGTCATTCAAGTCTCCAAAAGTAATCGCATTGGTAGGACAAGCAGAAGCACATGCTGTTTGGATTTCTCCATCTGCAACTTTTCTACCTTCCTTTTTAGCGTTTAATTTACCTTCTTGAATAATTTGAACACATAAGCTACATTTTTCCATTACACCACGCGCACGAACGGTTACATCCGGGTTTAATACCATTCTTCCTAAATCATCTTGCGATGGGTTTAAGTCGGCAAACTTATCTAAGTTTTGGTAACTAAACCAGTTAAAACGACGAACTTTATAAGGACAGTTGTTTGCACAGTAACGTGTACCGATACAACGGTTATATGTCATTTGGTTTAATCCTTCATTGGAATGTGTGGTAGCTGCAACAGGACAAACAGTTTCACAAGGTGCATGATTACAGTGCTGACACATCATTGGCTGATGTACTACTTGAGGATTGTCCTCAGGTCTTTCCATTTCACTGTAATTTCTCTCTTCTACATCCTCTGCATTGGCGCTAAAATAGCGGTCAATTCTAATCCAATGCATCTCACGAGAACGTCTAACTTCATCTTTTCCAACAACAGGAACATTGTTTTCAGTACCACATGCTGTTACACAAGAGCCACAACCTATACAAGAATTTAAGTCAATGCTCATTCCCCAATGATGGCCTACTCCTTCAATAGGATGTTTCGCCCATAAATCTAACTCATTAACATGTACTTTACCATCTAAAGTAGTTAACTCATGAGCAGGGTTGTAATCGTCTTTATGACCGTTTTTATAGGTTTTCCAATCTGTTTCTCTTACAACAGAGGTTCTACCCATAACAGTTTGATGCGTTTGTGTTGTCGCTACCTGATAATCATTTCCGGTAGCTTCAAAGCTAACATCTGCTGTATAGTTTGAAGGATATTTTTTAGTTGAAACTGAAGGATAAACATTAAATCCAACAATTTCGTTTTTCTTTCCAATTGTTTGTCCGTAACCTACGGCTACGCTCAATGTACCTCTCGCCTGTCCGGGCTGAGCAATTACAGGTACATTTTCTAAGCTAACACCATTAATATTGATGTTAATCGTATCTGCATTTTTTTGCTCTCCATACTCCGTAGCAAATCCTTGCTCACGAGCATCAGTTGGGTTCATGGCAATGTAGTTGTCCCAAGTCATTTTTGAAATAGGATCCGGTAATTCTTGTAACCAAGGGTTGTGAGATTGATTTCCATCGCCGATTCCTACTTTTTGGTAAAACTCAATTTCCCATTCTGAAGAAGCCGGTTTTGGTAATGCAGAAGCTGCAGCAGCTACATCAGCATTAAAGCTCACTTCTTCGGCCGGCATTTTTACTTCAACATAACCTTCATGAAGTACTTCATTCCAAAACTCTTCGAACATCAATGGAGGGTTTGGCATTTTAGCCGCTGTTTCCTTCCAATTTGCTTTGATATAGTCGTAGTATGATTTATCAGAAGCTGTTAAAAATAATAGTGCATCTTCAAATTGCTTTGTATCAAAAAGCGGTCTAATAGATGGCTGTGCAATGGCGTAATGTCCTTTAACAGGATTTACATCATTCCAAGCTTCTAAGTAATGGTGAAGTGCACCAATGTATTTTGACTTTTCTGTAGTAGCATTCGGACGTAGCGCAAATGTTGCAACAGTTTTAACTTTATCCATTGCTTCAGCAAACCCTAATTCAGAAGGCATACTGTAAGCTGGATTAACGCCATTAATTAGCAATACACCAACCGCTCCTGACTTCATGTCTGAAACGAGTTCCTGTACATCGGCATCAACTCCTTTCTTTAGATAAACCGGCTTGGTCATGTCTAAAGTCTGACCGTAGTTACCCAACAAATTGTTAATTGCATTCACTAACAATTGAACAGACTGATCATTCATTCCAGCCATAACAACTGATGCACCTTTATTGGCTAATAAGTGGTCTCCGGCTGCTTTTATTTTATCATCATAGCCAACTTTTGGAGCAGAAATTTGATTTCCACCTGTTTTTGAGGCTACGTAATTATACAATGCAGCAACTATAGAAGCTTGCTCAGAAGGTTTAACCGGAGTTCTAACATCGGCATTAGAACCGCTCAATGACAAACTACTTTCAAATTGAAAATGCTTAGACATCCATCCATTCTCCGGCTTACGCGTTTTAGCATATTGAGCAGTTAAAGCCAATGAATTTGGAAAGCTAGACATAAAATCTGCCCCAACACTTACAATTGACTTCGCTTTACTTAAATCGTAAGAAGGTAATGCTGACAAACCAAAACTAGCTTTGTTTGCTTCTAACATTCCGCTGTAAGAAACAGCATCGTAAGAAACATGCTTAATATCAGCTTCAGGGTATAATCCGATAAATTCTCCGATCAACTTTAAAGTAGAAGGACTGCAAGTAGAGTTCGTTAACAATCTAACTTTGCTCCCATTCATTAAAGCCGCTTCAATTTCGTTTTTTAATTGCTGGTTAAAGCTATCCCAATCCGTATCTTCTCCTCCAATTTGTGGAGCTTTAAATCTCTTTCCATCATATAGAGAAAGCACAGAAGAGTTAACTCTTGAATTAATTGCTCCATGAGTTAATGGAGAGCGCTTGTTACCGTCAATTTTAATAGGTCTTCCTTCTCGGGTTTTAACAACTACCTCAGCATAGTCATTGCCGTCAGAATAAACTGATGCAAAATAGTTTGCTACACCGGGATTAGTTTTATCTCCCTTAACAACGTGAGGAATTACTTTATTCACCGGAGTTTCACAAGCCGCTAAAGAAGCTGCTGTTACACCAAAACCCAAATATTTTAGAAAGTCTCTTCTACTGGTTTTAGTATCTTCAAGAAGATTATCATCTCCTACAAAGTCCTCTACCGGCACATACTCACTAAACTCTTTATTTTTCGATTCACGGAAAGCAGGGGTATCATTTAACTCCTCTACTCCTTTCCAATATTTCTTATTATTTGACATAAGCTCTATCTGCTTCTAAAATCTTAATAATGACATTTAGCACATTCCATACCTCCCAATTCTGAAACGGTAATGGTTCCATCTTCAAGGTATTGTTTTTTCAAATCTTCAGGTAAGCGTTTATGAATCTCATCATAGTATTCGTTACCGTCCATTTGCACTTTAGTTTCACGGTGGCAATCGATACACCAACCCATCGTCAGGTCTTCACTTTGCTTACCAACAGTGTAAGTTTCAACATCACCATGACATTTTTGACAAGCAATTTTACCCACTGTTACGTGTTGTGAGTGATTAAAGTAAACGTGATCAGGCAAGTTGTGAACTTTCACCCACTTGATTGGCTTTTGATTATCGCCGTAAGTTTTTGTTACAGGATCAAAATCTAAAGCATCGTATATTTTAGCAATCTCTTCTTTTCCATATTGAGGGCCTTCCTGAATATAGGTATGACAGTTCATACAAAGGTTTGGAGAAGGAATCCCTGCCGACTTACTAAAAGAAGCAGAAGTATGACAGTAATTACAATCAATTCCATTGTCGCCTGCATGCAGTTTGTGCGAGAACTTAATGGGTTGCTCCGGCTCATAACCGTTATAAACCCCAATTTGAAGCGCCGCATCCCAACCAGCTTTAGCGATTAAAGCAATTAACACAATACCGATAAGTGCAACAATTCTCTTATTCCCATTCATCCATGAGGTAAATCCATCCCACATACCAGTCTCTTCCGGCACATCTTCTCCCCTTTTTCTTGCCTCAACAATTTGAAGAGAATGTTGAACTTTTCTCAAAACAGAAATCAGAATCAATAAAACTAAAATTGACCCTAAAACAATGTAAGTCGTTTGATCGCTGCTGTCCGAAGACTCTCCTGAAGACATTTCAGCAGTTGCACCACCAGCTGCTGCCGCAGGTGCTTCTTCTTTAGCCGCATTATGCTCTTTTACATAAGCTAAAATCGCATCAATCTCTTCATTATTCACCGGCTGAGCAGGCATCAGCACCTTATTATACTTTTCAAAAACCTCTACAGCCTGAGCGTCGCCTGACTTAACTAATTCTTGTGAGTTTTTAATCCACTTATAAAGCCATTCTTTATCGTAGCGATCTTCCACACCAGCCAAACCGGGACCAACTAACATATTGGATCCGGCACTGTGACAAGCCGCACAATAACTTTTAAAAAGCTTTTCCCCATCCTGAGCAAAAGCCCCTTTGCTTGATGCTCCAAAGAGAACTAGAAACGAAAGTAACCCAAACAAAGAGGTCAATCTTACTGAAAATATTTTCATACTTAGCTTATTAACTCTAATCTAATCAATAGTATAAATTGGTAAAGCAGTTTTTACCGTGGACAAATTTAACCACAAGGAACAATCTTCCTAACTAAAAGCAGCAAAATTCGACGCTCCTCGTTTAATTTAGAATGATTCTAAATAACAAATGTTAACATTTCATTCATTACTAACAAATTCGATATTTTTGGCACGATCTTGTGTATTTTTGCTGTCATAGTTTTCACAAAAACCAATACAAATGCGCTTTTTAACCCTATTTATAATTTCACTTACATTCTTTTCTTTTGATTGTTTTGCTCAAAAAAATAATCCTTCAGATAGTATAAAAAGAGTAAAAATTAGGACTCATGAGGCTGTGATAAAGTTGGAAGAAAACATCCTTGAACCTTTAGTAATTGATAAAAATTCTGATAAGAAAGTAAAAGATAGCGCTAAGTTTAATGGATTAATAGTAGAGAAAGACGAGCGTATAGATTTATTGGCCAAGACCTATATGGAGAGCAAGGTTATTAAAGGCTATAAAGTTCAAATTTTTTCAGGAAAGTCGCGCTGGGAGGCCTCTCAAGTAAAATCCGAATTTATTTCTGCATACCCGGATTTACCTTCCCCTGATTTGGTTTACCAAGCTCCCAACTTTAAATTAAGAGTAGGCAATTATAGAGACCGCTTTGAAGCAGAAAAGAACCTTCGTTTGTTGAAGGAAAATTTTCCGGTTTCATTTTTAGTAAAGGATCAAATTCAAATTGAATATTAAGGACTAAGTTATTCTCAAACTACTCCGGCTCCGTAGTTCAATGGATAGAATAGAAGTTTCCTAAACTTTAGATGCAGGTTCGATTCCTGCCGGAGCTACCACTTCTTTAACTACCAAATATCAATCGTTTAAATATAAATAAAAGTAAATAAAGTAGTTATTATTTCGTATTATCGAAATTTTAACTAAACTTTGCCGACATATTAATTTCTAAACTTATAATTATGAAGACAAAACTTTTCAAGTATGTACCACTTGCTATAGGAGCAATAATGATGATGGCATCTTGTGCGGATGACGATGAAGAGAATCCACAAAATAACGACCCTACAGTTCCAAAACCAACAGTAGAAGTAACTGTTAATGGAGAATCAGACTTAGACATTTACGAAGTTACAACAGGTGACACTATTTTCATGGAGATGAATGCATTAACTGCAGCTGGTGGTGGAGCAAAATTAGATGTTGTTAGTTTAAGTCAGAGCGGCACTAACCTAAGTAACAACATTAGCATGACAGCATCCGGCTCAGGTGACCCTTATGATTTTTTCTCAGGAGCAGATGTAGATATTAAAAATGCCGATAATGAAAATTTATCATTGAGTGGCACATTCACTAACATCACTTCAAGTGTAGGAGAAACAACCTATGAATTCACTGTTAAAGATAGAGATGGCTTAATTACTACAAATAGCTTTAAAATTCAAGTAAGTGACCCAACGACTCCTTTTACTTCAACAGAAACAGGTGAAGTTTACCATATTTTAGGAAGTAGCATTGGGAGCTGGAGTTTAACAGCTGATGCAGCTATTAGCAGCTCTGCCGGAAATGAAGGAAAAGCTCACATCATTAATACAAATACAGCCGGCACATTCGACGGTTCATTTAAAGTAGGAGATAGCTTATTCACCACTTCATTTGTAAAAGCCACTACTGCTTTTGACTATGCTAATGCCACATTGGAAAGTGCTGAAGCTGCTTTTACTGCTGGAACAGGTTCAACTGCTACAACAACTGCGCCCACTGTAGGCGACGTTTACATTTATGATATAGATGGAGATTATGTAGTTGTAAAAATTACTGCAATCGATCCAAACAATAATGACTGTAACTGTAACAATACAGGCAAAATTGAATTTGAATACAAGAAGTAATCAAGTTCATATACATCTTAAAAAGGTCGGCTGTTGTAGCCGACCTTTTTTTGTATATTAATTTAAAATCACTTCTCAAAAAACTTCAAGCTCAGGTCGTCATAAAAAACCTCAGCCTTCCCTTTATTCCAAATATAGAAACCAAATTCAACATTTTCAGATTTTATCATAGGTAAGTCAAAGCCGCAAGTCACTTTACTCCATTTACCGGTTTCCTCAAATAAAGTTGTAACATCAACTGTTTGATAGGAAATCACCTCTCCATTAGTCACTAACTGAACAACGAAATAAAGCTCGTTCTTTATCTCCCACATTTTAAGCTGAGCTGAAACTTTAACTTTAACTTCTTGATTCTTAAAAAACCCAAAATCTGTTGTTTTAAGTGTTGGTCCAAATTCTTGAGTATTGTGAACTATTGCAGAATAAGGTTCGCTGTAAAAAACCGAATCAATTCGATTGATGTTTTGCCAGTTTTTCCACTCTCTTTCTTCATCAAAGTTTAAATCAAAACGCTTCAATTCATTTACGCCTAAATCTATTAACTCACTTATCTGTTTAACCTTCATTTTCTCCGACACTCTGGCAATAGTTAATGTCTCATTGCCGTAAACTCTATCTAAGTAATACACAAACTCAGGATACAAATCATAATAAGAATTGAAATATGTTTGGTTGTGTAAAAGCACATTATCAACCGGCCAATTTAACACCTCTTTTAATTGCTCTTTTGACTTATGCATTACTACAAAACCCTTGCGCTGTGCAAGAGCTAAAACAAGGTTTGGAATCTCATTGCCAACAACAAGAAGTTTCTTGTCTTCACCAACTCTCAAAGAGTCTAAGAGCTGACTCACGCCATTAAAATCTGCAACTGTCTCAACAGAGTTTTCCCAACTTTTATTTGTTCTTCTTTCTTCAAAAACCTTGTTTGCATGAATAAAAGCAGGTATTAAAAACACAATTAGCAAGACAACTTCAACTAACAACTTACCCTTTAGTCTTTTTAACCAAGATGATAAAACACTAAATGCCAAAATTAAAATCAATAAGACAGGAGCAATGTATGTATCTAAAAAGTAGTAATCATGGTCGGGAAATTTTCTTAGCATTGCTATTGAAAAAACAATATATGCTCCAATTAACAAACCTACTTGAGTTAAAAGTAGTTTCTCCTTTTTATTAAAAGCAACTTTACTGAACAGCAATAAACCAACTACAATAATAATGGAAACCAAAAACAAAATATAATGAGAGTGACTCATAAAGTGATATAGCCATTGGTCTATCGTTTTTGTAAATATATCCTTTGCTTCTGAAAAACTTTCTGCAGGCACTGTATAGTACAGAAAAACAGACCCATATTCATGAATCATAAATAACCTATTTCGAAGATACTGTGCCAACAACAAAGTTATTGCAGGCAAAAAGTAGGTCAATTTAACTAAGCTCTCTCTCTTAAACTTAGCTGCAATCCACAAAATCCCCTCCAAGCCAAACACACTCAAAAATGGGATTAAAAAAGTAGTGCGATTAATGGCTGCAAGAAACAAGAATAGCACAGCCAACCACAATGTCTTTGAATCATTGAGTTTATACTTCCAATAAAAATACATGCCAATAAACATATTGGACAAAGCCGGAATTGTGGGCAAAAAGCCATCTTGATAGTAGACAAAAACAGGGGACAAAGCAATAAAGCTCAATAGCAGAAGACTTAAGAGAAAAGAAACCTTAAAAAGTCGACTTAGTTTGTAGAAAAAATACAAACCCAAAAAACTGTATAGCAAGGTGTAAACCCTAAAAACTATTGGCTCCTTAAAAGAGGTTATCTTCATTATGAGCGCCACAACAAAGTCGTGAATTGGCAAGTCGACAGAAACTATGCTATTGTCTTTGGCTAACTTAAAGTTGTAGGGGAACTCAGTATTCAGCAAGTACGTTTCCGCATTCAGAATATTGAAATTATTGGTTAAAAAATTTAATGCCAGAGCCAATCGATCTGATTGAGCTCTGGCATGAATGTGCATAGGGTATTCAAAAATTGACTCAAAGTGAAAAAATACTCCATAAATTACAATCAAGCCAAAAGCTAAAATATTTTGCTGCTTAATTGTAAGTAATCTGTTCATTAAATCCGCTTAATTAGTTCTTCATAAAGTGCGGTTAAGTCTTTTTCTGCTCTTCCGGCAATTTCAAGAATTTCCTCCAAAGATACAGGCGCTAAATTATCAGGATCGCACTCATCGGTAAGCACTGAAATAGCACAACAAGGTAAGCCCATGTGGTTGGCTACAATAACTTCGGGCGCAGTAGACATTCCCACTGCATCAGTTCCAATCTTGCGCAAATAGCGGTATTCTGCCCGTGTTTCCAAATTTGGCCCGGCAACCGGGGTATAAACACCTTCGTGTAAAGTAATCTTCTTCTCTTTAGCAATTTGTTTTAAAAGTTGATTTAACTCCTTATTATAGGGCTGACTCATATCCGGAAAACGCGATCCCAATTCATCCAAGTTTTTACCTCGAAGCGGGTTATCCGGAATCATATTAATATGATCGTCGATCAACATTAATGTTCCCTTTTTAAAATCAGGGTTTACTGTACCGGCAGCATTTGAAATTAATAGTTTTTCAATGCCTAGTAACTTCATCACTCTAATGGGAAAAGTAATTTCAGCTCCGGAGTAACCTTCATAATAATGAAAACGCCCCTGCATTGCTAACACCTTTTTACCACTTAAAGTTCCGTAAATCAACTTTCCTGAATGTGACTCTACAGTAGAAACGGGAAAATGAGGAATATCTCCATATTCAATCACCTCTTCTGCTTCAATTTTAGAAGCTAAATTGCCTAAGCCGGTTCCTAATACAATTCCAATTTGCGGCTGATCTGCTCCGCGCGACTGTATGTAGGCAACCGCTTCTTTAATCTTCTCTATCATTAATAAATACTTTAAAATGTTCGTAATAGCCCGATTGTTGTAAATCTCTAAGGGTGTCCAAATCTACTAATTCCTCTAAAAAACCAACTGACAAGTTCAAACTTTTTATCTTATCCAATGTTTGTGTCAAGACTTTCTCAGTACTCCAGTCAACCCCCTCAAATAATTCAGGATAAAGCTTTTTCATTCCCAATAAATAATATCCTCCATCATTTGCCGGCCCTATCACAATATCTATTGAATTTAATTTATCAAATGCCTTTTCTATATGCTCTTTTTGTAAGTCATAACAATCGCTTCCGATAATAATCATTTTATCGTCGTTTGATTCTTGAAATGCCTTTTGCATCTTATCCCCTAAATCTCCTTTAGACTGTAGTCGTTTTTCGAAGAAATCACTTGACCATTCATCATACTTATTTATAAAATCCGAATAATATAGTAGACGCCGAACATCTGTTAACTGTACAGTCTCTTTGCGTGTTTTCTCGATTAAATCTCGATATACGGTCAATGCTTTTTCTTCGCCAATATCAGCTGCCAAACGACTTTTGACTTGTCCAAGAATTGGATTTTTAACAAAAATGAGTAGGGTGTTGGGCATAATCTCAAATTAAACTCCCCTGACAAGATGAGCCTGCACCGGCGGTGCAGCCGTAGCAATGCTGGTTAGTAATAATTTCTCTTTGGCTTAAGACATTTAAATCAAAGTTATCGATGTGCTGTGATTTTGGTGCATCTACTTTCAATGCCAACATTTGATTAAAGTCGCAATCGTAGAGGTAACCGTCCCAATCAACCGACAAGGTGTTTTTACACATTAGTCCATCCAAAGCAGCAGGGTTAAATGCCTCAACTAATTTCTCCATGTAATCTTCGTAGTTGTCGCTTGCCAACAAATAATCTAAAAATCGACTGATGGGCAAATTGGTAATGGTAAAAAGTTGATTAAAATCAATATTGAAGTCTGCTTTAAGCATTCGTTTGTACTCTGCTTCAAGCTCAGCCTGGCTACCAGGCAAAAAAGCTCCCACCGGATTGTACACCAAATCCAATTGTAAAGAAGAGCCTACTTGACCATAACCCACTTCATTCAACATTTTTAGTGCTTGAATCGATTTGTCAAAAACCCCTTCCCCCCTTTGTGCATCGGTTCGTTTTTTCTCGTAAAAGGGCAGTGAAGAAACAACATTCACTTGATGCTTTTTAAAGAAGTCCGGTAAATCATAATATTTCTTATTGGCTAGAATAATGGTCAAGTTAGAGCGAACAATAATCTCCTTTACGCCAATTTCATGAGCTTCCTCCACAAACCAGCGAAAATGCGGATTCATTTCAGGAGCCCCTCCGGTCAAATCAACCGTTGGAATGTTGTGATTTTGCAATATTCCCAAACATTTTTGCAAATGCGATTGACTCATGATTTCTCTCCGATCAGGACCGGCATCTACATGACAGTGCTTGCACACTTGATTGCACATATAGCCCATGTTGATTTGCAAAATTTCCAACTGATTGGGTTTTAAACCAGGCTGACCGTATTGTGCCGTTTTAGTTTGAAAAGTAGGCAATTCAGTTTGAAAAAGCTCTCCTTCTAGAACTTCCAGTTGACTTTTAGTATTAGAGAGTTTGTTATTCCTTGCTTTTAATGACTTCAAATGGTAAATGATTTAAAAATTTAGACTTTACATCGAAAGCTTTTTGGCTTTGTTCATCATTTGTACTCCATGCACCATAGAAGCTCCTCCGCGAATGGCTCCGGAAATGTGAACAGCTTCCATCATCATGGCTTCAGAAGCTCCTTTTTTCATTGACTCTTCGGTATAAGCATCGATACAATACGGACATTGAACGGCGTGCGCAACAGCCAGTGCAATTAGCGACTTTTCTCTTTCGCTTAAGGCTCCTGCTTTAAACACTTCTCCATACCAATCGAAGAATTTTTCAGCTAATTTGGGTTCAAATTCAGAAATTTGGCTAAACTTTTTTAAATCTTTTGGAACGTAATAAGATTGATCTTTTGACATAGTTATTTTTAAAAAATGAAGTTTTAAAGTTATCAATTTAGTGAAGAATAATAGTTTCAAAAAAGCATAAAGGGATTTAATAAAATAGGGTAAATCCCCCAAGTGGATAATTAATAAGTAATAACTACCTTTGAAACAATGACAAATTCTGTTTTTCATAGAGTAATATTTATATTATCAATTGCTGCTTGCGGACTTTTACAAGCACAAAACAGCAAAGTTGATAGTCTGATATTAGGTGTTGAAACTGCTGAGACAGATTCCTTAAAAATAATCGCTTTAGATAAGCTTGGGTGGGAGGTAATGTTTAGAAATCCTGACACGGCCTTAATTATAGGAGAGCAAGCCTTTGAGTTAGCAAAAAACATAAAAGACACCAATCGAATCATTGACGCATTAAACAGTATTGCAACGGCTTATGCTGTACAAGGTAACTATACGCCTTCTTTAACCTATTTTTATCAAGCTAGGGATTTCGCTAAACTAATTAATCAACCCAAAGACTTATCGAGAATATTCAACAATATTGGCTTAGTTTATTGGAATCAAGGAAAATTAGACTCTGCCATTGAGGTATACAAGCAAGCGTTAACTCAGTTTAACAAAATGGATGAGCAGAAGGGAAATATGGCAAACACATATAACAACCTAGGACTAATCCATAAAAATAAAGGCAACTATAACTTAGCCATTCAAAACTACCGCGCTGCATTACACATTTTTGATTCTCTGGAAACTAAAAGTCGTGGTGTTGCGAACACAATCAACAACCTAGGAATTGTTTATTCTGAAAAAGGAGATTTACCAAATGCCATGGAGCATTATTTGAAAGCCTTAAAGATGTACGAAAGCATTGGTGATGAATCAGACGGCTATGCTAATGCACTAAGTAATATTGGCAATATTTACAAAGATCAAAAAGATTATACGAAGGCACTTGAGTATTTTACTCGATCCAAAGCTGCACTTGAAAGCATTAGCAATCAATCAGTAGCTCTTGCAAACACTTTGAATAACTTGGGCAGTGTTTACGTTTTAAAAGAAAATGACAGTGCTGCAACCCATTATTTTCATAAAGCGCTAAAAATGCAAGAGTCTATGGGCGAAAAGACAAATGGACTCACCACATCACTAACCAACTTAGGAAAAATCATGGAGTCACAGAAAAAGTATAGCGAAGCAAAAGCTTACTTTGAAGAAGCCATGAATATTCAAAGAGAAATAGGAGACAAAAAAGGCATAGCAAACTCTCTTTTTTATCTTGGAACTTTAAATCTAACAAAATCAAAACACAAAGCAGCCCTTCAACAGTGTCAATCCTCTTACCAACTAGCCGTAGAATTGGGCTTACTGGAAACCAAAAGAAACGCCTGTGACTGCCTTTATTCAGCCTATGAAGAGCTGGGAAACACTCAGGAAGCTTATAAATATTACAAGCTCTATATTCAAAGTAGAGACAGTTTAATTAACAAAGAAAACACAAGGGAGATTACGCAAAAAGCCATGCGATACGAATTTGATAAAATTCAATATCAAGATAGCTTACAAAGAGCTGAAGAAGCGAAAAGAAGAGAGTTAGAACAAAGAGAAAAAGACCTGAAGAAAGAAGCAGAAATTCAGCGTCAAAGAATTTATTCAGTTGCAGGAGGAGTTGGCTTTGTTTTAATGCTTGGCTTAGCATTTGTCCTTTTTAGGGGCTATAAGAACAAGCAGAAAGCCAATGAAATTATAAGTGCGCAGAAAGCCGAAGTTGAGCAACAAAAAGAAGCCGTTGAATCTCAAAAAGAAATTATTGAAGAAAAAAATCGAGAGATTGTAGACAGTATAAATTACGCCAAACGAATTCAAAATACCATTTTACCTACTGAAGAACAAATCAACACCTTACTAAAGGAAAGTTTTGTTTTTTTTAAACCTAAGGACATAGTAAGCGGTGATTTTTATTGGCTTGACCAAGAAGACGAAAACATTTTCTTTTCATCTGTCGACTGCACCGGACATGGTGTGCCGGGAGCATTGGTTAGTGTTGTTGGTCATAATGGTTTAAATAGAGTTTTAAAAGAGTTTAAGATAACTGAGCCGGCAAAAATGTTGGATAAACTTAACTTACTAGTTGAGGAAAGCTTCTCAAAAAACTCTGATTCTTCGATTAAAGACGGAATGGACTTATCACTTTGTAAGCTAAACACAGAAACCCTTAAGTTAGAGTTTTCAGGTGCCAACAATCCACTATATGTCATCCGCAATGAGAATAAAGTAGATGAAATACTTGCCCAAAAAGCCGATCGCATCATGGAAGGTTCTGAAGGTGTTTTATATGAGCTTAAGGCCGACAAGCAACCCATTGGCAAATATGACTTTAGAAAACCTTTCAACCAAGAAGAAATTCAATTAAAGAAAGGTGATAACATCTACCTTTTTACGGATGGTTATGCTGACCAGTTTGGTGGAGAAAAAGGGAAAAAGCTAATGTACAAACCATTCAAAAGACTACTCCTTCAGCTTTCAAGACTCTCCTTGAGCGAACAAAATATGCAGCTAAATCTTCATTTTAGCCAATGGAAAGGAAAGATGGAACAAGTTGATGATGTTTGCGTGATGGGGGTGAGGGTTTAATGATAACTTTTCTGATGAGTCAGTTTAATTTTTTTGATAATTACATCAACTCCATTTGATTTTACCCCATATTAACATGCTAAATATCAACGCATATTGCTACTTTTCTAGCTATACACAAAGGGCTAATTGACATAGTCAATTCAAAATAAACCTACTAAAACTTTTCTAACTAAAATAATATTCAGTTTTTTGTTTTTTTAACTTAACAAAAACCAAACCATGAAAAAACCTTTTTACTGTTTTTTAAGTTTGTTTATTATCCTATTGTTCTCAGTAAACATTCAAGCACAAATCGGAATCAGTCTAAATCACATTAATCCAAAAGGAGATTACGCTCATATATTTAAACCATCAGTTGGTTTTGAGTTTGTTTACCGAGCAGCCGATCAAGGAGAAAAACTTCAGTATGGAGTGAGTATTGGATACTTTAAGTTAGCCGCAACACAAGAGTCTTTCCCTACTTACGCAGTAGCTAAAAGAAACGGTCAAACTGTTCTTTACTCAGGAAATGAAACTTTTAATAACTATTACTCGATTCCATTCGGCATAAACTTAGATTATCAGTTTTTAAACTCTAAGGTAAGCCCTTTTGTAGGTCTCGATTTTTATACTCACTTTTTTTCCTATGATTACACTTCTAACATCAATAGAATTGAAGATGTTTCTGCTCAAGAAAGCAGTTTTGCAATTGGTTATCTACCAAAGATAGGTCTTAGTTACGACCACAATTTGTACTTCACCTTTGACATTGGAATTGGGCGATCTAGCTCCGTAGAAAAAGGTTACTCCCCCCAAACCTATTGGAAAAGCTACTTTCTAACTACCTTTTATTTTTAATCAACCAAATTATATTTCACGATGAAAACAATAATGATAACAGTGATAATAGCACTTGTTCTAAGTTCATGCCAATTCGACCTATTTGAAAAAAATGAATTTCAACTTCCCGAAACAAAAATTATAACAGTAAGTAACAATGAGGTAAATGAAACCGAAATAACTTTCTCTGTGAGTGACCCCTCAGATAAAGAAATAAAATACATTGGAATCTGTTACAATCAAACCGGAGAACCAAAATCAAATGAAAATCAACAACTATTTGAAGGAAAAATAGGAACATTTACCACAAAGATTTCTGATTTAAAACCTGACTCTACCTATTACTTTAGATCTTTTTCAGCAAACGAATTTGGTTATAGTGAAAGCCAGGTTATTTCTTATAAAATTCCTGAACCAACACCGATTTATGCCCCGTGTTCAGTTAATGTCAATACCATTGAAGAAGACAACACTTCTTACAACATATACTCCGAGTATGCTTCAGCCAACTCAGGCAATGCAGGGAACTATGGAGTCGACTTAATGTATAACAGCTTTTCAGGTAGTAAAAATTTGAAATTTTCTTTTAACTCATTACCAGGAACAGGAATTTATACAACAACAGACCTTTCAGGAATATCTAATGACAATAAAAGCGTATATGTTAATATCACCAACGTTGCGACAATTAAAAGTGGCGCTAAACTATACATTGAAAATATAAACAGTGACAGTCTAAGGTTGACCTTTTGCGACTTTAAATACTCTCAATTTAGCAATGAAGTAAACTTAGCCGGACATATAAAAATAAAAATCAATTAGAAAGATTATCATCTATAAAAAAAACCGACAGCTAAAATTGTCGGTTTTTTTATTTTTGATTCCTCTCTTTAAAAAATCACCTCAGCTTCTACAACTTCTTCTCCCCTTTTCACTTTTACTACTGTTTCATCTCCGCTCTTAAATTTGCTCAAGGCTTTCATATAAGCCATCATGCCGTCTACTTTGTGTTCACCCATTTGAATCACCACATCGCCTTTTTGAAAACCTGCTTTGTGCGCAGGGCGTCCTTCCGTTACACCATCGATTTTCATTCCTTCCCCTTGAAACATATAGTCCGGCATAACGCCTAAAGTAACTTTAAAGCGAGGTGTGCTTTCGCTTTCATCTTTGGTTTTAGTAAACTCAATTTTCTTTTGTTCGGGACTCAATTCAACTAGGTCAGAAATCAACTCTTGAATCATTACAATCCCCTCAATATTTACTTTATCTGCATCATCTGAAGGTTTGTGGTAATCTTCATGCTGACCGGTAAAAAAGTGAAGCACCGGAATGTCTTGCAAATAAAAAGAGGTATGATCTGATGGTCCTACACCTGACTCAGAGGTGATCAACTTAATACTATCTTCATTGGCTTCAGGAATTGCTTTCTCCCAAAAAGGAGAGGTTCCCACACCGTTAATCGCCAAACCTTTGTCTAAGTCCAAACGCCCCACCATATCAAAGTTGAGCATAAAATTTACTGTGCTCAAATCAATCGTTGGGTTTTTACAAAAGTAGTTTGATCCCCACAGTCCTTTTTCTTCACCTGAAAAGGCGATAAATAAATAATTGTTTGCCTGAAAATCTTCCGGATCATCCACCATTTCTTCTGCCAAAGCTAACAAAAGCGCTACCCCACTTGCATTGTCATCAGCTCCATTGTGAATCTGCGGCTCTTTGCCTGCATAAAGCGAACCCTCACCGCCTTCTCCTAAGTGGTCGAAATGTGCTCCAATTACAATTGTTTGCTCTTTTTGGTGATCTAAAAAACCAACTACATTCATTCCATTAATTGGCTCACCCACTTTATCCGACTCTGCTGCATGTGGATTTGCCTTAGGTGTCACCGAAAAATGCTGAAAGTAGCCTTCAGTTCCCATGGGTTTTAAACCCATCATTTTCATTTTTGTAGCAATGTATTGCGCTGCTACTTCCTCCCCGTATGTTCCTGTACTTCTTCCTTTTAATGCATCTGAAGATAAAAACTCAACGGTTTCCTGAATCAAAGGATAATCAACTTTTTGTGCTTCTGCTGATAACAATGAAGATAGTAATAATGCTGTGGCAAGAAAATTTTTCATTGTGAATTATTTATTTTCACAAAGCTACTTAATTGGTAATTTGAAAAATAAAATCTTTTCAAAAAACTTCCTACAATCAGACTTTTTTAGAGCATAGAATATAGAAAAAAGACCACTTCGATTTTAGAGTTTAGACCGCTATGCTGTTAGAAGAAAGAAGTTAGAGATTTTGCATCAATAGACATCGAAGAGTGAACCTAATCTCGCAACAGCGATAAAATATTCTTTTTAAGTACTTTAAGTTGAATTTGTTTTTTTAACTGCAAAGTCGAAATGAGTGCTAGGTGTTTCAACTTTTATAAAAGCTTGCTAGGAAGACACCATTTCTCGCGAGAGCGAGACACTTTCAATGTTTTATATTTCATATTTCCCCAGAAAGCCCTGAAAGGGCGACATCTAATAGCCGGGTACGTCAGTGCCCGGATGAATTTAGAACGCGAATGCAACTTTTGGCGGAGTTTTTTATAAAAAATGTGACAAAAGTGGGCTCAGAGAGATAGAACACGGATAACGCTGATTTGGCTGAGTTTCACAGATTGGATTCAAAGCTATAAAACATTAAGAACATGAAGGTTTTAAGGAAATCATTAAGTTCTTTAAAAACAAATTCTAGTTAGAGGTTTTCCAACACAAGTCTGCGAAGAGTGAACCTAATCTCCGACAGCGAAAAGGTTTCAAGGTTTCCGCCTTTATATTTCATATTTTAAAAGAGTGCCTAAAATACTTAAAGTTTGAAGTTGTTTTTTTAACCTCCAACCTAGCCTACCGTTAGGCAGGGTTTGCTCAAAGGACTCAAAGCATTAGTGTTTAGAATAATAATTAGCGAAGCGAAAACCATTTCTCGCCCTAGCGAGACACATTTCCGGTTTGAATAAGGTTCATGCATAATTACTTTTTTATAGGAATGACCTATCTAAAAACTTAACTTCGCGCCAAAATTTTAAAAAATCAATGAAAAGAGTCAGTTTTTTAGCATTTGCTATTGGAATACTAGCAGCTTGTGGGAGTCCTGCCCAAAAAGAGGAAGCAGATAAATCACAAGAAGTAAAAGAGAACACAACAGAAACTACTATTGCCGACACCTTAATAAAAGAGGGAGAAACGCATTTTAAAAATATGCGCATGCTGACAAATGGCGGCGACAATGCGGAGGCGTACTGGAGTTTTGACGACAGCAAACTAGTCATGCAAGTTACTAACCCTGAATGGGGTTTGGAGTGCGATCAGATTTATTACTTCGATTGGAGAAATGACGATTTGATGAATGAAATGCCGAACTTGGTGAGCACGGGCAAAGGAAGAACTACCTGCTCTTACTTTATGCCGGGCGATAGCACAATTGTTTATGCTTCCACGCATTTAGCCGATAGCGCTTGTCCGCCGGTGCCTGAACGCAGAGATGGTAAATACGTTTGGCCAATTTACCCGAGCTTCGACATTTTTGTTGCTGATTTGGACGGCAACATTGTAGCACAGTTAACCGATGAGGAAGGTTATGATGCAGAAGCTACGGTTTCGCCAAAAGGAGATAAAATTGTGTTTACTTCTATGCGTAGCGGCGATTTAGAGCTTTATACTTGCGATATTGACGGAAGTAATGTGAAGCAGATTACTGACGAATTAGGCTACGATGGTGGCGCCTTCTTCTCACCGGATGGCAGTAAATTAATTTTCCGCGCTTCCCGTCCAACAACAGAGGAAGAGATAAAAGAATACAAAGACTTATTAGCACAAGGTTTAGTTCAGCCGACCAATATGGAGTTATTTATTTGCAATGCCGACGGTTCTAATTTACGTCAGTTAACCGATTTAGGCCAAGCCAACTGGTGCCCCTTCTTCCACCCTTCCGGAGAAAAAATAATCTTTGCTTCCAACCATACTTCTAAAAGGGGTTTCCCATTTAATCTCTACATGATTAACACAGACGGAAGCGACTTAAAACAAATTACCTACGACGACACTTTTGACGCCTTCCCTGTATTTTCAAATGATGGCAAGCAGTTGGTTTTTTCTTCTAACCGAAACAACGGAGGAACTCGAGAAACCAATTTATTTGTTGTAGATTGGGTAGAGTAAAAATTCCAATTAATAGAATTGAAAAGCCTCGCAAATGCGGGGCTTTTTTGTTTTCTAAATTTGCTCTGTCCAGTTTTCTCTAAAAACTGGACAGAGGGCAAAGTCTTGTTAATTTTTTGATTAAAAAATCATCTTCTTTTATACGCCAACAACCAAATACCAAAGTAAGCCAAGAGTCCATTTAGAATGATAATTTCAAAACTAAACTCATAGCCATTAAACAGTGCTTTTGAGTTGTATTGCAAAAGGTAAGTCAAAATAGGTGAAATAATACAAACCAAAGGAATCCATTTATCTCTCACTTTTTTACGACTAATCATTCCAAAAGCAAACAAGCCCAACAACGGACCATAAGTATAACCCGCCGCTTTAAACAGACTACTGATGACACTTTCGTCGGAGATTAGGCTAAAAATCATGATTACAATAAAAAGCATGAGCGACATAAAGAGGTGAACTTTTTTACGAAGGCTTGTTTGTTCGTCTACTTTCTTTTTTTCTATCTCTAAAAAGTCGATACACACCGAAGTGGTCAATGCTGTCAATGCTGAATCTGCACTTGAGTAAGCGGCTGCAATAAGCCCTAGAATAAATAAAATAGCTGCTGTGGTTCCTAAGTGTCCGTCTAATGCCAACATGGGGTACAAATCATCGGTGCGTTCCGGGATACCAATGCCAAGCTGATTGGCATACATAAAAAGCAAAACTCCCAAACTCAGGAAAAACAAATTCACAACAACTAAAATGGAGCTAAATGAAAGCATGTTCCATTGTGCTTCTTTCAGGTTTTTGCAACTTAAATTCTTCTGCATCATATCTTGATCCAAGCCGGTCATAACAATCGTGATAAAAGCACCGCTCAAAAACTGTTTCCAAAAAAACTTACCATCGCGCCAATCGTCAAAAAAGAAAGTTTTAGATAAAGGAGAAGCATCAATTTGCTGACTCAATTCAGAAAAGCTCCAGCCAAAGTGTGCGCTTACTTGATAAATTGTAATTCCAACGGCAGAAAGCATAAAGAAAGTCTGCAAAGAATCTGTCCACACAATGGTTTTAATTCCTCCTTTAAAGGTATAAATCCAAATGAGCAAAATGGTAATGGCTACTGTAAGCGCATAAGGAACTCCCCAACTATCAAAAATTGCCAATTGCAACACATTGGCAACTAAAAATAGGCGAAAAGAGGCGCCAATGGTTCTGGAAAGTAAAAAGTAAAAAGCACCTGTTTTATATGACCAAAAACCGAAACGCTGTTCTAAGTAAGTGTATATTGAAGTGAGGTTTAGCCGGTAGTAAAGCGGCAACAAAACAAAGGCAATTACAGCATAGCCAAGCAGATAGCCCAAAACCATTTGCATGTATGAAAAATTGCTATCGCCCACCCAGCCGGGAACA
The DNA here is from genome assembly GCA_002415785.1 of Flavobacteriales bacterium UBA5081. Lineage (GTDB taxonomy): Bacteria > Bacteroidota > Bacteroidia > Flavobacteriales_E > Vicingaceae > UBA5081. The sequence goes on from DIAJ01000003.1 coordinate 35,399, forward strand.
CTAATAAAGGTTACTCCCGATAAGGAGGTGCCAATCATTCCAAAAGCTACCAAGTACCAAGGCGAGTTTTTATTACCAATAAAAAAACTTTTATTATTCGCTCCTCTTGAGGTAAGTTGACTAATTAAAATCAGTAAAGCAAAATAAACCAGTATAATGCCCAATATAAGAGTAGAACTCATTGCTGAAATTTTATGCGAAATACGTAATTTTTTCTCGCTCGGTGTCGCTCAAAAGCTGTTAATTCTAATTCAATTTAGAAATTGCATTTCGTACTTTTGAAGCAAAATGTAGCAAATTGGAAGATTACCCCTCAAAACTACTCGCTGAAGCGGTTGAACAGTTTTCCACCTTACCGGGTGTAGGTAAGCGGACAGCCATGCGCTTAGCTCTTTTTCTTTTAAAACAAGAAAAGGGAGAAGTTCAGCGTTTTGGAGAAGCTTTTATTCGATTTAGAAATGAAATTAATTTTTGCGAAAGCTGCTTCAACATTTCTGATGAACAAAAATGCTCGATTTGCAGCAATCCGCTGAGGGATCAATCCACTATTTGTGTGGTTCAGGACGTAAGAGATGTAATGGCGATAGAAAACACCGGACAATACAAAGGTTTATATCACGTTTTAGGTGGAATTATCTCTCCTATGGATGGCATTGGACCTGCTGACTTAAGAATCGACGAACTTGTTGAGCGCGCTAAAAATGGTGAGGTAAATGAAATTATTTTAGCCACCAGCACCACTATGGAAGGTGAAACTACTAACTTCTACTTATTTAAAAAGCTCAAAGAGTTTCATTTAAAAATCTCAGCAATTGCCCGTGGAATTGCCGTTGGCGACGAGCTAGAGTATGCCGACGAACTAACTTTAGGTCGCTCTTTGGTGAATCGCTTGCCTTATGAAAACTCACTAGCCGGTTAATTTAATGAAATTAAGCGTTGTCATAGTTAACTACAATGTGCAGTATTTTTTGGAAAACTGCCTCAACTCTGTAGAAAAAGCTGCTAAAGGCATTAGCTGCGAGATTTTTGTAGTGGACAACAATTCGGTTGATGGCTCTGTAGAAATGGTTCGCGAAAAGTTTCCTAGCGTTCATTTAATTGCCAACAAAGAAAATTTAGGCTTCTCAAAAGCCAACAACCAAGCCATCCGACAAGCAAAAGGTGAGTACATTTTACTTTTAAACCCTGACACAGTTGTTGAGGAAAACACCTTTAAAACTTGTGTTGATTTTTTTGACAAGCATACTGATGCCGGTGGCTTAGGTGTAAAAATGCTAGATGGGAAAGGCAAGTTTTTACCGGAGTCAAAAAGAGGGCTACCCACTCCATCTGTTGCCTTTTATAAAATTTTTGGCCTAGCACAGTTGTTCCCCAAGTCCAAACGGTTTGGTCAATACCATTTAGGACACCTTTCAAAGAATAAAAACCACGAGGTAGAAATTTTGAGCGGCGCTTTTATGATGATTCGAAAAAGTGTGTTGGATCAAATTGGGCTGCTCGACGAGAATTTCTTCATGTATGGAGAAGACATCGACTTATCGTACAGAATAACGCAAGCCGGATATAAAAACTATTATCTGGCAGACACCTCCATTATTCATTACAAGGGAGAAAGCACCAAGAAAAGCAGCATCAACTACGTTTTTGTATTTTACAAAGCCATGGCCATTTTTGCGCGCAAACACTTCTCAGCCAAAAATGCAAAACTATTTTCTTTTTTAATTCACCTAGCCATCTACTTGAGAGCGTCATTAGCAGTAATGTCGCGCACACTCAAACACGCTATTTTACCCATTTTAGATGCCGCATTTTTATTAATTGGCACTTTTTGGTTTACCAACTATTATGAAACAGAAGTAAAACAAACTCCCAACTATTATCCCGAGGAAGTAGATTTATACGGTATTCCTATGATGGTGGTGATTTACCTATTGGTCTTTTTGCTAAATGGAGCCTATCAAATTCCCACTAAATTTAATCGCATAATAAGAGGCGCTTTTAGTGCATCCTTAATTGTATTAATCATTTATGCACTTTTAGACGAAGGACTTCGCTTCTCGAGAGCCATCATCTTATTTAGCGTATTGTGGTCACTTTTTATAATTCCCGCCTATCGCTTTATATTACATTTAGCTCACTTTAGGTCATTTGAAAAGAACATAAAAAGCAGATTGGCTATAGTGGGAAGTGAATCTGAAGTTAAACGCATAAGCAAGCTAATTAAAGACACTATTCTAGAGCCGGAAATCATTTGCTACATTAATTCTAGTGAAGATAGTGATGAATCGAATTTTCAATACCATGGAAAAATCAATCAGATTGAAGATATCATAGAGATTTATGACATCAACGAAGTCGTTTTTTGCTCTCAAGACATTAGCTCAGCAGACATTATTGAAAAAATGGCGTCCATTAAGTCTGATGAAGTTGATTTTAAAATTGCTCCGCCTAAAAGTTTATACATCATTGGCAGCAACTCTAATCAGCATTCCGGAGAGTATTATATTATGAGCACTAACGCTCTACTTAAGTCAGCCAGTCAGAGAAACAAAAGGCTTTTCGACATTATTTTAAGTTTATTTTTCCTCCTGCTCTTCCCCATTTTTATTTGGTTCGCTGAGAACAAAAACAAATACTTTGAAAATTTACTCTCTATTCTTATCGGTAAAATTTCCTTTGTGGGCTTTGCTTCCATAAATGAAATAAGAGACTACCATTTAAAAACTAAGAAGGGAATAATTACTCCTCTTGACCAATTAAAGTATCCAATATATGAGGAGGAACGAATTGAAAACCTCAACTTGGAGTACATTAGGAACTACAGTGTATTTAAAGATGCTGAACTCGTTTTTAAGAACTTAAAAAAGCTAGGGGCGTAATTTAAGATGAAACTTAAGCCTAAACACAAGTATTTCTTGTTCATTGTCTTGTCCTTTATTTTGTTTACTATAATAGGAACAATTACCCACGAATTGGGACATTGGACAGCGGCAAAAATCATGGGCTACGATGCGACAATAAATTACCGCAGCGCCAATTACGACGATAGTGAAAAACTAAATCAGCTGTATCAACTTTTTAGCGAAAAAAACTCAGCGGAAGAGCAATCAACAGAGTTTGCCAAAGAAAGCGAGTATTTGAATCTAAAAAAGGAAGTTGATCGAGATAGTTTTTACTTTACTTTAGGAGGAGTTTTGCAAACCATTTTGTTTGGAACTTTGGCATTCGTTTGGTTGCTTTATCGCCGTAAAAAGTCAACTAATCCACAACTGAATTTTACAGACTACATTGCTATTTTCTTTTCTCTCTTTTGGCTGAGGGAAATTTTCAATCCACTAATTTCAGTTGTTCAAGGATTGTTTTTAAGTGGCAGCATTTACTTTGGCGGTGACGAACCAAAACTTTCGAAGTATTTAGGTTTGCCCGAAGGAGCAGTTTCCATCTTTTTAGCAGTTATTGGTGGAATGATCTGCTATTACGTTATTTACAAAATTCTGCCAAAAGAAAAACGTTCCACTTTTATAGATGCCGGATTAGTTGGCGGCATTTTAGGCTATCTGCTTTGGATGCGATTATTGGGGCCGGTGGTTATGCCTTAAGTTTTTTCAAATCACTTTCAGCAAGCTGCCCAACAAAAGCACCCTCAAGCTATACAGGCTTTGGAGAGGTTTTGTAGGTGATACTTTTTCTACTTTTAAACTGTATTAGTTTGTAGATTACACTTCTCCAAAGTTTTGTAGATAAAAAATAAAGGACTAGAAATAGTAAATAAACCTATTTGCTAATTGACCACTACTAACCAACTTTGGAAAAGTTGCGTCCTAATTTGAGGTATTGTAGGCAAAACGAGCTATTTTTATTTTTACCGTCTTTGTATATCTTTAAATCGAGATTTTAAAATCCTCTCCAGGTTCTTTAATTCCTTGTTGGTCAAGTTCAACCCTATTTCCAATTGAGCTCCCGGAAATTGAATTTTAAATCTTTTTGGGTCAATCTCAACAATGATTTCTATCTCATCTGAAAGTAGTTCAATGTCAGTTTCCGAAGATTCGATATGATAGTTATCCAGCTCATCATCGTCTTCAGGATAAGTCCTTTGGATCAAAAGGTACTTTTCTTCTGAGTTCATAATCTCCTCAGCGGTCTTATATTGAACTTCAGAAGTTTTTGTATCGGAGAAAGTGATGGTGCAACCAAATTCTCCGTCTTCAATTATTAATTCCTCGCATTGGAAGTCCATTTACTTTAATTGGTATTTAGTTTGTTTCATTACTGCCTACAACTTAATAACGAAATCTAGCCACAAGCAGTGTCGGTTAAAAATTAGATTAAAGTTAATCAAACCATTGCCAAACTTTGACTGCAGCTAGCTGCCTGCCGTCAGTAGGTATTTTATAGTTTTTGTTGTGGTGTCGTTTTTTTAGACTTTGATCGAAATGTTTACTTTCCCTCCAAGTCCTTTTTCAACGATATCAAATAATGTTTTAAGTGTTAAGTTACTTCCGTTGTTTTCTACTCTCGAGATGTAAGTTCTCTTTTTGTCTAAAAGTTCAGCTAATTGCTCTTGAGTTAAATTTTTTTCTTCTCTAGCCTTTCTTAAAAGAAGTCCAATCTTAAATGACTCAAAATCCCGTTCTAGCTCATCTCTTCTATCAGTACCCTTTTTACCGTAAACATCATCTTTTATTTTAGTCCAAGTTTTAGTTTCCATTTTATTTGTTTTTAAGTTCAAAGTACTCGTTCATTAAACGTTCAGCTTTATTAATTTCTTTCTTTGGAGTTTTTTGAGTCTTTTTTGTAAATCCATTTAAGAGAATTACGAGCTGTCCTTTGTCAAAAAGCAGAATACGCGCCAAATATTTGAGGCGAGTTTTATTCTAGCTTCAAAAAGTCCATCAGATCCTTTTATTGCCTTCAGATATTGAGTTGGAACCCGTTCATAAGTCTCAATGATCTCAATAACTTTAAAGATTTTATCTTGAACCTTCGTTGGTTGACTTTTTAAGAAATCCTCAAAATAAGACCTGAAAGCAATAACTTGTCTAACTTTATTACTCACACCACAAAGGTAACTTAAAAGTTACAATTAGAAAAGCTTTGGGCAATGCAGCACTTCGGTTTGACTATAAAATCTAGCCGCAAGCAGTATCGGTTAAAATTAGATTAAAGTTAATCAAACCATTGCCAAACATTGACTACGGCTACCTACTTGCCGTGAGGTAGGTATTTTATCGTTTTTGTTGTGCTTTCGTTTTTTTCTTTTTCAATTCTCTTATTCCTAAACCCATTGGTATTGTGTCATTTGAAGATTTATAATAATCTAAATAACCATAATCTCCTTTTGTACTATCCTCTTTTAGTCTTAAAATGGCGAAAGTCTTTTTTACACCAAAATTTGATTCATTATTAAAAGTCAAGTAAACCGTATCATCTGAGATACGATAACTTCCGGCATTCCGGTCAACTCCAAAACATACTGATCTTTCAATAAAACTATTGTCCATACCAAGTATTAAGTTAGTGGTACAATTTGCAGCACCCTCTCTGCTTGCTTTTATAAATGTTTCAGGGTCTAAATCATGTCCCCGAATTACACCAAATGGGAATAAAATATTAAATGCAATTACTGCAGCAATTATTAATGTCGAGATATTATATTTTTTTATTCTGAACTTATTGAAAACAGTTTGCCCGAGTCTAACTAAAAAAGCGAATAGTAGCACAAGACCCAAAAAGGCGAAACCGAAAGTCAAAATCAAGTCAAGCCCATAAGGTAGTCTCTCCCAAAGAAAGCAAGTGTTTATCCCTAATAGATAAAACAAAGCGAAAATTGCAGTCTTACTTTTCATTTGCGTTTTCCATTGAAGCACAACGCCCCGACTATGAAATGTAGCCGCAAGCAGTATCGGTTAAAATTAGATTAAAGTTAATCAAACCATTGCCAAAAATTGACTACGGCTACCTACCTGCCGTGAGGTAGGTATTTTATCGTTTTGCTAAGACAAGTTATTTTTTAATCAGCTAAAGCATTGAAGATAGATCTTGTCGACCAATGATTGCCATAATTTCTACTACATCATTATTAATCCGATAGTATACTTGGTCAGAACCACATGGACATCTTCGATATCCTTCTTTGATATGGTCAATTGACTCAAAGGCAAATGGTTGTTTAGCGATTGTTTCAAAGCAGTCCAAGAAGTCGTTGAAATATTTATCAGCCTGATTCATTCCAAACTTCCGGATACCAAAGTGGTGAATCCTGATTAAGTCAACTTCTGCATCGCTGCTAATTTTATACTTAGCCATTAAAAGAGGCTTTGGATTCAGCTAAAATTTCAGCACCGCTTTTAGTAGTAAATCCACTTTTCTCGGCTTTCTCCAATTTAGCTGCAATCCAATCTACTTGTCTTTGCTGACCTCTTGCTTGTCGAACTAGGTCATTGATCAACTCACTTTTACTTGAGTATTCTTTCTTTTTTACTTGTGCTTTTAACCATTCGTCATTTGGCTCAGTAAATGATATGCTTTGACGTCCCATATTAAATGTTTTGATTCAAATTTACACCAAAAATGTACTAAAAGCTCTTTTTAGGTTAATTTTTCCCAATTTGTCTAACGGTTTGCAATCGATTAGGCAAGGGGAATTGCACCCCAAGCCGCTCACAGCTCCCCGACCTTTAGGTGGTTTAGAGCCCTTGCCTATACAACGACTCTGATGGACCTACCATCATCTTATTTACAGCATGCAGCCATTTTATTGCCGTGGCTGCTTCTTGGCACACTATGGTTAGTTGGGCGTTAGATAAAAGTAATATTTTCAGTTTACTAATTAGCAAAAACCTGCGAGGGCTTACGAAATTTATTTTGTCGTCTCGTAAATTCGAGTAAGATTTTGCGGGACGTCAAATCGAGCAAAAGTCGCTTAATCTACAATTGCCCAATTAACTATATGCCTTGTTATGGGCTTTATTTTTTTAGTTTTGTTTCCAAACTGCAAGTTAGGATTTAACTATCAGTCAATCAGTTGATTAAGGCTGAAAAGCAAAAAATTTAACAGAAAATTTAGTTTATATTAGTTAATTAAAGGTACACAGCTTCTGTAAAAGTGGTTAAAGAATTTCTAATAACTCAAAGAACTCTTTCTCCTGTTGATAATAAAATTCACAATCGCAATCCTCCCAAAATTTATTTGTAAAGTTGCTCTTATTTGGCATACCTCGTTGATTTGAATAATCATCACTTTCAAAATTAATAAACGAAACATTTTTAACAAAAATTTCCTCAATAGACTTCATGTATTTTATTCTTGAGTTTTTATCGTGTTTGAAAGATTGACCATAGTTGCATTTATAGTATAACAAATCATTGTAATTTTGCAAGGTTTCCAATGAACTTTTATAAGCATTTTTCCTAAAAACCATATAAATAAAGTAGTCTTTTGTTTCGACCTCTGTATTTAATGCTTTACGTTTTTTAAGTTCAAAAACATTATTAAATTGGTATTCAATATAATTATCTCTTGTTAATATGTGACCAACTTGGACACTATCCGGCGCCAAAATAGTAATTAACGAACTATCTTTAGTATTGAATATCAATTTATGTTTTTTAGCTTGCAAATGCGGAAGATACTTCTCTTCTAAAATTGGTGTGTACGCTTTATTGATAGGTATGCTTGTATTGTAATCATTCAAATATTTCCTTATTTCTTTATTTTCAAACGCTCTATATGAATTACGTAATAACTTATATTTAACATTTTTAGTTTTAGTTAAATAATTAGCATCGCCGTCTGAATAATAAATTGGAATTCCATTCTGAAAAACAGCATGTCTAAAACATGCACTTAATTTTTGGTATTTTGGCAATTTTGCTGATATAGCTACTTCTTTCAATTTATATTGAGTTTCTTGAAGTACAATTTTATCAAGGTTCATTAATTCTACATAAGAAAAGCGACGGTTATCATATGCTATGTGGCTAAAAATCAAAGTATCATTTATGCTCATTTTATTTATCGCAGCTGCGGGTATTTTTCCATTAATATCCGTTTGCCAATAGATTGAATTGTCTCGAGAAATTATTATATCTACATAAGGAATAGGAGCATTTGAATAATCAATCACTACTTGGGCGATCATGCTTTTTAATGAACTGTAAATTATAATAATTGTTAAAATATATTTCATTTTTCTTATTTAAGAATCTGCAAGGGAATTTTCCCTTGCAGACTTATTTAAAACTCGCTTAGCAACCGTTACCCCATTCCCAAACACATGTTTGAAAACAATTAGGTCCTTTTGATAAAAGACCTCTCCATCTAAAAATTACAAAACCATCAGGGTTTCTTCTATCTCCTGAACCTGGGTCAATTGAACCATCAATACCTAAGTTTTTGGTGTCTTCATCAATATTTTCGGTTACAAAAAATCCTACTGAATTTCCAACATGGTCAATTATTTCTTCAATTTCCTCATCTTCTCTTGATGTAACTTCGCTATAGATATTGTCAAATTCAGCCTGAACAGTAGTTGCAGTTATATAACCTAAACTTTCAAGTTCAGCTAATGTAAAATCTGGATTATTATTCATATAGCTAATTAAAGCACCGTCTGAAATATCATCCTGTTGATTTAGGTAATTACCGAGATTAGTAAAACTTATTGCTAATGGGTCGGTACATAAACTACATTTGTCATATGTAGATTTTAACTTTGAATCTGTATTATTAGTTTGATTGTTTGTAGGAATGGGAGAATCCTCTTTCTCACAACCAACAATTACTGTTCCTACTATGGCTAAGAACAATGCTCCTTTAATTAACTTTTTCATAATGTTAAAAATTATTAAAATTTATGCCTTACTTTATTTTTAGGATTGTTCAGGTCGTTTTCTTATCCTATATAAGCAATGTTTTAATCTAACTATTGACACTTATTGTTTAATTTTTTACTATCCGATAAAGTCGGTATCTCTCGTCAACGTTGGCTTTTTGATTGCCCATAACGGTTAGTATATGAAAAGTAGGCGATTTCGAAGCACTAAACTTTCGGTTAAGCACAAAGATTGATACGAGCCAAAAGCCTTGATTTTACTACTATCTCGCCTATTTTTTATATACATTGTTAGCGGTTCGGGCTTTTTTTCTTCGGTCAGCAACATTTCTTGTCTTGTTGAATTGGCGGACATTTCTCGCTCCCATAACTGCAATAAACACAGCAGTCTCCTTGTTGTGGTTTCAATACAGTTTTGCAGTTTTCGCACTCGTAAAAGTATTGGCAAGCATCTGTCGGCATTGTTTCTTCTTTTTTGTGTCCGCAGTTAGGGCAGGTGATTGTTGAATGCAAAGTTATTTCCATTTTATTTTTCTTTTTTGTCTGTTACTGAATATCCTGTTCCGTTAATTGCTGTTTCGATTTCGACTATATTCGTTTTTGAGTTGTCAAACTCTACAATTGCGTTTCCACTCTCGTATGAAGCAGTTGATTTGATTATTCCTGAAAGTTTGTTCACTTCGTGGTTTACGTGTTCTTCGCATCCTGCACAAGTCATTCCGCTGATAGTAAACTCAACGGTCTGTACATTTGATTTGTCAACTACTATTACTTGTTTTTCTGTCTTGGGGTAGAAAATATGTGCATAGTAAGGAAAGGCAAGCATTACAATTGCGAATGCTGTTACAATTCCTAAAAACTTTTTACTCTGAATGAATTTTGGCTTTTCATCAGTTTCACAATCACAGTCTATTTCCTTTTTCGGTTTTAGTTTTTGATACCAAGCAAAACCAAGAACCAAAATTGTCAAACCGATTAAATACGGTCGGAAAGGTTCAAGCCACGAAAAAGAGGAAGCAAGTCCGCTTGTTCCTGCAATTAGTGCCAAAACTGGCGTAATACAGCATAGAGAAGCAGCGAATGCCGTTAAAAGTCCTGCTCCGATTAGTTTATTGTCCTTTTTCATATTGTCACCAAAATTTTGTTTTCGTCAAGTATTATGAAAAACGGTTCAAGCAAGTTTTTGTATTCGTTTGTCAGCGAGTAGAAAATGGTCTGTGCTTGCCTTTCTGTTTCAATGAGTTTTCGGTCTTTGAGTTTTCGCAGGTGTTGAGAAACTGCCGAAATGGTCATTCCAAGAATGTCACTCAGGTCGCAAACGCAAAGTTGTTTCTCTTCGTAAAGTAGGAATAGGATTTTCAGTCTGACGTTGTTACCCGCCAATTCAAGTCCGTTCGACAAATAGTCAAACGAGCCGTTGAGTTCTGCAACTCGGTCTTTACAGCGGTTGATTTGCTTAATGTCCGCTTGTTGTCTTATGCAAGAATTATTTTCCATAAGCACAAAGATAGTCAACTTGTTTATTTAAGCAACTGCTAAAATACATTTCTCAAAAAATAACCCGACTTGTTTCTCGGGTCGTTTTTTTGCCTGACCGCTAACAATTGGCTAAAACACACTAGTGTGTTTTATTTACCTTATGTCTGTTTAAAATTAATTTTTATTGCTCTGAATTTCAGTAGCTAAATTTAAACATCAAACATACCAAAAATTTCATCAGCTTCAATAAATTCAATGGTATTAAATGTTTGTAAGCATTTATTAAATACTTATAAACGAAAATTTTAAATCATAAAAAAGCATTATTCTATTCTGAATCCTCCACCAATTGCTAATTGTTTGATCGGAAGGCTTTGCCTTAAAACCACCTCAAATAAAACTATACGTAATAGCATATAATTACATCATTTAATTGCAAATTATACTTAATTACATATAAAAAAGCAGCTTACTGAAAAAATGGGGTTGCGATTGTGGTAAAAGATACCGTCAAGTAGGTTTTCAATAAGCTATATTCCTAAATAAAAAGCTAATTTTGCACCCTGTTTTTTTATGCGATTAGCTGACTTAAAAGAGCGTTATAAAGACGATCAACGAATCAAGCGCATTGCCGATCAATTCCGCGATGCACAGCTTTCTCATGTCCATTTGCAAAATACTTCAGGCAGCTTAAATGCCTTGATTTCCTATGGAATTTCCAAGCAGTTGCCGGTGCACCAATTTATTGTATTGCCCGACAAAGAAGAAGCTGCCTACTTTTTAAACGACTTGGAAGCATTGGTTGGTGAGCGCGCCTTGTTTTATCCGGCTTCTTATCGCCGAGCTTATCAAATTGAAAAGACCGACAATGCCAATATTCAATTAAGAGCAGAAGTGCTCAACCGTGTAGCGGCCAAAGAACAACAATACTTTATTGTCAGCTACCCCGATGCACTCTCAGAGTTTGTTCTTACTGAAAAAAATCTGCAAAAAAACACCCTGGAAATTAATAAAGGCGAAGAGCTTAGTATTGAATTTTTAGTGGAAACTTTAAATGAATACGGTTTTGAGCGTGTTGATTTTGTAGGCGAACCCGGGGAGTTTTCGGTTCGTGGTGGAATTGTAGATATCTATTCCTTTGCCAACGAAAAACCTTATCGATTAGAGTTTTTTGGTGATGAAATCGATTCCATTCGACTTTTTGATCCGGCAACGCAACTTTCTGTTAAGCCATTGGAAAAAATTGCTGTTTTGCCCAATGTGCAACATCAAGTGAAAGAAGAAGCGCATATTCCAATTTTTGATTTTTTACCGGACAACACCTTGTTTTGGTTCAAGGACTTTAGCATTTGTCGCGATAAAATAGAACAACATTTTGAACAAGCGCAAACCGCATTTCAAAACATTGACAGCCCCACAAAGCACGATAAACCGGAAGATTTATTCCTGTCGAAAGGTCAGTTCATAAAAGCAACGCTTCATCTCAATACCATTGAGTTTGGCTTGCAAAACTACTTTCAAGCTGACTGCAAAATTGATTTGGAATCGAGTCCTCAACCGGCATTCAATAAAAACTTTGAACTGCTGGCAAACAACTTAAAGGAAAACCAAGAGGAAGGAATTGAAAACATAATTGTTGCCAACAACAGCAAACAAATTGAGCGGCTGTATTCCATATTCGAAGACATGGGCAATGAGGTACCACTTCAAACCATGCTTTTTTCTATACACGAGGGCTTTATCGATCGTTCACAAAAGCTGGCAGTTTACACCGATCACCAAATTTTCGACCGCTATCATCGTTTTCGTTTAAAAGAAAGCTTTAAGCAGAAAGACCAAGCAATTACTTTGAAGGAATTGCACAATTTAAGTCCGGGCGACTTTATTACACACATTGATCATGGAGTGGGCAAGTTCTCCGGTTTAGAAAAAATCAGCGTTAACGGCAAAACCCAGGAAGCCATTCGCATTTTGTACAAAAACCAAGATATTTTGTACATCAGCATACATTCTCTTCATAGAATCTCAAAGTTTGTTAGTAAGGATGGCACACCGCCCAAAGTAGACAAATTGGGTTCAGATGCTTGGAAAAAACTCAAGCAAAAAACGAAAAAGAAGGTCAAGGAGATTGCTTTTGATTTGATTAAGCTTTACGCTGAAAGACGATCTAAGAAAGGATTTGCCTATTCGCCCGACAGCTATTTGCAGAATGAGCTGGAAGCCTCCTTTTTGTACGAAGATACACCTGATCAGCTAAAAGCTACGCAAGATGTAAAAAGCGACATGGAGTCGGAAACTCCAATGGATCGCTTGATTTGCGGTGATGTTGGTTTTGGAAAAACAGAAGTTGCCATTCGTGCTGCCTTTAAAGCAGTAGCCGACAGCAAGCAGGTGGCAGTTCTAGTGCCCACAACTATTTTAGCTTGGCAACATTATCAAACCTTTAAAAACCGATTAAAAGGATTTCCTGCCAAGGTAGACTACATCAACCGTTTTAAAACAAGCAAGCAACAAAAGGACACCCTAAAAGCTTTAAGCGAAGGCAAAATTGACATTCTAATCGGCACCCATCGAATCGTCGGCAAAGATGTTCAATTTAAAGACTTGGGCTTAATGATTATTGACGAAGAGCAAAAGTTTGGCGTAGGTGTAAAAGATAAGCTAAAAACCATAAAGGTAAATGTGGACACCTTAACCTTAACGGCCACTCCCATTCCCCGTACCTTGCAATTTTCGCTTATGCAAGCAAGGGATTTATCGGTGATTAACACCCCACCACCGAATCGTCAACCGATTTTAACCGAAGTACACACCTTTGACGAAGAATTGATCCGCGATGCGGTACAGTATGAAGTGAGCCGTGGCGGACAGGTTTTCTTTATCAATAACCGAGTGGAAAACATTAAAGAAGTCGCCGGCATGATTCAGCGCTTATTACCTGATGTGCGCATTTTAACTGCTCACGGACAAATGAAGGGCGATGAGCTGGAAGAAAAAATGCTCTCTTTTATTAATGGAGACTTTGATGTATTAGTAGCCACAACCATTATTGAAAGTGGCTTGGATATTCCGAATGCAAATACCATCATCATAAACAATGCGAACAACTTTGGCTTGAGCGATTTGCATCAAATGCGCGGTCGCGTTGGGCGATCCAACAAAAAGGCTTTCTGTTATTTACTTGCTCCGCCAATGGTTTCTCTAACTCCGGAAGCTAGAAAGCGCTTGCAAGCCATTGAGCAGTTTTCTGATTTGGGCAGCGGTTTCCAAATTGCCATGAAGGATTTAGATATTAGAGGAGCGGGCAATTTATTGGGAGGAGAACAAAGTGGTTTTATTTCCGAAATCGGATTCGATACTTATCAAAAAATCCTCAATGAGGCGATTCAAGAGCTAAAAGAAACGGAGTTTAAGGAATTGTACTTAGAGGAAGACAAGAACTTTGTTGACGACTGTCAGATTGAAACGGATTTAGAGATTTTAATTCTGGATCATTACGTCAGCAATATTGAAGAGCGAATAAACTTATACAAAGAGCTTGATAACCTTGAAAAAGAGGAAGACTTAAAAGCTTTCGAAGAGCAATTAATCGATCGTTTTGGACCTGTACCCCGACCTACTCAAGAAATGATTCGAGCCATACGCTTGCGTTGGGTAGCCAAGGAAATCGGATTGGAAAAAGTGGTGCTCAAGCAAAACAAACTCATTTGTTACTTTATTAGCAATCAAGAATCACCTTATTACCAATCTGCAACTTTTACAAGAGTGTTGCAATTTGTACAGCAAAATCCGCATCAATGTAAAATGAAGGAGAAAAACGGAAAACTGAGTTTAGTATTTGAGCGAGTTCGCTCAATTAATGGAGCGATTGAGTTGTTGAGCCGGGTGTTGGAGAAGGAAAAGGTTTAATTTATCTTTTCTAAAACTCTGATAAAGTTGAATAAAAATGAACTTTTGGTGAATGTATTCACCATTTATTAGAGAAAGCCTCTTAACGAAAAAGCTTTCTATCGTGGATTAGTTGGTTTTTGATATACATCCCTTAGTGACCTTGGCGAAAAACTTAGGTCCTTTGCGGTTAAACTACTTAAGCAATAGTCCTGATGCTTAAGTCCTATGTTCTCAAAACTACCTAAAGGACAGCAGCCAGGGAAGGCGCAAAGCAATCAAAAGGTATGTAATTTAACATAAAAAAATGGCAATAAACTACAATATCCGAAAAGTAGTTGTTCTAAGTTTACTCAAATGAATCCTCATCTCTTTTAACTTTTCCAGCTGATTACCCATATAGTAAAAGTCAGGCTGACCGCTTTTATTTAATACAATGTTTAAAGGGATAGCATTGCTTTCATTTTTCAACTTGTAAGAGTAAAGCAAATCAATTAACTCATCTTGATTAAAATACAACTCATAATCAAATTCAATACCTGTTTCCTCCATCTTTTCCCTCTCTTCTTCCTCATTTTCTCGGTTAAGGGCAATAAAAACAATTTCATCGCTTTTGTATTCTTTCACCAATTCATTCAATTCCGGAATTTCTTGCAAACAGGGCTTACACCAAGTCGCCCAAACATTAATCACAACAACTTTGTCTTTTAAGCTATCATTTATTGCCGGATTCTCATTATTAGTAGCCTCAATAATTTCTTGCAAAATATTTTTTTGAGCTCGTTCCGCTTGTCCCTTTTTAATTTCAGTATTGCTCAGGCTTACTGAGAGCACAAGCAAACCAATGGCAACAAATGCTGCAATTAATAAAAACGGAAGTCTTTTGAATCTTTTCATCTATATATGATTTATAGTTGTTTCACGATTTTATATCTGATTTTAAAAATGAGAAGTACGGAATCAGCAAAAACAGCAGAATGTATATTCCCGTAATAACGATTGAAGATGGATGAATATACTCCGTTGAGTTTAAAACAACTTCAATTGAAGAGCGAGGTAAATACTCATCTAACCGAAAAGTTGAATCAATTTCTTGAGTTTTAAAATAAACATATTGTATTCCTGTTAAAATATTTTCAAATACTCCCCAAACAAAATATAAAACGAGACTAATGGCCACTTTTTTAAATAAGAAAATTAAAAACAATGCGAATATTCCATTGTAGAACAGTTGAATGAAGAAATTAATTACAAAAGTTACATCCATTAAATGCAAAAAGTCATTCCATTTACCCAGTGCTAAACTTCCAATTGTTAAACTGACAACGCCTACTATTAGAGCAAAAAGCACACAAAAAAGCATTACAAAAAACTTCCCTACATAAAAGTCTTCTCGAGAAAAGCCATCAATTAGGTTTTTACTTAAAGTTCCGTTTTTGTATTCACCACCCACATTTAAAATGATAAAAATACAAATCAACATTCCCCCAAAGCTAGCTTGAGTGTTTAAAATTTGTCTTCCAACATCCATAAAACTATCAGATTCTGAGGCACTCGAACTAAACTGATAAAAGAACAGAAATGAAAAAGCAAAGTCCAAAAAAAGTAGTATGCCCAAAATAATATAGTTGCTCATAACCGGCAACTTCAATAATTCTATTGAAATAATTCGCTTTATATTCATGAGGTTATGTTTAAAAAGTATTCTTCCAAATTTTCAAATCCTTGGGTTAAAGATTTTATTTCTCCTTGATCCAAAATTCTTCCTTCTTTCATAATTGCCACATGCTGACAAATCTTTTCCATCTCATTGAGCAAGTGGCTGGCAATTAAAATTGTTTTCCCGGATTGTCCTAACTCAATAAGCAACTTCCGCATATCGGCTATTCCTTGTGGGTCGAGTCCATTGGTGGGTTCATCAAAAATCAAAAAGTCCGGCTCACTTAAAAGTGCTGATGCTACATTTAAACGCTGTTTCATTCCCAATGAAAAGTTCTTTACTTTATTATTCTTCTCGGTTAACAAGCCAACTTTCTCCAGTGCTTTGTCAATGCTCTCTTCAGAGACTCCTTTAATCTTACAGCTTATTTTCAAATTTCTAGCTGCACTCAAATTAGGATAGTATGTAGCACTTTCCAACAAAACTCCGGTGCGTTTGAGTTCTTCCGTTAAATCAGAATTTCCAAAAAGCCGGATATTTCCTCCATCGGGCTTGATTAATGTTAAAATCATACTAATCGTGGTGGTTTTTCCGCTTCCATTCGGTCCTAATAACCCAAAGACCGACCCACGCTCAACTTGAAAACTTATGTTGTTTACGGCCAGCTTTTTCCCGTACCTTTTTCTCAAATCAGAAACTTCTAGTGCAACACTCATATTTTCTAGTAAAAGATTCTTTTTAAACTTTGAGTGCTAAGATAGTAAAATCTAAGGGACAAGCATTCCTGTTTTAGCTTTAGTATCAACTCAAGCCAAAAAATCAAAGTAAATTTACTGCATGAATGAGTTGTGGAAATTATTAGCCGGATTGGGCATCTTTCTTTTTGGCATGTATCTTTTGGAAGAAGCCATTAAAGCACTATCCGGTCGCTCCTTTAAAAAGTTCATTAAAAACTATACAAGTAATCGCATAAAATCCATACTAGCTGGAACCTTTTCTACTGCCATTTTACAAAGCAGCTCAGCAGTTTCTTTAATTGTTATTGCGTTTGTAGGTGCAGGCATTATGAATATGATTAATGCCATGGGCGTAATTGTTGGTTCCAACTTAGGAACTACCGTCACCTCTTGGATAGTTGCCTCACTAGGATTTAAATTTAGCATTGAGTCCATCGCACTTCCAATTATTGCAGTTGGTGGCTTGGTGTTAATATTTCTGGGAAAAACAGGAAAATATGCCAACATCTCCAAACTCTTAGTTGGTTTTGGGTTCATTTTTATGGGCTTAGACTACATAAAAGTAAGTGTATCTGATTTAGTGGAAAACGTACCCTTGGAGTATTTAAGAGATCGAAATTTTTTCATTTACATTTTAGCGGGCTTTGTTTTAACGGCATTAGTTCAAAGCAGCTCAGCAGCTATGGCACTTATTTTAACAGCAGTAAGCTCTTCTATGCTTGGCTTTGAAGAAGCTTGTGCTATGGTAATTGGCACTAATATTGGAACCACCACCACTGTAATTATTGGAACTTTTGGAGCAACCACCTCAATGAAAAGAGTTGCCTTTAGTCATTTCTTTTTCAACTTAATTACTGCCATTGCTGCGATTGCTCTTTTTTATCCTTTAACCCAATTAATTATATACAACTACCCAACTCAACAAGATCCGGTAATTGCACTAGCAATTTTTCACACAGCATTTAACCTGCTAGGAGTTATTGTTTTTACTCCTTTTATTGGGATTTTTTCAAGGTTTATCAAAAAAATCTATCCCGAAAAAAAGGCCGTTTACACTCAGTTTATTCACTCCACTCTGCCCAATTTCCCTGAGGCCTCTATTAATGCATTTAAAAATGAAGCCAACTACCTTTATCAATTAGTTATGCATCACAATTTAAAGGCTTTGTATATTGATGAAACCTTAGTTTTAAATCCACTTTATAACAATGATGGCAATAAAATTAATATGCCTAAAGAGGTAAGTCAAACTTATCTAATTATTAAAGAATTGCAATCTGAGTTATTTGATTATGCCTCTCAACTTCAGGAAAATGAACTTAGTCCTGAAGATGCTGATTTCATCAACCGCATACTACACAGTGTGAGATATGCGGTTTCTTCAGCCAAAACCATGAAGGACTATCAACATGAATTTGAAGACCTTTACAACTCCGACAATGCTAGTGGTGTTCAATATTATCAATATTTCCGTCAAGCTTTAATTGCCTTTTACTTGAAAATAAAAGAGCTTAATGAACAAACAGAAGCCGCTCAAATGATTCCCATTTTGCACCAAATGGCGAAAAATATTCGACTAGAAAACGAGGATTTTAGTCAAAAAATAATTAAAAAATTAGCTAAGCGAGAGCTACCTACAACGCTTGTTAATAATGTGCTTTCGGCGCAGCGAGGTTTCAGTCAATCTGAAAGACAAATCGTGCTTTGTTTCAAGGACTTTCTTTTAACTAATGAAGAAGCTAAAATATTTGAAGGTTTTGAAAATCAAGAATTATAATTTGAAGCTAATTAGCTCGTATTGCCTCCACAGGATCTAAACGACTGGCTTTCCAGGAAGGAACAAAACCTGAAATTAGACCAATAAGCACAGAAATTCCAATTCCCATTAAAAGGTTGCCAACTCCCATTTGCACTTCAAAGTCTAATCCATAAGTTAGAATTAAAGTACCTAAAAAGATAAGGAGAAGCCCCACCAAACCGCCAATTAAACATAGAAAAATCGCTTCAAACAAAAACTGCAAAAGCACAAAGTAGTTTTTAGCTCCCAAGGACTTTTGAATGCCAATAATGTTTGTCCGCTCTTTTACTGAAACAAACATGATGTTGGCAATACTAAAACCACCTACAATAATGGAGAAAATACCAATCACAAAACCCGCCAAATGTATTGCTTGAAACATCCCTTCAATTCCCTGAGTAATCATGCTCATTTGGTTTAAAGCAAAGTTGTCGTCAGCTTTGGGTTTTAATTTTCGAATAGATCGCATAATTCCGGTTAGCTCATCCATCAATTCTAAATTACTCACTCCTTCTTTGGCTTTCACCATAATTGAAGTTCCGCTGTTCCGCTCGTTAATTCGAAAAAAGTTGGCTGCCATACCTAAGGGCATAAACATATTTTTGTCGTTAGACTGCCCCACCATACTCTCCCCTTCCTTTTTCAAAACACCAATTACAGTCAGTTTTCTTCCTTTGTATTTAAAGGTTTTTCCAACAGGATTCCCTTCCGGAAAAAGATTTTCGGCAATGGCTGCCCCAACCACTGCTACCGGTCGTCCATTGTGGCTTTCTAGTTCTGTAAAATAGCGACCATCGACAATTTTCAAGTCCCAAATTTTAATAAAATCATGAGTTACACCGGCAATTCCAACATTTTCTATAGAGGTGTTTCTATATTTTAAAGTCCCGCTGCTATTGGCGTTTAATGCAACCGCTTCTGCATTTTGAGTGAGTTTTTGTACCATTTTAAACTCCTCATAATCCGGGTTCGGGCGGCGGATATAGTCCCACCAAGGGCGATCGGAGCTAAAATTCCACGGCATTTTTTGAATGTAAACGACATCGTTTCCTAAGGATTGCACCGAATTTTTAATGTTGTTTTCCAACGAATCCACTACCGTAAAAACCGATACCATAGCAAAAATACCAATGGTAATTCCCAGTAAGGAGAGAACAGTTCGCAGCTTATTCACCACTAAAGAATCAATGGCAAAAAGCAAACTTTCTTTGATGAGTCGAAATACAATCACGGCATAAAATTAGTTTTCTTTTAGCGCTTATTTAAACCGTTCATCATAAAGTTAGCAAGTCAATACTTTAGTTAATTTATATACTTAATTATTGGCTCACATTGCCATTCAAGGTTATCGCGCGTTAAGCTAGATAAATGCAATTAAGCTATAACTTAGAAATGTGAATATTATAAAAGATAAAAATCTACAATAGCTATAATAAAATTGAACTAACAAAGCTTATTTTGAATAATGCTCTTTAATTTTTGCCTTTATAAAAACGTCTAGTTCTTCTTTTTCAACTCCAAAAACCTCTTTAAGTGCTGCAAAGAAGTCTTCTTTCTTTTTTCCATAATTCATCAACTTAAAAATAGTTTCTTTTCCCCCATACTCTTCATTTGCTAGTTTTATAAAAAGCCCACCAATTGCATACTTATAAGTTGTCATCTCATCAACTCTGTCATTTTGCGGAATATCAGAAAAATCAAATTGATCTAAAGAGTCTGCAATCTTTTGCAAATGGTAATCTAAGTCATAACCAACCGACCCTCCCAGATAAGTTGCTAAGCCTTCATCAAACCAGTAAAAATCTTCAAAGTGACTGGTGTACAAATGAACCATTTCGTGCGGATAATAAGGGCTAGAATCCATAGAAAAATATAAATCCTCATCCGGAACGGCTAATCCTCCACCCTGATAATCCAGGTTTTGACCATCAGTATATTTTAGTGAATGAAGGACATTGTATTCGTCAATATTGCTACAAACAACCACCCTAAATCGCTTTAATGGTCGCTCAAAATAATCACTCAACCTTTGATTATATTCAATCGCTTTAGTTTCTGCAATTGTATCTCGAACACAAGTTGGAGAATAATAGAACTGATAGCCATCCCGCTCAAACAAGTTATATCGTTTAATATTTTCAGAAAATCGATCTATAAAATAAAAACGATTATGAGGGTCTTTTTGCAATTTCATCTCCATTATTTTAATCGGCACCTCTCCTCTACTAAATAAAATATTCACAAAATAGCTGCCCAAAGAATCTTTCCTTACACCCAATACTTTTGGCGGATTATTTAAAAATGACTCCTTTGACTGCCCTTGAAACAAAAAACGATCTTGCATGTAATAAAGTAAGCTAGACTCCCATTGATTATTCCTTTCTTGCAAAGAGGTTGAATCAAAAACAGAATTTATATATCCTTCAATAAAATCAACCACAGATTGCTTTTCAGCAGTTAGTTTTTCTTCAACAACCACTTCTAATTTCACTTTCTGATTTTCTTTTGTATTACAAGAAATAAAATATTGAAAGAATATGAGAGCTACTAAAAATTGAATGTAATACCTCACTTTTAAAGTATAAGCCGTTTATTTATCTGACTAAAGTAGCACTAAATTTACACATATCAAAAAATTAGACTGTTACTAATATTTCCAAGTGATTGCATCAAAAGTGTTATCACGCATGGTTATCGCGCGATTGCATCGCGTGATACAACAAAAGCATCGCGCGGTAATAAAGTTATTAAACCTCCTTTTATCTCCTTAAATTTTCATTGTTTTTAGCTTATAATATACGTAACATTGTAGCTTAATTCATTCAATTTCATGGGGAGTAGCAGAAAGATCAAAAACGCTTTAATTTCAGTATTTTACAAAGAAGGCATCGACCAAATTGCCAAAGAACTCGACCGCTTAGGGGTGAACATTTATTCCACCGGAGGCACACAATCTTTTATCGAGGATTTGGGAGTTAAAGTCAATGCCGTTGAAAACTTAACTTCTTACCCTTCCATTTTGGGAGGAAGAGTAAAAACTCTTCACCCTAAAGTTTTTGGTGGAATTTTGGCTCGCAGAGCCTTAGCCGATGATCAAAAACAGTTGGCTGAATTTGACATTCCCGAATTCGACTTGGTGATCGTAGACCTCTATCCTTTTGAAGAAACTGTTGCCAATGGCGGCTCTGAAGATGAAATTATCGAGAAAATTGACATTGGTGGCATTTCCTTGATTCGTGCGGCTGCTAAAAACTTCAAAGATGTTTTAACGGTTTCTTCGCTTGAGCAATATGGGGAAGTCATTGAACTATTGCAAACAAAAAATGGGGAAACGGAGCTCAAAGACCGAAAGAGATTTGCTCGTCAGGCTTTTGACATTTCCTCCAACTATGACAGCGCCATTTACAATTACTTTATGAGCGACAGCGAAGAAACGCCAAGCTTAAAAGTAAGTGAGCGCAGAAGCAATCCGCTTCGTTACGGAGAAAATCCACACCAAAAAGGCACCTTTTATGGAAAATTGGATGAAATGTTCACCAAATTTCATGGCAAGGAGCTTTCTTACAATAATCTTCTTGATGTAGATGCAGCTGTAAACTTAATGGCTGAATTTAAGAATGAAAGCCCAACATTTGCGATTTTAAAACACAATAACGCTTGCGGAATTGCCAGCAGAGAAACTTTAGCAGATGCTTATGATGCCGCTTTAGCCGGAGATCCGGTTTCTGCTTTTGGTGGCATTTTAATCTGCAACCGAAAAATGGACAAAGCTACTGCCGAAAAAATCCACGATTTATTCTGCGAAGTAGTTATTGCTCCGGATTATGAATCAGAAGCTCTCGAAATTCTGAAACAAAAGAAAAACCGCATCGTATTACAGCAGCACGAAGTTGAAACGGAAAGGATGCAAGTGAGAACGGCGCTGAACGGTTATTTAGTTCAAGATAAAGATTTACAAACAGAAAATAAATCAGATTTTACTGTAGCGACTAAATTAGCTCCAACTGCAGAAGAAAAAGAAGACTTGGTTTTTGCCGCTAAATTGGTCAAAAACACAAAATCAAATGCCATAGTTTTAGCTAAAGGCAAACAATTATTGGCAAGCGGAACCGGACAAACATCTAGAGTTGATGCGCTGCAACAAGCCATTGCTAAAGCCAAACACTTCAACTTTGATTTAGAAGGCGCTGTTATGGCATCTGATGCATTTTTCCCTTTCCCGGATTGTGTAGAAATTGCCAAACAAGCCGGAATTAATGCAGTAGTTCAGCCGGGAGGATCAATTAAAGATCAACTTTCAATCGACTACTGCGATAACAACCAAATGGCGATGGTCTTTACAGGAGTTCGCCACTTCAAACACTAATCATTAAACTAAAAAAATGGGATTATTTGATTTTTTCACACAAGAGATAGCCATTGACTTGGGAACTGCCAATACCTTGGTTATTCACAACGATAAAGTAGTGGTCGACGAGCCCTCTATCGTTGCTATTGACCGCGCATCGGGCAAGGTAATTGCCGTGGGCAAAAAAGCCATGCAAATGCACGGAAAAACCCATGAAGAAATCAAAACTGTTCGCCCACTTAAAGATGGAGTAATAGCTGATTTTCAAGCTGCTGAATACATGATTCGCGGCATGATAAAGATGATTAACAACAACAAAAAACGCTATTTCAACCCTTCATTAAAAATGGTCATCTGTATTCCTTCGGGAATTACAGAGGTGGAAAAAAGAGCAGTAAAAGACTCAGCTGAACATGCCGGAGGTAAAGAGGTATATTTGATCCACGAACCTATGGCAGCAGCCATTGGAATTGGCATCGACGTTTTGGAGCCAATGGGAAACATGATTATCGATATTGGAGGAGGAACTTCTGAAATTGCAGTAATTGCCCTTGGAGGTATTGTTTGCGACAAATCTATTCGTGTTGCAGGAGATGATTTCACCAACGATATTGTAGACTATATGCGTCGACAACACAACCTTTTAATTGGAGAGCGCTCAGCAGAAAAAATTAAAATTGAAGTGGGTTCGGCTTTACCTGAATTAGACAATCCACCGGAAGACTATGCCATTCAAGGTCGTGATTTAATGACGGGAACTCCCAAAGAAATTAAAGTTTCTTACACAGAGATTGCTCATGCGCTCGATAAATCGATTACCAAAATTGAAGCAGCGATATTAAATGCCTTGGAAATGACACCACCGGAGCTTTCTGCTGACATTTATCGCACAGGACTTTATTTAGCCGGAGGAGGATCCTTATTGCGAGGTCTAGATAAGCGAATTTCACAAAAGACAAAGCTGCCCGTACATGTTGCCGAAGATCCGCTTAGAGCAGTGGCCAGAGGTACGGGAATTGCTTTAAAAAACTCAGCAAAACTGCCATTTTTAATACGTTAAACTAAAGTGTAGGAGCATGATTCCATGCGAAACTTAATACGGTTCATAGAAAAAAATGCAATCCTTTTTCTCTTCCTAATATTGGAAGGTTTCGCTTTTTATTTGCTTTTTCAGAATCACAATTTTCATCGAGCCTCCTTTCTCAACTCTACCAATAAAATTAGCGGTGGCATTTACGCTCAATATTCTGAATTTACCGACTACCTTAACCTTAAAGAAGTTAACCTGCAGTTAGCTAAAGAGAACGAAAGACTTCGAGAGCTACAAATCAATTCTTATGAAAAGCTTTTTGGCCCAAATATTCTGATTAACGATACCCTTCATCAACAACAATATTTATACACCAAAGCTAAAATTATCAATAATTCTGTCAACAAACAAAACAACTACCTTACGCTAAATATGGGTAGTAAAAACGGAATTAAAAACGGCATGGGGGTCGTAGCTCCAAATGGTGTAGTTGGGATTATTAAAGACGTTTCTCCTCATTTTTCTACAGTGGTTTCTCTACTTCATGGAAGCTCAAAAATCAGTGTAAAACTCAAGAAAAACAACTATTTTGGCTCAATGCAGTGGGATGGAGAAAACTACCGGCAAGGCGTTTTATATGACATTCCAAACCATGTTGATATTCGTATTGGAGATACAGTAGTAACCAGTGGCTACTCTTCCACTTTTCCTGCTAATATTAAAGTAGCAACCATTGCAGACTTTAATCAACCGAAAGGAGAAAACTTTTACGACATAAAGTTGAACTTCAGTATGGATTTTAAAAACTTAAGTTATGTATATGTAGTTAAAAACTTAAGAAGCACTGAGCAAAAAGTATTAGAAGAAAAAAGGGAGGAGATCAATGGTTAGAAATATCATTACATATCCGATCCAATTTGTTTTTTTAGTATTGCTACAGGCTGTGGTGCTAAACAATGTTCAGTTTTCATCATTTATTAACCCTTACATATACATTTTATTTCTACTTTGGCTGCCTTTAGAAACGCCCAAAGCTCTTCTCCTATTTTTAGGTTTTCTTCTCGGTTTGAGTGTAGATATTTTTTCAAACACATTGGGCATGCATACTTCAGCATCAATCTTTTTAGCTTTTTGTCGTCCTTTTGTTTTGCAGTTCATTGCGCCTAGAGATGGCTATGAACTCAACCAACAACCGGGCATTAAAGACTTCGGCTGGAGCTGGTTTTTTATTTATGCAGCTACGCTAACTTTCCTACACCATCTATTTTTATTTTATATTGAAGTTTTCCGCTTTAGCGATTTCTTCAATACGCTAGGAAGAGTTTTTGCCAGCTGGTTCTTCAGCTTGATTATTATTTTTATTGCTCAACTGTTTCGTTATAATGCTGAGGAGAGAAGATGAATCAATTGGAGTCCAGACGTTTTATAATCGCTGCCATTTTCTTAGCCATCGGCTTAATTTTCTCCATTCGTTTATTTTACATTCAAGTAATTGATAGCCACTACAAACTGGATGCTGACAACAATGTTATTCGCCATATTATAAAATACCCTGCTCGAGGACTAATTTACGACAGAAATGGAGAACTATTAGTTTATAATGAGGCAGCTTACGATTTAATGGTTGTTCCAAAGCAAATGGCTGATGATTTTGACACCACAGCTTTTTGTGAGTTAATTGAGATCGATAAAGAGAGCTTTTCCAGGCGAATTACGAAGGCGAAGAATTACTCTTATTACAAAGCTTCTGTTTTTGAAAAGGAAATTTCAGCGCAAGCTTATGCTAAAATTCAGGAGCAGTTGTTTAACTACCCGGGTTTTTACGTGCAAACGAGAACATTAAGAAATTATCCGGAGAAAACAGCAGCACACATTTTAGGCTATGTGGGCGAAGTTTCGCAGTCGGTGGTGGACAAAAACCCTTATTATAAATCCGGTGACCACATGGGAATCAGCGGAATTGAAAAAGAATATGAAGAGGCACTTCGCGGCAAGCGAGGGGTTGAAATTGTAATGGTAGATGTTTTTAACCGAGAAAAAGGTCAGTTTATGGACGGCGCTTTTGACTCTACTGCCGTTTCAGGTAATAATCTTCAACTCACTATCGACGCAGAATTACAGGCCTATGGCGAAAAGTTAATGCAAAACAAAAAAGGGAGTATTGTTGCCATTGATCCACAAAGCGGAGAAATCTTAGCTTTTATTAGCAGTCCTTACTACGATCCAAATTTATTAGTAGGAAGACAACGTTCTAAAAATTATAACTTACTTAACCAAGACACACTTAATCCGCTATTTAATCGAGCATTAATGGCAAAATACCCACCCGGATCTACTTTTAAAAGCATTAATGCGTTAATTGGCTTGCAGGAAGATGTGTTAAAAACAAACACTTATTATAGTTGTAACAACGGCTACTACTTCGCCGGAAGAAGAATGGGATGTCATTCACACCGCTCACCTGTCAACTTGGAGTACTCCATAGAAACTTCATGCAATGCATACTATTGCAATGTTTTTAGAAGTATAATTGAAAAATACCCAACAGCGGAGGAGGGTTATGAAGTTTGGCGAAACTATGTGCTCAACTTTGGCTTAGGTAAAAAAACAGGCATTGATTTGCCAAATGAATTAAGTGGTTTTGTGCCCGAAGTAGCCTATTACGATCGTTACTATAAAAGCGGACATTGGAATGCCACCACCGTACTTTCTCTCGCCATTGGTCAAGGTGAGCTGGGCTTTACTCCTTTACAAATGGCTAATATGACGGCTGCAATTGCCAATAAAGGCCATTATATAAAACCACATTTGGTAAAAAAAGTTGGCTTGGAAATGATTGAAAATTATGACAGCAGCATTCATAAAGTAAATACAGGCATTGCTCCGGAACATTTTGTGCCTGTTGTGGACGCCATGGCCAAAGTAGTTGAAAAGGGAACAGGAACTATGGCGCGAATCGACTCCATTGCCGTTTGTGGGAAAACAGGTACTGTACAAAACCCTCATGGCGACGACCACTCCACTTTTATTGCCTTTGCGCCAAAAGACAACCCTCAGATTGCACTGTCGGTTTACGTAGAAAATGGAGTATGGGGTTCCAGATGGGCTGCCCCAATTGCCGGTTTAATGATTGAGAAATACTTAACCGATACCATTAGCGATAAAAATAAATGGAAAGAAAAGAGAATGTTTGAAGGTAACTTAATTCCGAATAAAGCAGAAGAATGAGAAGAGGTAGAAACATCATAGACAATATTGACTGGCTGTTGGTTTTACTCTACTTTGTATTGGTGCTGCTCGGCTGGTTAAACATTTACTCAGCCGTTTATAATGAAGAATTCCAAAGTATTTTTGATACCTCACAGCAGTATGGCAAGCAACTTATATGGATTGGCACCTCAACGGTATTAGCCATACTCATCCTTTTTATCGATGAGCGTTTCTTCTCCACCTTTGGCTACTTACTCTACGGCTTAATGCTTTTTTTATTGGTTCTGGTAATTTTTATCGGTGATGAAACCAAAGGTGCCACCTCTTGGTTTAGCATTGGCGGTTTTAAAATACAACCTGCGGAGTTCTCAAAATTTGCTACCAATTTAGCTTTGGCAAAATACCTCAGCACTCTTAACATCAAGCTTAAAGATTTCAAAACTAAACTCATTGCACTAACAATTATCTTTGCTCCGGCAATTATTATTTTACTGCAAAACGACACCGGCTCTGCGCTAGTTTATGCCTCTTTTATTTTAGTGCTTTACCGCGAAGGCCTTTCGGGAAGTATTCTTTTAGTTGGCTTAATTGCAGCATTTTTATTTATTCTCACTCTATATTTTCAAACTGAAGTTTATCAATTACCTTTTGATTTAAGCTTGGATGGCAGCTGGGCAATTATTCTAGGAATTTTCTTACTCCTAATCGCTGTTTATTTCATCAATAGAAAGAAAAAACAAATCCTTCTACCATTAATTGCCATTTTACTCGGAAGTGCAGCTTTAATCCAGAGTGTGGATTATGTTTTTACGAATGTTTTAGAGCCCCACCAATCTAAGCGAATTAATGTCTTATTAGGCCTAGAATCAGATCCACAAGGTGCCGGTTACAACGTAAACCAGTCCTTAATTGCCATCGGCTCCGGAGGATTTTCAGGCAAAGGGTATTTGGAGGGAACTCAAACTAAGTACGATTTTGTACCGGAACAAAGCACCGACTTTATTTTCTGTACCATTGGCGAAGAGTGGGGCTTTTTGGGAAGTTTTGTTGTAATAGCATTGTTTATGGCCTTACTGTTGCGAATTCTTTTCCTCTGCTCCCGACAACGCTCTGCTTTTGCTCGAATTTACGGTTATGGTGTAGCTTCTATTTTGTTTTTTCACTTCACCATCAACATTGGAATGGCAATTGGCTTAGCTCCTGTAATTGGAATTCCCCTACCCTTTTTTAGTTATGGTGGATCTTCTCTTTGGGCATTTACGATTTTACTATTTGTTTTTATTAAAATGGATGCAGATCGACTGGAGGTATTGTAGATAATAAGTACTTGAGGTTTGAAGTGACTAGAGTTTGGAGTTATGGGTTAAGTTAATGAATCCCTTATATAAAGTCATAACAACTACTTACCTCTACTTTTCATTCATTCGAACTAAGTTTTCAAGATTCGTGATTAATTCATCAAGGTTATTTTCAATTATTGTCCAAACTATCCTATTGTCAATTCCAAAGTACTCATGAACAATTCAATTTCTGAACCCTTTTAATCTATGCCATTCAATATAAGAGTTAGTATTTTTAATTCTGTATCAATTCTATTAGCTGCTTCGCCAATCACTTCAAAGTTCCTAACAACTGCATCAACTGTTTTATCGTCATAGTCGAATACCTCAAATCTTTGACCTTCTGTATATTTTTTAATCTTTATACAGGCTTGAAGCATATCCTCAACTAAGAGGAAATTATATCGCTTAGACATAAATTAAGTCTGAATTAATTGCTTTAAAGTAACTCTCTTTTATTCCATTCTTTGAAACTAAGTCAACTTTAAATCCGACAATTTTTTCAACTTCATCAGCTAAATCAATAAATCGAATTCCTACTTGATCGTTAAACTCAATTAATAGGTCTAAATCACTTTTATCAGTTTGATCATTGCGAGCATACGAACCAAAAATAGCCATAGACTTTATCGGATAATTCGCAAACAACTGCTCTTTGTGGAACTTTAAAATAGATTGTATGTCCTTAAGCGACATCATAATACAAATTTACATAAAATTTGATTTTAATCATACGCATACGGCGGTAAAGCTCAAGGTTAGCCTTGGAAGAATGTTAAAAATGTCCTTGAGTTTATCTAAAAAACTAATTTAAAATAGCAACTGTTGATAGAATAGTTTATTCAGAACAAAAACTCATATTTCTAGAACTTTACTTTTAATTTAAGCATATCTCTTTCTATGCATTCATTATACTGTCTAAATGAAAGTATCATGGTTTACTTTTAAAATTTTTTCACTTTTCATCTCTTAAAACTATTTTACTTTTACGCTGTGATTAAGTGGATTAGAAATACAGCTTTTATTAAGATTCTGTGGGGCTTTATGAGCATCTATTTATTTAACATTAGTGTTGATGCACCTGAAGCCGAAAATTTCATTCAAGAATCGTTCTTTAATGAACAAGAAAGTATAGTTGAAATTGTAGTTGAGCAGGTTCTTGGCTACGAAGAAGCCATTGACGAACACGACGAAAATAAATGTGAAGACCAAAATCAAAAAAAGAATTCAAAGCTCGATATTGATATTCAATATTTCAGCAATTCAATTTTTGAAACAAATTTTTCTCCTAAAAAAACCGCCAATTACAACGACTTTTCTGAAAAACTAAGTGGTGGTTTTTACCAATTATTCACTCCCCCTCCCCAAGCGTAGTTAGTTATTTTATAAGCAGAAAATGCTGCTTTAATTGCTTTCCCATTTTTGGCTTAGCAAATGTTTAGTTTGTATTAATTAGACTGAACAACATACAATCGACTATTAATCAGATTAATGAATTATTTTGATTTAAAACAATTCATCCCAAAAGACAAAATACCATGAAAAAGATCTTAATCACCTTACTTATATCATTGACAAGTACAATTATTTATGCTCAAGTAACTCCAGAAGAAAAGGACAGCATTTACATTGAAGAAGTTGAACACAAAAGAAAACCCGACAAAGTCCTTCATGCAGAACCTTTATACATTGATTTGATTAGAGACTTGGGAGCACGCAAAGGAGAAAAGGAATGGAACATTGGCTTAGGCTTAGCTGATAATTACAAATTTGATTCTTATGAAGCTTTAGTTGAATATGAATGGGCGCCAATCGATCGACTGGGCTTAGAGGTTGAGATGCCATTTACCTTTTATTCTCCAATAAACGGAACGGAAAGAGACTCAGTTCCATCTAATCGATTAAACAGTTTAAAACTTGCGGCACAATGGTCGTTTTACGTCAATGAAAAACGTGCAACCTCAATGGCATTAGGCTACATCAACGAATTTGAACTTTCTACTTTTAACGATTTTGGCAATCCATTTATTAGCGGCAATGTCTACAACCCTTTCTTTGTAATAGCCAAGCGATGGGGAAATAATTTTCACACTTTATTGTATACAGGGCCAATGATTGTTCAACATTTTGAAACAAATGAATTCCACAGTTCTTATGATATCAACTCTAACGTTCATTACATGATCAGCGGCACTAGAAATTTTATTGGAATTGAGTTTAACAAAAGCTTTGCCCCAAATGATTTTGACATGACTATTCGTCCTCAAATGCGCTTGGGCATTGCAGATAATTTGTTAATTGGAATTGTAGCCGGTATTCCGGTGGAAAGAGAAAATGAAGGAATTAGCTCTTTCGTAAGATTAATTTGGGAGCCAAAACACAAGAAAAGTCATTAATTTATCCTTTTTAAACCGCTAAAGAAACAAACCTTGCCGGCAGGTTTATCTGCCGAAGGTATGGCAGGCTGGGAAGGCGCAATGGACTCGAAGTGAAAAAGTGTTGAATTAGCTCAATGGGAATACCTTTAGCAATTAAAAAAAATTGTATTGAAGTGAAGGGTGTGGTATTTAAAGTGATTCTGCTCATTTTAAGAAAAACTTTCACACTTCATCTTGATTATCAATCAATTTTCAGTTTCTTTGAGCTTGATAAGTTAACGCAAAAAACAAGGAGGATCGGAGTTTAAATGTCAATAAGCTTATGAACATATTTGCTTTTCAAAATTTACAAACAACGATGTCAAAATAACATAAATGACCCAATCAGAATTTTTAATCTTAAACTTTAATGAAATAAGGAGAAAAAGCATAAAGCTTTGGAAAGGACTTCCTAAAGAGTTTTACAACTGGAAGCCGGATGAAAAAGCAATGACTGCGATAGAAATGGTTAGACATGTCTTAGAAGCCGATTACGGATGGAACATTATCATCAACAAAGGAGATATGGCAAATTATAAAACGCCTTGGAAAAATCGACCATTCCTTAGCGTTAATGACGAACTTGAGTTTGCCGAACCTTATCGCAAAGCATTTTTAAAGAGTGTTGGACAATTTTCAGATACAGAACTCAACGAAACTAAAATTATTCATCCGGGGAATGGAAAGGAGAAAGTCCTTGGAAAATATTTACTGAGAATAGGCTATCATGAATCGGTTCATGCCGGTCAGTTCCTTTCTTATTTAAGAGCAATGGGAGTTAAACGCCCGAATATATGGGATTAAAATTAGCATTTTGTATTGACTATCAATCAATTTTCACTTTCTTTAATGATAATAATTGAGCTGAATAAGCTAAATTCGCTATTGATCTTAAAAAACTATTAAGTTTTACATCAGATAAACAAAGTTCAACCAAGTATTTTATTTCTTTAAAAATAGCAGCTTTTATAAAAAAGTTATTTATGTTTGAAAAACAAACAATTAATCTACGACATTATGAAGTTAGAAAAAGTACTAGACCAGCTAAACTCTTTTGAAAAAAACAGTTTCTTAAAACTAATTAACGACATAGTTTCAGAAGAAACCAGCAATAAAAAAGAGATTGAAAAAGTACTTTCTAACGAAACAAACAAAGACTTAAAGAATGTAGAAAACATCAATGTCGCAAAAATATTTGCTCTTATTGAGAATGAATATACAAAGTGCATTAAAAATGAATTTGTTAACACTTCCTCTCAACTTGATATAATTATAGATATTTTAATAAGAGACGGAAACTGTATTATGAAACTTGACTGGTTTTCGAGGCTTTATGAGGAAGAAATCAAACAAATAAACAAAAAAGTAAAAGCATTAAAAATTGAGTTCGAGAGTGAAAAGTCTAACATTGATGAGCAAAGAAAACGTGATTATAAGATATATAAAAGTTGCTTAGAGGTAGCTTATAATAATGACATTGAGAATAATTCAGATCGAAAAGTAACTATAGATGAACTTTCTATTCTTTTAGCACTTTCTAATGGATTAGACTTATCACAAGAAGAAATTAAGCTCATCAATTACATGATATTACCAATTGAGAAGCACTTAATTGATGATGTTGTTAATAATTTAAAGAATACGGGAGTTATATTATACTCTAAAAAACAAAACACAATTTACATTGCTGATGAAGTAGTTAGATGTTTAAGAAAAGTTAGAGGTAAGCAAGTAGCAGATAAGTTTTTCAGAAGAGTTTTAAAACTACTAAGAGAACCACAAATCAATCTGATTTGCAGAAAGCATAATATTGACTGGAAGGCTTCTTATGATGAAAAAGTAAAATCAATTATCAATCAAGGGATTTTATTTAGCAAAGTACTTTCAGAGGATGCTTTCAGAGAAGGCACTAATTTAACGGAAAAGAAAAACACTTTAAATGAAATATGCAATAAGGGATTAAACATTAGTCCTGCACTTAAAGGCAAAACTCTAGAAGAAAAAATTGACAATTTAATTGAGTATTTCGACAATGTCGAGCGAGACGAAAAAGTAGGAATTTCAATCGATGGTTATGAGAAGTTACTTATTGACCTTGGAAATGGTATTACAAAACTAAATCAAATAATTAAATCAGAATTTGAACTACAAGAAGAAGATGTCTTAAAAAGTAATTTATTATTAGACTACAACATTAAGCCAAGAGACATTATTGAACTTATTGATTTAAAAGAGCTTGAATCATTTTGCAAAGAAAAGGAAATTAAAACTAGAAGTCATCTCATTACCAATATTCTAGAAGCATACAAAGACAGTGAAAATTTATTTCTTGAAAATTATGTAAATATTGGGCTTAGAAAGCTAAATGAGTTAAAAGAAAATAATATTACTATTAAAGAAAGTGAGCTAGGTGTAAAGTTTGAGGACTTAACTAAGAAAATATTAGCACATCTTGGCTTTAATGTCGATGAAAAGCTCAGAAAACAAATTAACACAAAGAAAGATAAAATTGATATCCTAATAAACTTAGGTAACAATGACTTAATTCTTGTTGAGTGTAAAACATTAAAAGAAAGCGGCTATAACAAGTTTAGCTCTGTCTCCCGCCAGTTAAAATCTTACGCTCAATTAGTGAAAAAGAATGAATATAACGTAATTAAATCACTTCTAATTGCTCCAGAATTCTCTGATGATTTTATTAGTGAGTGCGAGCTTGAATACGAACTTAACCTTTCATTGATAACAGCCGAATCCTTAATTAAAATACATGAAGGATTTAAAGAAACAAAAATGAAAGAGTTGCCATTTAAACTATTGATGAGAGATGTTTTAATTCAAGAAGACCGTATTTTAAAAGCGATTAAAAGATAATTTTAATATCAACAAATAGGCTTGAAATTGATTAACAAATAAAAACCGATCTCTCCTCATCGAGAAATTTCAACTTTCCTATTTATTCCTCCACTGCCTCAACAGCTACAATCTCCGGAGCGGCTTTTTTTACGGCTTCTTCTACACCGGCTTTTAGGGTCATGGTAGACATATTACAGTTTTGACAGGCGCCCAACAATTTCACTTTCGCAACATTGTCTTCTACCCTCAATAAGCGTATATCGCCACCGTCGGCCTCCAAAAAAGGGCGTAATTGGTCAATCGCCTCTTCTATTTTTTGAAATAATGCCGTTTCTGTTGTTGTATTCATATCCTTAGCAATGTTAGCCAATTAAATCCAATTAAACTGCTTTTGGCTTTTCTACCTCTACTACAATCTTATCAATCATTTCATCAAAAGCTTTTGCTTGCAAGGTGTCTTCTTGCAATACTGCCGGTCTTCCTACATCTCCTGCTTCGCGAATGCTCTGCACCAATGGGATTTCAGCTAAATAATTAATCTTCATGCGTTCAGCAAGGTCTTTTGCTCCTTTTTCGCCAAATAAATAATACTTTTTGTCCGGATTATCATCGGGTGTAAAGTAAGCCATGTTTTCTACTACGCCTAAAACCGGCACATTTATCTGCGGCAGACTAAACATTCCTAATGCCTTACGGACATCTACCAAGGCAATTTCCTGAGGCGTACTTACAACCACAGCTCCAGTTAGCGGAATTTGTTGCACCAAGGTAAGGTGAACATCGCCGGTTCCGGGGGGAAGATCAATAATCATAAAATCCAATTCACCCCAATGTGCATCATTAAATAATTGCGTCAGCGCTTTGGTTGCCATTGGACCTCGCCAAACTACAGCTTGGTCGGGTGTAGAGAAAAAGCCAATCGACAACATTTTTACGCCATAGCTTTCCACCGGCTCAATCATTTCTTTGCCATCTACCTTAATCATACGCGGTTTTTGTTGAGCAACATCAAACATCGCAGGAACAGAAGGGCCGTAAATATCGGCATCTACCATTCCCACTTTGAATCCTTTTTTAGCCAAACCGGCAGCTAAATTAGCAGCAACAGTCGACTTTCCAACTCCGCCTTTACCCGAAGCGACTGCAATGATGTGCTTTACACCCGGCAATACAGTTCTATGCTCCGCTTTGCGTTCATGCGCTTTGCCCATGGCCGTAATGTTGGCATTCACTTCAATCTCGCTTCCAAAAAATCGCTTTAAATGATGCTCACAAGCTTCTTCCATGCGCTTGCGGTTATGCATCGCCGGATTGGAGATTTGCAAGTCGAAACTAATTTTATTGCCACTGTGCTCTACTTTAGAAACTAAATCCAAAGCAACAATGTCTTTTTTTAAATCGGGCTCTACTACAAATGAGAGCGCTTCCATAATCTTCTCAAAGGTCACTTCCATGCTTGTCTGTTGTCTTTTTTAAGGTCGGTGTGGCTTGCAAAAAATCGGCTTATTTTTGTAAACACAAAGTTAAGAAATGTAATGGGCTTAAGGGACTAAATAAACTAAAATCCCTCCTCAAAATCCAACTCCTTATTCGGACCCCAAAAGTGCTTGTCAAAATCTTGAATTTGGTCGTCGATTACGACAATATTTTCCGCTTCCAGTTGGTCTTGCATGGGTGGATTTAAATGGTTAAATTAATGTCGATAAAATTGACCCAATTTCTACAATAAATTCAATGTAAAAATTACAGCTTTATGAATGTTAATTTGCAAAAGCAACCTTTTAACAGAGATGAAGTCTTAAGTACAGAAGATCGAGACATCACCATATTTATGCAAACCGATCAAGGCATTATAGGAGGCATGACTTATCGCTTAGATCCCGATTTAGAAATATATACGATATAAGTGATGAAAAAATTATTCCCACTTTTAGGGTTAAGTATCTTTTTTGCCATAAATTTTGTTCAAGCGCAACAGCCGGGTTGTTTTTCTCGGTTAGATTCAATTATGCCTTTGGCATACAATATTCATCTTGATAGTAGAGACATAGAAGTAGACAGTAAAGATAATTACTATATAACTGGAGGTCGAATGTCTGATACAATGTTTTATAATGGAAACATTATAGTTGCTGAAGGCTTAATTTATTTGACTAAATTTAATAAAAATCATCACCTAATTTGGAACATTACAAACACTACAAACGATGCGGGATTTGGAGAAACCATTGCAATAGATCATAAGAATAATGTTATAGTAGGTGGTTATTATTCCCAAAGTCTTACTTTCGGTAAAGACACCTTGTCTAGTCAAAACGGTAGCTTTAACAATGCCTTTATTTCAAAATTCAAACCTGATGGAATACACCTTTGGAGCAAGAGAGTACATACACCCGGCTTATTTTCTGATGGGAGGATTACTTCTCTATCTACAGATGGCTTAGGAAATATCTATTTCGGAGGCATTTTTGGAGGCAGTATGATCTTTGGGCAAGACAGCATACAAACTTGGGGGTATGGTGACAATTATTGGGGAAAAATGGACTCTACGGGCAATATACAATGGATTAAAGCAGCCGGTAGCGAAGCAATTGAAATTGGCGTTAATGTAGCCGCTGACTCTATCGGTAACCTTTATGTTTTAGGAAGTGTAAATAACAGTTATGACTCAACTTACATAGATAATTTTCTAAACTTTAATGGGATTGGATTTATAGCAAAATATTCACCAAGCGGGCAAATGAAGTGGTTAAAAGGAGCAGAAAAAGGTGAGTTTTCCATGGGCATAAGATCAACTGACGGTAAGATTCAGACGAGAAATGGAGTAGTAATAGCTTCAGGACCTATGTTCGATTATAGTGACAGTAACATAGTTTCAATTGCAGGAGCTCAAACAAACATTGATTCAAATTCAAGAAAGCCGGCTTTTGTTTTAAAAATGGATACTGCCGGAAATGGGATATGGCTGAAAGAAGCCATACGAACATATTATGATGTAGATGTAATGGGTGTAGCTATTAAAAGCAATGGAGATATTGCATTAACAACACATAATGGATATTATGTAGAGGAAGACTCCTTATCAGGTCTTACTTACCGTTCTCCGGTTTACCTCACCTTAGATGGAAACAGTGGGCAGGTTTTAAATTACTGTTATCCAAAACAACCCGGTAACGGTACTTATTTAAGTCGAAGTATTACCCTTCTTAATGATACCATATTGGCTACCGGTTCTTTTGACCGGCAAATAAATGGGCATCGCAGAATATTTATTGCCAAAGTGGGATTAAATACAGTTGGAATTGAGAATTATGATTTAGCTCCTCAAAGTATTGTTTTATATCCAAACCCCACTAATAATGGAAGGTTTACGCTTGATATAAGTAATACAGAAGGTGTTGAATTTAATCAATTAACTATTTTTAATGTAAACGGTCAGCTTATGCATTCCAAAAAACTGGAAAGAAAAACAAATTACAATAAAATTGAGCTTCAATTAAATAACTTTTCAAAAGGCATCTATTTTTTATCTTTACAACACTCAAAAGGTAGAATAACAAAAAAATTGATTGTTCAATAAACTAAAATCCCTCCTCAAAATCCAACTCCTTATTCGGATCCCAAAAGTGCTTGTCAAAATCTTGAATTTGGTCGTCTTTTACCACAATATTTTCTGCTTCCAATTGAGTTTGCATGGGAGTACTCTGCGGAAAATGGTGTTTTCCACTTAGCATTCCTAAGCGATTCACTACCCGATGTGCCGGCACGTATTCTTTTTGTCCGTGTGCTGCATTCATCGCCCAGCCTACCATTCGGGCTCCGCCTTTTCTACCCAAGTAATTGGCAATGGCACCATAGCTAGTTACCCTGCCTTTTGGAACCAAGCGAACGACCTGATACACCATTTCAAAAAAATCTCGGTTTTTCTCGCTAATCTTTTGGGGCTTTACCATGAGGTTTAAATTTCAGATAGTGAATCTTATGTCCTTTAGCCGTAAACAACTTTTCATAGTGCGTTTTGATACTCAAGATCTCACGAGTAGTTTCATCAAAGTCTTCGATCTTTTCGCCGTATAAATCATCGGTTGCTTCTAAAATTTCATAGCCGTGACGCTTCACCTCTTCCAAACTATAATTGTAAAAGAAGTTATTGTCGGTTTTTAAGTGAATGGTGCCGTCTTCTTTTAAAAACTGTAAATAGCGCTTGATAAAAAGAGGACCGGTTAAGCGCTTCTTCTCTTGTCGGTCTTTTGGCTGTGGGTCTGGAAAAGTAATCCAAATTTCATCCACTTCATCTTTGGCAAAACAACCTTCAATAAACTCAATTCGCGTACGCAAAAAAGCTACATTAGCAATATTTTCCTCCAGAGCCGTCTTCGCACCACGCCACATTCTTGCACCTTTAATGTCTACTCCAATGTAATTTCGCTCGGGAAATTTTTGAGCCATGCCCACACTGTATTCTCCTTTTCCACAACCCAATTCTAAAATCAGCGGATGGTCGTTTTTAAAAAATTCCGATTTCCACTTTCCTTTCATTTTATAATCTGCCCGAAAAACCTCTTCGAGCTTGGGCTCAAAAACATTGGCGAAGGTTTTCATCTCCGCAAAGTGCTCTAACTTTCTTTTACCTGCCATGATTTATGCTTGCGATTTACTTAAACCCAATAAATCATCTAAGGTAGAACGAGAAACCGCATGATAGTTTGGACGAGCTTTTTGGTAAATGGTCAAGGCTCGCTTTTTTCCTTCCTCCGATTTCAAAATTGCTTTGTAAATCGGTACTAAGAATTTTCTTCTGCCTACCTCAACTAAAAAGTTTTCGGTGGCCACTTTAGCTGCTTGGTAGTTGTTTGGAATTACTTTCTCAAACCATGCGGCTTGAATTTCTGAGTTACCGCTATTTGTGAAATTAAATGCCTCATCAAGTGCAGTCATTTGATCAACTGAAAGAGTGTCCGGCAACAAACGCACAAAGTGAAGCCATTCAGGCGTCATCCAATACTCCGTTTCTAAAGTGGATGCTTCTTTTCCTCCTTTCCAGTCTGTCAATTGTGCTTCTACCGCTTTAAACTTAGTCGATTCTATGTCCGGGCAGTTGTCGGGCAAACCCGGTTTAAAAATCCACTCTTCCAAGCGAATTGACTTTTTCCATGCTTCGTTTTCGCTTAACAACTCTTCATTGATGTACTCCACAAATGCGTCGGTTGTCATTACTTCAAAAGCAAAGTTGTTGAAGTAGGTATTTAAGAAGGCATCCCATTTTTCACGTCCAACGGTTTCTTCGATCAAACGAAGCAAAAAGAATCCTTTATCATAAGGTATTCCGGTTAAACCATCATCCGGATCACGACCTTCCAAATCTACTTTTAATCTGGTATCGTTTAAACGACCTTCGCTTTTCAGCCAATCAATTTCTTCCAATAAATCTTGGTAAGACAATATCGCCAACATATTGGCAAAGTCTTTCCCATAGATTTCTTCCATAATTCGGTTTTCAAAGTAAACAGTAAAGCCTTCGTTTAGCCAAATGTCTTCCCAATTAGCATTGGTCACTAAATTACCGGACCAAGAGTGGGCTAATTCATGAGCGATTAGTGCGGTTAGTGAACGATCCCCTGCAATAATGGTGGGCGTAGCAAAAGTCAAACGCGGATTCTCCATTCCACCAAAAGGGAAAGAAGGTGGCAATACAATCACATCGTATTTACCCCAACGGTAATCTCCATAAAGCGCTTCAGCGGTGTCTACCATATTTTGCATTTCAGCAAACTCATAAGCTGCAGCTTCGATGACAGAAGGCTCAGCATAAACACCTGTGACCTCCCCAATTTTAGCATATTCCAATTTACCTACTGCCAAAGCCATTAAATAAGAAGGCACCGGCTGATCCATCGTAAATTTATAAGCACCATTAGCACTTACTTCGGTAGGATTCTCGGCACTCATCAAAGCCATCATTCCTTCCGGAACTTTAACATTTGCTTCATAGCTAAAACGAATTCCCGGGCTATCTTGGCAAGGCAACCAAGTACGCGCCAAAATGGCTTGCGATTGGGTGAACAAAAAGGGATGGGTTTTATCCGCTGTTTGCTGTGGGTCTAAAAACTGTAGCGCATCAGCTCCCTTGGTCGTATGGTATTTTATACTCACTCTTTGGGTTTCCGCCTGAATGGGAATGGCCAATTTGCTGCCTAAAATATCTTCTTCCGGATGTAAAACAAATGTACTTGCTTGCTCTGCACCATCAAGCCTTACTTCTTCAATGTTCAAGTTCTTCGTATCAAAGTAAATGGTGTCAACCCCGGAAATGTTTTCAATGTCCCAATTGGCAGTTGCCATAATTCGCTTGGCTTCAAAATCAACATCTGCTTGCCAATTTAAATGTTTTACTACGGCTTCATCAGCTCTGGCATATGAATGCGGATCGTTTTGCTTTACTTCCATTTCTTCGGTTTTTTGATCAGATTTTGATTGAGTGTCACATGCCATTAATCCTAAAACAGCAATGATTGCAAGCTTTTGTATTTTCTTCATTTTTTTTCTGGATTGGACTGCGAATTTACAAAAAGCAAAATTGAAAGATAGTCCAAGAAAATATGAAATATGAAACTAGAAACTTTGAAACTTTTCTCGCTGAGGCGAGAAGCGGTTCTTGTTTCGCTTGCTTATGTGTGAAAAATAACTTATAACTTCAAGTACTTTTAACTTTCTACTTCATCATTAGGCTTTCATCCTTTTTCCAATTTACTCTCTCCTCTATCAGCGCAGCGGTCTATACTCTTTACTCTATTCTCTAAAATAAACTTCGCTCTCTTTGCGGACTTAGCGCCTCTGCGGTTAAAAAACTTCAAACTTTAAGTACTTCGAACTTTAGGCACTTCAAACTTCTCCCCTCTAACAGCGAAGCGGTCTTTTCTCTATACTCTGATAATCTAAAAATACAATTAAGATTCACTTAACACCAACTTAAGACAAATGTAAATCCGACTTAACTCAAGAGCCATAGCAACTTTATACATTTGCTTAAAATTAAAAGAGCTTTATGCGTAAATCATTGTTTTTAGGACTGCTTTTCGGAATCATTAGCTTAACTTCCTTTGCAGGTGGAAATGCTAAAGTGAGCAAGGTAGAAGGAACTATTACCGATCGACAAGGAAATCCATTAGCTGGTGCAAAAGTGCTTGTGAAGGATTTACAAAAAGTGGTTTACACAGATTTCGACGGCAACTTTGTGCTTGAAGATATTGCTGCCTCTGAACATCAAATTGAAGTAAGTCACCTTTCTTTTGAAGAAATTGAAACTAAGGTTGATTTTAGCCAAGAAGACAACTCTTTCTTGGCTTTTCAACTTCGTTCAAGATAATTCTACATTTTTCATCATCTTAGTATAACTTAGTATAAGCTGTCCCCCCGGGCAGCTTTTTTTTGTTTATCTACTCAACAACACCTTTTCTTCTTTAACTCCCAACCTAAACAAATAAAGCCCATCTGCATAATTGCTTAGATCAACTTTGTTTGCGCCGCTGTTTAACCGAAGTTCTTGTACCAACATTCCTCTAGCATTGTATATTCTTAAAAGATCATTCGCATTCACTTTTTGAACCTCAACCGTAACAACTCCTTGCGAAGGAATTGGATAAACACTAAAGTTATTATCGTTTTGCTTTGCTTCATTTAAACCAACTGTTGTACAGTTCTTTGTATCACCACTAAACTGCCATGATGATTGATTAATCAATTGTTGTCGAGCAGAATCTCCCAGACAATACTCCAAACCTGCGCCACCGAATACAACTCCACTTTGGTGGGGTTTTGACTGCCAAGCAATAAGAATGCTATCATAGTTTTGAATGGATAAACCGGAATTGTTAAATAAATTCCCCATATTATATAAAGTAGAAATATCCCAGTTTGATAGATTTTGGTCAAAATGACTTGCATTAAAGAACATTGCTCCCATATTTGTTACCGAAGATACATCCCAACTGCTTAATGGCTGATTAAAAGAATAAGCTTGATAAAACATCAGTGACATACTGGTTACCGAAGACACATCCCAACTGTCAATCTGCCCATTAAAAGAAAAGGCGTTATAAAACATATCTCCCATATCAGTTACAGCGGATACATCCCAAGTACCTATGGATTGATTAAACGAAGCGGCGCCTCTAAACATCCTATGCATTGTGGTTACTGATGATACATCCCAATTGCCAATCGGCTGGTTAAAGGAAATAGCTCCGGCAAACATTCTCTCCATAGTAGTAACTGATGATACATCCCAATTACCAATCAGCTGATTAAATGACCTAGCACTTCGAAACAATCTATACATTGTGGTTACAGAAGACACATCCCAATTGCCGATCGGCTGATTAAAGGAATCAGCATAATAAAACATACGTTCCATAGTAGTTACTGAAGATACATCCCAATTGCCGATCGGCTGATTAAAGGAATCAGCCCATTCAAACATACGTTCCATAGTGGTTACTGAAGATACATCCCAATTGCCAATAGGTTGATTAAAGGATCTAGCTCCCTCAAACATACTCTCCATAGTAGTAACAGATGATACATCCCAATTTCCGATGGCTTGATTAAAGGGCGAAAAATCATTAAATGGACTGTTAAACATGCCTTCCATATTCGTTACCG
This sequence comes from Flavobacteriales bacterium UBA5081, assembly GCA_002415785.1. GTDB lineage: Bacteria > Bacteroidota > Bacteroidia > Flavobacteriales_E > Vicingaceae > UBA5081. The sequence continues at coordinate 77,657 of DIAJ01000003.1, forward strand.
AAGACACGTCCCAACTATCAATCGCCGAATTAAATTTTGATTGTGCAAACATACTTTTCATATTCCTTACCGAAGATACATCCCAGGCATTTAATGAAACACTAAAGGAGTCTGTATGCATAAACATTTCACTCATGTTCTCTACAGCAGACACATCCCACTGATTAATTATACTGTCTTTAAAGTTTCTTGCATTGTAAAACATGCGTGACATATTCCTTACACTATCTAATCGAGGTAAATCCGTAGCCTCAAATTGACGCAGCGATCTGCAATGGGCAAAAGCATTTGACATATCTTTCCAATAGGTAGTTCCCCATTGTGTTACGGTTAATAACTTTTGTTTATTTTTAATAACTATTCGCGGATAATTTCCTCTTATGCGAATACTTACCGTATCGCCTAAAGAATAATAATGGGTGGCATTGCCCTGAACTCCTAAAGTATCAAACACTCCATCATTTTCCCAATCAATGTCGTAATTGTAGGCGTAATTGGTATCGGTTAAAATGGTCACCGAAGAATCATAAGTCGGATAATCATATGCATGCCACTTGGTAACAAAATGCGTAGAATCCTTTTGAGCGCTTAATTGGTTTGAAAATAGAATAGGTAGTAAAAATGTCAAAAAACAAGTAGACTTTCTCATAGCACATTGATTAGCAAATCGTAAATGTAAGGATTCTTAATTTAAAGAACAAGGTTTAATAATGCTAGATGAATTCGACAGCTTTATATTTTAACGGCTCAACAGCCAAATACTCTTTTGTCCAATCAAAAAACCTAACATCGGGAATGTTAAGTTTATGTTAACTTATTCTTATCTTTGTATTATCACTAATTAAGAAGAGATATGAAAAAGTTAGCAGCAGCAGTCTTCGGGCTCTTAATTTTCGGGGCGACCACTGCATACGGACAAAGTGAATTGGTTTTAGAAAACGGTCAGTACTACACAGCCGAAAAAGAATTATACAAAGGACAATACTCCAATTTCTATGAGAATGGCGCTAAAGAAGCTACCTACAGTTTGGAAAATGGCGTATTAAACGGTCAAGCTCAGTTCTACTATGAAGACGGAAGCAAAAAAGAGATCGGCTTTTACAAAGACGGTGATAAACACGGAGAGTGGATCAAATGGAATGAGAAGGGTCAGCAAGTAGGAAAAGCCAATTATTACTACGGTGATAAAGATGGTGAATGGATTATTTGGGATGACCAAGGTCAAAAAAGATATGAGCTTTATTACGACAAAGGTGAAAAAGTTGGTACATGGAAAATGTGGAATGAAGCCGGAGAATTAGTTTCAGAAAAGGAGTATTAAATCAATAGACCTTTTTGTTTTTTTGTTAACATGAAAAGAGCAAGGCGAAAACCTTGCTCTTTTTGTTTTTGATTTGATTGTGGCTAAAACTTATGACTTAACCCAATGCTAAAAGCTCTTCCGGGATTAAATGAGCTGAAAATTTGTTTCTCTGCTTCGTAAGATTGAAAAAAGCTTTCTACTCGATCACCTAATAGGTTGGAAACTTTAAAGTCGACTGTTGTATTCCCTTCTTCACCTAATTTTTTGTTTACCCCTAAATTTAAGCTGTGAAAAGGCTCTTGATAAACATCGGGATAAAGTCCGGTACCTACAATTTGAAGAGCAGGTCCTTTTACGTTATAAAATAATCCTGCTTGAAAAGCTTTCTCTACATTTTTATAAGTGATTCCGGCATTTATCACATAAGGCGCTTGACCTGCCATGGGTCGTCTGTCATCAATATTTTGTCCATCCTTTTCGTAGTTTTTCCTTGCATTAAACTCACGGTCGGTCATATCTACTTGCGAACGAACCAAAGTGACATTTCCACTAAAGCTAAAGTCAGCTAATTTTTCAGAAATAAACTCCATGCCTTTAGTGGCTTCCAATTCAATTCCAACTAAGCTGGCATTTCCTACATTTCTAGGCTGATATTCAGCAGTAGTTTGTTGCTCGGGAATACGAACTAATTCAATTGGGCTATCAAATGATTTGTAAAAAACACTAGCCGAAACAATTTGCCCTCGTTCCATAAACTTCTCCCAACGGAAATCTAGATTATCAATTCTCGTTTCCACTAAATTTCCATCCCAGTCCTCATACTCGAAAAAAGCACCGTTAAAATAACGATTTGTCAATGGGTCGATAATTTGAGCAAAAGAAAGTTCCTTAAAAGAAGGACGGGCAATGGTTTTGGAATAAGCAAAACGTAAGTTTTGATCTTCAGTAAGGTTGTAGATTACATTCACCGAAGGGAAGAAATCAACAGACTCTAACACCACTTCATCATTTAAACTATTGCCTGCTTGAATGTTTCTAAGGTCGCCACCGGAAGATAAAGCTTGTTCAAAAGCTTGCGCATAAGCTTGGTCGCGACCGGTATGCCATTGCGTAAAACTTTCCATGCGAACACCGAGAATAGTTTTTAGTCGAGGTGAGAGGCTCATCTCTTGAGAGATATAAGCAGCAATATTCTGAACAGATGACTCATAGGCATTTGGGTTTAGAAATGGATTTGAGTTATAGTAGTATGACCCATTTGGCTGATTAGGAAAAATCACAGAAGGATCCAAAGCTTGATTAGGATTATCGCTATTCCAATCTTGATTCCACTCAAATTGCATATCGTACTTTAATATCTCATAATTTCTGTCTTTGTAATTAAAAGACGAACCAAACTTCAATTTGGCATCTTCTTCAAAAAGCTCGTAGTTGTATGTAATATCAGCCTTAGCAGTTAAATTCATCTCTTCTAAACTTCGCCAAATTCTAGATGGGTTTCCTCCTGCTCCTGCTGAAAAGAAAGTATCCAGAGGAGTATAGGTAAAACCGGTACTTCTAATATCAGGATCATAAGAAGTCGAGTAAGTGGGAGAAATCCTCCAATCTACTTCCCATTTGCGGTCTTCTGTTAAATGCTGCCCATGAAGTAATACATTCGACAGACTTCTTTCATTGTACTCTAAATTGTTTGATGAAGCAATAAATCCTGATTGACCAACAGCTGACTCAGAGTTCTCAACAAAAAACTTTCCTGAACGACTTTCACCATTTTGCAAGTGCATAGCTGTTAAGCGTATTTTAGACAAAGTAGTTTTATAAGCCAAACCTGCCATTGCTCCAACCAAAACAGAATGTGAGCTTTGCTCACCTTTTTTTAAATTCGCTTGCACTAATTCATAATCTGAAGATTCCGTTGGTCGTTGATACTCCCCATAGGCCACATCATCGTAATACTTATAATCTGTTTTATAGGCAATAGAGAAAATATAACCTAAAGTAGGATTCTTCTTTCCCCAACTGCTTTCATTGTTTTTAGCCAATTGTTTTTGATCTCCATAAGAAAAACTCATAGAGTAATCCATTAAACTTGTTTTTCTTTCAGCGTCAAGTGTAGGATTAAAGCTTTTTACAAACTCATTTACTTGTTGATTAGAATGTCCACTAGAAGGTGAAGGCATATTAATAGAGTTGGAGTATCTTGGCAATGCCCTTGTTCCATCATCATACCCTAAAAAATCAGTATTTCCTCCATCGTATGTTAAATAATCCTTATTAAAATGCATGGATGGATTATAAGAAGTTCCTACAGAAAACTCCATAAACTTGCTATCAGGGAAAGCTTTGGTTTCTACATTCATTAACCCACCTGTAAAATCGGCCGGCATATCCGCTGTAAAGTTTTTAGAAACCACAATATTATCAATCAGGTTAGTAGGTATTAAATCCATTTGTAAACTATTCTTATCCGGATCTAAGCCTGGAATATCTACTTGGTTTAAAGTTACTTTTGAGTAACGATCTCCCAGTCCTCTCACATAAACATATTTTCCGCCTTCAATAGAAACTCCCGTAACGCGCTTAGCGGCGTCAACTGCTGAAGCATCTCCTGTCAGTTCCATTTTTTCAGCGGAGATTCCATCCATCATGGCAACGGATTTTTTCTTCATCATATTTAATGCAGCTTCTGATTTACGCGTGGCTGTGGCAGTTACTTCTACCACCCCCAACTCCATAGCAGCCGACTTTAAATAAACATCATCTAAAACGGTTACTTCACCACTTTTAACTACCACACCTTTTATATGTTGAGTTTGAAAAGAGATGTAAGACACTTTTATGTCGTAAGTTCCCGGTGCAATAGAAATAGAGTACTTTCCATCTAAATCCGTTGAAGTTCCGGTAAGTGGATTAACCACTACCACATTTGCTCCAATGGCTGTCTGACCGCTTTCTTCTTCATAAACGGTTCCTCTAATCGTACCATTTTGTGCAAATACACTAACTGAACTCACTAATAATAAAGCGAAAAATAGCTTTTTCATTCTAATTAACATTTATTTAATAAAACTGTAATACATAAAAACAGCAGGGCAAAATTAGATTTTGCCCTGCTGTGAAGCCTTACAACTTATATGATGTTTGTGTAACTTTTATGTTAAGTTAATTTTACAAACCGTTTGTCTCTCCTGCTACCGCAGTCCAAGACCAATTGCTGAATGCTGAGATGTTCGCTTTTCCTGTAGTCCCTGCAGTAATTCCCGCCGGCGCCGGACCATCAGCTACGTAATCATCAATGTTTGTTCCTGATAAAATATCTAAGGTAATATCTGTGAAAGACACATTTGGATTATCTACAGTTCTATTGATTGTTTGACCGCTAACTATTGAAGTAATGTGAATATTCTCCAAAGAAACTTCAGAGTTAGCATCAGTATTGATCAAGTCCTCAGAAACTCTTCCATTTCTTGAAGCTACCACAGTACCGTTTTTAATAGTATGACTACCCGACATAGAACCTTCAGGGCCATCTAACTCAAAGCAGTGACCTGCCGGAGTAATAACTACGAAGTTATCTAAAGTACCACTCCAAGCCTGATCTGTATCAATTGCGTCATCTCCTGCATTCCAAACGATAACGTTAGTTACATTAACCGTTCCACCAAACCACTCAACTCCGTCATCTTGATTTCCAACAACTTCAATATTTTCGATTACTGTTCCTGAACCAACGCCTCCAAGTGTCAAGCCATTGATTTCATTACCTTGTCCGATATCAGCGCCACCATGACGAATAGAAACGTACTTTAATACTCCTGAATTATCAGCAGGGTCATTTCCACCATAAAGTCCATTAGGATCAGAAGTTGGAATACCTTCAATTTGCACCTCATTAGCCGAAGCAGAAATTGGAGCTCTACCTAAAATAATCAATCCACCCCATTGACCGTTTTGCTCAGCAGTTAAATTAGGTGAGCTGATTTGACCAGAAGTAATGTCATCTCTCTTTGTAGTAAAGATAATCGGCTCGGAAGCTGTTCCTTCTGCCATAATTTTACCCCCTCTAGCAATAATTAATGCTCTTGCACTTGCTCCTGTTCCGCTTTGGCCTTTAATAACTGTTCCGGGCTCAATAGTTAAAGTAGCCCCGTTTTCAACAACAACTCTAGCACCTAACTCATAAACCTTGTCTTTTGTCCATGTAGTATTCGTAGTAATGTTTGAGCTCACTACTACATTGCCATTATTGTCATTGTTTTGAATGGGTAATTCATCTTCTGAGTCGTCATCATCACTACAAGATGTTAATGATACAGAAAGAGCGCAGGCAACAACTGCTCCCATTAATACTTTTGTTGCGAATCTAAAATTTTTCATTTTGTTTTAATTTGAAATTAGTTTCAGTTATGTTTTTTTGTTGGGGCAAAGATGACCCCACATTGTTAGTCTAAGTTCAAATTGCCGTTATCAATGGATTATAGATAGCTTAAGTAAACATTAACTGAATTAAGCAAATGTTTACCTTATATATTATAGACAACAAGAAATCATCTACATTCTTTGCATTAAGTTAATCTGAATTTAATATCCAATAAACTTCAACTTTCTACTTTGGTCTTCTTAATCTACAGATGACTGAAAGTAAAAACATACTCATAGCACTAAAGGACAGGAGCGAGTTCAAAAGCATAGAAAATCAACTTATTGAAGACGGTTTTGAAGTTTTCTATTGTCAAACAGGCAAAAGTTTATTAAAGTCAATAAATAAATATTCGGCTAAACTTATTGTCTTAGATTTATTATTGCCGGATATGGACGGCATAGAATTATTACTAAAGTTAAAAGAAAACAAATCCCTTGCAAATTGTTGGATTGTTTTTTTCACTGAGCGTAGTGAAGATTACTCAAAAGTTGCCGGTTTGGAGGCCGGAGCAGACGACTACATCACAAAACCTATTAAATCGCGCTTGCTGCTTGCCAAAATAAAATCTGTTTTAAAAAGAAACAAGTTAACATTAAAGTCAGATAATTCTTTATTAAACAAACACGGCTTTACAATTAATAGAGATAATAAAAGTGTAAATTTTAATAAAAAAGAAATTAAGCTTCAGAAAAAAGAACTAGACTTATTGAGCTTATTCATAGAGTTTCCTGAGAAAGTTTTCAGCCGAAATCAAATTAAACAGCACTTATGGAACGGCGACTTAAGCATCAGCGACCGCAACATCGATGTTCACATTAGCAACTTAAGAAGCAAACTGGGCAAATCTTACATTCAAACCATTAAAGGTGTTGGCTATAAGTTCTTGGTCAGTAGTAAATAATTTCAATGTAATTTTTATAAATTTTGGTTGCTTGGAAATTAAAATTCAGTCCCTACAAAGCAAACACAGCCTTTTCGTCTTTCCTTCCCTTCTATCACTGGACTTTCCCATTTCAACTAACACCTAGTTACCCTTTAACCAAGACTTCAGGCTAAGTTTAAAAGTTTGATTTACTTTTCCACTTATCTGATTTATCAAAAGCTACAATGTTAACTTAACGTTAAAAAACAAGAAATTGAATTTATCCTCAAAATACAAAACAAATCACTACAAAACAGCAATTTAAATATTTGATTTGTATTAAGAAAACTTTAAATATTCCACTTCTTATGTTAATCTATTTATAATTCCGGCAACTTTGCGCAAAATTAAATTAACCTTAGATTAATATTTGACTTATGAGACTAAAGCTAATACTTTCATTTTTAGCTATTTTATTCATTTATTATACTCAAGCTCAAACCAAAGTTGACCATACTTTTGGAAAAGGAATTATCAATGTAGTAGCTGCCGACTCCAGCTGGGACTTGAAATTTGCCGCTAGGTTTCAAACGCTATTTATTGGAGATTTTTCTATTGACAATAATGGAGAATTATACGACGCCAATTCAAACTTTTTAATTCGTCGTTCTCGTTTTAAATTCGATGGATTTATCTACCATCCATCATTAACTTATAAACTAGAATTTGGTTTATCAAACAGAGATATTGGAAATGCAGTACCTGAGACAAACAACTCATCCAGATTAATCTTAGATGCTGTTTTAAAATGGAATTTTTATAAGAATCTAAGCATTTGGGCCGGACAGACCAAATTACCCGGAAACCGTGAGCGCGTGATTTCTTCAGGAGATTTACAATTTGTCGACCGCTCCTTACTGAATAGCAACTACAATATTGATCGTGATGTAGGTATTCAGATTCGCAATCACCATAAGATTGGTAAACAGTTTGTAATACGCGAAATTATAGCAATTTCTCAGGGAGAAGGCAGAAATGTAACGGTTGGCAATTTAGGCGGATATGACTACACTGCTAGAATTGAACTACTACCCTTCGGCAATTTCACCAAAAAAGGAGATTATTTTGGCGCTGACTTAGAAAGGGAAAAAAAAATAAAATTCTCATTGGGAATTACTTATGACATGCATGATCGAGCCGTTAGAGAGCATGGAAATACCAGAAATTTTATGCGAACAGAAACAGGTTACTTTGAAACGGATATAAATACCTTATTCGTTGATTTTATGCTTAAGTACCGTGGATTCTCTATGATGGGAGAGTATGCCGACAAAAGAAGTAAGGATTTATTTGCCCGAGGTACAGAAGGCGAACTTACAGGAGACTTTGTAACTGCGGGTACAGGCTTAAACTTGCAAGCAGGTTATTTATTTCCATCGAATTATGAAATTGCAGCCAGATATACCTCAATAACACGGGATAAAGATTTGCCAATTAACAATATTGATCAGTTCACTCTTGGCGGCTCTAAATACTTTGTTGGACACAAACTAAAAGTGCAGGCAGACATCAGCTATGCGAAAGAAGAAAATACAGATGATGCGGTAATGTACCGTATGCAATTCGACCTCCACTTCTAGCTTAGTTATTGCCTCTTAGAAACATTTAATTAATTTATTGATAAAGCTAAATTAACGTCTTATCTTTACTTAAGTTTTACTTTTAATTTTCAGGAAACTGAATATCATTGAGTAACTAAAATATCAAATGAAGAAAGAAAAAATTCTCTTAGTTGACGATGAACCAGACATTTTGGAGATTGTCAGCTACAACTTAAAGAAAGAAGATTACGACGTTTTTACTGCAGATAATGGCAAAGATGCCATAAAAATTGCCCAAAAGGAAAAGCCGGATTTAGTTATTCTTGACGTAATGATGCCGGAAATGGATGGCATGGAAACTTGCTACCAAATGCGCAACATTCCTGAGTTAAAAGAAACTTTAATTGCCTTTTTAAGTGCTAGAGGAGAAGATTACTCTCAGATTGCAGGATTTGACGCCGGTGCCGACGACTACATCACCAAACCTGTAAAACCTCGCGTTTTAATCAGTAAAGTAAAAGCCATTTTAAGAAGAAAAGGCGGCTCAATTAGTGAAGAAAAAGCCATAGAAGCCGGAGGCATTTCAATTGATCGTGAACGTTATTTAATTTCAAAAGATGGCGAAGAGTTCAATCTTCCTAAAAAAGAGTTTGAATTGCTTTCCTTATTAATGAGCAAACCAGGTAGGGTTTATACACGAGAAGTAATTATGAACACTATTTGGGGCGGCGAAGTTGTGGTTGGCGACAGAACGATAGATGTGCACATTAGAAAATTAAGGGAAAAATTAGGCGATGACTTAATTAAAACGGTAAAAGGGGTAGGATATAAATTTGAAACGCAGTAGAAAACAAAGAAGTAAACATATCGCATTGCAAGTCCGTAATTTAACACCTAAACAGCTTTCCTTTCGCTTAGCACTAGGAGTTGCTTTCCTATGCGGATTAGTAGGCACAGGCGTTTGGCTTCTTAACAGTCCTTTTAGCTTTCTTTTCACTTTCTTACTTTTTGTAGGCTCTCTACTCAGCAGTTATTTTATTTTCCTTTGGGGGATTAAACATTTCATTGATCGAAAAATACGATTAATTTACAAAACCATTCACAACCTCAAAGTTGGTCTAAAAAAAGACAACCAACAATTGGACATGAGTCAAGATATATTTGGCAAGATTAGAGAAGAGGTGATTGAGTGGGATAAGCACAACCGTAAAGAAATTGAACGATTAACTGATCAGGAAAAATACAGAAGAGAGTTTTTAGGCAATGTTTCACACGAACTAAAAACACCTATTTTTAGCATACAGGGCTATATTCTCACCTTACTGGAAGGCGGATTAGAAGACAAAAAAATCAATCGCGACTTTTTACTTAAAGCAGAAAAAAGTATTAATCGCATGATTGAAATGGTAGATGATTTAGACGAAATTGCCAAGTTAGAGTCAAATCGAATGCAGTTAAACTTTCAACGATTTGATTTAAGTGAACTTTGCAAAGAGGTCATAGAGTCAACTGAATACAAAGCCAAAAAGAAAAAAATCAAAGTGCGTTTGGCAAATAACACAAAACCAACTTTTGTAAAAGCCGACCCTAGTAGAATTTCTCAAGTAATTACAAACCTAGTAATGAACTCCATTAATTATGGAAAAGAGAATGGTGAAACTAGAATAAAATTCTACGATATGGATGAAAATATTTTAGTAGAAGTATCAGACAACGGTCGTGGAATTTCGGAGGAACATTTACCAAGGCTTTTTGAGCGTTTTTACAGAGTAGACAAAGGTCGCTCCAGGGCAGATGGTGGCTCGGGTTTAGGTCTTGCTATTGTAAAGCACATTATTGAAGCGCACAAGCAAACGATTAACGTGAGAAGTGTTTTAGGCGAGGGCTCTGTTTTTTCTTTTACGCTTAAAAAGGCTTAATACACACCTCAGCTCAGATTTCCGTATTAATTTTGGTTTTTTAAGCATGTTTATGCAACCAATTCTTTATTTTAATCATCTACCAATCAATTAAAAGTTGAGAACGTCGGACGGACAACAAATGAGCGAAGAAGAAATTCTGGAGGGCTGCAAAGCCAATCGAGAAGAATGTCAGAAATTACTTTTCGAAAAGTATTCCAGATTAATGACAGGGGTTTGCATGCGTTATGCAGACCGCTACGAAGAAGCTCAAGACATTGTTCAAGATGGATTTATCAAAGTATTTAAAAAGATAGAAACATTTACCGGCAAAGGCTCTTTGGAAGGTTGGATTAGAAGAATTATGGTGAATACCGCATTAGATCATTTGCGTAGAACAAAAGCTGAACGCTTTAATGTATCTGTTGATGATGTAGAGTTTAAGCTAAAAGACAAGCAAGAAATTATTGCCTCTATGCAAGCAGATGATTTATTAAAAATCATACGAACACTTCCGGTTGGATATCGTACGGTGTTTAATATGTATGCCATTGAAGGCTATACCCATAAAGAAATAGCTAAAGAATTGGATATTTCAGAAAACACTTCAAAGTCTCAATATTCCAGAGCAAGAGCTTTGCTCCAAAAAAAATTAGAAGAAGTTAATATTAAAAGATAAAGGCATTGAATAAAGATACAAACCAAATCGAAGACCTTTTCAAGCAGGCGTTTGAAAAATACGAAGCAGATGCCGGTTCGAATGCCTGGCAAACCATTCAATCAAAAATGGCGGCAGAAAGTGCAGCGACCTCTTCGGCTTCTGCTGCATCAACAACTACTACTGCAACCTCAACTTCATGGATAGCTACAGCTATTGTGGCAACTGTTATTTCAGCAACTGCTATTGGCGGCTATTTCTTTTTTAATGATACTGCTGAAAAAATCAAAGGAAAAGACAAGCCCTTTGAAGTAAAAGAGAAAATTGAATTCAATAAGAAAGAAAATACATCTACTCAAACAGAAATATCAAGCTCAACGAATACGAATAAAGACAATGCATTGAAAACTGAAAACAATGTCGAAGAAGTAGTTGCTGATAAGGAGATTAACGAAAAAACAACAAATCTATCTTCTAATGCTAATAACAGCAAAAGTGAGTCAACTAAGGCAACAGTTGTCGAAAATCAAGAGGCTAATAATAAATTAGAAAACAAACAAAGCAACGACAACTTAACGAACAACAACACAGCTACAGTTGAGAAGAATGTATCAGAAGAATTAACGACAACTGAAACAGCGGATATAAGTGAAACAACTAAACCAAATAACAATACGGCAGATAAAAAGGTAGAGGAAAAGTCAACTACTACTCCCCCTTCTCAAACTACTTCAACAGAAGCTGAAGTAAACGAAGAAACTAATAAAGAAAAAGTTAGCCCACCAACCTTCATAAACCTCCCCAATGTTTTTAGCCCTAACAATGATGGAGTCAATGACGAACTAAAAATGGAGGTTGAAGACTTTGATGAATATCACATTCAAATTTTCAATAAATCCGGTCAAATGGTTTTTGAATCTTATGACATAAATAACCGCTGGAAAGGCGACTTGCCTAATGGTTCTATTGCACCGGTAGGCTACTATTCTTATCAAATACTCATCTTAAAAGAAGGCGAATCATTTAAAAAAGTTGGTAGTGTTTTCTTGTCTGCAAATAGATAAGCACTATTTTCAATTATCAACTAACTTAATTATGAATCAATAATTCAAATTAGGTGCCAGCCACTTTTCCATTTCGGCTATGCTCATTCCCTTTCGATTAGCATAGTCCTCCACTTGGTCTTTTTCCAATTTCCCCAAGCCAAAATACTTAGACTTTGGATGAGAAAAATACAAACCACTTACAGCTGCTGTTGGGTACATGGCAAAACTTTCCGTTAAATTAATGCCGATTGAAGGAGCATCCAACAGTTTGAAAATTGTTTTTTTCTCCGTGTGATCCGGACATGCAGGATAACCTGCAGCCGGCCGAATACCTTGGTATTTCTCTCGAATTAAGCTATCATTATCCAACTTTTCTTCCGGAGCATATCCCCAAAAATCAGTTCGCACTAATTCGTGCAAACGTTCTGCGAAAGCCTCCGCTAATCGATCTGCTAACACTTTTAACATTATGCTGCTGTAGTCGTCATGATCAGCTTTGAAACGCTTTAAGTGCTCCTCAATTCCAATTCCGGCAGTTACAGCAAATGCGCCAACATAATCAGCTTTTCCGCTTTCTTTTGGAGCTATATAATCAGCCAAACACAAGTTGGGAATATTTTTCGCTTTTTTACCTTGTTGACGAAGTTGATGCAATTGTTCAAAGACTTTTGTTCTTTGTTCATCCTCAAAAAGTAAAATATCATCTCCATCGGAATTTGCAGACCAAAACCCAAACACACCATTGGCTTTAATCCATTTTTGGTCGATGATTTTTTGCAACATTAATTGAGCATCATCATAGAGTTTTTGAGCCTCTTTACCAACAATCTTATCTTCGAGAATTTTCGGAAACTTTCCAGCCATTTCCCAAGCACTAAAAAATGGCGTCCAATCAATGTATTTACTCAACTCCTCAATAGAGTAATCTTCCAGCTTCTTAACACCTAAAAACTTAGGCTTTGTTGCTTGACTTTCTTCCCAATTAATTTGCACCTTATTGTCACGTGCTTCTTTCAAACTAATCATTTGCTTAGTTTTCTTTTTCATAGCATGTTGGTCGCGCAAGTGCTGGTACTCATCGTTTATTTTATCTAAAAAAGCTTTACGCTGACCCTTAACCTTTGTCAGCAAGCTACCCGCAACAGGAACACTTCTAGACGCATCTAGCACATGTACAACCGGATAACTATAATTAGGTGAAATTTTAACAGCAGTATGAGCTTTAGATGTAGTTGCTCCACCAATTAAAAGCGGAACTTCAAACCCTTGACGCTGCATTTCAGAAGCCACATGTGCCATTTCGTCCAAAGAAGGAGTAATTAAGCCACTCAAGCCAATCATATCCACATTTTCTTCTTTGGCTTTTTGCAGAATTTTTTCAGCCGGAACCATCACGCCCATATCAATTACTTCATAGTTGTTACAAGCTAACACTACGGCCACAATGTTCTTCCCTATATCATGAACATCTCCTTTAACTGTAGCTAAAAGTATTTTTCCGGCGTTTTTTGCGGTATCTCCACTGCGTTTCTTTTCTTCTTCAATGAAAGGTAAAAGATGAGCCACTGCTTTTTTCATAACACGAGCACTTTTTACCACTTGAGGTAAAAACATCTTTCCCGACCCAAAAAGATCACCAACTACATTCATCCCATCCATTAAAGGACCCTCAATCACCTCGAGCGGTTTGTCGTATTTTAATCGAGCTTCTTCAGTATCTTCTATAATGTATTCTACAATTCCTTTAACCAAAGCATGACTTAAGCGATTTTCTACACTTTCTTCACGCCATTGTTCATCGCGCGCATTAACTTTCCCTTTACTTTTTACCGTTTCCGCAAAGTCAGTTAATCGCTCGGTAGCATCCGGACGGCGATTCAATAAAACATCTTCCACATGTTCGAGCAAGTCTTTTGGAATATCATCATAAACTTCAATCATCCCTGCATTTACAATTCCCATATCCAAGCCGGCTTTAATGGCATGATATAGAAAAGCAGAATTCATGGCTTCTCGAACAAAATCGTTTCCACGGAAAGAAAAAGAAACATTACTCACTCCCCCACTTACTAAAGCTCCAGGTAGATTTTCTTTAATCCATTTTGTCGCTTTAATAAAGTCAACTGCATAATTATTGTGCTCGTCAATTCCTGTTCCTACGGTTAAAATATTGGGGTCAAAAATGATGTCCTCTTTCGGAAAATTCACTTGATTCACGAGCAAATCATAAGCCCGCTTACAAATTTCAATTCGCCTTTCATAATTATCGGCTTGACCTTTTTCGTCGAAAGCCATTACAATTACAGCTGCTCCATACTTGCGAATTAATTTAGCCTGTTTAATAAATGTCTCTTCACCTTCTTTTAAACTAATTGAGTTAACAATTGACTTTCCCTGAACACATTTTAAGCCGGCTTCAATCACAGACCACTTTGAGGAATCAATCATCACCGGAACTTTGGAAATTTCAGGTTCAGAAGCTATTAAGTTCAAGAAAGTTTGCATTACCTCAGCAGATTCCAACATCCCTTCATCCATGTTAACGTCGATAATCTGTGCACCTCCCTCAACTTGCTGAAGAGCTACTGAAAGCGCCTCTTCGTACTTTTCCTCTTTGATTAGTCTTTTAAATTTCAACGAACCTGTAACATTCGTTCGCTCACCAACATTAATAAAATTGCTTTCTTTAAAAACTGTAAGCGCTTCCAAGCCACTATACTGAGTAACCTTATCTAAGGTTGGTTTTTTTCTTGGTGGATATTTTGCTGCAATACGCGCAATTTCAGAAATATGTTCAGGGGTAGTGCCACAACAGCCTCCAATAATGTTTACAAAACCATTAGAGATAAAATCCTCAATGTGCTTTCCCATCTCCACTTCATCTTGATCATACTCCCCAAATGCATTGGGCAAACCGGCATTAGGGTGAGCACTGACAAAAAACTCCGTTTTATTGGAAACTACCTCTAAGTGCGGACGCAATTCTTTTGCACCCAAAGCACAGTTAAACCCTACGCTTAACAAAGGCATGTGGCTGATTGAAATTAAAAAAGCCTCTGCCGTTTGACCGGAAAGTGTCCGCCCGCTGGCATCAGTTATAGTTCCGGAGACCATAATTGGCAATTCAATTCCATGTTCGTCATAGTAATTGGAAATGGCAAAAAGTGCAGCTTTGCAATTCAAGGTATCAAATACTGTTTCCACCAATAAAATGTCAGCGCCTCCATCTACCAAGCCTTTGATTTGAGTGCTGTAAGTTTCTACCAGCTGGTCGAAAGTAACGTTTCTTAAGTCGGGCTTATTTACATCTGGTGAAAGAGAAGCTGTTCTGTTGGTTGGACCTATTGAACCGGCTACAAATCGCGGCTTATCCGGATTTTTATGTGTAAATTCTTCAGCAACTTCCTTCGCAATTTTTGCCGATTGATAATTTAAATCGTAAACAGCCTCTTCCAAACCATAGTCTGCTTGAGCAATGGCTGTTGAAGAAAAAGTATTGGTTTCCACAATATCTGCTCCGGCTTCATAATAAGCAGCATGAATATCTTTTATAATATCCGGACGTGTAATGGAAAGCAGGTCGTTGTTTCCCCTCAAAGGCATATGATGGTCTTTGAACTGCTCTCCTCGAAAGTCTTCCTCAGTTAGAGTATGTCTTTGAATCATGGTTCCCATTGCACCATCCAAGACTAAAATTCTTTCTTTTAATATTTCTTCAATTTTCTTACTCATAATTTTTGCACATAAAAAAAGCCCTCAGACTTCGTCAAAAGGGCTTATAGTTTCTTTTAACTTATCTTCATTCACCATAGGTGAATCAGGATTTGGCACCGCTTTCAACAATGAAAAGGTTGCCAAGGTTTCGCAGGGCCTGTCCCTCCACCTTTCTTGATAAGACGAATTTATAGAACGTTATTCTTCGGCCTTTCCGGGCTTCAAATAGTTTTTATACATAAAATATCCCGCCAAACCTAATAAAAGGTATGGCACAAACATAATATAAATGATGCCGTCGTTAATTCCTTTACCTACGGCTTCTTCACCGCTTTGCATATTGGTTTCCAATACAGCTTTACACATGGCGCATTGAGCCTCTACTTCATTTTGAAAAAGCAAAATAAACCCAGCTGTAATGAAAAAAGGAATCAACTTCTTAATCATGTTGCCAAAATTAAGCAAGAAGTCTGTGCTTTGCAATGTGTTTTATATGGCTAAAAAATAGATTGAAACAATTTGTATACAGAAATATTGTATCTTATTTTTTGTCAATATCTCCATCTATTAAAAACGGCCCAACACTATTCCCACAAAATCTAAAGCCAACTAACAATCTAAGCAAACCACTTGAAATAAGGCGGGAAAAAGCGTTCTTTTGCACTTTAATTTTTTATGGCAGAAAAGATGAAAAGAACGGAGATTAAATCGCTTTTAAGTGGCGAACAAACAGGCAAAGAGGTTATCGTAAAAGGCTGGGTGCGTACAAAAAGAGGAAGCAAAAATGTTTCTTTTATTGCACTAAATGATGGAAGTTGCATTCACAATATACAATTAGTGGTGGAGAATGCCAATTTTAACGAAGAACTTTTAGAAAAAATCAGCAGCGGTTCATGTCTTTCTGCCAAAGGCAAATTAGTAGAATCTCAAGGTAGCGGTCAAAAAGTAGAAATTGAAGTTTCGGAACTTGAAGTTTTGGGAGAAGCTAATCCTGAAAAATACCCATTACAGCCTAAGAAACACTCTTTGGAGTTTTTGCGTGAAATTGCTCACTTGCGTTTTCGAACGAACACTTTTGGAGCTGTTAACCGTATTCGACATGCCATGATTTTTGCCATACACGATTATTTTAACAGTCGAGGGTTTTACAATATTCATACGCCAATTATTACCGGTTCAGATGCCGAAGGCGCCGGGGAGACCTTTAAAGTAAGCAATTTTGATTTTCACAATATTCCAAAAACGGAGGATGGTGAAATCGATTATAAAAAAGACTTTTTTGGAAAAGAGGCTAATCTAACCGTTTCCGGTCAACTGGAAGCGGAACTAGCTGCCATGGCATTGGGTAAGGTGTATACTTTTGGCCCCACATTTAGAGCAGAAAACTCAAATACTACTCGTCACTTAGCTGAATTTTGGATGATTGAGCCCGAAGTTGCTTTTGCTGACTTAGACGAGAATATGGATTTAGGTGAAGACTTACTCAAGCACTTAATTCAGTATGCACTAAAAAATTGCAAAGATGATTTAGACTTTTTGAATAAGCGCTTAGAGGACGAAGAAAAAGTTAAGAAGAAAGAGGATCGATCACCAATGGGTTTAATTGAACGCTTACAATTTATAGCAGAAAATGATTTTGAAAGAGTTACTTATACTGATGCAATTGACATTTTACGCAACTCAAAGCCAAACAAGAAGAAGAAATTCAACTATTTAATTGAAGGCTGGGGTGCAGATTTGCAATCGGAGCATGAACGCTATTTGGTAGAAAAACACTTTAATAAGCCGGTGATTTTGTATGATTACCCTAAGGATATAAAAGCATTTTACATGCGTCAAAATAAGGATGGCAAAACCGTTCGTGCCATGGATATTCTATTTCCCGGCATTGGAGAAATTGTCGGTGGTTCTCAGCGTGAAGAGCGTTTAGAATTTCTCGAAAAGCGCATGCAAGAAATGAACGTACCTGCCGAAGAGCTATGGTGGTACTTGGATTTAAGAAAATTCGGCACAGCTCCGCACAGTGGGTTTGGCTTGGGATTTGAACGATTAATGCTTTTTGTAACCGGCATGGGCAACATTCGCGATGTGATTCCTTTCCCAAGAACACCAAAGAGCGCAGAGTTTTAAAAAATGAACGATTCGCAGTAAAATACGTATATTTAGAAGTATCTTTATTATAAAATTGAAGCGATGAAAATATTTAGATTTTTAAAACGAGTTTCAACTGAAGGTACGATACAATTAAAGCTTAACACTGCATTAATTAATAAAGAAGTTGAGATTATTGTTCTACCAAAAGAAGAAGTCAAAAGAAAACCAATAAAATCAAACTTTATTAAAAAGTGGGCTGGGTTTTTAAAGGATAATGATGTGGAGGATGCTAGATTTAAGTACTTAATGGAAAAGCATAAATAATGAAAGTGTTATTTGATACTAACATTATTCTTGATTTTGCTCTACAAAGAGAAGAGCATTTTAATTTTGCAATAAAGCTTTTTGAGTTGATTGAGAACAGGGCAATTAAAGCATATTTGACAGCAACTACTATTACAGACATTTATTACATCACAAAAAAAATTAAAGATCATAGAGTAGCTATAAACTTCATTAAGAGTCTAGTTAACTTATTTGAAGTCCTGAATATTGATAAAAGAGTTATTGTTAAATCACTGGAGCTAGACAGCCCTGATTTTGAAGATTCGGTTCAATCAATGGCCGCTAATTTTAATGGAGTAAATACAATTATAACAAGAAATGTTAAAGACTTTAATTTTGAAGAAATTAATGCCTTGACACCTAAAGAGTTCTTGAAAAAATATAAATAAGTTAAAATCCTCACTATGCTCAAACAATCGCTACAACAAAAACTTTTGCAAAAGTTGTCTCCACAACAGATTCAGCTTATGAAGCTTTTGCAATTGCCTACCGTGGCATTGGAGCAGCGAGTTAAGGAGGAGCTGGAAAGTAATCCGGCATTAGATGAGGGTAAAGAGAAAGATGATTTTGATGCTGAAGAGGAGCGCTACGAAGAACGGGATGATGCAAAGGATGAGTTAGAGGATTTTGACTTTTCCGACTACATGGATGATGATACGCCGGATTATAAATATCAAGTTTCCAATAAGGGAAAAGACGATGACGAAAAGGAAATTCCTTACAGTGGTGGCACTACTTTTCACGAGCGATTGTTGGCTCAGATTAGTTTGCAAGACTTAAGCGAAGAAGAAGAAGCAATTGCCAATCACTTAATTGGCAGTCTAGACGATTCAGGCTATTTGAGAAGAGACTTAGAATCGATAGAAGACGACTTGGCTTTTCGAAACAACATCATGACTTCCAAAGATCAAATTGAAAAGGTGTTGAAAGTGATTCAACAAATGGATCCGGCAGGTGTTGGTGCTCGAGATTTACAAGAATGCTTATTGCTTCAAATAAATCGCAAAAGAAACAAAACTGAAAAACACCTTTTAGCCAAAGAGATTTTAGAAAACCACTTTACTGAGTTTACAAAAAAACACTACAGTAAAATCATAAAAAAGTTAGAGATTGGCGAGGAGGATTTAAAGCTGGCAATAGATGAAATTCTTCGACTAAACCCCAAGCCGGGTAATTCCCTTAATACAACCGGAAAGTCAGTACAGGTTGTGGTGCCTGATTTTACTTTGCAAATAAAAGATGGTGAGATTGACATAACTTTAAATGGCAGAAATGCCCCCCAATTGCGCATAAGCAATGAATACAAAGGCATGATTGATCACTATAAAAAGTCGGATAAGAAAAACAAGGCCGAAAAAGAAGCCATGACCTTTGTGAAGCAAAAACTGGATTCTGCAAAATGGTTTATCGATGCAATTAAACAGCGACAAAATACCCTTATGAACACCATGGAGGCCATTGCCAAATACCAAAAAGATTATTTTTTGGAAGGCGATGAAACCAAGCTTAAGCCGATGATTTTAAAAGACATTGCCGAGCGAATTGACATGGACATTTCCACAGTTTCTCGTGTTGTTAATAGTAAATACGTTTCTACTCCTTACGGAACTTTTTTGTTGAAGTCATTCTTTTCCGAGTCTATTTCTACTGAAGATGGGGAGGAAGTAAGTACTAGAGAAGTAAAGAAAATTTTACAAGACATCATTGAGTCAGAAGACAAAAAGAAACCTTATACTGACGATAAGCTTTCTAAAATGCTTAAGGACAAAAAGTACAACATTGCTAGAAGAACCGTGGCAAAATATCGCGAGCAGCTCAATATTCCGGTTGCTCGATTACGCAAAGAACTTTAATTATGAGTCACACTTTTGCAAAAGTAATTGCACATTTATTTCATCCTATTTTTGCTCCATTAATTAGCATTTATCTGTTATTTCAGTTGCCTACTTATATCAATTTTAAATACACCGACGGTTATTTTATTTACGTTTATGTATTGTTATTTCTCAACCTAGTACTTGCTCCTCTATTAATTTCTGTTTTTCTCAAACGAAAGAATTACATTCAATCTTTAGAAATGAATGATGTTAATGAAAGGAGTATTCCTTATTTAGTGAGTAGTATTTTTTACATTTTCACTTATTTTCTTTTGCTCAATATTCAGTTTCCCCTTTTTTACTTAATGGTTTTTCAATGGGCCACTATTACCGTAATTCTATTATTTGCACTATCACTTTTTAAGCAAAAAATAAGTGCACACATGGCAGCTTGGGGAGGCATTTGCGGTATGTTAATCGCTGTAGCTTGGGTGCTTAAAATGGATACCACCAGTTGGTTGATTGTATTCGTTTTGATTTCCGGCTTGGTAGGGTTTTCTCGATTAAAATTAAATGCACACTCTATTAAGGAAATTGCCGGAGGTTTTGCGATAGGACTAGGACTGCAGTTGTTGAGTATTTTTGTTTAAAGCATTGGGTAAAAGGCATCTTCAATATGCTCTATCTCAACATTATTTGCTTCCAATAAAACAGAAACAATATCAAATCGGCATTCCATATCAATGTCGAATTCTTGAATATAAGCATCAGCTGCTCTTACAATATGTTTCTGTTTTTTAATGGTAACCGCCTCTTTTGGGCTTTCAAACTCTCTAGAGGTTCGAGTTTTTACTTCTACAACCACGAGCTGATTTTCATATTCGGCAACTAGATCAAGCTCCGCTTTTCGGTAGATCCAATTGGTCTCTCTAACATGATAACCTTTCTCTCGCAGAAAAGTAAGTGCAATTGCCTCGCCTTTCTTGCCTATGTCATTATGCTGAGCCATTGATTGTCATTTTTATTTTTTTTTCTTCTCGATGTATGCAAAGATTCCTTCCCATAATTAGAGCGCAATTTTTTTCAATATGTCCTGCAGGAATGCCAAAAATGATAGGAATATTCAAGTCGCTGCAGTTTTTTAAAATAATTTCTTGAGCTGTTTTCCCATACGGAATTGTGTTGTCATTCATATCGCTCATTCCTCCTACCAAAATACCTTTACATCCTTCAAAAACCCCGGCTCTTTTGAGGTTCATCAGCATGCGATCAATATGGTAAAGGTATTCATCCAGGTCTTCCATAAATAAAAACTTACCATTGCTACTAATCTGAGAGTTAGTTCCGGTGAGACTATATATAATGGACAAATTCCCACCAACAATCGGAGCTTGCATTTTTTCAAAATTTAAAATCGATTTTGGCTCGGCTTCAAATTCATAGTGTAGCTGTTCACCAAATAGAGCTTTTTTCAAACTTTTTGTGGCATCGTTTTCTCCGTTTTTAGGAAAGTTGATTGGCATCGTTGCGTGTAGTGTTTCAATGCCTAGGTTTTGGTTGATGTGGTTGTGTAAAACTGTTACATCGCTGTAGCCTACCAGCCATTTAGGGTGTTTAACGAATCGACTAAAGTCAATTTCGTCAATAAGCTGAACAGTGCCATAACCGCCTCTGGCACAAACTACAGCTTTAACACTTGGGTCGTCAATAGCTGATTGTATATCTGCTAACCTTTCTTCTTTTGTGCCTGCAAACTGATGGTCTTCAGAAAATAAATGTTTGCCAAAACTAACGACTAAACCCCAGCTCTCGAATAATTCTTTAGCAGCTTGTAGTTCGTCTATGGTAATTTTTCTGGCAGTACTTATAATGCGAAGCTGATCGCCTTTTTGTAGTATTGGAACTTCTTGCATACTTCAAAGATAGGAGAAGAAAAAGAAATTTTTCCTTGTAGAGTAGGAAAACATTCGCATGAAAATTCGTAATCTTGCCTACGCAAATTTTTTTACTCACTTTAGCTTTTTGATAAGCATAAAGTTTGCAAAAGCCGGGCCTATAGCTCAGCTGGTTAGAGCACTTGACTCATAATCAAGTGGTCCCTGGTTCGAGTCCAGGTGGGCCCACAAAATGAAAAATCCTCCAAGATTCTTGGGGGATTTTTCATTTCTAGCGTTGCGGACGAGAAGCCTGTGCTGAGCGACGGAGGAGTCGAAGTAAGTCCAGGTGGCCACAGAACAAACAACCTAACTGTCAACTAATTAAGTTAGGTCGTTTTTTTGTCTTAATGTTAAAAATGATTTTAAGTCGGGTGTTTGCATAATTGCTAGTAATTTAGAATAACACCTTTAATCAAGAATTAAATATGGAGTTTTATTACCTATTTTTAAGCCAACTCACCAAACTCCTCATTACCAAATTAGACTATCAATAAAACTGTTTTACCAGTACTATCATCGGATTAGCTTAACTTTGTATTATGAATAATCAAAAGAAAGTTGCACTGATCATATTGGACGGTTGGGGATATGGGAAGAAAGATCGCTCCAATGCTATTTACAAAGCTCAAACACCTGTTTTTGATGATTTATTGAAAAAACACCCCAACGCTACATTGCTAACAGATGGCGAACATGTGGGCCTACCTAAAGGACAAATGGGCAACTCAGAGGTTGGGCACTTAAATATAGGAGCCGGAAGGGTCGTTTATCAAGACTTAGTAAAAATTAACCGAGCCATTAACTCCAATGAACTTGCGCAAAATAAAAACTTGATTGAAGCGTTCAGCTATGCTAAGAATGAAAATAAAAAAGTGCACTTCTTAGGCTTGGTTTCTGATGGCGGCATTCATTCTCACCAAAGTCACCTTATAGCTTTATGCAAACTTGCTAAGGACAATGGGGTTAAAAACTCTTTCATACATGCATTTACAGATGGTAGAGATACTGACCCTCGAAGTGGGAAAGGGTTTATTCATTCACTCCAAGAAAGCATAAAAAACACACCTACAAAAATTGCTTCCGTTATTGGCAGGTATTATGCCATGGATCGAGACTTGAGGTGGGAACGTATCAAAGAGGCTTATGACTTGATGGTTAAGAAAAAAGGAGATAAAACATCTGATGTTTTAAATGCTATTCAGAAGTCTTATGACAGTGGAGTTACTGATGAATTTATAAAACCTATTGTTTGTTGTGATTCTAATAACAATGCACTAACTCATATTGAAAAAGACGACGTAGTCATTTGCTTTAATTTTAGAACTGATCGTTGCCGACAAATTACACGTGCTTTACATCAAGAGGAATTTCCGAAGTTTGAAATGAGTAAGCTTCCCCTCTACTTTGTAACAATGACCACTTACGATGCAAGTTTTAAGGGAGTAAAAGTGCTTTTTGAAAAAGACAATTTAAAAAACACTTTGGGTGAAGTATTGAGCAAGTCCGGTAAGAAACAAATTAGAATTGCAGAAACTGAAAAATACCCACATGTTACATTCTTTTTTTCCGGAGGTAGAGAAAAAGAGTTTGCAGGCGAAAAACGAATTATGGTACCCTCTCCCAAAGTAGCTACTTACGATTTACAACCGGAGATGAGCGCAGAGGAAGTAAAAGAAAAAATCATAACTGAAATCAAAAATGAAAATGCCGACTTCATTTGTCTAAATTTTGCAAATCCCGATATGGTTGGACACACTGGAGTTTTTGACGCTATTGTTAAGGCTGTAGAAAAAGTGGATGATTGCACCGGACAAATTATTGAAAATGGATTAAAACACGGTTACTCTTTTATCATCATTGCCGATCATGGAAATGCAGACTTCGCCATAAATGAAGACGGCTCTGCTAACACAGCACACACCACCAATCCTGTTCCTGTAATTTTAATTGATTCTGACTACCAAAATATTAAAAGTGGAAAACTCGCTGATGTTGCTCCTAGCATTTTAAAGTTAATGGACATAGATATTCCAAAAGAGATGAATGGCGAAGTATTAGTCAATAAATAAATCACTTAAACCAACTTGCGTACTTTACATAATTATTAGCAATACGTTCAATTTCGCCACTTTTTAAGTTTTCAGGAACTTTTTTCACTTTCTTGGCTGGCACACCTGCATAAATATAGCCACTCTCCACTTTTGTATTTTGTAAAACAACCGCTCCAGCGGCAACTATTGCACCACTCTCTACCACACAATCGTCCATAACTATTGACCCCATACCAATTAACACATCATCATGTATAGTACAACCATGAACAATGGCATTATGCCCGATTGATACATTATTTCCAATGGTAGTTGGCGATTTCTTATAGGTACAGTGAACCACTGCTCCATCTTGCACATTTACTCGATTTCCCATTTTTATGTAATGAACATCTCCACGAACCACAGCATTAAACCATACACTGCACTCATCTCCCATTTCAACTTCGCCAATTATTGTTGCATTTTCTGCAAAAAAGCAATTCCCTCCATAGCTTGGAGTCTTTTCATTTACCGTTTTAAACAAAGCCATATCTTTATTGTATTAAGAAGTAATCTTTAAATCTTAGTTAACTTTGCACAAAAATAATTCTTATGGATAAGACAGCAATAGCACCCCATAGTATATACGCAGAAAGTACGCCTAACCCTGCAACAATGAAGTTTGTTTCCAATCGATACTTAATCATTGATGGTCAGGTTTACGAATACACTTTAGAAGATGATGCAAGCAACTCTCCTTTAGCTGAAAAATTATTGAACTTTCCATTTGTAGAGAAGGTTTTTATGGCGAGCAATTTTGTAGCAATTACAAAAACCGACATTATTGAGTGGCAAGATGTCATTCATCAAATTCGCGACTTTTTAGCTGAATTTTTAAACAATGGAGGTGTTGTTATTAAAGTTTCTGCTTTGGATCAAAATGCGGAAGAAGAAAATTCTTCAAACAGCATTCAAACACCCAAAAGAGAAAGTTTAGAAGGAATAGACGCTAAAATTGCAGATATTCTAGATGAATATATTCGACCAGCCGTAGAAAGTGATGGCGGAGCAATTCACTTCCACTCTTTTGAAGAAGGTAAAGTAAGTGTGGTTTTAAAAGGCGCATGCAGCGGTTGTCCTTCTTCAACGATGACCCTAAAAGCAGGAATTGAAAATATGTTGAAGGAAATGCTTCCGGGACAAATCAAAGAAGTTGAAGCCATTAACGGCTAATTCGAGCAGTTTTCTTATCTTTCGCAAAAATTACTCAGCCATGAAAAAGATAGTAAATTGCGGAATAGCGATGTTTTTTGCTGTTCAATTAAATGCACAAATAAGCATTAATCAAAACCACATGCCACAAGCGGGCGACACATTGCGATATAGTGTTGCTGCTATGGACACAGCAGTTTTGCTCAACTTTCAAAACAGCGGAGCCAATCAAAGCTGGCAGTTTGATAGCTTGCAAGCGATAAGACAAGGTGTTTCAAGATATTACAACTCTTCTCAAACACCTTACAGCAACCAAGTTAGTAATCGTATCGCTGAAAAACTGGCAGATACATTATCAATGGGAGGCATTGATCTTTATGATGTTTATGAATTTTATAATCTAGACAGCAATGAGTTTGCAAAAGATTATCGAGGAGCAACGGTTCCTACTGCCTTTGGGAACATATCCATTGCTCCAAACTTTAGCGACAAGGACGAAATTTATCAATTCCCTCTTAACTATCAAGATAGAGACAGCAGTACTTTTAACTTTACCTTTAACAATGTTTTTCCTCCGGCTTATTTAGCTTCGTACGGTTATAGAATTAATGAAGTAGACGCTTGGGGAACTCTAACGACCCCCTACGATACATTTAATTGCATTAGAGTAATTACAGATGTGGTCGCTTACGATACCGTTAGTTTTGGCACTACCAATTTTGGCATAAACAGCCATATTAGAGAGTACAAATGGCTAACCACTCAATTTGGAATTCCGGCATTAACAGTTAGTGGTAATGTTGTAGCCGGAACTTTTATTCCAACTACAGTTGAATACAGAGATAGTATGAGAAACGTACCTTCAATTTTTGCTCCATTAGCGCTTTTTGGTGCAGACACCACTGAATTAGAGTTGGGAGACAGCACCACTTTAAACAACAATACTATTAGCATTAGTCCATACAACTCTAGCTGGTCGATTAGCCCACAAACTTACCGCTGGGCAAATGGCACAAATGCAAATAGTCAATCCCCTATGGTAGCTTTTACCGATACCGGTTATTACAGCATTCAGCTTAGAGTAATGAATCAGGAAGGAAGTGACTCTTTATTATTGACAAATTATATTAAAGTAAACCCGGTTACCACTTTCTTGAAAGAGAATACACTTACTAAAAGATCAATTAAACTTTACCCTAATCCGGTACAAAGTGGTGAAAAGATTTTCTTTAAAAAAGAGATGAACTTTCAGGCTTATGAGCTTTATGCATTAAATGGTCAGCTGATCAGCAAAGAAAGGCTAAGTAGCAATCAAAACTCTATAACAATCCCAGACTTAAAATCAGGAATATACCTTGTTCAGTTTATTAACGAAGAAGCGACTTTTCGTCAAAAGTTGATTATTAAAAAATAGTTAATTCAAACAGCTAACAGGCTATAGAATAAAAGTCAAACTTTTAGAATCGTATTTTTGCGACTTTCAAAAAATATATGACAGGAGAAGAAATAAGAAAAGAGAAGGAAAAAATAAATTACAATGATGAGAAAATGTATCTAATTGATCGTTTCCTCGCTCCCGTAAATAATCTCCTTAGAAACAAACCTGTATCGGGAATTTTACTATTTATTGCCGTTATTGTTGCACTCATTTGGGCGAACTCTGATTATGCTGAAAGCTATCATCATTTGTGGGAAACTCACATGCGTATTGGTGTAGGCAATTTTGAAATCGACAAAAGTTTACATCATTGGATTAATGATGGCTTAATGGCTATTTTTTTCTTTGTTGTAGGTTTAGAAATCAAAAGAGAAATTATGGGTGGTGATTTATCCACCTGGCGAAAGGCCTCTTTACCTGCAGCTGCAGCTGTTGGAGGAATGCTTTTCCCTGCATTAATTTACTTGGTGTTTAATTTTGGTTCTGAAACAGAAGCAGGCTGGGGAGTTCCTATGGCAACAGACATTGCTTTTACACTGGGTGTTTTATCCCTCTTAGGAAAAAAAGTACCTATTAGTTTAAAACTGTTTTTAACTGCCTTAGCCATTGTGGATGATTTAGGCGCAGTTTTAGTAATCGCTTTTTTTTACACAGAGAATCTACTTTTATTATACTTAGAATATGGTTTAGTATTCTTCATTTTGCTGGCAGTTGGAAACTGGATCGGCATTCGAAATACCGCCTATTATGCAATAATCGGGATTTGCGGACTTTGGGTTGCATTTTTACTTTCGGGTGTGCATGCTACTATTGCCGGTGTACTTTCTGCTATGACCATTCCGGCAAAAACGAAAATCAACAAATATGGCTTCATTCATCAAGTGAGAGGCTTACTAAAAAAGCTAAAAGCCACCCCGGCCATGGTGGGCTCATTTATGAGCGATGAACAACATGAGATAATTGAAGATCTTAAAGAGGTTAGAGCGAAAGTTGAACCACCACTTCAAAAACTGGAGTATGCTTTAAACCCCATCGTTTCCTTTTTTGTACTACCGCTTTTTGCATTGAGTAATGCGGGAATCAATTTAGATGTAAATATTTGGGACGCATTGACCAACAATGTTTCTTTGGGTATTATTTGTGGATTAATTTTGGGAAAAATGCTGGGAATTGTTTCTTTTTCAGCCCTTTTTATCAAATTAGGAATTTCCGATATGCCAAGAAATACTAATTGGGGAATATTAACTGGCGCAGCTATAATGGCAGGAATAGGATTTACCATGTCTATCTTTATTTCAAACCTAGCATTTGACGACCCGGAAGTTAATCGTCAGTCAAAGATGGCTATATTATTTGCTTCTACCCTTGCGGGAATTATTGGTATGCTTACGATAAATTACTTCATAAAAAAGCTTCCCATCGAGAAGAAACAGAAGAAAAAGAAAGCCGTGCAGAATGCTTAATTTTGCCTTGATTTTGCACTTTACCTAATTTCGAGAATGAGCGACCAAATAAAACACGAATGTGGCATTGCCTTTATTCGCTTAAGAAAACCACTGGAATACTACATTCAAAAATACGGATCAGTAACTTATGGCTTAAACAAGTTATACTTACTGATGGAGAAGCAACACAACAGAGGACAAGATGGCGCCGGTGTTGGAAACATTAAATTAGATATGCCTCCCGGTTCTAGGTATATCAGTAGGGTTCGCTCAAACGACAGCCAACCCATTAAAGAAGTTTTTGCAA
Source organism: Flavobacteriales bacterium UBA5081 (assembly GCA_002415785.1). Classification (GTDB taxonomy): domain Bacteria; phylum Bacteroidota; class Bacteroidia; order Flavobacteriales_E; family Vicingaceae; genus UBA5081. The sequence continues at coordinate 105,790 of DIAJ01000003.1, forward strand.
GAATCAATCAGCAGTTTTACGATTTACAAGAAAAAAGTCCGGAGCTGCTTAAAGATATTAATTACCTCAAACAAAACCTCAGCTTTACCGGAGAAGTAATGCTCGGGCATTTGCGTTACGGTACTTTTGGCAAAAATAGCATTGAAAATTGCCATCCTTTTTTAAGACAAAACAACTGGATGACCAGAAACTTGGTTGTAGCCGGTAACTTTAATCTTACAAATGTTGATGAACTTTTTGGTTTATTAGTTGACTTAGGTCAACACCCAAAAGAACATTCTGACACTGTTACAGTTCTCGAAAAAATTGGTCATTTTTTAGATGTAGAAAACCAAAAACTCTACAAGAAATACAAAGAACAAGGTTATTCAAAAAAGGAAATTTCTGAAGAGATTGTCAAGAATATGAAAGTTCATCGCATTTTGAGAAATGCAGCCGAAGACTGGGATGGTGGATACACCATGGCCGGAATGATTGGACACGGAGATGCTTTTGTATTGAGAGACCCTTCGGGAATTCGTCCGGCGTTTTACTATTATGACGATGAAGTGGTTGTGGTAACCTCTGAGCGACCAGCTATTCAAACTGCTTTTAACGTTCCTGCAGAAAGCATTCAGGAGTTAGATCCGGGACATGCCATCATTGTTAAGAAAGATGCTTCCTTCAAAATCAAGCAAATTAGAGAGCCGCTAACAAAAACGCCCTGTTCTTTTGAAAGAATTTACTTTTCTCGAGGAAGCGATAAAGATATATACAATGAACGTAAAGAGCTGGGCCGTTCAATTTGTACGGAAGTACTAAAAGGAATTGATTACGATTTAAAAAATTCCGTTTTTTCTTTTATTCCCAATACAGCAGAAACTTCTTTTTATGGAATGGTGAAAGGAATGGATGCTTATTTAAACGAGGTGAAAAAGAAAAAAATCACCCAAATGGGCAAGCAGGTTGATCCGGACAAACTGCACGAAATTCTAAACATTAGCACCAGAGTTGAAAAAATTGCCATTAAGGATGCTAAGCTTAGAACATTTATTACTCAAGATGATGCTCGCGACGACTTAGTTACTCACGTTTATGACATTACCTATGGCACTGTTCGCAAAGGAAAAGATAATCTTGTAGTGATTGATGACTCGATAGTTAGAGGAACAACATTGAAGCAAAGTATTCTGAGAATTCTCGATCGATTAGGACCCAAGAAAATAATCATAGCCTCTTCAGCTCCGCAGATTAGATACCCGGATTGTTATGGAATTGACATGGCAAAACTGGGAGATTTTGTTGCTTTTCAAGCAGCCATTGTCTTGTTAAAAGAAAATGGAATGGAAGGTAAAATTAAGGAGGTTTACGATAAGTGTAAAGCACAAGAAAGTTTACCGAAAAATGAGATAAAAAACTACGTTAAGGAAATTTATGAGCCTTTTTTAGCTACAGAAATTTCTGCTAAAATATCCGAATTACTGACTCCCCCTTCATTGAATGCAGAGGTGCAAATAATCTATCAAACAATTGAAGGTCTGCACAAAGCTATTCCGGAACATAAAGGAGATTGGTATTTCACAGGAAATTATCCAACTCCGGGAGGAAACAAAGTTGTAAACAGAAGCTTTATTTATTTTTACGAAGGTAGAAATGAAAGAGCTTATTAAGCAATAAATCGATAAAATTTGCGATTTAAACTATTTCATTTTCGGCATTGTTTCGAACTAAATAATGCTATATTTGTTTACAAAGCCAAGCAGCTATAACTATGAACTTTCAAGCAGGAAAACTACTTTCACAAATTGAGTTCCCTCATGACTTGCGTGAAAAAATGCAGGTATCAGACTTACCACAAGTCGCTAAGGAACTTCGCGAATATATTATTGATGTTGTCTCTGTTAAAGGAGGGCATTTTGGCGCAAGCTTAGGTGTAGTTGAGTTAACTGTTGCTTTGCACTATGTTTTTAATACACCAGATGATCAATTAGTTTGGGATGTTGGACATCAAGCTTATGGTCATAAGATTTTAACCGGAAGAAGAGAAAATTTTCACACCAATCGCAAATACAAAGGAATTAGTGGTTTTCCAAAAAGAAGCGAAAGTGAATACGATACTTTTGGCGTAGGTCATAGTTCTACTTCAATATCTGCAGCTTTAGGAATGGCAGTTGGTTCTAGGTTACAGAACAACAGAGAAAGGCAACATGTGGCTGTAATTGGCGATGGTGCCATGACAGCCGGCTTAGCTTTTGAAGGTTTAAATCACGGTGGTGTTGAAGATTCCAATATGCTCGTAGTGCTCAATGATAACTGTATGTCAATTGATCCGAATGTTGGAGCACTTAAAGAATACTTGACAGACATCACAACTTCTCATACATACAATAAGGTAAAAGATGAAGTTTGGTCACTATTAGGGAAGATTTCAAAATTTGGTCCCAATGCCCAAGCCATTGTTCAAAAAGTAGAGCATGGTTTAAAATCAGCTATGCTGAAGCAAAGTAATCTTTTTGAGTCTTTAAATTTCCGCTATTTTGGCCCAATCGATGGTCATGATGTAACTCATTTAGTTGAAGTTTTAAAAGACTTAAAAGATATTCCAGGACCCAAAATACTACACGTATTAACAACCAAAGGGAAAGGGTATGAATTAGCCGAAAAAGATCAAACAAAATGGCATGCTCCCGGATTATTTAATAAAGAAACCGGAGAAATTATCAAGGTAACTCCAAAAGATCCTCAACCCCCTAAATATCAGGATGTTTTTGGGCACACAATTGTTGAGCTGGCCGAGAGAAATGATAAAATTGTTGGTGTTACGCCAGCGATGCCTTCGGGTAGCTCGATGAATATTATGATGGAAGCAATGCCTGATAGAGCCTTTGACGTTGGGATTGCAGAACAGCATGCGGTTACTTTTTCTGCCGGTATGGCAACCTCAGGCTTGATACCATTTTGCAACATCTATTCTTCTTTCATGCAACGCGCCTACGATCAAGTGATTCACGATGTAGCCTTACAAAAACTGCATGTGATTTTCTGTTTAGATCGTGCGGGAGTAGCCGGAGCTGATGGTCCTACGCATCATGGAGCTTACGACATCGCCTATATGCGTTGTATACCAAATATGATTGTTGCAGCCCCGATGAATGAAGAGGAGCTCAGAAACATGATGTTTACAGCACAAGTTGAGAACAATGGTCCTTTTACAATTCGATATCCTCGCGGACAAGGTGTTATGCCTCAATGGAAAACTCCATTTAAAAAGATTAAAATAGGAGAAGGAAGGAAAGTAAAGTCTGGCGATGACATTGCAATTTTAAGTATTGGTCATATTGGAAACTATGCACTTAAAGCAGCACAAGAGTTAGAATCTGCAAATGTTTCTGCAGCGCACTATGATATGCGTTTTGCTAAGCCCGTAGATGAGTTGTTGCTTTATGAGGTTTTTAGCAAATTCGATAAAGTGATTACCGTTGAAGACGGCTGTATTGTTGGAGGAATGGGAAGTGCAGTGCTTGAGTTTATGGCAGATCACAATTATCAAGCACAAGTAAAAAGATTGGGAATCCCGGACAAGGTAATTGAGCACGGATCCCAAGATGAACTATATGCAGAATGCAATTACGATACAGCTAGTATTGTAAAAACAGCTAAAGAAATGTTATCTGAGAGAAGTAATCCTAGTTCAGAGAAAGCTACTGCATAAAAATGTGAATCTACTTTTACAAAATACCTCTAAGAACCTCAGCTTCCTAATTTTTCGTAATTTGCGTGCATTAAACTTAAATGTCACAAAATGGAAAATGAGCCAAGCCCAAATAGTCAAGTTGAAGAAAATCAAATAAACCTTAGCAGTAAAGCAGTTGCATACCTAAACGAGAGCGGAAAGTGGGGCAGTTTTTTAGCTTGGTTAGTCATTGCAATTCTGGCTATGTTTTTTGTAGTTTTTGTAGCCGCAAGTTTTTTCTCAGCACATCAAACTCAACTCTTCAATCAATCTGAATATAAAATATTAATGTTCATCGCCTATTTTATTATGGCAGCCATCTATTTTATTCCTGTTTACTACCTCTATAACTTTTCCAAAAATGCTAAAATTGCAGTCTCCAATAAGGACAGCAATCAAGTAGAAAACTCGATGAAGAACCTTAAGTCACTCTTTAAGTTTTATGGTATTTTCTCAATCATTTATCTTGCGATTATGTTGTTTGTTGGATTAGGTAGTCTTTTAGCAGCTAGCTTCTTCTAATTAGAATTACTGTTGGAATAAAACATATTTTTTCCTGCAAAAAACTCAACCTTTCATTTCACCCATAAAGCAATTTTAACTCTTTGCATCTTGTAGTTTAAAACAAATAGTTTAATTTTTTAACATTAAGAATTGAAGGTAGATTAAGCGCCTCATTAAGTTTACAGGTAAAGACTTAATTCTCTATACTCCTTAATGTAATTAATGATTTCTAGGCTTCATACTTCATAGACTTCTTGACACTTACAGTACAGCAGTCTTCGAAAACATGAAAGTTAAAGAATCTTTGAAATCTATCTCGCTGAGGCGAGAAGCGGCTCTTTCTTCGCTAATATTGTTGGAAGCGAGAATTCCTTGAGCACTTTGATCTATCTTTGTGAATATTCATGGTTAAAAAAACAACTTTTAACTTAAGCCGCTTTTAACTCCCTTGCTCTATTAGCGAAGCGGTCTTGACTCAAATTTCTAAACTCAAAAAACTTTAGGCACTTTCACTTTGTGAATATCTTGTTCCTAAATTATTGCTCCGTTCTTCGCTCAATATAATCGCAAGGCTTACTTTTAAAGTTGGATTTATTTGAGAAAAAATGCAGCAATACCACGATTTAATTCAGCGAATTTTAAAAGAAGGAACTAAAAAAGAAGACCGAACAGGAACTGGAACCATCAGCGTTTTTGGTCATCAAATGCGCTTTGATTTAAGCGAAGGCTTCCCTTTAGTTACCACTAAAAAAGTACATCTTCGTTCAATTATTCACGAGCTGTTGTGGTTTTTGAGTGGAGATACCAATATTAGTTACCTCAAAGAAAATGGAGTCAGTATTTGGGATGAATGGGCAGACGAAGAAGGAAACTTAGGGCCGGTTTACGGTTCTCAATGGCGTTCTTGGCCAACTGCTGACGGCAAGCACATCGACCAAATAAAAAAAGTGATAGATCAGTTAAAAAACAATCCTGACTCGCGAAGAATAATTGTAAGTGCATGGAATGTTGCAGAAATCGAAAATATGGCGCTCCCCCCTTGTCATGCCTTTTTTCAATTTTACGTAGCCGATGGTAAATTGTCTTGTCAGTTGTACCAACGCAGCGCCGATACTTTTTTAGGAGTCCCTTTTAACATTGCCTCTTACGCCCTACTGACCATGATGATGGCTCAAGTTTGCGGTTTAAAAGCCGGTGATTTTGTGCATACCTTTGGTGATGCACATTTGTACTCCAACCATCTTGGACAAGCCAAACTGCAGCTGTCACGTGAAATCCGTCCGTTGCCGAAGATGAAAATTAATCCGGAAGTGAAAAGTATTTTTGATTTTAAATATGAAGATTTTAAGTTAGAAGGCTACGATCCGCATCCGCACATTAAGGCGGCTGTGGCTGTCTAGTTCTCGGCTTTCTTTCGACTACGCTCGAGACAGGCGCTCGAACTGACAGCGACTGCACTCAGACAGACAGTGAATTAGAACAGGCATAAGCATAAACCAAATAAAAAATTTAAACTAAATACAAACCGTGATCATCTCCTTAATCGCAGCAGCTACAGAAAATAATGTTATTGGAAAAAACAATGACTTGCCTTGGCACTTGCCGGACGATATGAAGTTTTTCGTGCAGACCACGAAAGGGCATCACATCTTGATGGGCAGAAAAAACTTGGAGTCTTTTGGGAAGTTACTTCCAAAACGAACCAATATCATTCTAACGCGTGATCCGGATTTTACCTATGAAGGTGCGGTAATCTTTCACGATTTAAAAGAAGCTTTTCAGTTTGCCGAAAACAATGGAGAAGACGAGCTCATGGTCATTGGCGGTGGAGAAATCTACAAACAAGCTTTACCGCATGCCGATCGAATCTATTTAACGCGCATCCACACTGAAATTGAGGGCGATACTTTTTTCCCCGAATTTGATCAAAAAGAATGGAAAGTGGTTCATGAAGACTATCACCCCAAAGATGAGAAAAACCAATACGACTTTACTTTTTATACTTTTGAGAGGAAGTAGTGTTATAATTATCAATACTTAATGTTAAAATCTTAATTTTGATAAAAAAGTCAAACTAAGATGGATTTACAAGCTGAGAAATTAGACTTGATTCAATGGTTAGCTCAACTTACAGATGAAAAGCTAATCCATAAAATCAAGGCCCTTCGAAATGAAAAAGCAAATGACTTTGTTTTAACTGATGCTCATAAAAAGATATTAGACGAGCGATTAGAATCTCATAAATTGAACCCAAATCAGGGAAGTTCGTGGATAAATGTTAAACGGCGTATCTCTTCTAATTAAATGCTCTTGAAACGTTAATCTGATTCACTTCCCATAAAGCTAACTATCTTTTTTCCTTTGAAAGTAGCTAAACCTCAACCCAATGAAAAGAACACTATTATTAAGTGGACTATTGTTGTTTTTGTTTTCTTGTGAGAAAGATGATAAAACCAAACCGAAAACTCAAACAAGAAATTGCAGGATTATTGAAACCGAAATTGTAGAAGATGGTGAAAGCCGTACAGAAACTCATCACTATGATTCAACAAACCAACTAATAAAAAAATGCTTAAGGTATAACGAATCATATGAAGAATGCTTTGAGGTTATCTACTCCAATAACGAAGTTATTTATACCTTTTATGATTCTACCAGAAATCGACTTGATACTGCTTTTAAAGGAATATACAAAAACAACCAACTCAAAGAATATGTTGATTACACCTACAACGAACCTCAATATATTCTATTAAATTATAGTGCTTCAACAAACCGACTTGTTGAATTAATCGACTCAACGAAAAGCGACAAAAGAGTATATGATGTCAAAACGGACAATTATGGGAATCCTACACAATTAACATTAATACACAGGACATCAAACTCTGTTTATGATGTTGCTGAAATTGATATCACTTATAGCAATTACTCCAACCCTGAACGATTTGATCTTTCGACACAATCTTGGATTAACCTGTTTTCAAGTAAAACACCAAAAAACATACGCTACACGAGCGTTGAATCACACTTTACAGGTTTGAACTATCAAATCACAAGTAAAGACGGTATATATCCAAGTAATCTAACCTTAGTGATTGATGAAGATATTTACGAAGAAAGTCGATTTTCTTATCAATGTGACTAAACTAAGCCACCTTCAATTTTCTCAAAGAGGATTTTTCAAAGCGTTTTTGGGCGTATTTTAAATCAATGACGATTTTCTCTTTCTCCACTTTCGTCGGAATTTCATACATGGCATCCAGCATAATAGCTTCACAGATAGAGCGCAAACCTCTGGCACCTAACTTGTACTCCAAAGCTTTGTCTACTATAAAATCTAATGCTTTCTTGTCGAAACTCAACTCTACATCATCCATTTCAAACAACTTAATATACTGTTTAATAATGGCATTTTTTGGCTCAGTTAAAATTCTTCTTAATGCAGATGCGTCTAATGGATTTAAATAAGTTAAAACGGGAATACGACCAATTAATTCAGGAATTAATCCATACTTTTTTATGTCGTGTGGAGTAACGTATTTCAAGAAATTAGTTTCATCTACTTTTTCCTCATCGACTTTGTTTTTATAACCAATTGCATTAGTATTTAGTCGCTTCGAAATTAATTTCTGAATTCCATCAAAAGCGCCACCACAAATAAACAAGATATTTTGTGTGTTAATCGACACCATTTTTTGTTCAGGATGCTTCCTTCCTCCTTGTGGTGGAACACTCACCGTAGCTCCTTCCAGCAATTTCAACATAGCTTGCTGTACACCTTCTCCGGAAACATCTCTGGTAATGGAAGGATTGTCGCTTTTACGGGCAATCTTATCAACCTCATCAATAAAAACAATACCTCTTTCCGCTTTAGCAACATCGTAATCGGCAGCTTGTAACAAACGCGAAAGAATGCTTTCTACATCCTCCCCAACATAACCAGCTTCTGTTAAAACAGTTGCATCGGCAATGCAAAAAGGAACTTCCAATAAGCGAGCAATGGTTTTTGCCAAAAGCGTTTTCCCAGTTCCGGTTTCGCCTACCATCATAATATTGGACTTCTCAATTTCAATGTCTTGATAGCTTCCTTTGGTAATTCGTTTGTAGTGATTGTAAACAGCTACTGAAAGTACTTTTTTGGCATCTTCTTGTCCGATTACATATTCATCCAAATGCTTCTTGATTTCCTTGGGCTTCAACAATGTAAAATTCAAATCATTCTTATTATTGCTGCCCAATTCTTCTTTAACAATTGCTCCTGCTTGAGAAATACAATTGTCGCAAATATGTCCGGTAATTCCGGCAATCAACACATTGGTATCTTTTTTATCTCTTCCACAAAAGGAACAGTGTATGCGCTTTTCGTCTTTCATGCTGTATATTATTTGAGTTCTTTAGCTGATGTTTAGTCAGAAAGAACAAAACTTTAAAGTCTTAAATAAAATGACCCCGGTAAAAGTTTACCGAGGTCAAAATTAATCAATTATAATTGACTCTATTTTTTTGCCAATACTTCATCAATCATCCCATATTCTTTGGCTTCTTGAGCCGACATCCAGTAATCTCTATCCGAATCCTTCTCTACTTTATCAAACTCTTGCTTAGAATGATTAGCAATGATTTCATAAAGCTCCTTCTTCATTTTCAACACTTCTTTAACGGCAATTTCCATATCAGAAGCCTGACCTTGAGCGCCACTCATTGGCTGGTGGATCATTACGCGAGAGTGAGGTAAGGCGGTACGCTTTCCATCAGTTCCTGCGCAAAGCAGAACAGCCCCCATAGAAGCCGCTATACCTGTACAAATGGTAGCCACATCTGGCGCAATGTACTGCATGGTGTCGTAAATTCCCAAGCCTGCATACACAGAACCTCCGGGAGAGTTTAAATAAATTTGAATGTCTTTTTTAGAATCTGCCGACTCCAAAAACAACAACTGCGCTTGAATAATATTTGCTACCTGATCGTTAATTCCCGTTCCTAAAAAGATGATGCGATCCATCATTAAACGAGAAAAAACATCCATTTGAGCTACATTCAACTGGCGCTCTTCAATAATGTATGGAGTCATGGAAGACTCGATATAGTTATCCACATGCATGCTATTTAATCCACGATGCTTGGTGGCGTAACTTTTAAATTCTTTGCTAAAATCCATGGGCTTTTATTTTTTCTTTTTGATATGTGCTAAATTAGCATTTCAAATTGTCATATCGAACTCCCTAAATTTTAAAAAATTTAGGATCGTTTCTCGGCTAATTTAACGAAATCATCATAGCTGATTTCTTTTTCTTTGATTTTTGCCGTCTCCTTGTAAAAAGCTCTCAATTTTTTAGAATAAATCTCTTGGTAGATTCGCTGTGCTTCCTCTTGGTTGCCCAAAACGCGCTTAGCAGTATCTTCCATTGCCTCATCGTCCATTAAACCTTGCCCCATACCGGCCAACTGCTGAGCAATTAAGCCTTTGGTGTACTCAACAGCTTCCGGCTGCTCTACCTTAATTTCGTGATCCTTGATGAGTTTATTTTCAATTAACTGCCAGCGTAAACCTTGTGCATACTGATCGTATTCTTCCTCAATTTGCTCATCGGTAATCGGCTTTTCGTTGGCTGTTTTTAACCACTTTTTCATGAATGCATCCGGAAGATCTAATTTGGCTTTTCCAAGTAAATAGTCCTGCACATCGCGCTCAAAAAACTGATCAGAAGTTTGCTCTAAACTCTTCTCCATTTCCTCACGAATTTTAGCAGCCATTTCTTCCTTGCTCTTTACCACATCTTTACCGTAAATTTTGTCGAAAAACTCTTGATTCAACTCAGCAGGTTCCATGCGGTTAATTTTCTCAACCGTAAAACGGAAAGTCGATTTTTGATCGGCAATATATTGCTCATCAATCCCCAACCAAGAAGCTACGTAATTTGCATCGGCAATATCTTGTGGCTTCATTTCCACGCTATCGCCAACCTTTAATCCAATAAACTGCTTTTGATCTTTATCTTTATTAATGGTTCTGATGTTTAAAACAGCAGAATTAGAAATCCCTTCTTCTTTAACTTTACCACCTTCAAGCTCTTCGAACTTTCCGTAAAGCATGTCTTCTTTTTCAGACTTTTCGGCATCCACCATTTTACCGTATTGCTTAGCAATTTCAGTAATTTGTTCCTCAATCATTTTATCGGAAACTTTAATGATGTGCTTCTCAAACTTGTCCTTTTCAGTGATGTCTACTTTCACTTCAGGAGCCAAGCCTACTTCGTAAGTAAAGCTAAAATCCTTTTGGTTGTCCCAATCAATTTTATCGGCATCCTCCTGTTTAGGTAATGGGTTGCCCAACACATCTAGCTTTTCTTCACCAATGTAGTTGTACAATTTATCCGATAACATTCGATTAATCTCATCAACGAGCAAATTAGTGCCCACCATTTTTTTCACCATTCCCATAGGCACGTGCCCTTTTCTAAAGCCGGGCATAGTTACCTGCTTACGGTAATTTTTCAAAGCATCCTCTACCTTATTTTTGTAGTCAGCTTCCTCAATTTTAATGGTAATTTCAGCGTTTAGCTTGTCGATGTCTTTTTTTACTACTTCCATTTGAATTTTTGTTTAAAAAAAATGGCGTAAAACCAGAGCCTTACGCCATTCATTTGGTGCGGATGGAGGGACTCGAACCCACAAGCCGCGAGGCACTAGATCCTAAGTCTAGCGTGTCTACCAATTTCACCACATCCGCATTACATTTTAAAGAACTTTGTAACTTAATTAATCAACCTTTTATCACGCTAGACTTTCTAGCGTGCCTGCCTGTCGGCAGACAGGTCTACCAATTTCACCACATCCGCATAATTTTCAAAAAACTTTGTGGTTTTAAACAAACCACAACTTACTTTACTCAGCAAACATGAATACCAATTTCCTACCTTCGCTTAAAAGCTTCGGTAGGCAGGCACCACATCCGCATAATTGAAGTACTTAAAGTTGGTTTACCTTTACTTTAAGTCAAAAAACTACTAAAAATACTTTTTTTTACTTTTTTAATGAACTTCTGCTATAAAAACAGGAGCGCAAAAGTAATATTTTTTTGAATATAAATAAAGAAATTGGAGAGCGGATTTTGGGGTGTGTAAATCAAGCAATAATTGTTACTGATAACTTTTAAGGATTATTGAAATTGCCTAAAAGCACAAGCAACTGCTGAAAAACCAACGCTTAAAAAACTCAACGTTGATTGAGGCTTGAGTAGAATTGTATAAAAAAGTTAAACCCCTTAATTTAGATTAAAAAATTTTTACACTTCAACCGCTCCCCCATCCAATTTCCACCAATCAAATTCTTAATACCTTTGCAATCCAATAGCAATCGGATTTAAAAAACAAGAAAAATGACAGTTAATCCCAAAGACGTTTCACTCGGAAAATTACATCATCATTTATTAAGCGCGGTAGGACCTCGACCCATTGCCTTTGCTTCAACCGTTGATAAGGATGGCAATCGAAACTTAAGTCCATTTAGTTTTTTTAATGTGTTTAGTGCTAACCCACCAATTGTCATTTTTTCGCCGGCTAAAAGCGGCAGAACCAATACGCAAAAAGACACTTATCACAATGTAAAAGAAACCATGGAAGTGGTGATTAATATTGTCAACTACCCCATCGTTCAACAAATGTCGCTCTCTAGCACAGCCTATGAAAAAGGGGTAGATGAGTTTGTAAAATCCGGTTTAACGCCCATTGACTCTGAAATGGTAAAACCGGCAAGAGTAAAAGAGTCTCCGGTGCAATTGGAGTGTAAGGTTAGAGAAGTAGTTGAGTTAGGTGACGAAGGCGGTTCGGGCAACTTAATTATTGCCGAAGTGGTTCTCATGCACATCAACGATGAAATGCTCGACACAGAAGGTGCTATCGACCAAACAAAAATTGATTTAGTCGGCAGAATGGGCGGCAACTATTATGTTCGTGCTCACGGCGAAGCCTTGTTTGAAGTACCGAAACCTATCCGTCAGAAAGGAATTGGCGTAGACCAATTGCCTGAAAAAGTTAGAAACAGTAAGATTTTAAGCGGCAACGACCTAGGTATGTTAGGAAACGTAGAGAAACTTCCTAGCGAAGAGGAAATCAAGTCCTATACTGATGCTCATGATGTTCCAGCCGACTGGGAAGGAAAGCAACAAAAAGCCAAAGACTTACTTTGCGAAGTAAAAATTGAAGAGGCTTGGAAGGTTCTTTTGAGCTGATTTTGAAATATGAAATTGAAAAGCTGAAAATTGAAACAGAAGTTAGAGTTTAGAAAATTATCGCTTGCGCAATAATGGGTTAAAGCTTTGATTAAATTCATATTAAAACGAAATCAATTTACTGAATCCAACTCTTAACTTTTACTTCTTAATTTTTTTACTGATCCAGAAATTTACTTTCCTGTATAGAGGCTAATCCACCAAATAAGTTTACTTTTGCTATTTAGAATCTTTCTAAATAATGGCAGACACAAACAAGCTTGCAGACTGTAAGGAAGGCGACGAAGCTACATTAATTGGCGTGGATGACGAACAATTGTCTGTTCAGCTATTTTGTATGGGCTGTGTTCCCGGAGAAACGCTTTTAATAGAACGCATTGCCCCTTTCGGCGACCCAATTATCATTAGTGTTGAAGATAGTTTCATTAGCTTGCGCAAAGAAGACGCAATGCAAATGACAGTAAAGAAAAAGTAGATTTGGAGGCAGAAACACTCAACGAAACGAAACATCCGTTTAAGATCGAAGACAAAGTTCGAATTGTACTTGTCGGCAATCCCAACTCGGGAAAATCTTCATTATTTAACAGCCTAACCGGCCTTAATCAGAGGGTTGGGAACTTTCCGGGAGTTACGGTAGAAAAGCGTTCGGGGAACTTTAAAGTAAACAGCCAAATCAAAGCTGAAATTATTGACCTTCCGGGCACTTACAGCTTAAGTCCTCGCTCTGAAGACGAACAAGTTACTTTCGACTACCTCAACGACAATAATCGCACAGACATTCCTGAAATAATTGTTGTTATTGCCGATGCCTCTAATTTAAAACGCAATTTACTTTTAGCCTCTCAGCTGATTGATTTAGAAAAGCCAACCATTTTAGCGCTCAACATGATGGACATTGTTCAGCGCAACAAACAAGAAATAAATGTTGAAGGCATTCAAAAAGCATTTGGAATCCCGGTAGTTCCCATGAATGCGCGAATTGGCAAAGGAGTAGATCAACTGAAAGAAACGATTGCAAACTATAAACATCAAAAAATCAAAAAATTTGTCGACGATCATCTGAGTAAAGATGCTTTAGACAACACCTTAGTGCGCTATCGGAAAATCAAAGAAATTGTACAGGCGAATTTGAAGAGTAGCGGAGAGTCTGTAACGGCTCAAATGACTCGAAAATTTGACAAAGTACTAACTCATCCTATTTGGGGATATGTCATTTTTCTCGGCATTTTATTTTTAATGTTTCAAGCCATTTTCTCTTGGTCAACTTGGCCCATGGACTGGATTGAAAATGGCTTTTTAGTTTTTGGCAACTGGCTTGGCGACACTTTGCCGCAAGGAATTTTAAACGACTTATTAGTAGAAGGTGTGCTCGCCGGATTGGGAGGAATAATCATTTTCATTCCCCAGATTGCGCTACTTTTTACCTTTATTGCTATTTTAGAGGACACCGGCTACTTAGCTCGAGTTAGCTATTTAATGGATGGACTCTTAAAACGCTTCGGGCTCAACGGTCGTTCGGTAATTCCACTCTTAGGAGGTGCAGCTTGTGCCGTTCCTGCTATTATGAGTGCAAGAACGATTAGCAATAAAAAAGAGCGCTTGCTCACCATTTTTGTTACGCCTTTAATTAGCTGCTCTGCAAGAATTCCCGTTTACACCCTTCTTATTGCATTAGTCATTCCCGCCGAAAAACAATTTTTATCATTTAACTTGCAAGGCATTGTAATGATGGCGCTATACCTTTTAGGTTTTTTAGCCGCAATTGGTACTTCTATGGTGATGAAGTATTTGGTAAAATCTACCGAAAGGAGCCACTTCATTATGGAGCTACCTATTTACCGTCCACCGCGTTGGAAAAACATCGGCATCACCATCTTGAATAAAGTAAAGGTTTTCCTCTTTGAAGCAGGTAAAATCATTATTGCTGTTTCCATTGTTTTATGGGTATTATCGTCTTATGGTCCGGGTGATAAAATGGCTCAAGTGGAACAGAAATACGAGCAAATTAAAAATGATCCTACACAAGAATTGACCGTTAATGAAGATCAAATAAACAGCGAGAAACTAGAAGCCTCTTATGCCGGACATATTGGAAAATTTATAGAGCCGGCAATTAAACCTTTAGGATTTGACTGGAAAATTGGCATTTCCATTATTACTTCCTTTGCTGCAAGAGAGGTATTTGTAGGTACTATGGCAACACTTTACAGTGTGGGTGATGAAGAAAATACTGCCTCTATAAAAGAAAAAATGGCCAATGCCGTTAACCCAAACACCGGTGAGAAAGTATATACCAAAGCAACCGGTTACTCCCTCCTTATTTTCTATGCTTTTGCCCTGCAATGTATGGCTACTGTGGCCATAGTTGTAAAAGAGACGAATGGTTGGAAGTGGCCTATTTTACAGCTTTTATACATGGGAGCTTTGGCATATTTCTCAAGTCTATTAGTTTATCAAATTTTTGCATAAAGATTGTCGAAAGTGCTTTTGAAATACGTACCCGAAGAAGCGATTCCCCTGATGGCAGAGTGGCTGAAAAGGTATCAGCTGCATTTAACAATAAGCAAAAGCCGGCAAAGTAAACTGGGTGATTTTCGTCCCCCGTTTAAAAATAGAGGAGCGAGAATTTCCGTTAATGGAGATTTGAATCCTTATCACTTTTTAATCACCTTTACCCACGAAGTTGCTCATGCAGCAGTTTGGGAAAAACACGCCAATAAGGTTCTCCCTCATGGAGAGGAATGGAAGCAAACTTATAGTCGAAAACTAAAACTAATGGCTGCGGAAGTAGCATTCCCAACCGAAGTTCAGAACGCTATTAATGAACATTTAAGCCGACCAAAAGCTTCAAGCTGTGCCGACCCTTCGCTTTATAAAGTGCTAAAAAAGTACGACAAAAACAGCGATTCAATAATTTACCTGGAAGACATAGCGGAGGGTCAACTTTTTTCAATTAACGAAAAACGTCGTTTTAAAAAAGGCAAAAAACGTAGAAGTCGCTATGAATGCATAGACATCGATAATAAAAGGATGTATTATGTGAGCGCACATGCAGAGGTGAAACCGATGGAGTGAAAAAGTGTCAAAAGAATTACCTCGCGTTTTTTATACTTAAATCACTTTTTTCATTGTCATCCTTATAGCACTTATTTCTTAATAGTTTTAATTCCTGACTTAAGGTTTCTGAACTCAGATCAATCATATTCTCTTCTTTCAAGCACTAATATTCGACCAAAAAGGAATTCCGGAAGATGACAAAGTTGTAATATAAACACCTTTCTGAAAGAAGCAACTTACAGCAGCATAAAACAAAAATCACGGAATTTGAGTATTGTGCAGCACTCAAAAACTCTGCACCTTTGGGGCAATGGTTAAGTGTATTTTAATAACTGATAGGGTCATCTCATAAACTACAGACTCATTGTATGGTATCGTTTTAACTTCAGCAACTGAACATACATGCCAAACCAAATCAGTTATTAAAAGAAAAGCATCCCTTTTGAGGATGCTTTTTTATTTGGAATAATTTTTACTTTTTACTGTCCGTGGCAGTGTTTGAATTTCTTACCGCTTCCACAAGGACAAGGCTCGTTTCTACCAACTTTTTTCTCCACACGTACCGGCTCAACTTTAGGCTTTTGTCTTTGCTGTTGTTGGGCTTGTCCACCTCCGGATGATTGTTGATTGCTAGCTGCAACCTCCGTTCTGCCTGTTTCTAATTGTGGTTGTGATGCAATTTGCTGTGGTGCTTCTTTCACTTGCGCTTGTTCTTTACGCTGAGGCAGATTTCCTTTCATCAAGAAGCTAATCGCTTCACGATTAGTTCGGTCAATCATTTGCTTAAACAATTCAAAGGCTTCGAATTTATAAATCAAAAGTGGATCTTTCTGCTCGTAAACTGCTCCCTGAACCGACTGCTTCAAATCATCCATTTCACGCAAGTGCTCTTTCCAGGCATCATCAATCATTGCCAAAATAACATTCTTTTCAAATGAACGAATTAACTCTTTTCCTTCCGTATCATAAGCTTTTTGAAGTGGAGTTACCACCTGAATATTTTTCTTGCCATCACTAAAA
Source organism: Flavobacteriales bacterium UBA5081 (assembly GCA_002415785.1). Lineage (GTDB taxonomy): Bacteria > Bacteroidota > Bacteroidia > Flavobacteriales_E > Vicingaceae > UBA5081. The sequence continues at coordinate 122,316 of DIAJ01000003.1, forward strand.
GGAACTACAATGTTCTCGAAATTGCTCGTTTCATCTTCAAACACTTGCTTAATCACTGGATAGGCTGTTTGCGCAACCATCTGCGATTTCTGTTTGTAATTAGTTAAAGCAGCTTGATAAACTTTTTCAGTTAACTCATCCGGATTAATGCTAAAGAATGCTTGCTCATCCAATGGCGATTCCATAGAAAGGTGGCGAATCAATTCTAATTTAAAGTTTTCAAAATCTTTAAATTCAAGTGACTCTTGAACAATGCCGCTAACTGTATCAAAAGTCATATTGGCAATATCAACATTTAAGCGCTCACCGAAAAGAGCATTTTTTCTACGTTTGTAAATCACCTCACGCTGTGAATTCATTACATCATCGTATTCCAGTAATCGTTTACGTATACCAAAATTGTTCTCCTCTACTTTCTTTTGTGCTCTTTCAATTGACTTGGTGATCATTGAGTGCTGAATTACCTCACCTTCTTCTAATCCCATTCGATCCATTAATCGAGCAATTCGATCTGAACCGAATAATCGCATCAAATTGTCTTCCAAGGAAACATAAAACTGTGAGCTTCCCGGATCACCCTGACGACCGGCACGACCTCTCAGCTGTCTGTCGACACGACGAGATTCATGTCTTTCAGTACCAATAATTGCTAAACCGCCCGCTTCTTTTACCTCTTTAGTAAGTTTTATATCTGTACCACGACCGGCCATGTTGGTTGCGATAGTTACGGTTCCTGCTTTTCCTGCTTCTGCAACAATATCTGCCTCCTTTTGATGCATTTTGGCGTTCAAAACATTATGCTTAATGTTTTTCATTTTCAGCATGCGGCTCAACAATTCAGAAATTTCAACCGATGTGGTTCCCACCAAAACAGGTCGACCTTGTTTCACCAAGTTCACCACTTCTTCAATTACTGCATTGTATTTCTCCCGTGTTGTTTTATAAACCAAATCCTCCCGGTCATCACGAGCAATAGGACGGTTAGTTGGAATCACTACTACATCTAATTTGTAAATGTCCCAAAACTCTCCTGCTTCAGTTTCAGCCGTACCGGTCATACCGGCCAATTTATGGTACATTCTAAAGTAGTTTTGAAGCGTAACCGTTGCATAAGTTTGCGTAGCCGCTTCAACCTTTACATTTTCCTTAGATTCAATCGCCTGGTGCAAGCCGTCCGAATATCTTCGACCTTCCATGATTCGGCCGGTTTGCTCATCAACAATTTTTACTTTGTTGTCCATTACCACATACTCTGTGTCTTTTTCAAACAAAGTATAGGCTTTTAACAATTGATTTACAGTATGAATCCGCTCAGCTTTTACTGAGTAATCTTGAATAATTTTATCCTTTTCAATTAATTTTTCTTGCTCATCTTTTTCCGATTTCTCAATTCGGTTCAACTCCATATTAATATCCGGAAGAATAAAGAAGTCATCCTCAGTATTGCTACCTGAAATCAGTTCAATTCCCTTTTCGGTTAACTCTATAGAGTTGTTTTTTTCATCAATTACAAAGAAAAGTTCTTCGTCTACCTTATGCATTTCCTTTCCTTGGTCCTGCATGTAAAAATTTTCTGTTTTCTGAAGCTGAGCTTTTATTCCGGGCTCACTCAAAAACTTAATCAAGGCTTTATTTCTTGGCAAACCTCTATAACTCCTCAAAAGCGCCATTCCGCCTTCTTCAGTAAGCTTTTTCTGTTCTTTACTGTCAGAAGATTCAGTAGTTAATTTTTTCTTAGCGTCTGCAATTAAAGTGGTAACTAAGCGCTTTTGAGCACTAACCAATTTATCAACTAAAGGTTTTAGCTCTGCAAATTCATGTTTATCTCCTTTTGGAGTTGGTCCCGAAATAATTAATGGAGTTCTAGCGTCATCAATTAATACAGAATCGACCTCATCGATAATGGCATAGTGATGTTTACGCTGAACCAACTCTTCCGGTGTGCGAGACATGTTATCACGCAAATAATCAAACCCAAACTCATTATTGGTCCCGTAAGTAATATCTGCTTGATAAGCTTTTCTTCTTTCCGGAGAGTTGGGTTGGTGATTATCGATACAATCAATGGTTAAGCCATGAAACTCAAACAAAGGTCCCATCCATTCGGCATCACGTTTTGCCAAGTAATTGTTTACAGTAACAAGATGCACGCCTCTTCCGGCAAGTGCGTTAAGATAAACCGGCAGTGTGGCAACCAAAGTTTTTCCTTCACCTGTTGCCATTTCAGCAATTTTTCCTTGGTGAAGAGTAATCCCCCCAATTAGCTGAACATCGTAATGAACCATGTCCCACTCAACTTCTGCACCGGCAGCATTCCATTTGTTCAGCCAAATAGCTTGGTCTCCCTCAACAATAACACTGCTACGATTAGCAGCAATATTCTTGTCCATTTCATTAGCAGTTACTCTAATCTCTTTATTTTCAGCAAACCTCCTTGCTGTTTCTTTAACTACTGCAAATGCTTCCGGCAAAATTTCTTTTAAAACAGCTTCAATTTTTTCATCAACGCCTTCTTCAATCTCATCAATTTGCTTGTAGATGTTTTCCTTTACATCCATATTTTCTTCGGCTTCAGCCTTTGCTTTTAGCTTTTCTACCTCCTCTGCCTCGCTCTTAATATGGTCTTGAATTTTTTGCTTAAAAGCAGTAGTTTTTGCTCTTAACTCATCATTAGAAAGCTTTGCCAAAGTCGGGTAAATCGCTTTGATTTGCTCTACAATAGGCATTACTTCTTTGATATCTCGATCGGCTTTACTGCCTAATATTTTCTTAATTGTTTTTGATAGTGCACCAAGCATAAAATTTCCTTTTTAGGTGTCAAAAAATTTGGGTGTCCAAAGTTACTGATTTTATTATCGCTCAACGTTTTTGAATTGAGCATAAAAAAAGGGCTAATTTAAAGAATCAGCCCTTTGTAAATATTTTATTAAATCAATTTAATATTCATCCTCGTTGAAAAAGAAGTCTTCTTTGGTGGGATAATCCGGCCAAATATCTTCAATGGTTTCATAGCTTTCGCCTTCATCTTCAATTTCCTGAAGATTTTCAACTACTTCCAAAGGTGCACCGGCACGAATGGCATAATCAATCAACTCATCCTTGGTAGCAGGCCAAGGAGCATCTTCTAAGTAGGAAGCTAATTCTAAAGTCCAGTACATTTTACTCTCTTTTTAGGTTATCGCAAAAGTAACTTTTTTGAGTTTAAAAACAAGTGCTTTGTGAAATATAATAATTTAGTCTCAAAAAATTAATTATCAAAGCACTACCCCCTTCTAGGTGTCCATTTTATTTCTTCAATGTTAAAATCTTTACTCAATTTTCTGGATAAAGTAAACAAATAATCCGATAGTCGATTTAAGTATTGAATGATTAAATCATTAACTTCTTCGTTGGCCGCTAAATGAACGATGTTTCGCTCCGCTCTACGGCAAACGCAGCGTGCAATATGGCAATAAGAAACAAAGGAATGACCGCCCGGCAAGACAAAAGAGCGCATGGGCTCAAGCTCTTCATCCATTTCATCGATTCTATTTTCTAAAAAAGTAATGTCACTTTCAAAAATTTTCGGCAAATCCATTTTCGATTTTCCCGGCTCAGCAGCCAATTGCGAACCAATGGTAAACAATCGATCTTGAATTTCGAGTAAATCACTAATCAGTTCCTCTGCAATGTTTTGATCGCGAAGTAAACCCAAATTAGCATTTAGTTCATCTACAGTTCCGTAAGATTCAATACGTAAATGGTGCTTCGGCACTCGACTTCCTCCAATGAGTGAAGTCATTCCACTGTCTCCTTTCTTCGTATATATTTTCATTTTAAATGTTTTTTAAATCCGATTGCTATCGGATTGCAAAATATTATCTCTTTGGTTAATTATAACCAAATTTTAATGAGTAGCAAACGAAGTAATGTTTTTGTTCAATTCATCACTTTCTATGTTTCCATCTTTTAAGCGAATAATTCTATGTGCATGTTGCGCAATATCCTCTTCGTGAGTAACTAAAATAATCGTATTGCCGTTTTTGTGAATCTCATCAAACAAAGCCATTATTTCATAAGAGGTTTTACTGTCTAAGTTTCCGGTAGGTTCATCAGCTAAAATAATCGACGGTCGATTAACCAGTGCACGAGCTACGGCAACTCTCTGACGCTGTCCACCGGAAAGTTCATTAGGCTTGTGTGTCATTCGATCTCCCAAACCAACTTGCTCTAATACTTCTGTGGCTCGTTTTATGCGGTCTTCTTTAGAAAGCCCCGCATAAACTAAGGGCAAAGCCACATTGTCTAAAGCAGTTGAACGTGGCAGTAAATTAAATGTTTGAAAAATAAAGCCAATTTCCTTGTTTCTGATTTCTGCTAATTCACTGTCGCTTAACTTACTTACGTCATTTTGATTGAGGACGTATTTACCCGAAGTAGGCGTGTCTAAACAACCTAAAATATTCATTAAAGTTGACTTACCCGAACCCGATGGTCCCATTAAAGCAACGTACTCATTCTTGTTTACGGTAAAACTTATTGATTTAAGCACTTTGATTAATTGCGTGCCCAATTTGAAGTTTCTGACAAGGTTTTCTATTTGAATTATAGCCGATTCACTCATTAATTTATCGCTTAAACTTTTAGCAATCTCAAAGGTAATTTTTTAACTGCATTAAAGAGCAAGATTAATGATAAACGGTAAAATCTTCTTTTGCTTGATCTTTTTTAAAGAATACAATTCCCATAGAATACACATCTATCGTAACTGTAACGGAAGGATGACTTTTGATTTTTTTCCATGCTTTTTGCATTTCAGTTGACCAATAGATGTCATCGAAAACAAAAATGCTATTTTCATGTGCTAAAGGCAAACAACTTTCAAAATAATTAATGGTTGCCTGATAGCGATGATTCCCATCAAAAAATACAAAATCTAGTTGATTAAATTCCTCAAGGGCAGGTTTTAACTCCGTCTTAAAATCACCAACCAACTGTTTTACATTTAAAACGTCTAACTTTTTTAGATTTACAGCCGCCACTTTAGCTACAGCCGGAGCTCCTTCTATTGTAATTATCTTAGCATTAGGACAAGCTTTTGCTAAATACGATGTGGTAATTCCCAGAGAAGTACCCAACTCCAAAATATTTTCGGCTTTAAGGTAATACGCTAATCGAAAAAGCAATTGAGCATCTTTTTCCGGCTTTAGTGAACGTCGAGCAATTTCATTAATTTTTAATTTAAGTTCTTTCCGCTTTTCACCTAAAGCACCTAGGTCTTTTACACTAATTTCTTGCTGACTCAATAATAGTTTCGCTCGAACAGATTCAATATCGTCAAAAGCGTAAAAGGGAATTTTTTCATTGATGATTTCATGTTGAATATAGAAAACAAAAGGAGAGTGAATGCCGTGCAAGTGTATGCTACGAAAGAAATATTTAATGTATTGGATGATTCGATTAAGTAGTTTCACTTCCTTCTTTTGCCTTGCCGGATTCCCAGTTTAAAAATGCCTCTATATCTTTTTTCAAAGAATTAATCACAAAAGTAATTAAAGTTATATCGTCCAAAAGTCCAAGTGCGGGGATAAAGTCCGGCACTACATCAAAAGGATTGACAAAGTAAAATACTGCAGCTATGGCGTATAAAATTGTTTTCCAAGGAACGGATGTATATTCTTTTTTCCACCATGCTTTAATTAAACGAAAGAGCGCCTGGAAATCATTCCAGACACTCTTTAATTTTTCTTGTTTTTCTTTGGCTTTTTTCTGACCGTCATTTAAGAGTTTGATGAGCTTTTCTTCATTGCCGATAATTTGCTCAGCTTTCTCTTTAGCGGCTTTAAAACCTTTAGGTTTTTTATTTGAACTGTCTTCTGACATTACCAAATAATTGCTTTTAGGCTATCGTTATTCACCATTAGGTCGCCTTCTTTACAGCCAAATGCTTCTGCAAATTCAGGCATGTTTGCCAATGGACCAACTACTCTATATTCTCCCGGTGAATGAGGGTCGGTTGCTATGCGCTTACGAAGCTCTTCTTCCGTCATGTTCATGTGCCAAACCTGAGCCCAACCTAAAAAGAAACGTTGCTGATAAGTAAAACCGTCAATTTTTTCAGGCTTCCCTCTTTCTTCTAGCTCTTTTTCCAATGCATGGAAAGCTAAAGTAGCACCGCCAAGGTCGGCAATGTTTTCTCCTAAAGTAAGTTTGCCGTTTACAAAAAGACTGTCAAGCACTTCAAAACTGTCAAATTGGTCGACAACTTTTTGCGCTCTTGCATCAAATCGTTCTCGGTCTTCATCCGTCCACCAGTTTTGTAAATTTCCTTTCGCATCATACTTGCTCCCTTGATCATCAAAACCGTGCGTAAATTCATGGCCAATAACAGCTCCAATTCCACCGTAGTTTAAAGCTGCATCAGCAGTTTCACTGTAAAATGGAGGTTGTAAAATGCCGGCCGGAAATACAATCTCATTCTTTGAAGAAGAATAGTAGGCATTTACCGTTTGAGGACTCATAAACCATTCGTCTTTATCTATTGGTTTGCCTAACTTATTAATCATATAAGCAAAGTTAAACTTACGGCTATTCATGATGTTTTGAACCTGATTATCGGCTACAATTTCCAAGTCAGAAAAATCTCTCCACTTATCCGGATAACCAATTTTCTTATTGAAAGACTCCAGTTTTTCGATAGCTTTCACTTTTGTTTCTTCGCTCATCCAAGCTAAGTTTTGGATTCTTTCTTTAAATACAGCTCTTAGATTTTCGACCATTCTGCCAACTTCTTCTTTGGCTTCTTTAGAAAAATGACGATCGACAAAAGCCTTACCTAAAAGCTGACCAATGTTGCCATTGATTTTACTCAACGCTCTTTTCCACCTTGGCTTCATTTCTTTAGTTCCGCTGAGTGTCTTACCGTAAAAATCAAAGTTTTGATTTACAAAGTCACTGCTCAATTCAGAGGCATAAGTATCAATTAATCTCCATTTTAGATAATTTTTCCAACTTTCAATGCTCCAATTGTTAATTTGCTCAGAAGCCACTTTCAAAAAGCCAGGTTGAGAAACAATAACATCTTGAATATTCTTAATTCCAACTAAATCAAAATACTTATCCCACGCAATATTGCTGTAATCCTTTTTTAATTCAGCAACAGTCATTTTGTTATACGTTTTGTTAGGATCTCTTCGATCAACTCTTGTCATAGAAGCTTCTGCCAATGTTTTCTCCATTGCGTAAACCTCTTCTGAAAGTTGAGCAGCTTTTTCTGCATTAATTAAAGTAAACATTGCTTCAATGTGCTTCTGATAAGCTTGCTGAATTTCTTTCGATTTCTGATCTGTTTTAGTATAGTAGTCACGATCCGGTAAACCCAATCCACTTTGATAAATATGAGTAATGTATTGCTCACTATTTTTATCATCTTGACCTACGTATATGCTGAATAATGAATTTACTCCAATGCTTTTGTGATATGCAAGGTATTTCACTAAATCATCGGAACTTGAAAGGGCATCAATTTTATCTAAATCCGCTTTAATTGGTTCATAGCCCAATTGATCAGCTAATGTTGAATCCATTATACTTTTGTAGAAGTCGCCGATTCTCTGCTCCATACTCCCTTTAGCATTTTCACTAGAAGAAAAGTCTTCCAAGATTTTTTTCAGTTTAATATTGTTAGAATCGTTCACAACATTAAAGCTGCTCCAACGACTTTCGGTGGAAGGCACTGGATTGTCTTTTAACCAACCGCCAATGGCATATTGATAAAAATTATCACATGGAGCCACTGTGGTATCTAAATTCGCTAAGCTAAACCCGCTGTTGGCTTTCATTTCTTCGTTTTTGTTGCTTTCGCTGCTTTCATTCTTGCTTTTCATATCACAAGCAGTGAGTGCTATAGCAGCAACACAGCTAAGGGTAAGTATTTTGTTCATATTGTCTATAAATTTTGTCAAACTTAATAGAAAGTATGCAATTGAAGCGAATAAAATTGATGAACGGTTTTTTAGATGATGATAAAGGAAACATTGAAAGGGAAAAGGAGCTTTTGCTGATGCAAAAACGGGTGTAATCAAAAAAGAGGATGCCCGATAAATCGAACACCCTCTTTCTGGGATTTGAGTTATTCAGTTTTTACTGAACAATCAATTTTTGATTAATTCGCTCTTCTCCATCAATAATGCTGATGAAATACAAGCCTTTTGCTTTACCACTTAGGTCATATTGCTTAGTAAACGGACTATTACTTTGGGCAATATTGTCTTGAAGTACAATTCTACCGCTAATATCTCTAACCGTTACTAAAGCATTATCGTTATTTAATCCACTTGACTTAACTGTAAACTGTCCTACAGTTGGATTTGGATAAATATTGATAGACTTAGCTTTAGCTGCAACATTTTTAATTCCTGTAGATAGTCTACAAACTGTTACATCTGCATATAAGCTTGGGAATACTTGGTAGCCATCTAAGAATGGACTACTAAAGCCGTCAAATTGACCGCCAACGCCCACTAAAGAGCAAAGAGTATCACCAATTACCCAACCATTTCCAACTACAGCTAAGCTGTCACTTATTTCACTATCAGAATCAATTCTAACAATAATTGTATCGTTACCTGTAGCGGCATCAACAGCTCTAAGGTTGTACGAACCTGTACCTTGACTCGGATCCAACAAAATCCAATCATTCAATAAAATCAATTTAGATTCTGTTGTCTCATCTAGAGTAGTTGCTGTATCCGGCATTGGAACTGTTCCAGTACCTAATACTACAATTGAGTCCGGACGGAACTGAGTTAAGCCTCTAAACTGATCTACAGAACCGAAGATTAATAATGAGTCACCCTCAGTTGGATTAGAGTAACCGCTAACATCATTGAATTCAAAAACAGTGATTCCTTCTTGAACTCCTGTAGAAAGATCAATTAAGGCAAATTCGTACTCATTCGTTCCTCGTCGATCATAACCCACTACAGTACCTGAAATGCTACATTCAACATTCACTGAGTCAGCATCTCCATTAGCATCTTCAGTATTGATTATGCCAATTGGATAGTGAGGTAACACTTCTGTAACACAGAAATTATCAAAATAAACCAAAGGTGTTTGACCTGTTGGAGCAGTTGAATAGAAGTTCATTGCATTGAACTGATCTCCAAAGTTCGTAGAACCTAATGAGAACTGCCACCCAACGTTTGTATTAACTCCATTCACTCGAATATAAGCTGTATCATTATCTAAGTCGATAATGTGCTCAATAGTATTCCAAGCACCTGTGTTGTATGTATAAGTTCCAATAGTATTAGAACCGTTTGTACCTTCTACTACTGTAGCAGTACCATTAGCGTCTAAAGTTACTTCTATCGCCCATACTTGGCTAGCTGGTGTATAATTATGTAATATATTATAGTATCCACCATAAGTAGCAGGAACATAAACATCAACTGCAACATTCCACATGCCTGAATTATAAGTATCAAGTTCAGCAACAACATCAGAACCAGCGTTTGGTCCTGAATCGTATATTTTCAACGATTGAGTACCTGAACTCGCGTAGTCAGTGCTGAATTCTGCATCACCGCCGCCTGCAACTGTTCCACCCCAACCATTAATCAAAATAGATTGGCTAGCTGCATTGCCTGTATTATAGCTGTCAAAGTTGTCACAAGGAACAACTTCTCCACCAAAAGTGATTGGTCCTGCCCAAACACTTGCATCACCAACAGCACAACTATCTTTAACATAAGCTTCGTAAGCAAGATTAGTTGATAATCCAGTAATGCTTTCTGTAGTTGAAGTAGATACTATTTGAGTACCTGTTCCAAGTGTAAAGCCTACACTTCCATACTCAACAATAGCATTTGGAGCTGATGTTGCACTTGTCCAAGACAAATCGGCAGATGTTGTAGAAGTTGGTGAATAAGCTAAGTTTGTAGGCATAAAACAAGTTGGTGTTTCTTCAACAACAATATCATCAATCGCTCTATCATCATCAAAGCCAGTACCATTCTCTTCATCCACTACAAATCGAATTCTAATTTCTCCTGTAATTGTTAATGTCGATAAATCGACTACAATTTGCTCCCAAGCAGCATTCAATGAATTAGTATCAGAGAAGAACAATGAGTCATTCCACTGTGCTCCATCCCATACATCAACATGGAAATCGGTATTTCCATTAGAATCTCCTTCATTATCACTAATTAAGAAGAATGTTAACCTTGGAGTAGTTAATGATGATACATCAATATAAGGAGTATACAACTCAGTTCCTGAGTTATGTGGTGAAGAATCATCTACATAGGCAAAATAGCCATTGCTATTAGTACTTCCAGACAATGTACCATTGTTTCCTATATGGTTGCCTGAAGCAGTATTTGTGAACTCCCAATCTTCAGAGTTACCGGCACCTTGCTCCATGCAATTTGGAATTTGAGACATACTTGACTCAAAATCTTCGATATATGGAGCTTGAGTAACACAAGGTGTTGTAATTGTTATAGGTCCGATCCAAGTACTTGAGTCAGCACTACCACAAATTGCTCTAACATAAAAATCATAAGTACTATTTCCCATTAAGTTTGAAATAGTAGCTGGTTTAGATGTAACAACTGTGTTAAGACCTGTCCCTAAGGAGTGTCCAGTAGTATCGTAAGATATCTCCCACTCAGTAGCTGAACCCGATTCAGTCCAATCAAAATCTATTGAAGTAGCAGAATTAACTGTAAGGTTTAATGCACTTGGCGGATAACAAGAAGCTGGTGTAAACTCATCAGCTCCTATATCAACTGTTGTTGAGGGTGCCAATGGTCTTACATCCCCATCAAAGTCTGTGGTTATACCTACAGAATTATCGCCTGCATCATTTGCTAGAGTGCCATATACATGTAAGTCAGTTGCTCCAAAAAACAATGGATCTCCTTCTAATGAATTTGCATTCAAACTTGGCATTCCTGATTGTAAAGCCGCTAAATCTGTGTAAATATTAGAAGTTCCTCCAAATCTAATTAGATCTGTACCACCTGTGTAATACAAATTATAGTCCATTGTAATCGCTAAACTATCTGGCGAGTAAAATGCATAATCGGTATTTCCATAGAAAATATTATTTCTAACATCCCAACTCAAATGGTCATTTGCATAAATTCCATAATCTTCCCCCTTAAAGGAGTTATGATAGAATGAAATATATTCTGAGTCGTCGAAATAAGCTCCATCATCATCTCCAATAAACATATTATTAAAAATCCACGAGTTTTGGGTAACAGTATTATCAAAGTTCAGGTCATCAGTATCAATACCATTATCCTGACCTCTCAAGTAGTTTCCTGAAACTTCGAAATTCTCAGATTCAGCTAAATACAAAGCATCACTCCCAGAATTATTAAGATTATCAACATGGTTGCTTCTTACAGCTACTGAATCATAACCATAAACATAAATACCATTATCATCAGCATCGTAAATTTCGTTTCCTTCAATAAGCAGAGCTCTATTTCTAGAAGTTGATCCTCCACCATAGGTGGAAATTCCTCTTTCACCTCCGGTTATATGATTATTGGTAATGCTAATATAATAACCATTATCTCCTGAAGAATTATCTAAAGTCTCAGAGTTAGAAATCATTATTCCAACTACATCTATAGTTGTTCCAACGGGCATGATTACTCTATTAGAGTCAATTGAAAGGTGGTGAGAGCTATCAAGAATATGAATTCCCCAAGAGTCTGACCCACCGGTTGCTTCAATTGTCAAGTTTTTAACTTCAATGTTATTAACCCTTTCCAACGTAATTGTTGAGTTTCTTAAAGATTGATCATGACTTAAAGTAACTTGACCGCTATTTTGTCCGTTAATGGAAATTGGGTTAGCTGCACTACTTCCTTCAATATCATATAAACTTAATTGATCGTAGTAAACTCCCGGAGCAACATTCACTTGTACCGGACCTGAAACACCTACCAAATTAATGATGTTACCAAAGTCGCTGAAACTTTGAAAGTTTGCACCTCCGGTAACTTGAGCTGAGTCAATAGAGTAAAGTCCAGCTAAAGGCAGTCCTACTGTAAATGTGTATGCTTTCGGACTCCACCTACTGGTATCTCCAACAGCACAAACTGATCGCACATAATAATCATAAGTAGAATAAGCAGTTAAACCACTTAAACTATGTGGTTTTGTATTTACAATGACCGTAGTTCCTGTTCCTTGGGTAAACCCTTCCGTTCCATATTCTATCTCCCATTCTGTTGCACTGTTTTGCTCTACCCAGTTAATATTAGCTGATGAATTCGTAATGTTAGAAACGTTTAAGTTACTTGGAACTATACATGATGGAATAGGTTCATATATAAAATCGTCAATAAAATATTCATAGCCCCCTCCAGCAGTTTTGTAACTAAATGCAATAAAATTATTTGAACCAACTAATGTTGGGTTATCAAAATGAAATGAATATTCTTCAAAGCCCCCATTTGTATTTTCCATAGTAATGGTATCAAGTGGAACGAATGCAGCTGCATTTGTTTGACTATTAGTAACACCTACAAAAAGCGTATCAGAGAAAGCGGTTCCTCCACCTTCAAATGCAATTTGCATCCTTAACCTATTTAATCCTGAAGAAAGATCAGAGATAGGAGGACTAATTAATAAATCTGTTGCTGCATCATTAATCTCAAGTGCATTTGGTCCACTTGGAATAGGAACTCCATGATCCGTTGACGTTACCGTTTGAATAGTAGATGATGAAGGCGTAATTGTTGCCCAACAATTA
>DIAJ01000003.1:135180-225285 GCA_002415785.1 Flavobacteriales bacterium UBA5081
GTAATTGTTGCCCAACAATTAGGCAAATTTGGCGTTGCAACCCCATCAAAGCTCTCCACAAATGTAGCTGAAACCCCAATACATGGCGTAGTAAAACTTCCCATTAATGACCACCCGCTTGTATCTGATGAACTACACACACTTCTTACATACCAATCATAAGTAGTTTGTGGAGATAGACCTGTTAATGTATCAGGATTTGAAGTTGTGTTAACTACTGTTCCACTTCCTTGTGTAAATCCGGTTACTCCATATTCAATCTCCCATTCAGTAGCAGAGTTACCCTCTGTCCAAGATAATGCAACTGAAGTACCCAAAGAACTCAAGTTGTCTGCAGAACTTAATTGTGTTGGCTCAATACAGGGTGGTGCCGCCTCAAGTACAAAATTATCTATACCTAAATCATAAGAACTAAAGCCTGCTGAGGTTACCCCTCTAAACATAATGTGAGCAGTGCTTACAGTATTATATGAAGCCGGAATATTTATTGTATATTCATACCATCCTGAGCTTGATACCGCAGGCGGTGCAGTAGTTATTGAATTTAGTGTAAACAATGTGTCTGCCCCATTTATAGAATCTCCATCATTTATTAACACCATATATTGATCATTCTGATCTGCTACATCAAATCTATGTAACCATACTCTTACTCGACTGTTACCGCCCATTGCTGTTAAGTCAAAAGCAGGAGAAGTTGCTATTGCACTTGAACTACTATAATTCTTTTCTAAATATTGACTGCCTGCATGAGCTGAATCAATATCATTAAACCCACTTGCATCAAATGTCTCCCAATTGTCTGACCCAGAAACCAAGCTATTTGTCCAACAACTTGGCATTTCTCCAAGTTGTACTGTTTCAAAGTCCTCAGTGTAAGGAAATGATGAGATAGATAAACAAGGTGTTGTAAANNGTAGCTGAATTAGGATCTGTCCAGTTAATATCTGCTGTTGTTGCGGTAATATTTGTTGTTGTTAATGTATCCGGAGATAAACAAGAAGGAATTTCTTCAACAGTGAAATCATCTAATCCAAACCCATAATACGATGCAGCTGAATATGATTGCCAGAAGCTTATGTAAATATTCATACCGGCATAAGCTGAAAGATCAACTGTTCTTTCAGTCCAAGAAGTGTTAGTTACCGAATAAGAAGCAAGCGTGTCAGTAAAGTCTGCTACAGAACTACCTGTAGTAGAAACCAAAACACTATAGTCATTTGGATAAGAAGCACTTTCTACTATATCCCAAATTTTCATTTGCATGTTTTTAGCAACAGGTAGTGAAAGTTGAGGTGTTATAAGATGATCGTCATTATTCCCCATACCATGAGCAACCCATGAACCCGACCTTGGTGTTAAATAAGTGTCATCTTGAGTCCAAGTATTTCCATCATTATCATCATTGATTACTTTCCAGCAACTCCATACCCCATTATTTAATGTTCCGTCATAATCCTCAGTATAAGGATACGAAGCAATAGATAAACAAGGTGTTGTAAAAGTTGAAACCGAAGACCATGTACTCGTATCACCAACTCCACAAATTGATCGAACATACCAATCATAAACTGTGTTTGATGATAAGCCACTTAAATTATAAGGGGGAGTTGACGTTATATGAACAACATTTCCTGTTCCTGGACTAAAACCAGTTGTGTCATATTCAATTTCCCACTCCGTAGCTGAATTAGGATCTGTCCAATTTAGACCTGCGGTTGAGGTTGTTATATTAGAAGAAATTAACCCAGTTGGAGTAAAACATGATGGAAACCCAATTTGAACATCATCAACAAACCAGTCATCTCCGTTGTCATTTTCCATAACAAAAGCTACATAAACAGATTGACCAGAATATGAAGCTAAACTAATCGTATCTGCAGTATAAGAAGTAGTAAAATCAGTTTCAGTGTATGATTTTATTGTTGTAAAGCTTGCTGCATTTGTCTGAGATGATGTTGATACTCTTATCGAATATATTGATCCATAATCTGACCCAAAAGATTGTTTATGGAAAAACATCAAACTATCAGCTGCTGTTATAGAAACCAATGGTGTTACTAACCAATCTTCTGCTGTCCCTGATGCAACATTTTCGTAACCTATAGATGCGGCTCCAGAACCAGTATTAGCAGAGGTTGATAACTGCCAATCTTCAACTGTTCCTGTTCCATTTTCAAAAAATGTCCAACCTGTTGGTGGGAAACTTGATTCAAATCCCTCAGTTAGTGTTTGGGCAAATAACGCTATTGGTATTAGCGCACCCAATAAAGTAAAAATCCGTTTCATAAAATAATAATTTGGTTATAAAATTTGCTACAAAAATGAAGTTGTTCTCTCTTCAAAGTCGTCAAATGTATATCAAATTTATCGACAATCAAAACAATTTCGTCGAAAAGTTAAAATTTTAACATATCGGAAAGGTTTTTATTTCAGCAAATTGCACTACTCAATTATATTTATATCTTTATCCTCGCAATTTACCATCAATTAAATATGGACAAAATACTCCTTTTTCTATGCTTGATATTTAGCATACAACTTCAAAGTTTTTCTTCTTCAATTTCAACAGACTCCGTAATTCACAAACAACATAATGAAGAAGTAATTCATTCTATTAATGAAGAGCAGTCCAATAATCATTCTACCGACACAGCTCCTGTGTTATTTATCATCCTCTCCATATTTATTGGCGTTGCCACCAGGCACTTTCTCAAAAAAAGCCCTATTCCTTTTACCGTTCTACTTTTAATCATAGGACTTATCTTAGGCTTAATTAATCGACTAGGCTACTTTAGCAATTACTCCTTAGTAGACTTAAGTGCAATTGGTGCTTCCATCAACTTTGCCGCTCACATAGATCCTCACATGTTGCTTTTTATCTTTTTGCCAATTTTAATTTTTGAAGCGGCTTATGCTATGGATTTGCACACTTTTAAGAAGAGCTCCACCAATGCCATTTTATTAGCAGTACCCGGTATTTTAATTGCGCTCTTTCTAACCGCTGCAATTGCCATGAGTTTTTCTGCAAGTGGATTGGGTTTAGAAAACTGGAATTGGTCTTTGGCACTTATGTTTGGCGCCATTGTTAGTGCTACAGATCCGGTTGCAGTTGTTGCACTCTTAAAAGATTTAGGCGCAAGTAAAAAATTGGGAACACTTATAGAAGGTGAGTCTTTATTAAATGACGGAACTGCCATTGTCCTTTTTATGGTTTTCTTTTTAAGCATAAGCGGTCAAGCTGATGATGGTAGCCCAATCGTTGAATTTTTCCGAGTGGCTTTTGGTGGTCTTCTTGTAGGTTTAATTTTTGGATACCTTATTATATACTGGATTAAAAACGTATTTAATGATACACTCGTAGAAACAAGTTTAGTAATCGCTGCAGCTTACTTAACTTTTTATGTTGCCGAACACCTCTTTCACGTTTCAGGTGTATTGGGCTTAGTGGCTTTAGGATTAGTAATTGGCGGAGTGGGAAATTCGAGAATTAGTCCTCAAGTGGAACACTTCATGCATGAGTTCTGGGAGCTTGCCGGTTTTATTGCCAACTGTTTAATCTTTTTAATTGTAGGTGTAGTTATAGCCGAAAGAAGTGTTTTTAACTTAAATGACTTCCTCTTACTCGGCCTATTTTACATAGGAATTCACATTGTTCGTGGACTTGTTATTCTGATCCTTTATCCCTTTATGAAAAAGTCGGGCTATGGCTTGCCTAAAAAAGATGCAATTGTTGTTTGGTATGGAGCGCTAAGGGGTGCTATTGGCCTGGCTTTAGCTTTAATTGTTGCCGATGTTGACGACCAATATATCTCACAAGAAATTAAAGATCAGTTCTTGTTTTTTACCGCCGGAATTGTGACGCTCACTTTGTTAATCAATGCTACCACTATTAAGTTTCTAGTTGAAAAGCTAGGTTTGACCAAAATAACTCCTGCAAAAGGATTGATGCTAAAAAATGCGAGAGAGCATTTGTATGAAAACACCTCTAAACAAATTGAACTATTAAAAAAAGATCGATTTGTAAAAAAGTCTGACTGGGAACAAGTTAAAAGCTATTTACCGGATACAAAAATTCACCGTGAGATTGAAGGTGTTGAATCACATGAAGCGATTGCGGAGCTGAGAAAGCGATTTCTGGAAGCGGAAAAAAGCAGCTATTGGCATCAGTTTAGAGATGGTTTGCTTGGTGCAGAAGGAGTTAAAGTACTTAGCGACAACATTAGTCGTTTATTAGATCAAGGTGGACAGATTTCGCTTTCCGATCGACAAGATTTAGAAGAAAGCTGGGAAACGCCAAAGTTACTTGCTAAAGTTAGTAAGTGGCCAATTCTCGGAAAATTTGTCAACGACTGGTTTCTCGACAGAATGACTCTTAGCTATGATTGCGCAATGAGTTTTGTAATGGCTCAAGAGGAAGCTTTAAGGTTAATTGAAAGTATGCGTTCCAGCGGGAAAGAGGAGGAAAATCTCATTGAAATCATCGAAAGTGAAATTAACGCTAACAGAATTGAAGGTCAGACTTTCTTAAGAAACCTAAGAAAAAACTACCCTGAAGTATATCAAGCTGTTTCTACAACTCAAGCAGTTCGTTCATTGTTAAACTATGAAGCTAAAACCATTGAAAGACTCCAAAAAAGAGGTAGAATCGACAGCGCTGAAGCCAGTCGAATGATGCAATCGATTGATGAGAGAATGAAGCGCTTGCAAAAAAATCCACCTTCAATTGAATCTAAGAATTAGACACCTCAACCCAATCTCCATGCTCTTTAATTAAAGTTATTAGAGCATCAACAGCTTCTTTTTCGGGAACATTTTTTCGAACGACTTCTTTTTCTTTATACAAAGTAATTTTTCCGGGACCAGTACCTACGTAGCCGTAATCTGCATCTGCCATTTCTCCGGGACCATTGACAATACAGCCCATTATCCCAATTTTAACTCCCTTTAGGTGAGAAGTTACTGCGCGGATTTTTGCAGTAGTTTCTTGTAGATCAAAAAGTGTTCTACCACAAGAAGGACATGAAATATACTCAGTTTTAGAAATTCTGCTTCTACTGGCCTGTAAAATTCCAAATGCCGTATTCAAAACAACTTTTGCTCCACCGCAGTTAACTGCTTCCGGCCAAATTCCATCGATTAAACCATCTACCAGCAATGCACCAAAATCTGTTGCCGACGCCAACTGAAAGCTTTCAACATCTAAATTTCGGTAACTTCTTTTTGCAATTACAGGGCAATCGAGCTCTTTGTCCATAAGCTCAATAATGGCTCTTCTTTGCTCTGCCATGCCGTGCAAATTATTGGTTGTTAAAACTAAAATTGCATTCGGATAGTCGGCTAATTTTTTAATAAAATCATCTTCTAACAAATCCGCTAAACTAGCTTCCACAAAAAACGGACACTCAGTAGGCATTACTTTCTCGACAAACTCATCTGCTTTTACGAATGCATAATGACGAGCTTTCATCATGTTCTCTGTCCAAATGTCGTAATCTTGAACAACCCCTAAAGTACCGGGAATTTCAAAGTTCACCTGGTGTCGACCAACATAAATATAATCAGTGGCCTGATCCATGATATTCCACTTGTCTAAAGGCACTGAATAATTGTATCCCCAAGCAAAAAAAGAGGCTTGAGTTATTTTTTCTGACTTAGATAAATCTCCAAAAACAATAGGAACTTGATTATTCCCAACATTTAAAATTGAACGACTATTTCTTCTCTGAAAGTTAAAAAAATCAATTGTTTGTCTCTCTATTTCAGGAATTGAATCGTGCTTTTCTCTTCCTAAATACCGGTCGACTAATTTTTTTGCTACAGGAATTTCCGCTTCGGGCTCTTCCGTTAAGGAAACCCTAACTGTATCGCCTAATCCATCCTCCAATAAAGTGCCAATTCCAACCGCCGATTTTATACGACCGTCTTCTCCGTCTCCGGCTTCAGTAACTCCTAAATGCAATGGGTAATCCATTCCCTCTTTGTTCATTTCTGCAACCAAAAGGCGATAAGCCTGAACCATTACTAATGTGTTGCTGGCTTTCATAGAAAGAACAATTTCATGGTAATCATGCTTTCTGCAAATGCGCAAAAACTCCATTGCCGACTCCACCATGCCTTTAGGTGTGTCGCCATACCTACTCATAATTCGATCCGACAAAGAGCCATGATTTGTTCCAATACGCATGGCAACACCCTCTTCCTTGCAAATTTTTACCAGTGGAGTGAATTTTTCTTCAATTCTTGCTAGCTCTGCCTGATAAGATTCATCCGTATATTCAATGTTTTCAAACCTCTTCTTGTCGGCGTAGTTTCCCGGGTTCACTCTAACCTTCTCAACAATACGAGCAGCTATTTCTGCAGCATTTGGCGTAAAGTGAATATCGGCTACTAAGGGCGTATCGTAGCCTAATGCTCTTAGTTTATCTTTTATATTTTTAAGGTTCTCGGCTTCTTTTTTACTGGGAGCAGTAATTCTAACCAACTCACAACCGGCTTCAATCATACGAATCGACTGCTCAACACTTGCATCGGTATCCATGGTGTCAGTTGTGGTCATCGATTGTAAGCGAATGGGATAATCTACACCCATTGCTAAATTTCCAATCTTAACAACACGACTTTTTCTGCGGGTATATGTACTTAAGCTTTCGCAAAATTTTTCCATGGATTTTTTCACAAAATTAAACTTTCTAACGGCTTCAACAGCCTGAAATTACTTTTGTTTTTAAAAGAGGTGCTTTGGTAGTCAGTTTTGTCGCTTTGGTAGATTAAATTAAATTGTTTGTCTATTTTATTGTTTGAAATTCAACAACTAAGCTAAATTATCATTAAAATTACGTTTCTAAAACCATCACAATTATCGACAAGAAACTCGACATAGAATTGAATGCTTCAAAAATTTTCATCGACTACCGGAGTCAGTCGAAGGAGGCTATTTTTGATCTTTGCGATATGAATGGAAGAATTAGATTGAGCGGGACGATAATTCCCAACAATAAAAAAGAAGTTGACATTAGTCGTTTAAAAAATGGCCAATATCAAGTTTATGTGATTGATAATGGTGAAATTGCTAAAAAACTAATACGACTTTAGGCTTAGCTCTTTGGCAAAAAGCTTTATGGCTTTAAAAGTATATTCAGGATACTCAATCGGTAAAATGTGCCCCGCTTCTTCTACCATAGCAAAACTTCCTTTTTCACTTAGCTGTGATTCAGCTTTAAGCACCTTGTAGACTAAAATCTCATCTTCTTTACCTGCAAAATAAGCAAAAGGAAAAGGAGCAAACTTAAGTACAATCTCCCTTTCCTTTCGTCTTTTCATTCCTTCTACAGTAGCAACAATGCTTTGCAAATCACATCTTTGAGCCATTTTAGAATAAGCTTTAATGTGAAAGTGAGTTTTGCGTTTTTTTGCTTTAAAAAAAGTAGGCAATAAAAGCTCTATCGCTTTATCTCTATTTTCTTTCACCAACTGAATGAGTTGATTTCTGGAGCGTTTTCTAACCAATGAATCTCCTTTTGCAGTGGAGTTAATTAATAGCAAGCCTTTAACATAGTCAGGACTTTTTTCGGCGAAAGCCAAAGCTACATAGGCGCCTAAAGAATGTCCTACAAATAAGGCTTTACGAATTTTTAATTCCTTTAGCAAACTATGAATTGCTTCAGCCATAAGCTCCATACTGTGAACATACCCAATCGCTTTTGAATCTCCGTGTCCAGGTAAGTCAGGTATGATTAGTCGATAGTTTTTAGCTAAACGACTGCTGAAGGCTTTCCACAAATCTCCATTTGCCAAAAAACCGTGAATCAAAACAATTGTGCTCCCTTTACCTTTGTCTTGATAGGCCAATTGTTCACCGCGAAACTCATGAAAACGCTTCATTTTTAGGCATTCATTGCGGCTTCTATCTCTTCAATTTCCAACGGAATATGCCCCATTAAATCTTTGTGACCATCTTCAGTAATTAAGATGTCATTTTCTAAGCGAATACCCATATTCTCTTCGCGAATGTAGATTCCGGGCTCAACGGTGAACACAGCTCCTGCTTCAATAGGCTCATACCAGCTTCCTACATCGTGAACATCCAAACCAATGTAATGAGAAGTTCCGTGCATAAAGTACTTTTTGTACGCAGGCCAATCAGGGTTTTCATTCTTTACCTCTTCCTGACTTAGCAAACCTAGCTTTAGAAGTTGTTCTGTCATCATTTCACCCACTTTTTTGTGGTATTCATGCAAAGTAATGCCGGGACGTAAAATTGCTGTAGCTTGCTTCATTACTGTTAAAACAGCAGTGTAAACTTCTTTCTGACGCTCCGTAAACTTGCCGTTAACCGGAACAGTTCTGGTTAAATCAGATGCGTAATTTGCATACTCTGCTCCAAAGTCCATTAAGATTAAATCGCCGTCTTTGCATTCTTGGTTGTTTTGAACATAATGAAGAACACAGGCATTAAAACCCGAAGCTAAAATAGGTTCGTAAGCAAAACCTCTTGAACGATTGCGTAAAAACTCATGCATAATCTCAGCCTGAATCTCAAACTCCATTACACCGGGCTTAATAAATTTTAAAATGCGATCTACTGCCTTTCCGGTAATGTTACAAGCTTGTTGCATCAATTCGATCTCTTCCGGCTCTTTAATGGCTCTTAATTTATGTAGTATTGGTGCAGAACGCTCATAATTGTGATTCGGGTATTCTTTAGTGAGCCAATCTCTAAAGCGATCGTCTCTAGTCTGCACCGTTGTGTCTGCACGTAAATGCTCATTGTCGTTTAAGTATATATTCTCTGCTTCATAAATAATGGCATTCAGTGTCTTTTCAAAATCTTTTAACCAAAAAACAGTTTTAATACCCGAGGTTTTCTCTGCTGCCTCTTTGGTTAGTTTTTCTCCTTCCCAAATGGCAATTTCATCATTTGTTTCTTTTAAGAAAAGCATCTCTTTGTATTTCTCCATAGGTGCATCGGGAAAAATTACCAGAATCGATTCTTCTTGATCTACGCCACTCAAGTAAAAAATATCATTGTTTTGGCGAAAAGGCATCGTCCCATCAGCATTAGTGGGCATAATGTCGTTTGAATTAAAAATTGCCAAAGATTTTGGCTTAAGCGCCTTGGCAAATTTTACTCTGTTTTTTACGAATAAATTATTGTTGATTGGTAAATACTTCATAGCTTATTTTTAATGAAAAACAAAGATACGATGCTGGAGGGGCATAGAAAAATTTAGGGGTGGAAATTCAAAAATGAAAAACCAAATTTAATTTAGCTTGTTTAAAAAGTGAAAATTACAATTAAGACTTATTAAGAACCAGTCTAAATAAAATAATTAAAAGTAGAAAAATTGGCTTACAATAAATCAAGGTTTAAATTTGCGGTCAATTAGCTAAATTAAAAATTCTTCTGATGAGCGAATCAAAAGGTTTAATTAAATCACACATTGTAAAAAAGTATTGGATGGCTTTCACCGGCTTATTCCTTTGTCTTTTTCTTGTAGGTCACTTAATTGGCAACTTGCAACTCTTTGCCACCACCTACGAAGGTCAACTTCAGTTTAACGAATATGCCGTATTTATGACGACAAATCCGGCGGTAAAAATTCTTTCGTATTTGACGTATTTTAGCATACTGTTTCACTTAGTAGACGGTATTGTTATTACTGCGGCAAATCGAAAAGCTCGACCTCAGGGCTATGCATACAACAAGCCGTCTGCAAACTCAATGTGGTCTTCCAGAAATATGGGAATATTAGGAACAATCATCTTTGTTTACATTGTAGTTCACATGCAAAACTTCTGGTATGAATACAAGTTTGGTTCTACTCCCTATATGATGACAGAAGACGGAAGTGCTCCAGTATTAAAGGACGGCTCAGTAGTAAAAGGTGGAACCATTGAAAATGGGGAAGTCCTTTTAAACGGAGAAGTTATGGGAGCAGCTATGAGAGACTTATATACAGTAGTTTTAGAAGGATTTCAAAACCCTATTTTAGTGGCATTTTATGTGTTAGGTATGATTGCCATTGCTTTTCACTTAGTACATGGTTTTCAAAGTGCTTTTCAATCTTTAGGGTTGAGAAATCAAACTTACACACCAATTATTAAGAAACTTGGATATGCTTTTGCCATCATTGTTCCGGCTTTGTTTGCAATTATTCCAATATACATGTATTTAATGGCCTAAAAGCAGAATTTTAAAAGATTGACTATGAATTTAGATTCTAAAATACCTGAAGGTCCATTAAAAGACAAATGGACAAATCATAAAAACAACATTCGATTAGTTAACCCTGCCAACAAAAGAAACATTGATGTGATTGTGGTAGGTACCGGTTTAGCGGGAGGTTCTGCAGCAGCAACTTTAGCTGAATTGGGTTATAATGTAAAAGCATTTTGCTATCAAGATTCTCCTCGTCGTGCGCACTCTATTGCCGCTCAAGGTGGAATTAATGCAGCTAAAAACTATCAAGGCGATGGTGATTCCATCTATCGCTTATTTTACGATACTGTTAAAGGAGGTGACTACCGTTCTCGCGAAGCGAATGTATATCGTTTGGCTGAAGTTTCGGCAAACATCATCGACCAATGTGTGGCACAAGGTGTTCCTTTTGCCAGAGATTACGGCGGTCTTTTAGATAATCGTTCTTTTGGTGGAGTTTTGGTTTCAAGAACATTTTATGCCAAAGGTCAAACCGGACAGCAATTGTTGCTAGGTGCTTATTCAGCCATGAACCGACAAATTGCCAAAGGAAAGATTAAAATGTACAACCGACATGAAATGTTGGATGTCGTTAAAATCGATGGCAAAGCAAGAGGAATTATCGCTAGAAACTTAGTAAGTGGAGAAATTGAAAGACATTCTGCACATGCAGTGGTGGTTGCATCCGGTGGTTATGGAAACGTATTTTTCCTATCGACCAATGCCATGGGCTCTAACGTTACAGCCGCTTGGAAAATTCATAAAAATGGTGCTTTTTTCGCCAATCCTTGTTACACGCAAATTCATCCTACTTGTATTCCTGTTCACGGAACACAACAGTCAAAATTAACGTTGATGTCGGAGTCGCTTCGTAATGATGGTAGAATATGGGTGCCAAAGAAGTTAGAAGATGCGAAAGCAGTTCGCGAAGGACGCTTAAAGCCAACAGATATAAAAGAAGAAGATAGAGATTACTATTTGGAGCGTCGATATCCATCATTTGGAAACTTAGTTCCACGTGATGTGGCATCTAGGGCTGCAAAAGAAAGGTGTGATGCCGGTTTTGGTGTGGTAAACAACGACACTAACGAAGGTGTTTTCTTAGATTTTAAATCGGCCATACAGCGTTATGGTAAAGAAGAAGCACACATTAAAGGTATTAAAAATGCTTCTGCCGAAGAAATAACTAAACTCGGAGAAAAGGTAATTGAATCAAAGTATGGTAACTTGTTTGATATGTATCAACAAATTACTGCTGAGAATCCTTACAAAACTCCAATGAAAATATATCCGGCAGTACACTATACTATGGGTGGTGTTTGGGTGGATTACAACCTTATGACTACCGTTCCGGGATTATATGCAATTGGAGAGGCAAACTTCTCTGATCACGGGGCTAATCGTCTTGGTGCTTCTGCTTTAATGCAAGGATTAGCTGATGGCTACTTTGTATTGCCTTACACCATAGGAGACTATTTAGCTGACGATATTAGAACAGGTGCCATTCCAACAGATACTCCTGAATTTGAGCAAGCTGAAAAAGAAGTACGAGAGACTTTAGAAAAGTTTGTAAATAATAATGGAAATCACTCCGTAGATTATTTCCACAAAAAGTTAGGAAGAATCATGTGGGATAAAGTAGGTATGGCAAGAACTGCTGAGGGCTTAAAAGAAGCAATTAAAGAGATTGCTGAACTAAGAGAAGAGTTCTGGAAAGATGTTCGAGTTCCCGGAAGTATCGATGAAATGAACCAAGAACTTGAAAAAGCCGGTCGTGTTGCTGACTTTTTAGAGTTAGGTGAGTTATTTGCCAGAGATGCACTTGAAAGAGAAGAATCTTGTGGTGGTCACTTCCGTGAAGAATATCAATCAGAAGAAGGTGAAGCCGAAAGAAGAGATGAGCAGTTTGCCTATGTAGCAGCTTACGAATACACCGGCAAGCCATCAGAAGCCAT
Organism: Flavobacteriales bacterium UBA5081; assembly: GCA_002415785.1. GTDB lineage: Bacteria > Bacteroidota > Bacteroidia > Flavobacteriales_E > Vicingaceae > UBA5081. The sequence continues at coordinate 147,337 of DIAJ01000003.1, forward strand.
TATGCATAAAGAAGAGTTGAACTTTGAGAATGTGGAATTAAAAACACGTTCATACAAATAAGAAAAGATTATGTCTACATCAAAAGGAATGAATTTAACCCTAAAAATTTGGCGTCAGAAAAATGCCAATGCAAAAGGTCAGATTGAAACTTATCAATTAAGCGACGTTTCTCCCGATAGTTCTTTTTTGGAAATGTTGGATATGTTAAACGACAAATTGATTAATGAAGGTAATTCTCCGGTAGCTTTCGATCACGACTGTAGAGAAGGTATTTGTGGTGCTTGTTCCTTGCACATTAATGGAGAACCTCACGGACCGGGAAGAAGAATCACTACCTGTCAGTTGCACATGCGTTCTTTTAAAGATGGAGACACTATTTACATTGAGCCGTTTAGAGCAAAAGCATTTCCGGTTATTAAGGATTTAGTTGTTGATCGTGAATCCTTTGATCGCATTCAACATGCGGGTGGATACGTATCTGTAAATACTTCAGGAAATACAGTTGATGCTAACGCTATTCCGGTAGACAAAGAAAGTGCAGATAAAGCATTTGATGCAGCTACATGTATTGGGTGCGGAGCATGCGTAGCGGCTTGCAAAAATGCCTCAGCTTCATTATTTGTTGCTGCTAAGGTATCTCAATATGCACTATTACCACAAGGTCAAATTGAGGCTAAAAACCGTGTTTTAAACATGGTAAAACAAGCAGAGGAAGAAGGTTTTGGACCTTGTTCAAACACTGGAGCTTGTGAGGTAGAATGTCCTAAAGGCATTTCCTTAGAAAACATTGCTCGCATGAACCGCGAGTTCTTTAGCGCTTCCTTGAAGTAGGCTATCGTACAAACCAAATTTATTTTTATGCCAAGCTTATCTGCTTCGCTTAACTCTAAGTTGCCTAAAGTAGGACCGACAATTTTTACCAAAATGTCGGCTTTGGCAACACATGAGAAAGCTATTAACTTATCACAGGGCTTTCCTGATTTTGAGTGTGCTCCTCAATTAATTGAACTAGTACACGAGGCCATGAAATCAGGTCTGAACCAATATGCCCCAATGGCAGGTTTGCCGGCCTTAAGAGAAAAAATTGCTGAAAAAACGGCTTTTTTGTATGGTGGAAAATACAATCCCGAAACAGAAATAACTATTACTGCCGGAGCTACTCAAGCAATATTTACGGCAATTGCTTCTACGGTAAATGAAGGTGATGAGGTGATTATCTTTACGCCCGCTTACGATTGTTACGAGCCTGCAATAGAGCTGGTTGGTGGTAAACCGGTTTATGTTCAATTGAAAGATCCCAATTATAAAATTAATTGGGAAGAGGTTAAAAAAGTGATTAATCAGCGTACTAAAATGATTATCATAAATAGCCCTCATAACCCAACAGGAAGTATTTTAAGTAAAAAAGATCTAGCAGAGCTAGAAAAGCTAACTATGCAATCAAATATGTTAGTTTTAAGCGATGAAGTTTATGAACACATTGTTTTTGATAGTGAAAAACACAACAGCGTAGCCGCATTTCCTAACTTAGCAGAACGAAGTTTTATTATTTCTTCCTTTGGGAAAACCTACCATACTACCGGCTGGAAAGTGGGCTATTGTTTAGCTCCGGCTGAGTTAATGAAAGAGTTTAGAAAAACTCATCAGTACAATGTTTTTTCGGTTAATACTCCGGTTCAGGCAGCTTATGCAAAGTTTTTAGATAATCGCGATGCCTATCTTGAACTGTCAGCTTTTTATCAGGAAAAAAGAGACTTATTTAGAAAATTGGTAGAAGGAAGCAATTTTACATTAAAGCCTGCTCAGGGAAGTTACTTCCAACTGCTGGGCTATGAAAATATTAGCGATGAAGCAGATGTGGACTTTGCAATTCGCTTAACGAAAGAGTTTAAAGTAGCTTCTATTCCCGTTTCTGTATTTTATAATAAGAAAGTAGATCATAAAGTTTTGCGCTTTTGTTTTGCCAAACAAAATAGTACCTTAGAGGAGGCAGCTGCTATTCTAAATAAACTATAGTGTTTGCTGTAAAATATATAGAACCAAGAAGAAAGAGGTAAGAATCAAGAACAGAGTTAAAGACTTTAGATTTTAGACCTTAGAATTATTGTAAAATGGAAGACCTAAGAGTTAGTTTATGTCAAGCAGATTTAGCTTGGGAAGACCCTCAAGCAAATTTCAAACTATTTGAGCAACAGTTTAATCAGATTGAGCAAACAGATCTAATTCTCTTGCCGGAGATGTTTAATACCGGCTTTAGTATGCGTTCAGCTGATTTAGCTGAGCAAATGGATGGATCCACTGTCAACTGGATGCGAATGCAAGCGGACAAACAACAGGCTGTTATTTGTGGCAGTTTAATTATTGAAGAAGATGGGGAATATTTCAATCGCTTGATTTGGATGAAGCCAAATGGGGAATACGAAACCTACAACAAACGCCATTTATTTCGCATGGCGAATGAGAATGAGCATTTCTCTGCTGGAAATAAGCGCTTAATTGTGGAATTGAAAGGTTGGAAAATTATGCCTTTGGTGTGCTATGATTTGCGTTTCCCGGTTTGGAGCCGTAATCGTTTTAAAACCGATCGTAATACTTTTACTAAAGCAGAGTACGATTTACTGATCTACATTGCCAATTGGCCTGAACCAAGGGTAGAAGCCTGGAAGAAATTATTAGCCGCTCGAGCAATAGAAAATCAAGCTTATGTTGTTGGGCTAAACAGAGTGGGTAAAGACGGGAAGGATATTCCTTACAACGGAGGTTCGCGTTATATTGATGCAAAAGGCGATGTAATTTGGGAAGCGGAGGATCATCAAACGACATTTCATACCGTAACCTTAAACTTCAAAGAATTGGCTGACTTTCGTGAAAAATTTCCAGTAGGAATGGATGGGGATGAGTTTGAATTGTTGTAAGACATTAATTGCACAACAGCCAAAAACACACATCTAATTCACCTTTAACTTTTTAGCAGTCACCCACCAAGCATCTTTCACTCCACTTTTTCGCTCCTCGGCTGTTCTTAGTATAGCATCCTTCATGCTCATAGGTTGACTGAGTACTAAGTGATACCATGTCCCTAAGCTGTTCTGCACAAGGAGCACATCTTTATGTTTTAGTTGACTTTTAACTTGTGCTGCTCTGCTTTTATCTCTTATTGAGGCTAGTACTAAATAGTATTTCCCGTGCTCAATTGTTGTAATTTTCTCTTCCAGTGATTTCACATCGTTTAGCTCTTCGCTCAATTGTCCTACAGATTCCTTCAATTCGGTTAAACTACTTTTTATTGACTTAATCTCTTCAAAAAGCATCCTCAGTTTCTGCTCAACACTGTCTCCATCAATCGTTTTTGACCCTTCTAATAATTTATCTAATCGCTGGTTCAGTTCTCCAATTTTCTCTTTGTTTTGATTTACCTTAGACGAATCATCTTGTGCTAATAATGTGCTAATGCTTATTAGGCTTATTACAATTATCAATACCAACCTCATTACTTCCCGTATTTTTTCTCTAGTTCTAGAATTTGCTCTTCGATTCTGCTGAGCTTTTTGCCTACTACTTTAGCTGTTTTCTTATCATTTGACTCTTCTAAATTTGCCAATTCAACTCTTATTTTCTTTATTTCGTTCATAACTGCTGAACGACTAAAGTTATTATTCTGGTCATTGAGCATCGCATCAAACCGCTCTACATACTCATCTAACATTTCTACTAACTCATTTCTTTTCTTTTGCTTGGGTGGCAAAAAGCTTAAACGAATTACTACTTCATTACTATTAGATGCTACATTGCTGAGCTCACTATTGTTCATCTCATAAGAATAGCCTACTCCAAAAGGTCCAAAATCAAAGCCTACTCCAAAGTTTAAATTATCGGTGGATTGATAGCCTACTTGTGCCCATACTTTTTCTTGGTATTCACCTTTTAGCAAAATATCGTATCGGTTTTCTAAAACAGGCATGTTTTGATAAATAACAATCGGTGTTATTGCAAAGTCACTGTTCTCAAACTGGTACTTGTAACTAAGGGTTCCTACCAAATAGTCGGACAGTTCTTCACCCCCAATCACTAAATGTGGCGCACTAAAGCCGAGCTGAATATTTTGATAGTCATACAACATCCCAAATCCTGCTATAAAGTTGGTTTCATCATAATAACTGCCTGCTAGCGTAGGGTCTGTTTGGTCTAAAAGCTCTGAGTTACTAATTGCCGAAGGGTTTAACATACGTCTGATGGCGCCAGCTGAAATCCCAAAACGAAGGTCTGATTCATCATCAAACTGTATTTGATAGCTATAGGTAGCATCGTATTTTGTCAACTCATAGGCGCCTCTTGTGTCTGATAAAATCCGAGCTCCTAAGCCTTGTTGGTTATTAAGTGGAGCATGTAAGCCAAACATCGTATTTCTTGGTGCTCCGCTAAAGCCTGCCATATAGGTCTTAGTATTTAATATTGCTGAGATGTTTCCGCTATTCCCGGCAAATGCAGGATTTAAATTATATCGATTTAAAATGTAGTTATAATAACCGTTTGATAAATCTTGTGCTGTTAGCCCTACACTAAACACTGTTAATATAAAGAGTAATGTGGATATTTTCTTCATTTCTATTTAATTTTTACCGCTAGTATTTATGATTTTTAACTTATCTTTTTAAGGTGATAGTTCCTTTAAACATCGAAGAAGTGCCTTGGGTGTCTTTTAAAACATAGAAGTAAATGCCATCCGGCAACTGCTCCCCATTCATTGTCCCATCCCAATCATTATTATAGTTGCTTGGCTTTTCATACACCATCTGACCATTTGCTGAAAATATAGTCAAGCTGTAATTGGAATACAGCTGAACATTCTTTATCTCCCAATAATCATTTCTTCCATCTCCATTAGGGGATAAATAAGCGGCTGTTGGTAATGTCCCTTCTACTTGATCTTGAATTTCTACATAAATAACTGCTGTATCTGCTGCACCTAACTGATCGCTTACTTCAACATCAACTTTTATTTTGGATTCATTTTCATAATCGAATGCTCTTGCTGACCTTAGCATTCCATCTTCACTAATCGTAAATCCAACTGTTTGATCTAATATTCTAAATGATAATGAGTCATTTAAGTCGCTATCCGATGCAATTACTTGGCCTACATTGACTCCTATTGCCATATTCTCTCTTAATGTAAAGTTTTGTGATACTATAACAGGTGCTTCGTTTCCGTTCTCTACATAAATGATAAAAGATTTTTCGAAATAATCTCCTGCTTGGTCTGTTGTTCTTAGGCGGATTGTATAACTGCTCTTTGTTTCATAGTCTAATTGCTTTGCTGTTAAGAGTGAGTTACCACTGATCTGAAAGTCTTTGTTATCACTGCTTCCCGCTCCACTTACTAAACTGTATGTAAATTGATCATTTACATCTTGATCTATGGTAGTTATGGTAGCTATTTCTGTTCCCACTGCTGCCAGCTCACTAACTAAAGAGTCTGATATAATAATATCCGTGGGAATATCATTTCTATTCTTAATGTTGATAATAAATGCTTTTTGAATGGATTTTCCTCCTGCATCGGTGGCTTCTATTCTTACAAATCTTCTTCTTTCATCATTGTAATCCATTACTGAGTCTACTTCTAGTATCGACCCATTTATTCTAAAGAAGCTATTGTCTTTACTTCCTTGTCCTTGAACTAATTGATAGCTGAAAACATCTGAAACATCTTCATCTGTTGTGGAAAGGTCAGCAACGTAAGATCCTTTTGGAAGTTTTTCTGATAGGGTATCTACATTCAATTGAAGGTTAGTTGGCGCATCATTGCTATCTAAAACATTTAGTGTTAACTGTCTGCTGTAGGTTACGCCCATTTGGTCTCTTACCTGTACTTCAATTATGTATAGATTCTTTATTTCATAATTAAAATTAGCTGCTGTTTTCAACTCATTGCCGGCAATGATAAAGTCTCCATTGTCATTATTTGACTGGTTAACAAATGAATAAGTAAATACATCGTTGCTATCTTTATCAGTTGCGGTAAATGACCCTATACTTGTGTTTAATGCTAGGTTCTCTATAAAACTCGATGGAGTAATTGCAATATCGCTTGGTGCATCATTCGTATTGGTGATGTTTATTTGAAATTCTTTTTCATAAGTTAATCCACCTTGATCTGTTGTTCTTACTCTAATATGATGTACTCTTTGGTTATTGTAATCAAAAAGTGCATTGGTTTTTAGCTCATCTCCGCTAATCGAGAAATTAACATTGTCTACATCTCCATTTCCGGATACTAATTGATAGGTAAAGCTTTGTGCTGAATCAATATCGGAGCTGGTAAAAAATCCAACTGAGCTATTTAAAGTAATATTCTCCGGAATTGATCGATTACTTAAATTAATATCAACCGGTGCATCATTTACATTTAATACTTTAATGGCAAAGGCTCTTTCAAAGGTTTTATTCTTGCTGTCTGTTGTTCTTACTCTTATACTGTGAGATCGTTTTGTTAGAATATCAAATACATCGTCTGAGAACAACGAATCATTTGAAATTTTAAAACTAGAATTATCATCTGAACCGGATCCAATTACAAGACTATAAGTGTAACTGTCTATCGCATCTTGATCAACTGTTGTGAGTCTTCCAATATATTCTCCGGCAGGCTGCTTTTCATTCACCTCATTGTGGGAAAGCATAATGTTATTGGGGGTGTCATTGGTGTCTAATATGTTTATTGAAAGCTGCTTGTTGTACTTTCCTCCGTTTCCATCATCTGTTTCTACTTGTATAAAGTACACGCTTTTGGTTTCATAGTCGAAAGTGGTGGATGTTCTTAACTCATTCCCTACTAATATAAACGAGGCATTATCATTTGCTGAAAGGTTTACAAATGCATAAGTGTGCGTATCTGCTGTATCCGGGTCGGTGGTTGTAAAACTTCCTACTAAGGAGTTTGAAGGTAAGTTTTCATACAGCTCATTATTGTCTAACTGAATTGCCGTTGGTGCATCATTGGAGTTTATTATGTTTATTTGAAGGGCTTTTTCAAAATAAAGTCCTTGATTGTCTGTTGTTCTCACTCTAACTGAATATTGAGATTTCACATTCACATCAAATGTCGTGTCTGTTTTAAGTTCGGCTGAACTGATTAAAAATGCATCATTATCATCGTCTCCACTCCCACTTACCAAGGAATAGGTGTGTACGTCATTGGCGTCTGCATCGGCTGATGTAAAAAGTCCTACGGTAGTTCCTTTTGCTGATGATTCTGCAACAATGTTGTTGGATAAATACAGGTTAGTTGGTGCATTATTGACATCTGTTACGGTAAACGTAAAGGCTTTAGAATAAACCCCTCCATTGCCGTCGTCTGTTCTAAGTCGAATTGACTGCTGTGATTGGGTGTTAATATTTAACACGGTATTGGTAAAAAGAGAGTCGTTTCTAACACTAAAGTTGGCATTATCTGCATCTCCTACCCCGTTTACAAGCGAATAGTTAAAGGTTGACCCTGTATCTTGGTCGGTCGAAATGAGTGTTGCCACAAATGTACCTATTGGCATACTCTCTCTTACTGAGTTTGTTGACACCTGTATATCGGTGGGGGCGTCATTGCCATTTTTTATACTAATCGTAAATTGCTTTACATAGGTTCCGCCGTTTAAATCGTCTGACTGAATGTATATAAAGTATGTATTTTGTGTTTCGTAGTCAAAAATAGCCTTTGTCCTTAATGAGTTCCCTACTATATTAAAGCTAGCGTTATCACTTCCTGATATGGGAGCAAAGCTGTATGAAAAGCTCTGCCCGGCGTCTTCATCTACTGATGATAGCATTCCAACTATGGTGTTTACTCCTTGGTTCTCTAGTACGGAGTCTGATGTTAAGCCAATGTCTGTTGGCGATTCATTTAAGTTGTTAATTAATACTTTAAAAGTGTCTACATAGATATTGGCGGCAGCGTCTGCTACTTGTAGGCGAATGGAGTACTCATTTTGCACTTCATAGTTAAATGCTTGTGCGGCCAAAAGCTGATTACCACTAATACTAAATGCAGCATTGTCGGCATCTCCGGAACCTGAGACTAATGTATAGGTAAACGATTCATTAGCATCGGAGTCGGTTGCACTTAAAGTGGCTACTATGTCATTTATGCCATTGTTCTCATCTATTTGTGTTGATGATAAATGAAGTGCTGTGGGTGGGTCATTGCGGTTGGTTACTTGGATTGTGTAGACTGTGTCGATGTAGCAACCCTCAGAGTCTGTACTTCTTATCCTAATAGAATAGTGTTGTTTTGTTTCATAATCGGCAACAAAAGCTGACTTTAATTGATTTCCACTTAGGGTAAACATTCCATTGTCAGCATCTCCAAAACCACTTACAAAACTATAGCTGTGCACTTGTCCGGCATCTTGGTCGGTTGTGCTAAGGTTACCTACGAGGGTACCGATGGCTGCACCTTCGGCAAAACTATTGTTGCTTAATGTAATGATTGTTGGTGCTTGATTTGTTCTTACGACAAAGGGGGCTGAAGGGCTTCCATAGATCGCATTGTCTTGAAATAATACACTATCTACACTCCTATACACAGAGTCTGTTGACTGATCGTAAAACTTAAAGGTAACACTTTCTCCATTTACCTGATCACTGTATACGCTCATTACGGCTTGGTAACTTCCGTTGATTACTGTAGAGGTATTGGCGACTCCTCGTAGTGTGTCCCTTACAAAGGCGCCCAACTTATTGGAGGGATTGTTAAGTTCTATGCAGTTTAAGTCTATAACTGCACTAACGGTCATGCTGTATTGATACTGATTGGGATTAACTGACCATGTTGGTGCTTGTGATTGCCCTGCGAAAGGGAGTAGTAGACTTGCTACTACTCCGAGAGTTTTTAAATTAAACATTGATTAAAATTTACTAGGATGTTGTTTAATAGTTGAATTAAAGTCTTATTGAGACTATTTTATCTTTACGATTTTCTCTGTGATTATTTCTTGCTCGTCGATAAAACGAAGCTGGTATACGCCCGCTGAAAGCTCCGATAAATCAGCTTCTGTCAGCTCTAGTTGTCTTCGACCCATCGTGCTTCTGCTAATCAGTTTTCTGCCGTTTTGATCGATAACCTCTATGCGACAGTCTTCGGCCATTTCATCCGGAACCACCACCCTTAAATAATCGGTAAATGGGTTGGGGTAACTGTAGGTTAAGACCTCAACAGGTGCCGAAAGCTTATCGGTGTATTGATCGCAGTTTTGCTTAACAATTAACTCCATTTTTATTGGATTGGTTGGAGTGCCTTGAGTTGAACTAGGTTCAAAAGTTACATTTCCTTCAACCGCAAGCTCTTCCTCGGTTTCAAGATTGTATAAACTCATCGAATATTGTTCATTTGTTTCTCCAAATACTGTTAAATAGTACGCTCCATTTCTTTCTTCAGCACTTTTGATCCAGTCATCAGAGTAACCTCTCAATTCGTCCTCCTTAAAGGCAGTTAACACCCAATTACTATCAGCCAACAACTCTTCGCAAGTATTTATTTCAATAATCATATTAGAACTTGCTTCAAAGTCGTGAGGATTCAAATTAAATTTCTCGGGCAAAATATCTGCTAAAGATTTTTGATAAACTTGATTTTTAACTCTCAATAAGCCTTGTCTTGGATAGGTAAAACCAGTAGAAGTTGAAGACTTTAACAAATACCCCTTTAAAGGTTGCAATGCCTGCAAACTACCTATCCACCCAAGATTTTGGTCATAGTAGGCAAAACTTTGTTGTCCTTTAATTAAGTCACCTTCAGATGCATTAAAGTTAGCTAAAGCTGTAGCCGTTGGTAAGTTCCCGGTACTAATAAAGCCTATTCTATTCCACCCTTGATTTACATTTATAACAACTGTATCAGGATCAATGACAAAACCACTATACTCGATTGTATCTGAGTTTGAAATATGGATTAAATATGACTTTTCGTTTATGATCCCTTCGTTGTTAAGTCCGCCGACCCATCCATAAGCAGATCCGCCATAAGTTGCTTCAGCATTATTACCACGAGTTTTTATCACATCTCCATCTTCAAAGCTCAAGCCTTCTAAGAAGGTATGAAGGTTTTTCATCTCCTTATTATATAAGGGGAAACTTACCCAGTTCCAGCCCTTTCTAAGAGTTATAGGCATAGATAGTCTATCTTCAGCATCAAACATCTGAGGAGAGGTTGGAGTTCCAATTAAATTATTATCAACAAAAAACAAGCTTGGTGTAACCCGATCATGTAACTCTCCTTTTGTAGCATTCCATACTTTAAAATGTATACTATCGGCATGATTACTATAAACATCTAAAAATGCCATATACCGATCATAAGTTGCCACATACTGTAAGTTAGCTACTCCTCTTAACGAATCATTAATGTACGCTAAAAGAAGATCTTCTTCATTTACACTAATAGTTCCGTTAATTCGAAGCTGTCCGATTACACTCATGCTCTTAGCAAATTGAGAAGGATCAAAACTAAAGTTAGGTGGTGTTTTTCTTACTTTAAGTTTAACAAGTAGCTTTTCATTAAATCCAAAATCAGTACTTAGCATAATATCTTCAGAATAGTCTCCAATATTTACTGAAGGCTTAACACTAAAGCGAATCGTTTCAGTTGACAAAGGAGCAATTGTTCCTGAGGATGGGCTAACAGTTAACCAAGCCGGAATATTTGAAATTGAAAAAGTTTTCACCTCTCCTCCGTTGTTCACTACTTTAGAACTAAATGTAAGAGTATCATTAAATTCTTTGCTAAGGTTCTTTTGAACATCTTGCCAAACAACTTGATTTTTATTAATGTATGCAATCCAAGTTTTTGGAGACTGCATTTTATTACCTCTTAAGTCCTTTACTCCTTTTACTGAGATATTAAGCGTAACATTTTCAATATTTTCGTTAGGTTCATTGGTATTAATTACTATCTTATCATTATTAACACTCCAGCTAAAGTTTATATTTTTCACCGGGCGTGGCAAAGCTATTGCCGGCGATTCAGTTGAAGAAATGCTTGCACCACCTTGTGGAGCAATATCCAACAAGCTTGCAGAAGCATCTTTATATGAAGGAGTTAAGTTAGCAACTCCTAATTCAACTTTATAGCGTTCAAATGGATAATAAACCATTAGCCCAAACTCATTATCTCTCATCCTGTTGAACATCTCAAGTTCAATATTTTCGCGCAAACGAGCAGAGTTCCAAATCCTAACTTCATCTAAATATCCACTATAATGTCGATCGTAGAACTCATTAATACCGTTTGTATAGTATCTTGCTCCAAGAGCTAAACGTGGTGCTCCAAAGCCATAGAAATTTTCAGAACTTATTGAGTTTTGCTGTTGTCCGTCAATATATGCAGTTGTGTTAGCAAGACGATTTAAAACCAATGCAAAGTGATGCCACTGATTATCTGCAAAGTCTACTGAAACTGCCTCAAAATCTACGCTATCATTCTTTACATGAATCGTATTATCTGCAGCAAGCTCAATGCTCCATCCATTTCTATTAATATCATTAGCTTCAAACCTTCCACTACCATTAGATATAAAAGTCATAGGACTTCCGCCTGTAGTTTTAAACCAAAACTCAATGGTTAAATCCATTTCAAATGTAGCTGCTAATGTACCTGCACTATCAAGTAATGCAAAGTCGTCAATGCCATCAAAATAGGCACTACTACTTTTAGGACTCAGCTCCCATTGTGCATGAAATTCTGCATGGCGGGCTCTGGCAACATCCTCAGCTAAGTCTCCTCTGCCCTCTTCCATTGGCCAATAGCCTACTAAACCAGGCTCTCTGCCTGTTAAGTTCAAGTTTAATCGACTACTGATGACTGAAGCGCTTAAAGCTCTATTCCATATTCTCAACTGATGTGCACTGCCACTAAAATAGTCTCCTCCAGTTAATGCGCTTTTCCCAATATATGTTTTACCTCCACCGGTGTATGATGAGAAGAAGTTATTTATTGTGCTCGATTGACTAGTTGAACTACTTCTATCAACAATATCAAGGTTTAAACCAGGCTTATCATAAGTAACAGAATAATGATGCCAAGTACTGTCATCTAATACCGTAAAATTCGACTCATAAGTTTGATTACCAACATTTACTTCAACTTTATTAGCAGCGTTAAAGCCAATAGAAAAAAAGTTATTAGAACTATTTCCCTGAGAAATTACGACTTGATTCGAACCTAGTTGGTTTCTTTTTGCCCAAAACTCCACAGTAAAGCTTTCAGATGCGAAATCAAAACCATTAGCTATTTCCAAGTATGTACTTGCTCCATCAAAAGCAACTGTTTTGTCATGCCTTAGTTCCTGACCATTAACAACGCCAGTTAGCTGAAAATTATCAATAGTTAAAGCTCCGGCTTCAATTGGTTCGTTAAATTGAATCGAAATATCATCATTAGGATCTAACACTCCATCGGCAGGCGTAGGAGTACCAAATGGATGTGGATTTACTCTATCTGCAACCCCTCCTATTACATTGGAATATTGTGTTTTATCAGGGTTTCCCGGAATTTCACAAGTCGTAAATGCCCTCATTTGATAGCTTTGATCGATCAATTGAGCCATATCAAAGTTATAGTTAATATAAGATTGATTAGTTGGAATGACCAATGGTGATGGGTGATTTGGGTAACGAACATTTATATCAGTTGTATCTTTAAACCACTCTTCCGACAATGTAATCCATGATGACTGAGCAGACGGCTTGTACTGTAACCCAATCTTTTCTAATCCACCATAATTAATATCATAGCCGGTTAATAGCATTGGCAGTGTATCTTTAAAATCATTGTTCAACACAAACTGATCTCCAGGGTTTGTAATTTCAATGTCTGTACATGATGGTAGGAACTGAACTGAAACATAAACTGTATCAGCAATATCTTCTGTATTCCCAGTACCAAAAGAGTATTGACATTGAGAGTGAAATACAAATGCTAAACTATCATAATGAATATGGTTTGGCCCTTTTTCGATCTGAATTTGCTTAGAAATAGATGTTTGTGCAGGAACTGCAAAACTTCTATTCGGTGTAATTCCATCTATTTTAATAATTGCTCCGTTTGGATTAGTATTTTCTAACACCTTTAAGTCATATATCTGATCTTCTAAACCATCGTTTATCAGACTTAAGTTTATCACTGCAGCTGCATCAGCTGGTACATTATAAACGGTTCTTGGTGATGCTGAAATTCTTGGTTGCTCTAATTGAATAGTAGCTTTATCTATGATCGAACCAGGACGATAGTATTTTGTTTTCGTTTCACCTTGATAAGGACATGCAGTTTGACCGCCTCTAGTTTTAAAGATTGGACCATAACCATCTTTAGATTTAAAAACGTCAACTGTAAAGTCATCTCCTGCATCAGAATCATCAATAGAATAGCTAAAAGTAGATGTAGTTGATGTTGTGGTAGTAGTTGTAGAAGTATGCGAATAATTTAATTTCAACTTCTGCTCAACTTCGATTCCGGAACCACCAATATCTACTCCAATTTTTAAAGCAAGTTCTTCGGCTAAGTTTAAGGAAATTTGAAAAACATCAGTTGTGTCACGAGTAGTTGATGTTGTATAAGAAACACCTGCTCCTGCTTGATAAGAAATATTTCTGTCAATGTTCGAAGAGTTCGCTAATACCTTCTCTCTTTCGTTCTTACGAATTGCATCTTCCCAAAGTCTAATCTGTTGATTATACCACCAAACACTGTCAATACCTGTAGTTATTCTAACAGTTTGAGGTATTCCTGCTGAGTTCAACACTGTAGTATCTTTGGTAGCATAACCTGAAAAAGTATAACTTACTCCATCTGCATCATCTTTGTTTCCATTATACTGATCTGGAGTTGCATTTGAACCAAAAACAGGATCATCATTACTTTTCCCATAGTTAGGGCTACTTACAGGAAGTTTACTGGAGTAAAGTGAATTTGAAGCTAATAATTGGTTTCTCAAATTCGCTAACCTTGGAATCACAGACTGCTCAATCCCTGCTTGAGTAAACACAAACTCAGTACCATATCCTCCGGGTATAGTAAACATTGCTTTTGTTGAACCAACTTTAAAACTTTTTCCATTATAAGTCAATGTATCACCAAAACACTCATTATTCCCGTCACCACATTTAGCTAAGTCAATTAGAGTAATAATTTGAGATAAGCCAAAATCCATGTTAAGTGAACGACCAAAGAATAAGTCAGCATCTGGCCCAACAAACTCCGGGTCTGCACTAGTATTAATTGCAACAGAATTAGTCATTGTTTCAACATACTCATTAGTTCCTGTAATGTTAGACTCAATAGTTGTTGTAGAAAGCAATGAGTTACTGATTTCAGTCTCGGTTGTATAACCAAGTCCAATAGAGAACTTTGTTCCTAACTTAAAGTTTTTCTGAAGCTCCACTCCAACTCCACCTGCATTTTCAAATGTGCTAACCGTGGTATGCTGTGTTTCCTCCTCCCATGAAGAAAAGCTATTTGAGCCCGGAGGGTCTCTCAAAATCATAGTAACTACCTGAGGACCTGCAGTAGCAAAAGAATTACCGAGTGCTCTACCCCCAAATACTACTCCTCTAAACAGAGGGCTAGGAGTTCCATCCCCTAAATTTGGTCTCCAACTTACTGTTGAGTTTGGAGTTATTAAAGTCAACTCAAAAGTTTTAGTAAAACTATAGTCAGGAGTTAGCTGATCTGCTGCTGTATTTGCCTGACCGGCTGTAAAACGATACAATTGAGTTCCATTAAATTCATCCATTGGCTGAATTTCAAATTCAGCTGCCGGACTATTTGATAGCTGGTTATTAATAACAAACTTTCCTTCAGATAATGGAACACTATCTAAAATAGGGTTTGAGGCATTATCTCTATTTTCATAAATTTCAAAAGCCTGTATATTCCATTCGTAATTGGTATTTTCTTCAAAAATAGGGTATTTCATTCCCAAGGCTGCTGTTGGAATAGTCATACTACTATCATTTACTTCTATGTTCAAGCTATCAGAGCCGTAAACTGTTTGAAAATCTGCATCTACAACATTTAATCTGGGAGTTTCATAGTAAATGAAATCCAACAATTTGTTAAATGCTATTGTATCGATTCGATCTATTTTCTTAACTCCCAAAGAATCTCTGAACAAAGTATCCGTTTCAGTTTGCAACATTGGCGCCATTGACAAGTCCAAAATGCTATTGTTTGTAAAACCTATGGCATTATTAGAAGTAACATAAAAGTTCGGAACTTGATACTTGATTGGTGGAAGGTATATTTCATACTCCCCGGTGTTTACATCTGTTGTAACTGTAGTATCAAAACATCCTCCACCTTGTTGAGATACAAAACGAATTGTAGCTCTACCAATGTTATTTGTCCCTCTACCTAAACCAGGGGGTAGAGCTTCTTGAACACCACCGCCGGCAACACGACCTACAACTTTCATTAGTGTATTGTCAATAAATGAAGCAAGAGCTTCATTTTGCTGAAAATTGTAGTTACCACTGGAAGGGAATCTTCCAACTGCAAAAGTATGACCTTGCTTCTCTGCAGTTAGTACATGAGGACCTATAGGAACTTGAAGTGAAAACAATCCATCTTCATCTGTTCTAACAGGCTCCCCATTTTGAATAACTACTTCACCATCAACTTTGATAAAAACATCTTCTACAAAACAAGTAGAGTTTTCAAACTTAACTGAACCAGTTACATTAAAAGAAGAGTTATCTGTAAAATCAACATTAGAGAAATTTGGAGTACTTCCTCCAATATATAAAGTAGTGGTTGCAGGAGAAAAAGTATGTGTTCCAAATGATGGAGTCAATATAAAGTTATCTCCATTGCCTAAGTAAGGAACAAAGGGAATAAAGTAACTCCCACGTTCATCTGTATAAGCCCCTGCGGTTAGTTGATTTGAGCTTGGTTTACTACCATTAAAAGTTACACCTACTAAATCAGCGTGATTTTTATTAGGTGTTAATAAAGTTTTTGAGTAATCATAAGCACGTCCACCAAAGCCCTCATCAAACCTCCAATAACCTCTTAAAGAATTCATTGAAGGATTAACATAAACATCATAAGATTGCAAAAGCTCTAAATCAGATATAGCTCTGTTATAAAAGCGCACTTCATCAAGCTGACCTTTAAAGTAATCTCCCGTACCTGATTTACCAATCATTAGGTTTGAAGTAGAATTTAATGCAGTTTGATTTGAGACCTCTGCTTTTAATAATGCTCCATTAACATATAGTTTCATAGTGTCACCTGAAACACTTCCCGCTACTGAAGCCCAGTTTCCTGCAATAATAAATGGGGAGCTCGCAGAAATGGTTTTATTCCCGCTGGTTAATTTTAGTGTACTTCCATCCAAGAACAACTCCCAACCTGAAGTGCTTGATTTTTTAGAAGCAATAACCTTTTTGCCTGTTAAGTTTTGTGGTCTTATAAAAGCAACAATTGTCATAGAGTCTGACTGAAAGGCTGTTGGGTTCCCTGCATTTGCATAGGCAGAAGTCCCATTAAAGTCCCCTGAAAAGCCACTTGCTCCTGAAGCAGCTTCAGCTGTAACTTTCACCCCTTTAACTGCCGTACCTCCATCATAAGTTACTTGTCCATTAACTGTTCCAAATGCCAAACGGAAACCAATATCTTTAGTGATATTAGAGTTCAAAGTATTTCCTGCACAATCAGACACGCCCTGAATCATATATTCATAAAGCGTATTAGCATTAGCTGTATTATCAGAATAAAACCTTGACTTCCCTTCAACTGAAGCAACAAAAACGGTATCAGAAGTTAGTGGGTTAATTCGATAAACATACCAGTCATCAACTTGTCGTGTTGGTGTTTTCCACTTTAACTCTATACGGTCGCCAAACTCCCCATCAGATGACTCTACTTTATTTTGTGATTGATTAAACACATTGGCAATGTCAGCAGGAATATATGCAGCCTGACTGTTTGTTGACATAACTCCATTAGTCCTACAACTGTTATATACCTTAACCTGATAAGTTAAATTCTGACAGATATCAGCCGAGTTGTCTGTATATGTGGTAACATTCTCTCCCACGTCAAACTCTACCTGTCCGGTTGCGCTTTGTCTTACAATCTTAAATCCTTCCTCCATTTTGGAGTTATCAACCCAAGTTAAAGTAACTTCTCGATCAGTTGTATCTATTACTATTGATGAAGTAGCAGTTGCAACTGGGGCTCCTAAACCCACCTTTGATTCAGAACTTGTATATGAAGAGTAGATTGGAGTTGTTCTATTTGGACAAGCACCAGTTGCTCTAACTTTATAAAAGTACTCGGTGCCTACATTTGTATTGTTATCTCTAATTGACCGGTCAGCTCCAGAAATAGTATATGTTTGAGTATTTGCAGAAAAGGCATTGTTAGTTGCCCTTAAAACTTCAAAGTTGCTAGGATTATTAGAATTTGACCAGTTCCAAGTAACATCAATTGCACCTCCACAGTCAGCTTGATCTAAAAACAATCCTGTTGGTGTACCTGCAATACCTATCTTTCTACCATTTACTATAACACCGGGACTCTTCGCAATCCTTGTAGCACTATAATGCATCACTGTTCTAATTCGATATTCTTGCTCCTTTCCTGCTGGAGCAGCAGCATCGTTATAGCTTGTTCCTGTATTGTTGTATATATTAGTATAGCTACCTGAAGTATTCGCTTCTCTTCTTTCAACTTCAAATCTTAAATTAGAAGCTCCTGCTACAATAGAGGGAGCCAGCCAACTAAGGGGCACCTCATCACAAGAAACATCAAAACCCGCTTGAGGAGATTGAGGATCATCAATACGAGTTGCAATTTGTTTTTGAATATTTGTTGGAACTAAAGGATTACCACAAGAGGTATTCGCATTTCCAAAATCAGACTCAAAGATTATGGTAACCGGATTTGAAAAAAAATCGCCCGGAAGATTATTAAACTCTCGATAATTTGTGGCAATTGAACCGGATCCTGTATTATCAAAAATTTTCTGAGGAGAGTTTGCTCCAATCCTATATGAAATTTTTTCGCCAGTAGAGTATTCTCGACATACATTTGACCCACCCGGATCATCTTTCCAGTCTACTCTCATTGTACCTGCGACATAGTTAATATTCACTTGAAGATCAGTAGAGCTCATTTGAGCATTAAGCTGAGTAGCCGAAAGCAATAGAACAGCTAACAAACAGCCCATTAGACGGGTAGGCTTCATATTTTTACGGTAAGGATGTTTTCTAAAAGTTAATTACCTTTAAATTTTGTTAATGCGCAAACATAATAATATTTTGTTAAAAACTATCATTCGTAGAAAAAAAACAGTTGTTTATCAATAAAAAACAGCAATGCAGCTAACAAAAAAAATATTGTTTGTTTATTTGCAAAAAATATCAAATAAGAGTCCTACCACGATTATGACTAAAGAAGAATTCATTCATTTTATAGCAAAAGAACTGGAAATTGAAGAAAAGAGCATTGACCTCAAAAGCAATTTTCGCAATTTAAAAAACTGGAACTCCCTAAATGCTTTATTATTCATCTCTCATTTAAATGAAGAAAAAAACATTTTAATTTCCTCTTCAGATTTAGCTCAAAGCGATACCTTAGATGACTTACATTTGCTAATTCAACAAAAGACAACTTAATGGCAATTTTAAATAGTAATGGAATTAGTATAAAAGGGATTGCTTGTATATTGCCAAAAAACAAAGAAGACAACCTTAATATCGACTTTATTGATAAAAATAATCTTAAACGAATTATAGAACACACTGGAATTAAATACCGGTATACAATAAAAAATAAACAATCACCTATAAAAGAAGGATTTTACCAAGCGGTTAAAAAATTACTCTCTAACACTAGGTGGGAAGAAAATTCGATTGACATACTTATCACTATTACTCAAAGCAGTGGCAATCAAATACCCGCAATATCCTGTCAGCTACAAAATGAATTTAATTTTTCTAATCGGGTACTAGCCTACGACATCAATTTAGGTTGCTCGGGGTTTGTTTATGGTTTAAACAGCATTAGTCAACTATTAAAATCTATTGACAAGCCTAGTTGTAGAGCAATTTTATGTTGTGGGGATTACTCCTCGCAGTTAATCCATAAAGAAGATCCATCTGTTCGTCCAATATTTTCAGATGCAGTGTCAGCAACTGCCATTGAATTTAATAGAAATGACTCAAGCAATTGCTCATTTAATTTGGAAACTTTTGGTGAGGGAAAGAGTGCAATTTATACCGACAATGATGGCTACATGAGATTAAATGGCATTGATGTATTTAATTATTCTATGCAATATGTGCCTAACAACATTAAGCAGCTCCTACAAAGCAACTCACTCAAAGCAAACAACATTAAACAATACTTTTTTCATCAAGCCAATAAAATCATTAATGATTCATTACAAAAAAAACTAAAATTAAATGATGAACAAGTCCAAAATAGCATTCAGCTTTATGGAAATACATCAACAGCTAGCATACCAATAACTATAGCGAAAGCGGTTCTAGATGATACTTTAGCCGAAGGTTGGACTGTTTTATCTGGTTTTGGCGTTGGTTTCTCTGTTGCTTCTGCATTAATTAAAATGGAAACGTTAGCCTCATCAATAACTTTCTTTGATTTATAGTATATGACTGACATAGATATTGTAATTCCATTATTCAACGCAGAGGCTTCGCTAGCACAGCTAATACATCGACTTAATGAATGGTGCGAAACTTCCATGCTAAAAGTAAAGGTCATATTTGTTGAAGATGGAACTACAACTAACTGCAAGTCAACAATTCGGTCAAGCGATAAAAAATTCAAATACAAGTACATTAAACTCTCTAAAAACTATGGGCAACACACCGCCACAGCTATTGGCTTTAGTTTTTGCAATGCTTCATTAATTGCTACAATTGATGAAGACTTACAACATGACCCTTTCGACATAAGCCAATTAATCGAACAGTTAAACAAAAAAAGCGCAGATTTAGTTTATGGAACTTATAAAGAGAAAAATCATCAAATTTCAAAAAACATCGGAAGTAAGCTATTAAAATTAATTTTTAACCTTGAAGGAGTAAACTACAACTCCGTTACATCATTTCGCTTAATGAAAAAAGAGGTAACTCAATCTTTTTCAAGTCAACTTAAACCTATTGTTTTCATAGATGATCATTTAGTTAAGAATGCTCACATTATTTCTTCATGCAAAACAACTCACCACAAAAGAGAATACGGAAAGTCCGGTTATTCATTGATTAGCTCAATTCGTTTTGCTGTAAAAATTATACTTTATCATTCTTCCTTCCCATTAAAATTTATAACTCGCATAGGCCTACTTACATCCATAATTTGCTTTATTATAGGCTGTTTTTATATTTATCAAAAATTGAGGTATGATATACAAATGGGGTACTCATCAATTATTGTTTCAATCTTTTTTTCAACCGGACTAATATTAATGTCTTTAGGAATAATTGGCGAGTACATTCGAAGAATTTGGATTTCTCAACAAAATCTGGATCAAATTTTAATTAGCGAAATAGATGAATAGCAACTACGGCATTCAACTAATTCCATTAGACATGGAGTCCGCTATGCTTGTCAGAAATTGGAGAAACAAAGAAGAAGTAAAGTCTTATATGGACTTTAAAGGCAATATCACCGAAGAAATGCAAAAAAAGTGGTTTAAAGAAATAAATGAAAAAGGCGACTACTACTTCATTATAGAAAAAGATAAAACCAAAATAGGGTTAATTCACTTAAATCGATTTAACGTTAATAAAACTACAGCTTATGCAGGCTTATTTATTGGAGAAAGCAAATTTTTAGGAACGGGAGTTACACTGGCTGCTTCAATACTACTTTTAGATTTTGCGTTTAATGATTTAAAACTAGAGAAAGTATTTGCGAAAGTCCATCCTAATAACAAGTCAGCTATTCAGTATAACGAGAGTTTAGGTTTTCAAAGGTTTTCAATTGAAAATAAATTCTTTTTGAAACTATCATTAAAAAAGAAGGTTTACCAAAAAAAAAGAAAAATACTATCTCAATTTCTACCTACTCAATAAACGCCATCTTAACTCATCCACCTTTAACTTCGTTTTTTCTAGAAAGCTCTTTTTTTCTAATTCTAAATAATCAATAGTAAACAAACTTGGGTTTAAGAGCCACTTTAATGCCCTTTTGTAAATGGGTAATGATGAATATGGGAATTTTGCTAATTGGTAGTTTCCTGCTAGTGCCGGCTTTATTTTTTTAAAAAACTCAGTACGATTATGTTTGTAATACTCACTCTTATCAAAACCCAAAACATTCATTCCTAAATGAAAAGTCAAATGTTTATCAGTAAGGTAAGTAGGTTTTTGAGCAAATGAAGCAATATTGTGCAACAATGTAACGCCCAAAAAAGGCACACCGATGCAGACATCTCCTAACACAAATTGATTTAGCAGTTCTTTTTTAATAACAAAACAATCAAAGCCCGGATGTGACTTACCTTGGTCTGCATAAATTTGACTTATACTTTCACTTTGAAGATATTCCTTACTTACTCTTCGACGGTTTACACAAATGGCATCATAACCTTCTTCAATCAACTCTACCACATGGTTATAAAAATAAGGCATCAGACCAATGTCCACATTTGAGTAAATCAAATAATCTAAGTCGTCAATCTCCTTAGTTTTATCTAAAACATCTTTAATCAAGGGCAGTTTTCGACTAATTGACAAACTGCTATTTACATCACTAACTGCCCGATTTAAATTAGTAAGTTGATTGAAGAAGGTCGGGCTTATTCCCTCATCTTCCTGAAAAGAGGTTTCACAGTTTATCAACTCAACGTCCTTCTTATTAAAACACTCAACTGCTTTCTGAATACTTATAAAAGTGAACTTTTGTGCAAAGTACAGCTCATTATTTTTATCTACTTTTACGGGGTTCAGAATATGTGCTATTTTCACCAATGAAACCAATTAAATTTAATTCAAATAGTAAAAGTAAATCTTATCACGCACATATAGAATACCTTTTAGAAGATTACGAGCGTTTTCGAGAAAAGTATTTTTCAAAGAAATGCATTAATCATTTACAGTCTCATTACAACGACTCCGAACTACTCTTAACGCATTCAGCTACAGCGGCTTTAGAAATAATTGCTCATTTACTCAATTTCGAAAAAGGCGATGAAATAATACTCCCTTCATTTACTTTTGTTTCTACCGCAAATGCTTTTGTTAGAATGGGAGCTAAACCGATTTTTGTAGATATTGAAGCACCTTACTTCAACTTAAACCTAAAGTCACTAAAAAAAGCAATTAATTCCAAAACCAAAGCCATAATTGCGGTTCATTATGCCGGACACACAACAAACCTCGACTACATAAGTAATTTATGTAAAGAAAAGGACATTTTTTTAATTGAAGATGCAGCTATGAGCTATGGGTGTTCATTTAAACAACTGCCACTTGGCAGTTTTGGTGACTTTGCTGCGATAAGTTTTGATATTACAAAGCAAATCTCTGCGATTCAAGGTGGTCTTTTACTTGTAAACAATAAAAAATTCTCAAAAAAAGCACACGCCATTTATCATAACGGCACCAACCGAGCAGACTTTGAACAAGGCAGTCAACCCTATTACGAATGGACAAGTTTAGGTTCAAAATACCAAATGAATGAACTTAATGCCGCATACCTATACGATCAATTACAAGATGAGGAAGTCCAATTAAATCGTCGCATTCAAATTAGCAAATGGTACCAAGATGCTCTTTTAGAAGCTGAACTAGATAAAAAAATTACATTATTACCTGATGAGGCCATTGATCATAATGTAAACACATATTACATTATTACTAAATCTGCAAAAGATAGAAAAGGGCTACAAAATCATCTATGTCAGAATAATGTTGAGGCTTTTTTCCACTACATTCCATTACACTTATCGCAAATGGGTAAAAAAACAGGAAGCTATATTGGAGGAGAATTGACTGAAGTAATTTCCAAACAAATTTTAAGACTACCATTTCATACAAACATCACAGAAAAGGAAGTTTTGCGCATTGTTGACTTAATAAAACACTACTATGATGAAACAGGTAAGTAATTTAAATATTGTTACTTACTCTGCAAAAGGAGAATCACTCTTTAGTGCATTAAAGACACTATGGTTTTATAAGAACCTAATTTGGGTTTTTGCAAAAAGAGATCTACAGGTAAAATATGCACAAACCTATCTAGGTTTTACGTGGAGTGTGTTTAAGCCACTATTAGGCCTTTCAATTTACACCTTCTTTTTTGGATTTATACTCAACTGGGAGTCTGAGGGCATCGCATACCCCATTTATGTTCTCAGCGGACTTATTAGCTGGAACCTATTCACTTATATTGTTGGAAATGGCAGCTCTGCGATACTTGAATCAAATGATCTTATTAAAAAAATATACTTTCCAAAAAGCATTTTACCTATTTCGAAAAGTCTTGTTGGTTTAATTGAGAGTGGCATTAGCTTCATCTTACTAATTCCATTATTATTCTACTATGAAGTACACATAAGCTGGAAAATTATATTACTACCATTTACCGTTCTTTTTACACTATTATTGGGCCTTTCGGCTACATTTATAATTAGTTCTTTTTCAATCAAAAAAAGAGATCTTTTGCAAGTCCTACCGTTTATTTTAAATATGGCAATTTGGTTTGCGCCGGTTTTTTTTACTATAGACATACTGCCGGAAAAGCTTCAGTTTTTGATGAAACTTAACCCAATAGCCAATATGGTTGATGCTTGGAGGTGGACAATGTTCGATTACAAGCACTTTGAAGTTATATGGCTAATAAACTTTATTTTAGCTATTTTGATTAGTATTGTAAGCTATTATATTTACAACAAACGCGAGCAAAAATTTGCCGACTTTGCTTAAACCCAATGAAAGCAGACACTGTAATAGAAGTAAATCAGCTAAGTAAAAGCTATGAACTAAGGTCTCCTAGAGAAGGAGAACATAAAAAGTTCAAGGCGCTTGACCAAGTTACTTTTGAAGTAAAAAGAGGAGAAAGTGTTGCCATTATTGGAGCAAATGGAAGTGGAAAAAGTACGCTACTAAAAATTCTTGCTGGGGTGAGTAAGCCAAGCTCAGGAGAGGTTAAAATTAGAGGAAGAGTTGCAAGCATTTTAGACATTGGAGCCGGCTTTCATCCTGAATTAAATGGAATAGACAATATTTTTGTTAATGCCCAACTTTTGGGATTCAAAAAGAAAGAAATTACACCCAAGGTAGATAAAATCATTGCATTTAGCGGAATAGGAAACTTTATTTACGAACCGGTAAAAAACTATTCTAACGGCATGTTTCTAAGGCTTGCTTTCAGCATAGTTGCTCATCTTGATTTTGACATTTATTTGTTTGACGAAGTTTTGGGTGTTGGTGATGCGGAGTTTATCATAAAGTCAAAGGAAGTTATTCAACAAATAGTTGCTTCTGACAAAACGGTAATAGTAGTTAATCACTTTACACAAGAAAGCAGCATGTTTACTAGACTATTTGAAATTAACAAAGGCAAACTCACTCATCAATCTAACAAATCAAACTTATTTAACTCATATATTTATCAGGCAGTTGAAAAGTCTAACAAAAAAGTATTTCACCAGGGTTTTCAACTTAGTAATTTTTTAAAAATTCCAAATCAAGAAAAAGTTAAACTTATTAAGTTAAAGGTATTTCACCCAAACGAAGAAAATATCGAATTAACATCAAACCTACCTATAGAACTATCAGTTACTTACACAACAAAAAACACAAACAGCTCAATAAATCCCATCATAACAATAAGCGACATTTCAGGCACAATCATTTTTACAACAAGCCCCATTATCAACGGATTAACAATAAAAACAAAAAAACCATTCACCTTTGAAGCGAAATGTATTATTCCAAAAAACTTTTTCAATTCAACAATTTATTCTTTGGGTTTGTCATTTGTAGCTAATGCTGAAATCATTAAAAGTTTTGACATTGAAAAAAATCAAGAAAACATTAATGACTATGGGTTAGTAGCATCTTTTCAAAATCTTGCCTGTTTTCAGTTAAAATCAGTTATTAAAAGCTTCAAAAATTTAAATGACATCCACTTTTCTACAGGGCTTATAATGCCATATCTCGAATGGAAAATAAAGCAATATGAAACCCACTAAAACAAAACTTTCTGGCAAACACACGATCTACTCTTATTACTCAAAAAGTGTATTAAACTATTTAATTGAAGAGATCTTTAATCAGAAAGTATATAGTTTTAGTTCAGAAAAAAAGTCACCATTAATATTTGACATTGGAGCCAACATTGGCTTAGCCAGTATTTTCTTTATCCAAACGCACCCTACGGCTATAATCAAATCTTTTGAACCTCAAAAAGAAAACATTGAGTTGTTCAATAAAAACATAAAAAACAAAAACATTGAACTTTACCCTTATGCTATAAGTAACAAGTATGAAGAAAGAAAGCTATATATTTGTTCAAAAAAAGATAAATACCTTCCGATAAGCAGCCTACTCAAGAGCAAACAAACAACTAACTATGAAATAGTTAATACAGTTCCATTTCATAAAGTAGTTAAAGAGCATGAAACAATTGATTTGTGTAAAATTGATATAGAAGGTGAGGAATCAAATATAGTAGAGGACTTGATTAATCATAAATTATTACGTCGAATCAAGGAGTATATTATTGAATATCACTTTTCAGCTAAACAACCTTACTCAATAGAAGAGCTTATAAAGCTATTTAACAGTTATGGTTTTTTACATACTATTATCAATGAAGTAAGTTATGAAAACAACCCATTTTTCAATACAACATTAATCCGATTTAAGCTTAATGAAAATAGAAATTAAAAAGTTCAAAGAAAACGGATTTATTACTTTAGAAAACACTTTTGATCTAGCAACTTTTGAATTGGTTAAACGCATTTCTATTCAGCTCAAAAAAGAGTATGCCAATGAAAGATTACTAGGCAGCGCTAAACCCTTTGGGGTACCAACTTATTGGAAAGGTGTTGATATGGCCTCAAAATACAGCACTAAACTATATGAACTATACACCTCTAAAGTAATGACATACATAGCTTCTATTTTATTAGAAACAAAAACGGTATATCTTTTCAATGATCAAGTAGTGGTTAAGCAACCAAAAGAAAATTTCACTTTTGAAAAGCACTTTGATAATCAATACGGCCCTAACCCTGAAATGGCTCTAGATAATAAATTTAAAACGATAACTTGCTGTTGGGTTTTAGATGATTTTAGCAAAAACAATGGCCCTATTACTTTTTTTCATCAAAACGGCCAAGTTATTACGCCTTTACCAAAAGCAGGCTCACTCTTAATATGGGATGGTAATTTAGTTCATTCATCGAGTAGAAATAATACAAATAATGCTAGGTGCGTTTGGTTAAACATCTACAGTAATGTTGATATTCAAAAAGTTCCAACACAAAAGCCTTTCTTTAAAAATTTCTATAACACCAAGGTGAGTTTCTAGTAATTATTCCAAAAACAAGCATATTTCCCTATTTTTTTTGGATTTACTTTGATTGAGAAGTCTTTTAAGAAGTTATCTACTGCTTTTCTGCAACTAAAAACCGGGACATAATAATCATCAACAATAACTACTGCTGAGGAAGACAGTAATGGAGTAAATTTAAAAAGAGAGCTATAAGTCGCACCATAAACATCAACATCTATATGTAAGAGCGCAACTGAAGAAACTAGTTTATCAACACTTTCGATATTTTCAATATAACTTTTTACTATTTGAACGTTTTTCTCAAGTTTAAACGACTTAAACAAACTGTAAACCCCATCAACTGTTGGCTGGTTTCTAAATTTACCATTTTCAGTAAAGTTATTTATAGAGGAAATATCTTCATTATTTAAATAGTCACTATTAAAACCATCAAATGAATCTATTAAAACAAACTTCTTATAAACACCTAAGCATTCTAAAAGCGACTTTAAATAAAGAGCCATCCCCCCTTTATAGACTCCAATTAGAACAACATCCCCAGAAACATCTTGCTCTACGATTTTAACAACCAAGCTAAAAAGGTCATGAAAAAAGGACTTTTCAATCATTGTCAAATGTTTATTTTCGTCTATAATTATTCTCATTTGACCTATTGAGGTTATTTGAGTCGGTGGATTTATAAACTCTAAAACTTCTTGATATTGATTAATTCCACGCATTGTGTACTATAAAATTTACTACTTTTAACTTATTTATCCCTACATACAAAAACGAATTGAAAAGAAACTTACAAAAGGCAGCAGTTGTAATTTTTACTTATAAAAAAACTGATTTTTTATGTAATATTATTAAAGAAACTATTAAATACAATCCTCCAAAAATATACTTTATAATAGACTATTCTGACTCGCCTGAAATAATCATAAAACAAAAAAAAATAAGACAACTTATAAGTTCAATTAAGACTCAAGCTAAAGTAACAGTATTTAGTCCAAGTTCTCATCAAAGTGTTAAACAAATTTTTGATTATGGATTAAATGAAGTGTTTAAACATGAACAAGAAGCTATTATTCTAGAAGATGATACAATGCCATCTCCTCTTTTTTTTGAATTTTGCTCTGAAATGCTTGTATTGAAAAAACATGAAAGCAGGATAGGAGCTATTTGTGGTTGCAACCTTGATGCTGTTGAAAAACCTTCCTCTTACTTTTTATCTAATGTGGCACTTCCATTTTGGGGATGGGCAACCTGGAAACACAAGTGGAGTATGTTGGAGCGAACTTATGACTTCTGGTTAGATTACAGAAACAAAAACACCAGAAGTAGTAGTTCTAAATTTTTACAAATCATTGAACCAATTTTTGATCGGTCAGTTAATAAAGACAAATCTTGGGATGTTAGATGGTCGATGTTCTTATTAGCAAACGACCTACAGACTATACTACCTTCTATAAATTTAATTTCAAATAAAGGGTTTACTGAAGAAGCAACTTATACAAATATTGAGAATTCACAATTTGCTAATTTAAAAGTCCCTAATGTTAATTTTACACCACCTTACAAACAAATTGAAGACACTTCAGCATTAAACAGCTACCATAATAAAATTAGTTTATTCATCCAGGATATAGCAAAAAGAAACACTACCAATGAAAAAGCCACTTTTTAAAGAAGAAGCCCATAACAATAGTTATTTTGAGAATGGGTATATAAAAACAAATCTGCTGAACAAGGAGATGGTAAAAAGCACTTTAGACAAAATATTAAGCTTAAAACCAGATGATAATTACGCACCTAATCGAAAAGGCGCTTCTACTTACCATTGTACTTTTTTAGACACCAATGAGGACTATAAAAGAGCTAGCAATAAATTATTTAAAGATATATTTAACCCAATTGTAGATCAACTTTTTTATGATTACCATGTGTGGAACGCAAATTTATATGTTAAACCACCGGGAGAAGGAAAATTTGAAATACATCAAAACTGGACACATGTAAAAAATGAAAAAGACACTTCATTTACAATATGGTGCCCACTAGTTGACACTAACAAAGAAAATGGAACTATCTGGCTGGTTGAAGGAAGTCACAAGATTCTTCCTGACATTGCTACTTTAAATGTACCCTACTACTTTAAAGAATTTGAAAACAAGCTAGTAGACAACTATCTAAAGCCAATCGACTGTAAAGCGGGAGATGCTGTTATTTTTGAGGACGGAGTTATTCATTTTTCTGACCTTAACAGATCAAAAAAACCGAGATACGCTTTGCAAATTCTAATTGGCCCAAAAAACATTAAGCCTGTTTACTATTACTACGATAAAAGTAAGCCTGAACTTGGTTTTGAAGTTTTTGAAATTAATGATGAGTTTTTTATGAAAAACAACTATCAAACGTTTCATAAAAAACCTAGTGATCAAAGGTCATTGGGCTTTGTTCCAAATCACAATAAATTAATATCTGAACTAGAGTTCAAGGAGGCTATAAAAAATGGCTCCAAGAGAAGAAAGAAAGTCTACTTAGAAGAATAATTAACATTTTTACATTGTCCGCCTTGAGTGAAAAGAAAAAGACAGTTATTATTATAGGAGCAAACTCCTCACTGGGCAAACACCTTTGCTCTATTTTTATTGAAAAAGAGTGGAGTGTTATTGCAACATCGAGAAAAAAGCCCAAACTAAAAGAAGCAAGCTGTTTTAAAATTAACTTAGAAAAGGAGTCTTCGATTAGAAAAGGTGTAAAAAATATTTTGAAAAATATTGACCAAATTGACTTAGTTATACTTGCAAATGGAGTTGTATATTCTGGTGCATTTGAATCTTTTACAACAAAAGAAATTAATCGTCAAATACAACTTAACTTCTTGGGTAACTTATCAGTTGTTCAGAAGCTTTTACCTAAAATGAGAGAGCAAAAGTCTGGCACTATAGTTACCGTTTCCTCCTTATGCGGTTTAGTCACTTTTCCAATGCTCTCTTTGTATCACGCTTCAAAGTGGGCGCTAGAAGGCTTCTGCGAATCGCTTTACTACGAAATGTTACCTTTTGGAATAAGAGTAAAAATTATTGAACCGGGAGGCATTAAGTCAGAAGACGGATATTCTTCAATTGTTTTTCCAAAAAACTCAATCCCTGACTATCAAGAACTGTTAGATAAAGTTCATAATACCGAATGGTTCCCCTCTTTTACTTCTGTAGATATTGTAGCCAGTCAAATTTATAAAGCTGCCACAGATTCCAAAAAACAACTTCGCTATATTATTGGAGAGGAGAGCATAAAATTCATAAACGAAAGGCAAAAAGGGTTTATTGATGAAAGTTATCTTTTAAAAATGAAAAATAGATTCAATGAGGATTGATGAACTAGATATTTCAACTTGGGCATTTTCACAAGACTCCAATTATTATTATTCGGAACTCCGAAAAAAGGGAAGTGTTCATTATATTTCTAAGAACAATACATACTTAGTAACCGGATATAACACTGCGATAGAAGTACTTAACAATCATCAAATCTTTAGTTCCTCAGGCGAACATTCCTTTGATCCTATCTTACTTAACTGTGACCCTCCTAAACATACAACTCATCGTAAAATCTTAGCAGGAGGAGAAGCTCCATTTTCATCCAAACGAATTGAATTATTTTCTAATGACATTACAAACATTGCAAATGGACTAATTAGTCACTTAAAATCCAATTCATCCTTTGAACTAATGAACGACTTTGCAATGCCCTTTTCTTCATTAGTTATACTAAAGCTTTTGGGGTTAAATGCCGATTACAATAAAAAGCTTAAAAAATGGACAACTACAGCGGTTAGTTCAGCTTCAATACACAATAATAAAACTGCCGAAGAAAATTGGCAACAACTAAAACCAGATTTAAAAAGATGGATTTCTGAAGCAAAACAATCCAAATCACCAGGGGGATTAAATGAATTAATTTTTCACCCTTATTCTCAAAAAAACTTTAACGAAGATTCTATTATTAACTTAACAAAAGTTCTACTCTTAGGAGGAAATGAAACAACCCCTAACTTAATTGCCTCATGCTTGTATCGTTTACTAAGCAACGCCCAATTAAAAAATAAAATTAAAGAAAACAGGCAACTTGTAAATCAGCTCATTAATGAGACATTAAGAATTGATGCTCCAACACAAATAATACAAAGAACTTGTACTCAAGATTATGTTTTAGACAATTCTTTAATTCCTAAAAATAGCTTAGTTAGCATATCAATTGGAGCGGCTAATATGGATCCTACAGTTTTTGAGAATGCTAATGAGTTTGAACTAAACCGAGGTGGCAAAATTCTTTCATTTGGATATGGACCACATTACTGTATTGGCGCTCATTTAGCGAAATTAGAAACAAAAATTGCACTAAACTCACTCCTCAATTCATTTGCTGATATAAGATTAAGTAGAAAAGACAAGTTAATTACCCACAGTCATTCTAGTCATGTAAAGGCAGTTGAGAAGCTTACACTAAACTGTAAACAACAAGCACCTCCTATAAAACTCTCAATAATAAAGCAAAAAGCGATTAAACTCATTAAAAATGAACAAACCTCTAACGGAGAGCTACCCACCTACGAATCCTATCCATCACAACATGATGTAAAAAAGAAAAATTGGCACATTACTCAATCCTCTCCATTTGTACATGCAAATATCTTATACTCCATTTCAACTGAAAAAGATCTACAAAAGGTATTTTCAAAAGGAGTTGGGTTCATACTACAACAAAAAGAACTAGGAGATACGTGGCGGTTCTGGAAGATTTCAAAAGGAATAAATAATGTTCCAATTGATGTAGATGATACCGCCATCTGTTCTTTAGTTTTAGAGAAAAACAACTACAACCTCAACAACAAAAAAACACTGCATAACAACATCTTAAAAAAAGGAACAATAAAAACCTGGATAGTTCCTAATAAAAGATTGTTTTTGACCAACCCACTTCTATGCTTCAAACTAATCTTAGAAAAGAGACATTATCGAAACAGCATTAAAAACAATTTTCTTCACCCCGACGACTCTGAGCTTTCCGTAGCCCTAAATGTCATTTCTTATTTAAAAGAGTCTACTCAAACCACAACTGCCATTAGTAATTGCATTGTACTTTGGGAGCAACGTAAAATCAGTGGAGACTTTTACAACAATTTAATGGTAACCATATTTCATATTGCCAGGGCTTATAAAGAAGGTGTAGTGTCACTTAAAAAGCTTGTCCCAGAAATAGTAAATGATATTGAAAAAAACTATCAAAAACTCTGCTTTGCAGAACTTTTACTTGCAGCATTAAGCTTAAAATACTTTGAAGTTAAAAACGAGTTATACGATAAAATAAAAACACTAATTTTATCCATTACCTCTGAGGAGGACTTCAAATTCCATCATTTTGAATATTTCACCTCTAAGGATAGAAATTACGTAGCGGGAAGCCATTGCTTAACAGCTGCTTGGTTTTTAGAACTTACTTCAGAATGGAAGGACTAATTAACATCATAAGTCGAATAAAAAATTTTGCAAAGTATCATTTTATGCTTTTTGCAAATCAAGTTCTTTTATTATTTTCTCTAAGCCAACACTCTGTAGACATTACACTTGTAGTAAAGGCACTAGCAATATACATGCTTTTAGGAACAGGTGGGTTTTTATTAAATGACTTTTATGATAAAAAGTACGACTTAAAAGTAGGCAAACCCAATTCAACAAAAAATCTAACTAATTTTCACCTTTGGGCAACACTCTTAACACTTTGGTTAACTTCAAGCTATCTAGCATTTACAATATCAATTGAAGCACTCATTTTAATAGAACTTCAATGTCTTGTACTCTTACTTTACTCCCACCCTATAAGTCGACTTAAAGAAAAAGGTATTTGGGGAGTATTAGCCGATACTTTTTATGCTCATATTCTTCCTTTCTGCTTTTTGGTATTGATAACACCACCCTTAAAAAATTATATAATCATTGGTGTTCTTGCAGTATTTAACTTCTTAATTGGCTTTAAGGATATTCTTATTCACCAAACGAAAGATAGTAAAAATGATTACCGGTCTAGGATAATCACATTTACTACAAAACACCCCTCAGCTTCTAAAAAGCTCATTCAACAAAGTCAATTAGTATTAAAATTAATCTTTATCATTCTGCTTATTAGCTTTTCAATTACTTTTCACAAACCCATAATCCTAATTGTTACAGCAGCTAGTTTACTTGTAATATCAATAAGCTTTTTTAAAGCTAAAAATGAAGGCATTTCTCTCCAAACATATATATTTTTTACTTCTGTTATTCTAGCCTTTTGGCTTATAGAAAAAAATCAGCCTTATCTATTAATTCTACTTGCTCACCCATTTTTGTTTTCATTACTACTAAAGTTAAAAAGCAAATTTTCACTTTACTTCAACATTGGCTTATATCACATTTTCTTAGTTTTAGGAAGAAATTTAAAAGAAAAGCCTCTTTACAAAAAGCCATGATCATAGATTTATCAAGCATTTTTTGCAATTAATTGAAATATTATGTGTGGAATTTTGGGACATTTTAAAAAAGAGGGTGCTATTGATAGCTCGATTTTTAACCAGATGCTAAATACACTGGCTCATCGTGGCCCTGATGGTGAGGGCATATACATTTCTGAGGATCAAAAAAAAGCTTTAGGTCACCGTAGACTTTCATTTTTAGATTTAAGCGAAAATGGCAGACAACCTCTAAGTAATCCTAAAGGAAACATCTGGCTTACTTTTAATGGTGAAATCTATAATTATAAAGAACTAAAAAACAAACTAAAAAACAATTATTCTTTTAAAACCAAAACAGACACTGAAGTAATCCTAGCTGCTTATGAAAAATGGGGAACTAGTTTTGTTCAACACCTAAAAGGAATGTTTGCCATTGGAATTTTAGATGAGCACAAAAACAAGCTTTATTTATTTAGAGATCGCTTTGGTATAAAACCCTTATACTACGGCAACTTCGAAGGAAATTTTATTTTTGCTTCAGAACTAAAAGCAATAATGCAATCAGGAGTTTTTCCTAAAAAACTTAATAAAAGCGCCATAGCAGATTATTTTGTTTATCGTTATATCCCATCACCAAAATCAATTTGGGAAAATATTTTTAAACTCCCTCCCGCCTGTCAACTTGAACTTAACCTTGATAACTTTGAGTATAAAACTGAGGAATATTGGCAGCTTAGTACCTCCGAGAGTATTGTTGATGAATCTGAGGCAACAACTGAAGTAAAAACCATTCTCTCAAAATCTGTTAAGGAGCACCTCAGAGCAGATGTTCCAATTGGTTCTTTTTTAAGCGGAGGGTATGACAGTAGTGCACTTGCTGTTCTTATGAAAAATGAGGGTTACCCACCTTACACCTTTTCAATTGGATTTGAAGACTGGAAAAACAGTGAGCATAAATATGCTGACTTGGTAGCAAAACATCTTTCTATTCCTAACGAAAACATTTTGGCAAACTCAGAAAGCATTAACTTAATTGAATTAATGCCAGCTATTTATGATGAACCAATTGCCGACATTTCAATCACTCCTACATATTTGGTTAGCAAACTGGCAAGAAAAAAAGTGAAAGCAGTTTTTAGCGGTGAAGGAGCCGACGAAATTTTTGGTGGTTATACTTGGCAGCACAACTATTACAAATTAAGCAGACAAAACAGTCTGCTTCAAAAAATTAAAAATATACTATCACCAATTAAAACTGTTGACTTTTACGCAAATGCAATGGCAATGGGTCGATTCGACAAAAAGGAATTAAAAAAAATGCTCCACACGGAATTGCACTCCTCTATACCTAAAGATACTGAATGGTTTTATCGAAAAAACTACAACCCTAATCTAAGCCCTATGAAATCAATACAGTTTATGGATATTAAGTGTTTTATGGCGGAGCTTGTCTTAACAAAAATTGACCGTGCAAGTATGGCTAACTCTCTCGAAGTGAGAGTGCCTTTTTTAGATCATCAACTTTTTGATAAAGTTTTATCATATCATGAAGATGTTTATCTATCGCCAATTCAGACAAAAAAACTACTTTTTGAAAACATAAAAACCAATTTGCCAAAAGAGATACTTAAACGAGAAAAGCAAGGGTTTGTTGGGCCTGATAAGTATTATATGAATATTGATTTTTACAAGAAAGAGTTAAGAGCCTCCAAATTAGTTAAACACAACATAATCAAACAGTCTTACATAGACAATTTATTAAAAGAGGAATACAATTGGAAGTTGTGGAAAATTTTAGTTTTTGAAAAGTGGTTTGCCCATTGGACGATTTAAATAAATCTACAAGAAAGTAGTAACATTTATCTATTTTTGAACGAAATAATTCAAATGTCAAACATTCTTATTACAGGTGCTGCTGGATTTATTGGCTTTCATCTCTCAAAAAACTTAATGAAGGATTACTCATTAACTCTAATTGATGATTTTCATAACAGTAACCATGCCGCTATAAAAAGAGCTGAATTATTGCAAAAGGTCAAAAAAGTAAATATTCAAACACCCTTTATAGAAAAGCTTGATGAGAAACCTGAGGTAATTGTGCACTTCGCTGCTGAAACCGGTATTGCCGACTCATTAACTCAACCTGGAAAGTACTTCTCAACTAATGTGCACGGAACTTTTAATGTTTTAGAGCAATGTAGAAAAAACAATGTAAAGTTTCTAATCTACGCAAGTAGCTCCTCAGTTTACTCTAAAGGTCAAGAAATTACTTCGGAGGAAAGCAACACAGACTCACCACTCTCTTTTTACGGTACAAGTAAAAAAATGAGTGAAGTAATGATTGAGAATTACTGCAAGCAATTCGGTTTAGTAGCTATAGGTCTTCGTTTTTTTACCGTTTATGGTTCTTGGACAAGACCCGATATGGCAGGCTATAAATTTATGTCTGCTATTCATCAGAATAAACCGATTTACCTATACAACAATGGTGAAGTTTACCGTGATTTCACGCATGTTTCCGATATTATTGGAGCAATAAAACTACTAATTCCAATAATTAAGCATTTAAAAGAAGGAGTTCACCAAATTTATAATATAGGTATGGGGCAACCAACTTCTGTTAAAGAGTATGCTACTTTAATTGCTCAAAACCTCGGAAAAGAAGCCATTATTAAATATAAACAACTCCCTTCAAATGAGCTTTCAATAACCCATAGCGATACATCAAAACTTTTCAACTTTATAAATTACAAACCAAAGTGTATGCTTAAGGATGGAATTAAAGAAATGACGGATTGGTTTAAAACAAACCGCTATGACTAAAGAAGCATACGTATTTGTGGTTTGTGGAAGCAAGGAACATATTGATACACTTCACTTTTCTTTAAATTACTTAAAAAGTTATTCTCAAAAAAGTATTATAGTGCTATCCGATCTTTCAAGAAATGAATCACCAATCTATCATGACAATGTTATTGATATTAAAACTCCGGAACACCTAAATCATCATCAAGCTAGTATTTATTTAAAAACAGCTATACATCAATTTTTACCAAAAAATAAACTCTACTGCTATTTAGATACAGATGTTGTCGCCATTTCAAACAAATGCGATGAAATATTCAACCAATACATTCCTCCTATTCGGTTTGCACCAGACCATTGCAAAGTAAAAAGCTTTAGCCCCTATGCTGTAAACTGCAATTGTATAAAAAAGTGTGAAGCTGATCGTAATCGATTCTTTAAAAGTATTCAAAAGCAAACTAAACCAATCAACTCTGCTTATGCAAGAAAAATGCAACAGCAAATCAACGAGAAATACAAAAACATTCAACAGTCTTTTTTTTCAAAAACGCTTTATGCTCTTAAATACTTTTTCAGTTATTCAAAATTCAAACTCTCTAATGATTTAATTTTTGACAAGAATAAAAGAGTTTGGATCAATGCCCAGGGAGAACTTATCAAGCACGAAATCAACTTAAAGCAACTTGCAAAAGAAACTAATCTTAAATATCGATTTTGGTCTAATAAGTGGGTTAATAATATGGGAGAAGACATTTTTGACTATAAGTGTAATCATCTAACAAAACAAATTAAAAACACTTTTAATATTGATGTGAAAGATAAGAACTGGCAACATTGGAATGGAGGTGTATTTTTATTTAATGAAAAAAGTCATCGTTTTTTAGATCAGTGGCACTTAAAAACCATGGAAATTTTTAATAACAAAAGCTGGAAAACAAGAGACCAAGGCACTTTAATTGCCAATGTTTGGGAATTTGGTTTAGAAAATCACCCAACCCTCTCAAAAGAATGGAACTTTATAGCAGATTTTTACAACAAAGAACTAGCCTTAAACAAAGTAGAAGACACAATTTCTGACAATTCATTTAAAACAGCTTACAAGCCAAAATTCATTCATGTATTTCACAATTGGAAAAATACTGATTGGGAAATTTGGCAATGGATTGAATCAAAAAGCAATATAGTTACTACTAGCAAAAAAATTTATTAATAACACTTTGTATAGCTTTTGTACCATATCAACCCATTCTCACTTGTTTAAATGTTATGCATTAGCTAAAAGCATTGAATCTTACAAGTCTAATCTATACATACTTTTAATAGATCAGAAAGAACCTTTGGGTGACATTCCAAAAAATGTAAAGATTATTCCACTTAATGAACTTAAAGATAAAAAGACACTTCAGCTTGTAAGGAAGTACAAGACCAATAAAGATAAACTTAGGTGGGCCTTAAAACCACAGCTGCTACTTAGCCTTCTGAGAAAGCATAGTGAAGTTATATACATAGACAACGACATCTATTTTTTTAATGACTATAGATTTTTGTTTCAAGAACTAGAATCCAACGACATTATATTAACACCTCACTTTTATCCTAGTTCTCCTATAACTAAGCAAAATTGGCTAGAGGCCAACTTTAGAGTTGGTTTATACAATGCCGGTTTTCTCGGTATTAATAAAAGTGCTAAAGAGGCTCTTGAGTGGTGGGCAGATTGCTGCTTGTACGAAATGAAAAAATCCTATTTCAGAGGTCTTTTTGATGACCAAAAGTATTTAGACTTGTTTCCAATTCTCTTTAATCGAGTAAAGATTCTTAAACATAGGGGTTGCAACCTTGCAGGCTGGAATGACAATATTCAACTCAAACAGACTGAGGTCATCTTCATCCATTTTAGTCCTTTTACAATCAGCAAGTTTAAAAATAAAACCAACTATTACCATCCATTATATTTACAATATATAAAACAGTTAAGAACTCATAATCTAAATTACAAACCAAAGAACAAGCCAATCAATCTGCTTTTTATCCAAAATGGATTTTACTACTTAAGATGGAAATTAGCTAGATTTTTGAACTAAACTACTTTAGCATGAGACTAAAATTAAATGAACTACAAGATCAATTTGAAGAAGTTGGCGCAATTAGGATTCCTAACTTTTTATCAAAGAGTGACTTAGATACTATAAAGGAACTTTACAGTGAACTAAAAATTAAAAATCTTAAAGGAATATACTCTAATGTTAAAGACAAGAAGCCGGAGTTAAACTACAAGATAAACGAAACTCTAAAAAGTTGCTATAAAAAAGCTATTGATCAACATTTTATCGACTACCAAATAGGTGGTGGAGCATTTTTAATAAAAGGAACAGGTGAAGGAAGTGAGTCTTCCCTCCATCAAGACTGGAACATTGTTGATGAGAGTCAATACAAGTCAGCAGCTATTTTTTGCCCAATACAAGATGTCGATGAGAAAAATGGTTGTATTCAAGTAGTCAAAGGTAGTCACAAGTGGTTTAACAATATTCGCTCCTTTAATATCTCTTCTATTTTTTTGAATTTTAATGATGTTGAAAAACAACTTATTCCATTTCCTGCAAAAGCTGGAGATGCAATTGTTTTTAGACATAATGTTTTTCATGGTTCAAAACCCAACTTCACTAATGACATTAGAATTGCAGCTTCAATGAGTATAGCAACAAAAAATAGCCCTCTCATCCATTACAAAAAATCTGGCGATAATGTTATTACTTTCCGTGTAAACGATCATTTTTTTAACGAAGAGGTACAACAGCTATATCAAAATAAAGAAATTAACATTGACATAATTGACGAAAAACCTATTTCAGAATTTCAAATATTAGATCAAAAAACTTTTGCGAATCACTACAAAAAAAATAAAAGTAAAGGCATAGTAAACAGAATAAAACACATTTTATTTAGGTAGTATCAAATGAAATCGCCTTACATTATAATCATCATTTCTGTACTGCTCTTCTTTGGCAACACAATTTTTAATGGATATAGTTTAGATGATGAACTTGTTACTAGAAATCACCCATTAACTTCAGAAAAAAGTGAGATCCCTATAATAGATCTTTTTTCATCAGCTTACCAAAATGAAATGGGCTTTGAATTCGGATATCGTCCGGTCACTTTAGCTACTTTTTATATTGAACATCGATTGTTTGGAGAATCTGCCAAAATAAGTCACACCATCAACCTATTATTGTATCTTACGCTAGTTTTGCTATTATACAAATTTATCAAGCAAATCTACTGGTCAACAAGCCCTTACTTACTACTTTTCATCACCTTATTATTTGCTTTACACCCAATCCATTCAGAAGTGGTTGCAAGCATAAAAAATAGAGACGAGATACTGAGCTTTTTATTCTTAATGCTCTCGCTTTTATTCACTCTAAAATGGATAAATAAAAAACAATGGTACAGCTTATTTCTAGTTGCCCTTTTTACCAGTTTATCTATACTTTCAAAAAAATCATCTGTCCCAATACTAGCACTAATTCCGGCCTATCTTTTCTATCAAAAAAAACAAACGTTTAATGATTGGCTTGTTCCTTCAGTTTTTTTCTCAATACCATTACTCCTTTTTTCATTTAACTTAAACCTTGTAAAGGGCGCTTTCCTATTTTTTGGCTTTTATGCTTCTAATTATCTTTTATTTGAGTTATTCAAAATACTCAATATAAAAGTCGATAAACGAAGAAGATTACTATTAATCTTACCGGTAATTGCTGTTTTCTTTTTAACAATGGGGCTGTTTCATCAAGTTGAACTATGGTACTCTATTGGAGTTTTATCTTTTATTCCCCTCTTTTTTATTGACTTTAAGAAAGCATACATTTTTAGTATAACTATTTTATTAGTCGCATTTTTCTTATTCAACAAACAATTTTACTTAATGTCAGCCTTGTTTACACTTGCTGCTGGTGTATTCTTGTCAAAAAACAAGCTCGATTTCAGATGGAAATTATTGATCTTGTATTTAGCCATACTGACTTCAAGCGCACTAATTAGCAAGAACTACAATCTCATTTTCACTTACTTAACACCAATAATTATTCTATCTCTTGCTTATCTTAACCGTTACCTGCCAATAGTTCTTTCAGTTATTTCTATAATTATTGGTACTATATATTTTGAAGTTACCATATTTCACCTAGGATTAGCTCTGTTGGCACTACTTCCTTTCTTCATTCAGAAAAATCATTTGTATTTAAAAACCACACTCAGTGTTTTTTTAATTGTTACAACCATTCATTCAATAGACTTAAGCCAATATAATTCAAACCTACTTAGCAAAGAAGAAACAAGTTTAAATATTGAAAACATTGACGTCATTCCGGAGGAAGGCAGAAAATTAGAATATGTTGAAAACACATTAGTTAAAGAACACAGCCCTAACGAAAGATTAGCTAGTGGAGCCACCATCATTGGAAAATATTTGAGTTTATTAATTTATCCAAAGAACCTTTCATTCTACTATGGTTTTGCTACTTTAAAAACTTCAGACTTTTCCTCACTTTATGTCTGGCTAAGTATTTTAATTAATGTCATCTTAATTGGATTGATGGTTTTTTGTTTTAATAAAAACAAGCTCATAAGTTTTGGAATAATTTGGTTCTTCATTGGTATTATTCCTTTCAGTAATTGGTTTGATTTAGTCGCAGGTATGCTAGCAGAGCGATTGGTTTTTATCTCTTCATTTGGGTTTATTTTATTTATTGGTGGAACTATATTAGAGGTAAAAAATTATTTAAAAATGAAGTTCAACTCAAATTATAGCAAAACTATATCAGTTGCCTTATTGGTATTACTAGGCATCTTAACTTTTCAACGAAACGGTCTATGGGCATCCTCTGTTAAACTAATGAGTCACGATATTAAACATCTAGATAAATCAGCTCAGGCAAACTACCTATTAGCCATTAATTCGATTAAAAGTAATTTAAACCAAGCTCAAAATAAAGAACATCTTAAGCAAAAAGTAAACTTTTCTATTCATCATTTCAAAAAGGCAATTTCCATTTATCCCGATTTTTTTAATTATCACTTTGACTTAGCAAGAGCCTATCTTTCTATTGAAGATTATCAGAAGGCGAAAAAGGCTTTCTTGGGAGCATACAACATTGACCCAAACTCTCACTTTGTTTTACATGAGTTAAGTGTTGTTTGCTTTAGGCTAGAGGAGTATAATGAATGTTTAAAATATACTAAGGCTTACTTAAAAATAGACAGATCAAACACTACTATTTATGAATTGGCAGCTTATAGCGCTTACTATCTTGATCAGTATAAGCTTGCTATTCAATTCATAAAAAATGGATTAGAACACAAAAATAGTGATGGATTATTGAGGTTGAAAAACGAAATTGAAAGCAAAGAAATTTCACCTCTATTAAAGAAAAGCTAAATCTTGATTTTAGCCTTTAAACTAGTTTACTAGTTCCCATTAAACTCATTCATGGTTCTTTGAATGCCAATTGTGCTAAAGGCTTGTATTATTTTTTGGCATTGTTCTATGCGCTCTGGGAGCTGTTTGGTCTCTTCTTCGTTCCATTCACCTAACACATAGTTGACTTGGCTTCCACGGCTAAACTCACTGCCTACGCCAAAACGAAGTCGGGGATAATCTTGCCTGCCGAGAATTTGATTGATGTTTTTTAAACCATTATGTCCACCATCACTTCCTTTACCCTTTAGACGCAGTGTGCCAAAAGGCAGTGCTAAGTCGTCGGTAATGATTAATAGCCTTTCCAGTGGGATTTTTTCTTCCTGAAGGTAGTAGTTAACAGCCTTGCCACTAAGATTCATATAGGTGGTAGGTTTCACCAGAAGCAAGCTCCGACCCTTAAATTTTACTACGGCAGTATCCGCATATCGATTAGGGCTAAAAGAAACATTGGATGCCTTTGCAAAGGCATCCAATGTTTTAAAACCTATGTTGTGCCTGGTATTTTCGTACTCAGAACCAATGTTCCCAAGTCCTACAATCAGGTACTTCATCTTATTATTTATTCAGCTGTAGCTTCTTCAGTTGCTGCTTCTGCACCTTCTTCACTACCTTCTCCATCAGTGTCTTCTTCATCTTCATCATCGTCTGCACCTTTAACCACCAAACGAGACATTTTAACGGCAACGATTACAGCTTTAGGATGATCTAGGAATTCAACACCGTCGATATTGATGTCTTCAACTTGTATTACATCACCAATTTTCATTTTAGTAATGTCAACAACAACTTCTTCCGGAACATCGTTAGGAAGTGCTTTTACAATAAGTTTTCTCATTTTTTCACGACGAGAACCACCTTTCATTACACCTACAGAGTTTCCTGTGAATCTTACAGGAATACCAATAGTGATTGGCTTATCATCAAAAACCTCCATAAAATCGGCATGGATTGGCTCATCAGACACAGGGTGAAATTGTACCTCGCGAATAACAGCTTTCACTGTTTTATCTCCGAAATTCAAATCAATCAAGTGTACTTCAGAAGTATTGATCAACTTTGAAAAAGCAATCTCATCAACATGAAAGTTAATGTTTTCTTTGCCACCATAAAGGATTGCAGGCACTCTGCCTTCAGTTCTTAATGCCTTTAAGGCACCTTTAGATCCCATATCCTCTCTTGAGGCAGCTTTTAATTCAACAGACTTCATTCTAATCTATTTTTAGGTATTAGCGTTTTTAAAATATAAAATATGAACTTATCGATTCATAGTTATGCACTTTGTATATTACCTTAGCAAACAGGTCAGCAACAGAAATCACTCGGATTTTACTGCATTCTTGTTTTAAAGGAATTGTATCAGTCACCAACAATTCTGTCAATGCAGACTTTTCAATTCGCTCATAAGCACTTCCCGATAAAATTGGGTGAGTACAGATTGCTCGAACAGATGTGGCTCCTTTTTCTTTCATTAGATCTGCAGCTTTTGTTAATGTTCCTGCAGTATCAATCATGTCGTCAACTAAAACAACGTCTTTTCCCTCAACGTCGCCAATCACAAACATCTTATCAATGTTATTGGCTTTTTTGCGTTGTTTGTAACAGATTACAACATCAGCCTCTAAGTGTTTTGCATACGCATAAGCTCTTTTAGAGCCACCCATATCAGGAGATGCCATAATAAGGTTTGGCAAATTTAAATCTTTAATGGCTTGAGAGAAAACCGCAGAAGCGTACAAATGATCTACAGGAACTTCAAAGAATCCTTGAATCTGATCAGCATGTAGATCCATTGTCATTACTCTACTAACACCTGCTGCTGCTAACATATTTGCCACCAACTTAGACCCAATAGGAACTCTAGGTTGATCTTTACGATCTTGACGAGCAAAACCGAAATACGGAATAACAGCTATTATTCTTTTGGCTGAGGCTCTTTTGGCTGCATCAACCATCAACAATAACTCAAATAAATTATCAGTGGGTGGATTGGTAGACTGAATGATAAAAACATCTGCACCGCGAACTGACTCCTCAAACGAAGGTTGGAACTCTCCATCTGAAAAGTGACTAATTGAGGATTTACCTAGCTCCATTCCAAAACCTTTGGCGATTTTTGTCGCTAGCATTTTAGTGTTAGAACCTGCAAATATTTTTACTTCATTTGTCATGAGAAAACAGCCATTATTTAAAGGGGTGCAAATTTATCAATTAAATCAATCGACGCCAAATAAATACACAGACAAATAAAATTTATTTTTAAAAGTGTTGTGCTTTATCAAAAGTATTGGATAATTTTGTCCCACCAATTCAGGATAATACCGCATTTTTTTGCGGAGAATTATTCGACAAAATTAATTGTTAAATTACACTTTTCAATTAATTTTAATTTAAAAGCCCAGGTGGCGGAATTGGTAGACCTGTCTGCCGACAGGCAGGCGCGTTGGAGACCAACGCAGTTAACTGTCGGCCCTGAATCTACCTTCAGGTTAAAACATCACTTGCCCAGGTGGCGGAATTGGTAGACGCGTTGGTCTCAAACACCAATGCCTTCGGGCGTGCCGGTTCGACTCCGGCCCTGGGTACAACAAACAGTTTAGAGCAAGAGTATTGAGCATAATGCAAAATACTCTTGTTAGTAAACCTTTCTTCACGCACTTTAATAAACTTCATCGATTTATTTTGTTCTC
This sequence comes from Flavobacteriales bacterium UBA5081, assembly GCA_002415785.1. Classification (GTDB taxonomy): domain Bacteria; phylum Bacteroidota; class Bacteroidia; order Flavobacteriales_E; family Vicingaceae; genus UBA5081. The sequence continues at coordinate 191,332 of DIAJ01000003.1, forward strand.
ACATTTAAAGTGGACTAAAAGTGTTACTCAAACTTTTTTATTGCCTTTTTTTAGAATTAGTCTACTTTTACAGCCGATTTCAAAAATTAAGATTTAATTTATCGCATGACACTTAAAAAAGAACTTAGAACTCAAGGTGACTTCCTATTTAAACACCGTAGTTACTTGCCTGTTATTATCATCATTGCCGGACTTGCTGTTTATATTCAAAATGAAATAACTTCAGATGTCTTACCACATCAGCAAGGAGAGATTTATAAATTCATTTGTTTGGCTGTTGCACTTTTAGGCTTATTTATAAGAGTTCACGCAGTAGGTCATGCCGCTAAAAACACTTCTGGTAGAAATACGACAGTTGGACAAGTTGCTGATGAAGTAAATTCAACAGGTCTTTACTCAATATGTAGACACCCTCTTTATGTAGGGAACTTCTTTATGTGGCTGGGAATTGCCGGTTTTACTCAGGAGCCTTGGTTTATTGTGGCTTTCACTTTTATGTATTGGGTGTATTATGAAAGAATCATGTATGCAGAAGAAGCTTTTTTAACAGACAAGTACGGTGATAAATACACCGATTGGGCTTCAAGAACACCTGCTTTTATTCCTGCTTTCAGTAAGTGGATTAAGCCTCAATACAGCTTTAGCTGGCCAAAAATTATCAAGCAAGAAAAGACAGGTATCATGAACCTTTTCATCGTGATTTTTGTCTTTGAAGCTATTGGTAGTTATATCCGTAATGGAGAAATTTTACAAATGGAAAGTTATTGGTGGATGCTTGCTGTTGCCTCAATTGTATGGTACATTATTATTAAAGTACTGCAAAAAACAACCAAGCTTTTTAATGTTTAGTTGGCAATAATCCACTTGATTTCTTGATCCCAATTAGGTCTTAGGTCAATGGTTTCTTCATACATCCAGACAGACTCCGGCTGTAAATTCCGGATATAATCTCCAGTGTCCCATTTTCCGTTTCCATTGCGGTCGATGATTAACTTTAAGTTGTATTTGCCGGATTTGAGATGATTGAAAGTTAGCTTTCCGGAGTCCACCTTATGTTCCTGAATTACTTTTTCTTGTCCATCTAATAATTGTACAAATTGCGGGAAGTCGAATTCGTTAACCACCTCGACTTCTAAGGTGCTGTAGTCATCTTCAGCATCAACCGAAAAAGACTTTCCAATACTATCATTTGCAAAACCATAAATGTCGGTAAAAGCACTATCAGCAATAATCAGATGATAACTGCTATCTTGCTGAAGACTGGCTTTAATGTGCAAAATAGCCTTTCTTTTTGATTGCTCAATTTTAAAATCAAGCGTCACAGAGTCAGTATTTAAAAGTTTCACTTTGCTAGCATCAAAGGATTTAATCGGTCGGTTAAATTCCAATTTAATCGATTGATAATAGGGCTGAATAGAAGGTAAAGGGTTAGTTAGCTTTAATTTATTCTTTTTTGTCAGTGTATCTGTGTCAAACTTTATAGTGTCTGAAAAATCAGCAGACTCAACTACTAAGCGATAATTATCAAATTGAATATTTTTCATCCAAAAATGCAAGCTGTCATTCTCTTTACTGACTTGACTTAACAAGAGTACTTCACTTTGTGTAGTATCAATAAAGTTATAACTTACTGAGTCAATAGTTCGACTAAGTTTGATAAAAAAGTGAGGGCCATCTTCTTTTTTTTCTTCAACAAATAACTTTTGCTTATCCTCTTCAAATAGGAATAGCTTTAAACTGTCGTTTATTGAATTTTCGGAAACCTCAATAAATTCATTTTTAAAAGCAATTTTTTCTGTGGGCTTGTCAAACAAGAAATTTTTGTTCTCATCTGCTATGGCTAATAATTTATATTTGCCTGCCTTTACATTTGTAATTTCAAACGAACCTTCTTCATTTGTTTTATCTATATAAGTAGGCATTTTTTTCATGGGTAGTGAATCGCTTTTCAAGTCATTGTAAAGTGCTACCCATGCATCTTTAACTACTTTTAAGTCAAAAGCATTAACAAGTCGTCCACTCACAACAAAGCTGTCAATTTCATTTCCTGTAGAAAAAACATAAGTAAAGTCTAGCGGATTATTTTCTGTTAAATCCACAATAGACTCATTGAAATTCATCACATAAGTTGTGTTTTCTTTTAAAGTGTCTTCAAATTTAATCTCTAGGTTTTTACCTCTTAACTTCGTTTTAATATCATGCTCTAAGGGTGGGGAAATAATTAATTTATCATTGATATTTTCCAACTTAACAAATTCGTCGAAAGTGATAGAAATTGTTTGTTCACGATTAAAATTCAGGCTCTCATTTTTAGGCTTTACTTCTTTAACCTGAGGTGGCTGCGTATCTCTAGTACCTCCGGTAGGGGCAACAACTTGTGCACAAGCAGAAACTAAAATGGCAAGTAAAGCGATAACTATATGTGGAGAATACTTCATTATTTCAACAACTTCACAATTTTTTCTAAATAAATCTTATCAACTTGATCGAAATCTGCTAATTGGTCGCTATCAATATCCAAAACGCCACTTTTGCCCTTAGAAAAACGAAATGGGACTACAATTTCTGATTTTGAATCTGCGCTGCAAGCGATGTGACCGGGAAATGCGTTGACATCCTCCACTACAATTGTTTCCATTTTTTTATAAGAAGTTCCGCAAACGCCTTTTCCAATAGCAATTCTAGTACAGGCAATTGGTCCTTGAAATGGCCCTAAAACTAACTCACCTTCTTTATCTAGATAAAAACCCACCCAAAAATAGCCAAATGCTTGTCGCAATGCTGCTGCTAGATTAGCTAAATTGGCAATAAAGTCCGTTTCTCCGCTCAATAATGCTTTGAGCTGTGGATATAGTTGTTCGTATTTGTCTTTTTTTGAGAGACTTGCCTCAATAATTAAATTTTCTGCCATACATTAATATTCATTGCAAAAGTAGCTAATTCAAGCGAAGTCGCTTTTGCGATTTATAAATGCAAGAATATTTCATTGGTTATTTGACTCTATTGCTTAGACTTTTTGCGAATGCTCCTAGGTTAATTACCCTTCAGCCACAGCCATGGTCAACAAGCTCAATTTCACCCCCGGTATTTGCAATAATTGACTTCCGCAGGCTTCTAAAGTGGAACCGGTAGTCAGCACATCATCAACCAGCAATATGTGCTTGCCCCTATATTCAGGAATTCTTTCCATGTTGAGTTTGAAACTTGAATCTACATTTTGCCATCGTTTAAAACGGCTTTTTTTAGTCTGCGACTCTGTGTGAATCTCTTTTGTAATCAGCTCTAAATCAATCTTGATTTGAATAGCATCGGAAATGCCCTCTGCAATAAAATAACTTTGATTGTAGCCTCTTTTTTTTAATTTTAGCTTATGAATAGGAATTGGCACAATGGAATCAATTCCTTCAAAAAATCCTTTTTCTTTTAGTTCAAAAGCAGCCATTTGCCCAAGTGTATAACCAATTTCTTTAACCCCTTTGTATTTAAAATGGTGAATCAAACGCTGTACTTTACCGCTTTTTTGAAACTGAAGAAATGAAGTTGCACGTTCAAGCGGTAAACGGCCCCAAAACATTTTTTGAATAGGATTCTCCTTTCGATCATAGGCTTCGGTTCTGGGCAAAGAGTGCCGACATTGCAAGCAAATATGTTCAAAGTTTTTACTCAGGGGCTTGCCACAAGCAAAACAAACTTTTGGGTAAAACAACTGAAATACAGAGCCAATCACCGACTAAAAGTAGCAAGAATTTGATTTTTCTCAAAATCTGATGTGAAAATTTAGAATTATTCTATCTTCGAAAAAAATACAAATGAACAAATTCGCTTTACTTCTCATCCTTAGCCTAGCAATTTTTGCTTGTCAAACTACAGCTCAAAAAGATAAGCCTAACAACAAAAAAGAATTGGTTTATGGACTTGCGATTCACGGTGGAGCCGGTAATCTGGTAAAAGGAAAAATATCAGACAGCTTGGAGCAGGCTTATTTAGCTAAATTAAAAGAAGCTACTGAAGTCGGTTATGCTGTTTTAGAAAGTAATGGCAGCAGCTTAGATGCGGTGGTGGCTGCGATTGAAATATTGGAAAATTCTCCGCTTTTTAACGCAGGTAAAGGGGCTGTTTTTACTCATGAAGGTAAAAATGAGTTGGACGCCTCAATTATGAATGGCAGTAATTTGCAAGCTGGAGCTGTAGCCGGAGTGAGCCGAATTAAAAACCCAATTAAAGCTGCTAGGGCAGTTATGGAAAAATCAAAACATGTAATGCTAAGTGGAAAGGGAGCAGAAGAATTTGCAGCTTCAGTGGGTTTAGATACAGTTTCTCCAACTTATTTTTTTACCCAAAAAAGGTTTGAGTCTCTGCAAAGGGCTATCTCAGCAGAAAAGCACGGCACAGTGGGAGTGGTTTGTTTAGACAAAAAGGGGAATTTGGCTGCCGGCACTTCAACCGGTGGAATGACCAACAAAAAGTTTGGCAGAATTGGTGATTCACCCATTATTGGTGCAGGGACTTATGCCGATGAAAATTGTGCGGTTTCTTGCACAGGACATGGAGAGTATTTTATTCGCTATGCGGTAGCTTATGATGTTGCTGCTCAAATAAAGTATGCCCAAAAATCGTTAAAACAAGCAACGGAAGAAATAATTAATACCAAACTAAAAAATGCAGGAGGCTCCGGAGGCTTAATTGCCATGGATAAAGATGGAAATATAAGTATGCCTTTTAACACTTCCGGAATGTTTCGCGCTTTTAAAACCAATCAAAAGGAAACACAAGCTTTTATTTTTGACTAAGTACCTTAAATCAACTCCTATAAGTTGAACAATAATTCCCTTTGGTATTCAGTTCTAAGAATTATATTTGCAAAAAAGGAGAAATGGCAGAAATTGAAGGAAAGAACAGCTTAAAAGTCGACAAAGAGCAGGCAAGAGCAACTAATCGAGTACTGATTAGCATCATTGTATTGCTATCATTGGCTTTGGGCTTTACTTTGTGGAAGTACTTTGAACTTCGAAAAGATTTCGCTCAAAGAGGTTCTGAAGTAGAAGTTTTAAATGATGAAAGAGCTGAACTACAAAATGAACTTGAAGAAATGCTCCATGGTTTTGATAGTTTAGAAACCGATAACGATTCTATGAAAGTGGAGTTATCTAACCGTAGACAAGAAGTGGAAGAGTTGTTGGCCAAGGTGAAAGATAAAGACTACGCCATTTACAAGCTTCGCAAAGAAACCAAAACACTGCGAACCATTATGAGAGGCTATGTGGTAACTATAGATTCTCTCAATACTTTAAATGTGGGTTTGCGAATGGAGAATGAAGAGGTTAGACGAACATTGTCTGAGGAGCGAACCAAAGCCAAAAAACTACAACAAACGAATGAAAACCTTTCCAGTAAGGTAGAAATAGCCAGTCGCTTGAGCGTAAAGGATGTTTCTGTTTTTGGTGTAAAAGTAAAGCGAGACATGACCGGAAAAGAGGTGGATCGAGCTAGGCGAACTGACAAGCTTAGAATCTGCTTTACGGTTGAGGAAAATAAAGTGGCTCCCAAAGAAAAGAAAGATCTTTACCTCCGAATCATTGCGCCTGATGGCAGCATTTTAACGCCGGGCGATGGTGATGAATATCGTTTTGAATTGAATGGTCAAATGACGTATTATTCAGATATGAAAACCATTGACTATGATGGAAAAGTTAAAGAATATTGCATGGACTGGGCTAAACCAGGCGAAGACTATGAAGTCCTTTCAGGAGAGTATAAATTCTTTTTGTTTGCCGAAGATTACGAAATGGCATCCTTTAGTTATGAGTTGAAATAGGATTTTCTAAGTTGATTGAAATTAGAAAAATACAAGCAAACGAAGCGGTTGAGCTACAAAATATAGCCAAGCAAACTTTTAAAGAAACCTTTAGCTCAGAAAATTCAACTGAAAACCTAGAGCAATACCTCGAAAATAGCTTTACACTTCAAAAAGTGGAAAGCGAAATAAACAATCCTGACTCTGCCTTCTATTTTGCGACTGAAGACAAGCATATTACAGCATATTTGAAAATTAACCTAGAGGATGCTCAAACAGAAATACGAACTAAGAATACGATGGAGCTAGAGCGTATTTATGTGCTTAAAAATCATCAAGGAAAAGGAATAGGAAAACTGTTATTACAAAAAGCAATTGAACTGGCAAAGCAAAATAAAGTAAACTTCTTGTGGCTGGGTGTTTGGGAGAAAAACCATTCTGCTATTTCCTTTTATGAAAAGTATGGCTTTGTCAAATTTGATCAACATATTTTTACACTAGGCAAAGAGGAACAAGTTGACGTTATGATGAAGTTGGAAATTGGCGAGCTGTAAAATTATCGTAGTATAACTCTTTGTAAAAAAGTGTTGAACTGCTAGTTGTAAGACAGACTAAACTTTTGTATATTTGAATATAAATGATTTAAAATGGCGAAAAATATATCACTTTCACTCGGAAATTATTTTGAGCAATTTATTAATGAAGAGATTCAATCCGGCAGATATGCTTCAGCTAGCGAAGTAGTTCAATCAGCATTGAAACTATTGGAAAACGAAGAAAGAAAAGAAGGGGAACTTATAAAAGCCTTAAAAAAAGGTGAAGAAAGTGGTTTTGTTGAAGATTTTGATCCTAAACAAAATTTAACTGACTTACATCATAAACATTTATGAGTAAAAGCAAATATCGAATTAGTAAAGAAGCAATAAATGATTTAAATAGTATTTGGTTTTTCACATTTCAAAAATGGTCTAAAGAACAAGCTGATAGATATTATGATTTGATAATTGAAGAAATTAACTTTATTGCGAACAACTTTCTAACAGGAAAACAATTAGAACAAAACAGAAAAGATTATAGGGTAACAAAAGTTAAGTCTCATTTAATTTTTTACAGAAAGTCAGAAAGTGGGATTATAGAAATTGTAAGAATTTTACATAAAAGGATGGACATTAAAAAACGACTACAATAGCTTTGAAGTCAGATGTTAAAATTATAACCCAAAAGCAACCTTCCCAAACTAACTTTTAAAAAAATGCTCGCAATTGCATCCCACCGGTGTGAATAGTGCGAAGATCCTCTGACTTTCTACCACCGTAATTGAGGTTTAACTGTAAGCTATTAGAAAGGTTTCTTTGCCAAAGCAAATTCCAAGTAATGTTTCCACCGGGAGTTAATCCATCGAGCATTTCAAAAGCCAAAGAATTATTGGTGGTGCTGTTAAACACTATGTCGATGTATTGCAAGTTCAATGAAAAACTTCCTTTTCCGGCTTCGTTAAATCTAAACTCTACAGCCGCTGTTCTGTTGTATGAGTATTCACTGCCCAAAAGGTTCTCTCTTTCTGAGTAAATCACAGAAATAGAAGTTCTGAATTTTACGGAAGGCTGATAGATTATTTCCGGCTCTGCTTCTCGACTTTCAATGGTGTAATTTCTATTCTGAAAAAACTCGGAGCTGGTTCCTCTTTCCGACAAACTTGCTCGGCTTTCAACTGACAAAACGCGACTTAAATTATATCTTCCTCTAACTTCATGTTGAAGAATTTGCCGACTCTCAAAGCCATTTGTCAGTAAGTTTTTGCTTTTGTTGTTTAAATAAAAATACTCGATTCCAAATTTTGAACTCAAACGATTAAAGTAAAGTGTATTTGAAAATGAGGAATTAATTGAAATCAAACTGCTATCTGAAACATTTGTATTTAAAGGATTGTAAGCGTCTTCTGCAATTTGTGTTTTGCGTTCAGCTCGATAAGCAGATTTATTAGAAAACTTTCCTAGCCATTTTCGCCAACCTTCTTCACCACTTAATAGCGCATTAGGCCGTAAAAATAACACTTGGTTAAATTGATTACTAAACACGCGAATGTAATCATTGGTTGGAGTAAACACTTTAATGTAGTTGGCCTGAAACTGATTGTTGGCACCGGCTACCTCAAACTCATTTAACTCCTTAACTCCATTGTCATTATAATCATTCCACAAATGTGTTCCTTGTCCATCGTTTACTTCTAAAAAAGAAAACTCCCGTCTAAGTTCCTGTCCGCTGCCAATTTGATAAAAAGTATTTGAACTAATAAAGCCTTTCAGCGCTTTTGCATTGTACTCTAAGCGCCCCAACAACGTATTTTCAGGATCTTCAGTTGTTAACTCATCTCTTTTAATGGTTAGTTTTCGGTAACCTAGTTTCCCACTCAATCTGCTTCGTGGATTTTTTGACATGCTAAAATCCAATTCAAAGTTTTCACTTTTCATGGCGTAAGCTAAGTTGGTTCCTTGAGGGTAGTAATCGTAAATCTCACTATACCCTAAACGATACATATTTGCATCGCTGCTGTCACCTCTTTCTATAAATGCTTTCCAAATTATTCTGTCAAAACTGCTGCTCTGCAAACTGTCGGAATCTTCTTTGTAAAAAAGGATTCTCTCCTCCTCTAAGTAGCCACCTATTTTATAATTTCCAATTTCTTGAGTAGCGGTAGTGTAATGCCTTAAAAACTCACTGTTGTTTAAAGCGTCGGCTTGTAGGTAACTCCCACGGGAACGAATATTGAACCCTTTTTTACTGAAGTTTCCCGAATAACCATGTTGTGCACCGTCATAATCATTTCCCTTTAAAAAAGCACCTAATTCATAATTAAAAAAGTTTTGAGCAGAAGAAAGTCCAGTACTAGCGCGAAGCAACTGTTCTCTCCCGTTTAACTGAAGACCTCTAATGTTCCAGTCCCGGTCAAATTCAACATCTCTGTAGCGTTCTACGAATTGAAAGTCTTTGCCAATTTGCTCGTAAAAAACAGCTGAATTCCAAAGTAAAGCACGGTTGCTGTCAATCTGCTTTAATATTTCACTATGCTGAAAGTCAATTTTCAAACCATAGGATCGATCATCAGCAGCATCTATTTCAGAGAAAGTATTCAAGTCATTATTGGTAAATGCACCTTCTACATTTAATTTGGTTCGCTCTGAAAAATCGTACTTCATTCCGGCAGTGAGCATTTGTCTTTTCTTGGGTGTAACCAATTGAACAACCGGCTCAAAATTCCCTTGAGGAACACCATTTATTGGCTCAACCCATTGAAAAACTCTTCCGTTGGCATCGCTGCGAATTTGAATGTAATTCCCTTGACCTACTCTGGAAAAACGAGCCCTGTAAATGGCACTATCCGGATTTTTTGAATAAACCAAAACATTTTGGTAACCCAATGTATCAATCATTTTATACATCACTTGGTCGTCAATAAAGCCACTGGTGTCTACCCCGCTAACAACTGCATTATTTAAATCGTCGCCCACATCTGTTAAAACTCTTTTTTGAGCATCCGTTAAGTCTTGTTGTAGCGGTTGATTTTTATGATCTTGTTCAGAGTAAACATTAAAATTCAGTTGAAGCTTTTCTTTGTTGTATTGATTTTCCGAAAAAATGACTGAACGACTGTAATTCCTTTCAGAGTATTGAAATTCAATTACAATTCGCATGTCTTTAGTAATCATTTGCTGAGGCATAAAAGTCACTTCAGCCGTATTGTAATCAATTACATAATCATTGTCTTGTCCACGACTCATCAATCTTCCGTTTACATATACTTTTTCAGTACCGGAAAGCACAATAATAAAGCTTTCATTTTCCGCACCCTGCAAGCGATAAGGTCCTTGGTTTCCCTCTTCACCGGGAATGATGTTTCGAGCAAACTTTCCGCGAGAAACGGCTGCATTTATCGATGTTTTTAGAATTCCATTGTCTTCCTCATTGGCTTCTTCTTTTGTAGTAATTTCCGTGGAAAAGCCTGCTCCTTGCACTTTTTTATTAAAATTCATAAAGTAACCTACCGGTCGGCTGATTCTAAAATCACCTGCGGTTAGTTTAGATTTGTCGTCAAACAATTGAATATACACTCGATCGAAATCTTGCAATTGCTGTGTGTTTCCCTCCGGTTGAATGGGAATACTATTGTCGCTAATGGCGGCCTGAATACCAATATCTTCTGTAATTTTTCCTGAAAGTTGTAAATCTAAATTAGAATTGACAGAGAGGTCTTGATTATTTCCAAAATTGACTCCTCGAGAAATGCTGCCATTCTTGTTAAGACCACTTATGGCAAACAAATCGGGCTCTTTTTTACTTTCTTTAATGGTAAAATAATCATACTTCCCCGGGTCGCTTTGCTCAATTTGATCCATGCTTTTATGATAATACTCTTTGGTGAAAAGCAGAGGGAAAACCCGATAACTAATTCTTAATTGCTCACCCAACAATTTTTTGGAAACAATCAATTGAGATTTTGCATAGTCAACTTTATAAGCTTTCTCATCGATAAGTTGGTCATTTAAAGTCAATCTTATAGAGTTCGGAATAATGCTCAAACTGTCTAATTGAAGAGTGTCTTCACTTACAAAAATAGTTTTTGAGCGCCAGTTAGAAGACTGTTGCGCCGACAGTGTAGCAACAAAAAACAGACAAATGAAAAATCCAATTACTTTCAAAAGGGACAGTTTGTACAAAAAGGTGATAGACTAACGAACAAAGTTCTCATTTAGTAAGTATTGATTGATTATATATTTCAATAAAATAATCGGAATTTCACGGTAAATTTAAAAAAAGCAAAAAGAGTAAAATCAAAGCAAAAATGAACCGAATTATATCGTACAATGTCAATGGAATACGCGCTGCTTTGCGCAAAGGTTTTATGGATTGGCTAGAGGCTGCCAATCCCGATATTTTATGTTTACAAGAAATTAAAGCAAGTCCCGAGCAATTGGAAGACGATTTATTGGAAGAAATGGACTACCACCATTATTGGCATCCGGCAGAAAAAAAGGGCTACAGTGGAGTTTCAATTTGGACAAAAGAAAAACCGCTCCATGTAGAAATAGGCTGTGGAATTGAAAAGTACGATCGCGAAGGTAGAGTAATTCGAGCTGACTATGAAGGCTACTCTGTGATGAGTGTCTACATGCCATCCGGATCCAGCGGAGATGAACGACAAGCTTTTAAAATGGAATGGTTGGAAGATTTTCAAAACTATATTGATGATTTAAAAAAAGAACTTCCTAACTTAATTATTTGTGGTGACTATAATATTTGTCATAAGCCAATCGACATTCACAATCCGAAAAGGAATGCCAACACATCCGGTTTTTTGCCCGAAGAAAGGGAGTGGGTTAGTCAGTTTATTGACTCCGGTTTTATTGATTCATTCCGTTACTTTAATCAGGAGCCACACCAATACAGCTGGTGGAGTTATAGAGCAAATGCCAGGGCAAAAAACTTAGGTTGGAGAATTGATTACAATATGGTTAGCACCGCTTTGGAAAATCGCTTAAGCCGCGCAGCTATTTTATCTGAAGCCAAGCACTCTGATCATTGTCCGATTTTATTAGAAATTGACTAAAAAATGATATCAAAGTTGATTTGTTTATAAAATCCTTAACTTCACTCAACATCAAACTGCAATTCACGTACTATTGTAGATAAATTCAAAACTTTAAATTAAAAGTCGATGAAAATAAAACACATTATCCCCATTCTAGCCGTAGCTTTTGCAGCTGCTTGTGTGCCTGCAAAAAAGTTTGAAGACATGAAAAGCAAAAAGGAAATTTGCGAAGAGCAACGTGCCGCTTTAAAAGAACAAAACCGCCAGTTAGATGAAGAGCTGACAGAGACCAAAGAACGTTTGAGTGAAATAGAAAAACGTCATAATGCACTAAAGCAAGATACTACAGTGCAAGGTCGTTCATTAAGAGTGATGACAAGAAACTACGACAACCTTAATGAAACTTACGAATTGCTGTTACAAAAAAACAAGCAGTTGTTGCAAGGGAATCAAAAAGAAACCGAAGAGTTGTTTAATAATTTGCAAAAGTCGCAAGCTGATTTACAAAGACAATCTGATGCTTTGGAGGAAGCTCGAAGAAACTTAGCTGAAAAGGAGAAAAACTTAAAAAGCTTAGAAAGTGAATTGGCAGAAAGAGCTGAAAGAGTGAATGAATTAGAATCTATTTTGAATAAAAAGGATTCTACGGTTAATGCCCTAAAATCTAAGGTTCAAAGTGCGTTACTAGGTTTTGAGAACAACGGTTTAACAATTGAGCAAAAAAATGGTAAAGTATATGTTTCCTTAGATGAAAGCTTGCTTTTTGCTTCAGGAAGTTACAATGTTGACTCCGAAGGAAAGAAAGTGCTTCAGAAATTAGGAGATGTTTTAGAAAAAAACCAAGATGTAAATGTATTGGTTGAAGGTCATACTGACAATGTTCCTTACAATGGATCAGGAGTAATTAAGGACAACTGGGACTTAAGTGTGCTTAGAGCCACTTCTGTTGTAAAGATAATTCTCTCAAAAAGCAAAATTGACGAAAGCCGTTTAACTGCTGCAGGTAGAGGTGAGCATTTTCCAATAGCCTCAAACGACTCGACAGAAGGCAGAAAGAAAAACAGAAGAACGGAAATTATACTAACGCCTAAATTGGACGAACTTTTCGAGATTTTAGAAACGAATTAAATAGGGTTTAAATAACACTAAAAAAGGCTATTCGCAATTGCAAATAGCCTTTTTTTATGCTAGAAAATTTAATCTTACACCAATTTCACTTTTCCTCGAATGATGTTTTCCAGTTCATCAATAGAAACACGCTCCTGCTCCATACTATCGCGATCGCGAATGGTGACAGTATTATCTTCTATACTTTGGTGATCTACTGTAATCGACAATGGCGTTCCAATGGCATCTTGCCTTCTGTAGCGCTTACCAATTGAATCTTTTTCATCGTACTGACAGTTAAACTCACTTTTCAAACCGTCTAAGATTTCGCGCGCTTTTTCCGGTAATCCGTCTTTTTTGGTTAAGGGCATGATTGCAGCTTTATAAGGAGCCAAAAAGTTTGGAATCTTCATCACTACTCTTGAGCTGCCGTCTTCCAACTCTTCATTTTGAATAGAAGAAGCCAATACTGCTAAAAACATTCTATCTAAACCAATGGAAGTTTCAATAACATAAGGAACGTAATTTTCATTTACTTCCGGATCAAAATATTGAAGCTTTTTACCGGAATGTTCCTGATGACGCATTAAATCAAAATCGGTTCTCGAATGTATCCCTTCCAATTCTTTAAAGCCAAATGGATATTCGAATTCTATATCGGCTGCTGCATTCGCATAGTGAGCCATTTTCACATGATCGTGGAAACGGTATTTCTTTTCGGGAATTCCCAAAGCTAAGTGCCATTTCATGCGCTCTTCCTTCCAGTATTCGTACCATTTTAGCTCTTCTCCGGGACGAACGAAAAACTGCATTTCCATCTGTTCAAACTCTCGCATGCGAAAAATAAACTGACGAGCAATGATTTCATTTCGAAAAGCTTTTCCGATTTGAGCAATACCAAAAGGAACTTTCATACGAGCTGTTTTTTGCACGTTCAAAAAGTTTACAAATATTCCTTGCGCTGTTTCGGGGCGTAAGTAAATGGTAGAAGCCCCTTCTGCCGTTGAGCCCATTTCAGTGCTAAACATTAGATTAAACTGACGAACCTCCGTCCAGTTTTTAGACCCGCTTACAGGGTCTGCAATGTCTAAATCCAAAATAAGTTGGCGCACTTCAGCTAAATCCTCTGCTTCCATAGCTTCCTTAAAACGACGATTAGCCTCGTCAATCTTTTCCTGATTGCGTAGCACCCTATCGTTTGTAGCTCTAAACTGAGCTTCATCAAATTGATCTCCAAAGCGCTTAGCAGCTTTGTCTACTTCCTTTTGGATTTTGGCATCAATTTTTGCCACCCACTCTTCAATTAAAACATCTGCACGGTAGCGTTTTTTAGAGTCTTTGTTGTCGATTAAAGGGTCGTTAAATGCATCGGTATGACCGGAAGCTTTCCAAGTCTTAGGGTGCATGAAAATGGCCGCATCAATACCGACAATGTTTTCGTGCATTTGCACCATGCTTTTCCACCAATATTGCTTGATGTTGTTTTTTAATTCACTGCCCAAAGGACCGTAATCGTAAACAGCGCTTAGTCCATCATATATTTCTGAGGAGGGAAAAACAAAGCCATACTCTTTGGCATGACTTACAATTTGCTTTAAATTTTCTTCTTGATTTGCCATTTCGCAAAAGTAAGTGTTTGCAGCTTTTTAGCAATCATTAAACATAAAAAAAGCCCCGACGAATCGGGGCTTTGACTTTTTAATCAGATTAGTTCCAAATTACATTGAACCTGTTCCTGTGTCTTCTTCCTCTTCAAACTCATAAGAGCCACACTCTAAATAAGCCGAAAGATTTACAACAGTTGAAGAAAGTTCATCTCCAAACTCTCCCTCTTCAATCTTAGCCATTTTAACCCCGCTCAAACTTACATTTGAACCGGTAAAATCAACTGTTCCTGAAGTAGAGAAGTACATTGCAGCACTTTCTTCTTTTTCATTAAATTCAACAGCAACAACAAATGCGCCTTTACCGACTGTCTCTTCTTGAAAGTCAGCAAAGTCTCCAATTCTATTGCTACCATTAATTGAGAATGCATACAACATTAAGTTTATAGGCATGTCATCAACCTCTCCGGTATCACTTTCAAAAGAACTAAAGTTAAAGTCACCTGAAATTCCAATAAACATGTCAATTTCTGCACCTTGCTCTCCTCCGCCTAAGCCATCAATTTGACCAAAGACATCTGAAGAAGCGCAAAATCCAACATCAATATTGTAGCTATTGCTCCCAAGTGTAACCGTTCCACCTCCTAAAGTAAATGAATTATTTACAACAAAGCTAGAGCCTGTTGAACGTGGATCTGTAAACTCATTTTCTGAAGCTGCAGCAGATGCAGGAACAAATTCAGTTCCACCACCATTATCCGGTGATGTAAAGTTTATACTGTTATTGTTTCCAATAAAAGTACCTGATCCGGAGTTGGTCGTTGTTGTAGAAGAGCTTCCTGTGAAAACTAATCTTTTAAATTTCGATAATCGATCTGGTTTTTGTGGCGTACCATAGCCGTCTGATTCCTTTTCACAAGCCGTGAAAAGAAATACAGACAGAGCTGCAGTTGCCAAAGCACCGAAGATCGATCTGTATTTCAATGTTTTCATAATATTCAATTTAAGATTTGTAATAATTGAGTCTTCTTAATTTAAGAAACCATTAGAACAAGAACCCTAAACGAATTGCACCATTTACGTTTGGTCCTAAATTAAAAGTACTTCCATTCAATTGAGTTGCAGTATCAGTTCCTGGACCTGTAGAATTAGTTGTTTCAGTATCCTTTTCACTAATTGACTGGAATCCAAATCCAACTTCAGTTCCCATGTAGATGTGCTTGCTAAAATACCAATCAGCACCTAACACTAAGTTCAACCCAAAAGTAGTTGACCCTCCTGTAGTTTCACTTTCATAAGTGTCTCCTGTTGTGGTACTAGGGTCAAGTTGTTGGTCTATATCTTTTGTATTCAACATTGAAAAATTCAATACAGCTCCTACATAAGGTGATAATCGATCAGTTCCTTCAAAATGCTTCTCAATCCCCGGATTAATAGATATTCCAAAAGAACTGCTTTTATCCTCTAGTTCTACAGTTGTAGTGCCATCGGGAACTTCAGAGGGTGTTGTTTCTGACGAAGAACTCACAGAAAAGCCTAAACGATAAGCGATGTCGCTTGATGCAAAATAACGGAATCGCAAATTGTTCATTCCAATTGGAGAACCACTTAAAGGAGTAAAATTAACTTCAATGTTTTTTTCACCACCAGCTGGTTTAAAATCCTGAGCATTTAGCTCGTTAGAAGTGAAAATTCCGGCAGCAATTGCTGCAACTAGTAATACTTTCTTTTTCATTTTTACAAATTTTTATTGGTTATTGTTTAAATTAAACATGCCAAACGTAGTAAAAAAAATCATTCACTCCCAAAAAAAATATCATTTGAGCACTTAAAATCACTACAAATAAGTAGATTCCCCTAGGTTTTTCACTTAAAATACGCTTCATTTTTATCAGCAAATTCAAGCACTTGGGCGCAAATTACCTCAAATTCGTAGAATTGTAATTTATTTTATAAACAACTGCTTTGTTAAAAATTAGCTTTTTTTCATGTAACCTTGGCAATGTAACACTTCAAATCCTAAGCTAAAAGCTAACTTTGCAGTATGATTCAAGTTGAAAACGTAATTCTATCGGAAGATTTATTTGAAGAGTATTTTGTCTGTGATTTAGCCGCTTGCAAAGGTGCTTGCTGTGTTGAAGGCGATGCCGGTGCACCCTTAAATGTAGAGGAAATTGATGCTATTCAAGAAAATTTAGAGCGGATAAAAGCCTATTTGCCGGAAAAAGGAAAGCAAACAATTGATCAAATTGGCATTTACGAAAGAGATAATGAGGGCGACTTAGTAACTACTTTAAATGATGGAAAGGAATGTGCTTTTACTGTTTTTACAGAAGATGGAACGGCACTTTGTGGAATTGAAGCTGCTTATCGCGATGGAAACTCCACTTTTAAAAAGCCTATTTCTTGTCATTTATACCCCATTAGAGTAGCTAAACTTCACGAATACGATGCCTTGAATTATCATCGTTGGCCTATTTGCAAACCGGCCTGCGAATGTGGCTCTAAGCTAAAAGTAAAAATCTACCAATTTGCTAAAGAGCCCTTAATCAAAAAGTACGGTGAAGATTGGTACAAGCAACTGATTGAAGTGGACAAACTTTTAGAAGAGGAGAAAAGCAAGAAGTAAGATTTTAGAGTTTAGACCTTAGAAAATATTTTCAACCTTCTCTCTAAAGCATAAACGAGAATATTACTTTAGCTTGAATATTTTTAAGTGCTCCTAAACTACCGCTTGAATTGCATTCATCATAGCTTCAAAAATCTTCAAGCCATCAGTATTTCCTAACTCCATGTCTGCCGCTCTTTCAGGGTGTGGCATCATTCCAAATACATTCTTGTTTTTGTTGCAAACTCCTGCAATGTTTTCCAATGAACCATTTGGATTGGAGGCTGCGTTTACTTCCCCATTTTCGTTGCAATAACGGAAAATGACTTGGTTGTTCTCATTCATTTCCTTCAACATTTCTTCAGTGGCAAAGTATCTTCCCTCAGCATGGGCAATCGGTATTTTCAAAGCTTCCGATGTGTCGAGGCCTTGGTTTATTGCCGAAGCATTATTGTCAGCTTTTATATAGGTGTTTTTGCAAACAAACTTTTGATGATTGTTGTGTAAAAGCGTTCCCGGCAATAGTTTTGACTCACATAAAATTTGAAATCCATTACAAATTCCCAAAACATAACCACCATTATTGGCGTGCTCTACCACTTTTTTCATAATGGGAGAGTAGTTGGCTATGGCGCCTGAACGCAAATAATCTCCGTAGGAAAAACCTCCGGGCAAAATGATAAACTCTGCTCCCTGTAAGTCATCGTCTTTGTGCCAAAGGTTTACCACTTCAAAACCCATGATTTTTTCCAATACATAAATCATATCTTGATCACAATTGGAACCCGGAAATGTAATTACGCCAAACTTCATCTTAAAAATTTTATGCAAAAGTAACTAAAAAGGGAAGTTTAAGCCACGCATTATCGACCAAAACGTAAAAAATCAAGAGCAAAATCCAAAGGCTATCCAGAATCCAGACTTTAGAGAATTTTTTATGCATTATTCCATAAAAAAGAGAAAGAGGAATTATAGCTAAACAAGCTACAGACAAGAAACTATCTGAGAAAAAAGCCAGCAACAAAGCTCCAAATGCGTACAAATAATATACACTCAATTGATCTCTATTACGCACCGTCATTTTCATACGACTTATAAAAGTTTGCCCTGCAGATAGAAAAGCAGTAATAACAAATAAAAGCAATAGACTTATAAACCCCCAATTATCTTTAAAGTCAATTTTAGTAAAGCTAAAATTTAAATCAATGTGATAGTTGCTATAATTCAATAAGTAAGCAATTCCAACATAATAAAAAAGTGGTAAAAACAAGCCAATCAAAGACACCAATAAATCTTTGATTTTTATTCCTCGAAGGATGTAAATTGAAGCTATAAAAAATAAAAAAAGCCAGAGTAACTGTACATTAAAAAGCAGTGCTAAACCGTGAAGTAAAGCTGCAGAAAATAAAATCCCTTTTGCATTTGTTTGTTGATGGAGCTGAATCAAAACCAACAAAGTTGAACTTAATAGTAAGAGCGAAATTATTGCTTCTAATCTAACTAATAACTCGGGAAACAAAATGGCAAAAATGAGCGGAAGAACTATAAAGCTTGCTTTTGCATTCTCTACAAACTTGAAGCTACTGTTGGCGATAAAAACCAATCTAAAACTAAAAAGATATATGATTAAGCCAATTATCTTAACAGCAATTATGGGTAAAAAGCTACTAAAAGAAATTAATGCGTTATCGGCAGATTCCTCATCGACTACTTCTAGCTTAAAAAAAAGCACAAACAAAAGATAAAAAAAGGCAATTGCTATGAGGGCATTTTCTAAAAAGGTCCATTTAGAGGGGTTCATTGCAGCCATTAATTTTCGATAAGTTTAAGCGAAGTTACTTTTATTTTATACTTTTGTCTTTTAATTACTCCCTAAGCTAAAAATTATGACTTGGAACGAATTTGTATACGGATTAGGTGATTTGCTAGAGGCAACTTTCGCAATTCTTCCTCCATTGGGAAACATTCCTAATGCTATTTTTACAGCAATTATATTTGGTGGACTTGTTTATTGGTTGATGCAACTTAGCAAATACAAAAAAGAAGCAAAAAGAACAGGCGGAATTGAATAATATCCGCCTTTCTTTTCCTTTAATTTGACATTAAGTCAAACCCAATATCTTTTCTAAAGTATTTTCCTTCGAACAAAATACGATCGGCATTCCGATAACTTTTCGCTAAAGCATCTTTAAAGTTTTCTCCTAAAGCAGTAATGGCAATTACTCTGCCGCCATTTGTAAGCACTTTCCCATTTTCCTTTTTAGTCCCTGCATGAAATAATATACAGTCACCCACTTGTTCAAAGCCGGACATTTCTTTGTTTTTCTCATAAGCTTCAGGATAACCACCGGAAACCAGCATCACAGTTGTAGCAGCTTCATCACTAAAAACAACTTTTTCATTCTCCAAATTACCTTCTGAGCATGCTTTTAAGTGCTCAAATAAGTCAGACTTTATGCGTGGCATAACCACTTCTGTTTCCGGGTCGCCCATGCGCACATTGTACTCAATTACATAAGGTTCTCCATTTACAATCATCAAGCCAATAAACAAAAAGCCGCAATAATCAATTTGACGCGCCTCCAATCCTCGAATAGATGGTTTAACGACCTTCTCTTCGATTTTATTCATTAATGTTTTATCAGCAAAAGGCACCGGAGAAACTGCTCCCATTCCACCGGTATTTAAACCTGTGTCACCTTCTCCAACTCTTTTATAATCCTTAGCTTCAGGTAAAATTCTATAGTTTTTGCCATCGGTTAACACAAAAACTGACATCTCAATTCCATCTAAAAATTCTTCAATCACAACATTGCTACTCGCTTCACCAAACTTTTGATCCAAAAGCATGTTTTTCAGTTCCACTTTAGCATCTTGCAGTTCATTTAAAATAAGGACACCTTTTCCTGCTGCTAAGCCATCTGCTTTAAGAACATAAGGTGGTTTCAGCTCCTCTAAAAAAGCATATCCTTGTTCTAATGTATCTTTTTGGAATGACTGATAGCGAGCTGTTGGGACTCCAAATTCAGCCATGAACTTTTTAGCAAACTCCTTACTGCCCTCTAGCATGGCTCCCGCTTCAGATGGTCCAATGATAAGTAAATCCTTTAAGTCTTTTTGTTGCTTTAAGAAATCAACAATTCCATCCACTAAAGGAGCTTCAGGACCGACAATAAGCATCCCGATTTTATGAGCTTTGATTGTCTTAGCTACATCGTCAAAATTAGAAGGAGATATCGATAAGTTTTCGGCAACTTCTTTTGTTCCGGCATTTCCCGGAGCTAAAAACAATTTATTTACCGAATTACTTTGTTTGATTTTCCATGCAATGGCGTGTTCTCTGCCGCCCGACCCAAGAATAAGGATATTCATTTCTTTTTTTCTGCAAAGAAACTAAATAAAGGAGGAATTGATGCTAATCTTTGGCATTATAGTACTCATCAATTCCCCACTTCACATATCTTTTATCAAAAGTAAAACCTTCATTGGGATCAGTTATGTACAACTTAGCTACTGGTGGCAACATGGTTTCATCAACTCGATTCTCATTTTCTTTCAACAGCTCAATGTCTAACTGAAAGGTATATTTTCCACTGACCTTATCCTTTTGAGGACTGACTCCAATTACATCAACTGTTTTTTTAATGTAACCCGGTTTACTGAAAGCTATGTTATAAACAGAACCCAACTCAAAATTCACTTTATAGTCTCCATTTTTTTGAGTGGAAACCTGAATAATTGTATCGTTGTCTTTTACGATCTCTAAATCAACGTAACCCAAAACTTTACCCTGATTCTCTACTCTACCGTAAAGAATAAGCTCACCTTCTTGCGAAAAGGAAAAGCTGCTAAGCAGCATTAATAAAGCAAAAACTATATTTTTCATGTGTTTATACAATCTATTTTCGCTCGAAAGGTACGCAAAATGATTGAATTACAACCCTAGTAGCACTTCTTCCGGATCTTTACCACCAAAAATAATGCGCGACGGATTCTCAATCATTTCCTTGATTTTATACAAGAAGCTAACCGATTCCTTACCGTCAATTATTCGGTGATCGTAAGATAAGGCAACGTACATAATGGGACGAATTTTCACCTCGCCATTAATCGCAACAGGGCGCTCAACAATGTTGTGCATTCCCAAAATAGCAGATTGTGGTGGATTGATAATTGGCGTACTCATCATTGAGCCAAAAACACCTCCATTGGTGATGGTAAAAGTACCTCCGCTCATTTCATCAATCGAAAGCTTACCGTCTCTTGCTTTAATTGCCAAGCGTTTAATGTCAGCTTCAATTTCAGCTAAACTCATTTGCTCAGCATTGCGAACAACCGGCACCATTAATCCCTTTGGACTACTTACAGCAATTCCGATATCTGCATAATCATGATAAACGATTTCATTTCCGTCGATCATTGCATTTACCGCAGGAAAATGATTTAATGCTTCAGTTACCGCTTTAGTAAAGAAAGACATAAATCCTAAATTCACATCATGATGCTCCTTAAACTTATCTTTTAAACGACTTCTTAAAGCCATTACTTCGCCCATGTCAATCTCATTGAAAGTAGTCAACATCGCTGTTTCATTCTTTACAGAAACCAGTCTTTCAGCCACTTTTCTTCTAAGAGATGACATTTTCTCTCTACTTTGCTCTCTCGAACCTCCCCAACCTTGGATAGATTCAGCCGGAATTCCGGCAGCCATTGCAGAAACGACATCTTGCTTGGTAATTCTTCCACCTTTTCCACTGCCTTTTACTTGCGAAGAAGAAACGTTATTCTCCTTCATTAATTTGCGAGCAGCCGGCGAAGGATGCCCCTCAGCATGCTTTGATGAATTATCTTCACTATCAGACTTTGATGCTTCTTTATCAGAGGATTTACTTTCCTCTTTCTTTTCTTCTTTTTTAGAATCTTTAGAAGACTCTTCCTCTTTTTTATCTTTAGAACCACCGGCAGGAGCTTCAGCAGAAGTATCAATTTCGGCTACCACTGCACCCACTTCAACTGTATCACCTTCCTCAGCTTTTAAGGTAATGGTTCCACTTGCTGGAGCCGTTAACTCTAAGGTTGCTTTATCTGAATCAATTTCGGCAATTACGTCATCAATTTCAACATAATCTCCATCAGAAACAGTCCATGAAGCTAAATCAACTTCTGAAATGGATTCTCCGGGACTGGGAACTTTAACTTCTTCCATGATCTTTTATCTATCGTGCTTTAATTTTTTTATTAATTATTTTGCTTCAACCATCGAATAAGACATCACTTTTTCAATAATTGCTTCTTGTCTTTTTGCAAATACTTTTGTTGAACCGGAAGCCGGGCTCGCGCTTGAATGACGAGAAACTAGCTGCCAATCTGCCGCTTGCTCAGTTGTTGTTTTAATAAAGGTCCAAGCACCCATATTTTCAGGTTCTTCTTGAGCCCAAACTAAATTTTCAGCATTTTTATAGCTTTCCAACAGTTTGTTAAATTGCTTTTGAGGAAAAGGGTAAAGTTGCTCTATTCTAACTAAAGCAATGTCTTTAATTCCTGCCTCATCGCGTTTTTTGCGCAACTCATAAAACAACTTGCCACTGCAAGCTACTACAGTTTTAACATCTTTCTTTGTTATCGATTGATCATCGATAATCTCTTGAAATCTTCCTTCTGAGAGTTCCTTCATTGAAGAAATCACCTCCGGATGACGCAATAAACTCTTGGGTGTAAAAACAATTAATGGTGTTCTGAACTCACGCTTTAACTGTCGGCGCAATAAGTGGTAAAAATTAGCCGGCGTTGTTGCATTAGCTACCTGCATATTTCTATCTGCACAAAGCTGTAAGTAACGCTCCAATCGTGCACTAGAGTGCTCTGCACCCTGACCTTCATAACCATGAGGCAGTAGCATTACTAAACCACTTTTGCTATTCCACTTATCTTCTGCACTGCTCAAAAATTGGTCGATAATGATCTGAGCACCATTGTTGAAATCGCCAAATTGTGCTTCCCAAATAGTTAAAGAATTTGGCGAAGCCATGGAGTAACCATACTCAAAACCTAGCACTCCATACTCTGATAAAAGTGAATTGTAAATACTAAATTTCGCTTGTTTATCAGAAATATTAGCTAAAGGAACATATTCCTCTTCAGTATCTTCTACTTTTAATACTGCATGGCGATGAGAGAAAGTTCCTCGCTCAACATCTTGCCCACTTATGCGAACAGGGAATCCTTCATCGAGCAAAGTTGCATAAGCCAACAACTCACCCATTCCCCAATCCAGCTCATCTTTGTCAACCATCTTACGACGGTCTTCAATCAGCTTGCGCGATTTTTTAAAGAATGATTTATTTTCATCTAAGTCAGTTATTTTTTCAGCAATTTCTTTTAATCTTTTTGCCTCATAACCGGTTGCAGTAGATTCTTCAAAATCCTCCAAAGTTGATGAGCGAACATCTTTCCAAGTTTTTTCTAAAAAGTGAGTAATGGAAGCTTTTTCAATTTGTTTTGAATCTTGTAAACGATCTTGAAGCATATCGTTAAAATCCTTCAACATCCCTTTTGCCTCATCTTTAGTAATCACTTCTTGCTCTACCAAAGTATCCAAATAAAGCTCCCTTGGGTTTTTATGTTTAGAAATAGCTTTGTATAAAATCGGCTGTGTAAATTTCGGCTCATCTCCTTCATTATGACCATATTTTCGGTAACACAACAAGTCAACAAATACATCTTTCTTATACTTCTGACGATATTCCAAAGCCAATTTCATGGTGTGAACTACAGCTTCTACATCATCGCCATTAACATGAAAAACAGGGCTTAAAGTCACTTTTCCAACATCCGTACAATAAGTACTTGAGCGGCCATCTAAATAGTTAGTTGTAAAACCAATTTGGTTATTAATGACAATATGAATGGTTCCCCCGGCTCGGTAGCCTTCTAATCCGGCCATTTGAATCACCTCATAAACGACTCCTTGTCCGGCGATTGAAGCATCACCATGAATTAAAATAGGAGCTATTTTATCTTCAGATTCTAAGTAATTATCAATTTTTGCTCTAGAGATTCCCTCTACAACAGGATCAACCGCCTCTAAATGCGAAGGGTTTGGAGAAAGCGTTAACTTAACGTCTTTTCCTGAATCTGTTTTAATGTCGCAAGAATATCCTAGGTGATATTTAACATCACCATCAAATAAATTATCTTCGTATTCCTTTCCTTCAAATTCGCTAAAAATATTGTCGTAAGTTTTGTTGAAGATATTGGCAAGAACATTTAATCGTCCTCTATGCGCCATACCTACTACGAATTCTTGAATTCCCATGGTAGCGCCTTTTTCAATAACGGCATCTAGTGCGGGAATTAATGACTCACCACCTTCTAGCGAAAAGCGTTTTTGACCAACAAACTTTTTGTGCAAAAACTGCTCAAAAACGACTGCCTGGTTCAATTTATGAAGCATGTGCTTCTTTTCTTCATTGCTAAACTCAGAGCGATTTTTGGTGCCTTCCAGCTGATCTTGCAGCCACTGTACTTTTTCCGGCTTTCGAATGTAGCGGTATTCTACTCCAATAGACTGACAATAAGTAGCCTCTAAGTGCTCCACAATCTCTTTTAAAGTAGCTTCTCCAAGCCCAACTTCTTTACCTGCTTGAAACTTTTGAGACAAGTCCGATTCACTCAAACCAAAATTTTCGATGGCTAAAGTTGGCGAATACTTTCTGCGTTCACGTACCGGGTTTGTTTTTGTAAACAAATGCCCTCTGGTGCGGTAACCGTTAATCAAGTTCAGAACTTTAAACTCCTTGTCGAAGCCAACTGCAGACTCGAAAACAGCTTTTGAACCGGCAGAAGTTTGTTCAGCTTCTGCATAATTAGCTCTTGCAAATTCAAATCCTTCGAAAAATTTAGCCCAGCCTTCTTCAACAGACTTAGGGTCTTTGAGAAATTGTTGGTAGAGATCTTCAACTGCGGAGACGTCCGCGTTGCTCAGATATGAAAACTTATCCATAAAAAGTTATATGTGCGATATCACGTGACAAAATTAATCAAATCAAATGGATTAGGTCAACGCTTTATGTGCTCATTTGCCGCTTTGACTCCATTGTTTTCTATAAACAACTTTAATCAATTCTCGTTCAATAATCAGCTTACAAATTTCTTCTTCTGTCGAAAACTCATGCTCCCCAAATAGAAGTGACTTCACTTTTCGTTCATCCACATCTATGGCGTAAAGCATGGCAAAAAAGCGAGATGAATCTAAATTCAACAAGCGTTTTATGATGGGATAAATTTGATCAAAAAGTTCTTGATAGGCAGTTTCCGCATTGCCGGAAAAAGTAATTTTCTCATCAAAAAGGGCAAAGTCTTTTATGATTTGTTGAGCCGTTTCTTGAACAATTTCAACTTTTTGATAGTATTTTTCTATCTCGCTTTTTTGAAGTACATTCATAACTACAAAGCTAATGAAAGTAGAAACTTTAAAGTGAGTTTGTTGTTTCGTATAGTTATAACGAAGATACAAACCAAACATAAATTAATCAAATGAAGAAGAAAGTATTAATAAGCGGGGGAAGTGGCTTAGTTGGTAAAAAGCTAAGCGAGATGCTCATCAAAAAAGGTTATGAAGTTGCTCATTTAAGCAGAAGTAAAAAGAGCATTTCCGATCAGATAAAGACAATTGTTTGGGATGTTGATAAAATGCAATTGAAAGCTGATGAAATAGCCGACTACGAACATATTATCCATTTAGCAGGTGCGGGCATTGTGGACGAAGCATGGACAGAGGCGCGAAAAAAAGTAATTCTGGAAAGCCGCACCAAGAGTGCTGAATTATTAAAAATGGCTATTTCTAAAAATGAAAAAAAGCCGAAGTCATTTGTTTCAGCGTCAGCAGTTGGCTATTACGGCTTTGTGAGCGGTGAACATATTTTTAAAGAGTCCGATGCTCCGGGAGATGACTTTCTAGCCGACACTTGTGTAGCCTGGGAAAATGCTGTTGACCAAATTAAAAATTTACAGATTCCCACTGCTAAAATTAGAATAGGCTTGGTGATGACCGAAAAAGGCGGTGCTTTGAAGGAAATGGCAAAACCTATTAAAATGGGATTTGGTGCTGCTTTGGGTAGCGGCAAACAATACATGCCTTGGATTCACATCGAAGATCTTTGTCGTATTTTTATTTACACCATGGAACATAAGCTAGAAGGAGCGTATAATGCTGCAGCACCAGCAAAAAACCAAGTTGACAATAAAACCTTTACAAAAGCTGTTGCCAAAGCGCTTAAAAAACCATTATGGTTACCAAATGTACCGGTCTTTATAATGAGAATAATTTTAGGCAGTCGTGCACTTTTAGTGCTGGAAGGCAGCCGAGTAGACTCACAAAAAATTCAAGATAAAGGCTTTGAGTTTAAGTATGTAAAGTTAGATGAAGCCTTGAGTGAGATTTATAGTTAATTACACATCCCTCCACATCAGCATCTTTACTAGGTCGATTAGTTCATTTTTCGCCTCGGAGCTCACATTAATTTTTTCTAAAGATTGTATGCCTTTTTCGAAGTAATCTTGCATGGCGTTTTGGGTTAATTGAGGAACATTCAGTTCATCGTAAAGCGCTATCATTTGCTCAATTTTGCTTTGACTATCTGAATTATTGCTCAACAAGTCATTTAGCCTTTCTGTTTGATTTTCGTTGGCTTCTTGAATAGCTGTGAGTAGTAAATAAGTTTTTTTGTTCTGTAAAATATCACCTCCCACCTGCTTTCCAAACTTTTCAGGGTCGGCGTAAGCATCTAAAAAATCATCTTGTATTTGGAAAGCGATGCCAATATTTCTTCCAAAGTCGTAGATTGAATCAGCATCAGAAGCTGAAGCACCGGAAGCAATTGCGCCCATTTTTAAGGCGGCTGCTAAAAGCACTGCAGTCTTTAATTCAATCATTCTAATATAAGCTGTTATGCTCACCTCCGTTTGCTCTTCAAAATTCATATCCATTTGCTGTCCTTCGCAAACTTCAATGGCGGTTTGATTAAAAAGGGATAACAACTGTGGCAATATTTCTGCATCAGACTGAGCTAAAAACTCATAAGCTTTCACCATCATCACATCGCCTGAGAGAATGGCAATGTCTCTTCCCCACTTCTTATGAACAGTATCTTTTCCCCTTCTAAGTGGAGCTTCATCCATTATATCATCATGCAATAAAGTAAAATTGTGAAAAACTTCAACTGCCAGCGCTAAATGCAAAAGCTCCTCTGCTTGCTTGCCAAACAAGTCTCCGGCCATTAACACCAAGGTAGGACGGATGCGCTTACCACCCATTTTTAGGCTATAATCAATCGGCTCGTAAAGTTCTTTGGGCTCACCATTAATGGCATTTTCCCTTAAAGCCAACTCTACTTTTTCAGCTAAAGCTTTCCAATTCTGCATTTCTAATCAACAATAAATGAAGTGTTTTCTAAAATTTGCTTTAAACCTTCTTTTAAACTAATAGGTTCTCTATTCAGTAATTTCAGCATTTTAGCGGTATCCGGTAATCGGCGGCTCATATCGCCTTCTTCTAAAGGAGGCAGAAAAGTAATTTTTGACTTTGAGTTTGAAACCTCAATAATATTTTCTGCCAACTCAAGCACGCTATATTCTTTATCAGATCCGATATTAACAACATCGTTAATGTATCTGTCCTGCTCAAAAGCACTTACGCAAGCATCTACATTATCGTCGACATAGCAAAATGTTCTACTTTGACTACCATCTCCATAAATGGTAATGTCTTGATTTTTTAATGCAGCCGCGATAAACTTACTTACCACAAAGTCTTTGCTTTGCAGTGGTCCGTAGGTATTAAAAAAGCGAAAAACGGTATAATTCAAACCAAATTCTTGCTGATATGATTTTAGAAAAGCCTCACCAACATTTTTCACAATAGCGTAAGGTAAACGAGAATTTAATGGCGTAGTATGTTCGTTCTGAGGGAGCTCTACCGGTTCGCCATAAACCTCTGAGGAGGAAGAGAAAAAGATTCGTTTTACACCGGTATTTTTACAAAGGTTGAGAATGTTTTTGATTCCGCTTAAATCTTCCAAAACCAAAACCGGATTCTCTAAAGTTCGCTTCACTCCTACAACTGCAGCATAATGAAAAACATAATCAAAGCGAAAGCGATGAAAAATACTGGCAATTTCCATGTAATTATTTACATCGGCTTTTATAAATCGAATGTTGTCTGTCTTTTTTAATCGACTTTGGCTACCGGTCAACAAATTATCAACTGCCACTAATTCATTTTGTGGATTTTCCGCCAGTTTTTTCAAGAGTGCACTTCCAATAAAACCTGCGCCACCGGTTACTAATATACTTCTATTTCCCAATTTAAATAATGTTCATTAAATAAGTTCCATAACCACTTTTGAGTAGCGGTTCTGCTAGTTTTTTCAATTGGGCTTTATCGATATAGCCCATTCGGTAAGCCACTTCTTCCAAACAACCAATTTTTAATCCTTGACGTTCTTCAATTACCTCAACAAACTGAGAGGCTTGCATTAAAGAAGCAAAAGTACCGGTATCTAACCATGCAGTTCCTCGATCTAAAATAGCAACCTGAAGCTTTCCTCTCTTTAAATATTCTTTATTCACATCGGTAATTTCGTATTCTCCACGAGCACTTGGCTTGAGCCCTTTAGCAATTTCAATCACCTCATTGTCGTAAAAGTACAAGCCAGGCACAGCAAAGTTAGACTTTGGAGTTTCGGGTTTTTCTTCAATGGAAATGGCTTTTTGATTTTCATCAAACTCAACCACACCGTAGCGATTTGGGTCGCTAACATGATAAGCGTAAACAATTCCACCATCGGGGTCATTATTGGCTTGTAAAAGCTCAGCCATTCCGGTTCCATAAAAAATATTATCTCCTAAGATAAGTGCCACTTTATCGTTTCCAATAAATTCTTCTCCAATTACAAAGGCCTGAGCTAAACCATTTGGTTCTTCTTGTACTGCATATTGAAAATTACAGCCAAACTGAGCCCCGTCGCCTAACAGTTTTTGAAAACTTGAACGATCATAAGGAGTCGTAATAATTAGAATTTCGCGAATTCCTGCATTCATTAAAACCGACAAAGGATAATAAATCATCGGCTTATCGTAAACCGGCATTAATTGCTTGCTCACTGCAATGGTTAATGGGTGCAGTCTGGTTCCTGAACCGCCGGCAAGTATAATTCCCTTCATGTGTTTAAGATTTCGATGAATTAATTACTTAGATGTCGAAATTAATAAAACTATGGCTTTTCTTTGCCTTTTACATACAATTCTTCCAGCTCAATATCATCCTCTTCGTCTACCAGTTCAAGTAAAGACTCCTTTTTAAAAGCTTTGGTGGTTAGCCAGCTATCGAAAGAAAGGATTAATGAAGGCAGCAAAATTAAGTTAGATGCCATGGCGACAAGTAATGTAATGGACACCAACAGACCTAAAGCTAAGGTGCCACCAAACTCTGATGCTGTAAATACTCCAAAACCAAAAAATAAAACAATGGAAGTATAAATCATACTCACTCCGGTTTCTCTAAGTGCCAAAATACAAGCTTCACGCAAGTTTAATGAATGAACCTTTAACTCTTGGCGGTACTTTGCCAAATAATGAATGGTATCATCTACTGAAATTCCAAAGGCAATGCTAAAAACCAAAATGGTAGAAGGTTTAATGGATATTCCAAAATAGCCCATTACTGCGGCAGTAAATACTAATGGAATTAAGTTGGGAATTAAACTCACAAACACCATTCTTAAAGAGGAGAATAAAAATGCCATAATTAAAGCAATCAACACTACGGCTATCCCTAAGCTTAAAAAGAGATTTTTAACCAAGTAGTCTGTTCCTTTTAACCAAACCACGGAGGTTCCAGTGTAGTGCACATCGTACTTATCTGTCGGAAAAATGGAGTCAATTCGGTGTTTTAAATCTCCAATAATCACCTCCATCCGACCCGAACCAACATCGGCAATTTGAGCAGTAACTCTCGTAATTTGCTTATTGGAATCTAGATAAGATTTAAGCATATTTTCAGCTGCAGCATCGCCTGAAGTTAAATATGGTGCAATAAAACTCTGCTCTTGTCGATTAAATAAATCATAGCGAGAAGGATTTCCTCCATAGTAGGATTGTTTGGCGAATTTTAAGCCTTCAACAATAGAAAGCGGTTTAGAGAACTCCGGATATTCTGCTAATACGTCTTGTAACTCTTGGATTTTCTCCAAATTGTGCAGACGTGTTGCTCCACCTTTCTTTTTAGTGTCAATAGTGACCTCAAAAGGCAAAACGCCATTAAAGTTGGTTTCGAAAAACTTTAAATCTTTATAAACCGGGTCGTGACGAGGTAAATCATCTGCAATGTTACCGGTAGTTTTTACCAACGAGGCTCCATAAATCGCCCATCCTATCACTAAAATAGATACAATATAGACCCATTTTCTGTGTTGAGTAACCATTTTTACCAACTGGTTCACAACATGATGTACCCACTGTCTTTCCAAGTGTTTTGTATGTCTTTCTTTGGGTGGCTTTTGAAAGCTAAGAATAATTGGTAAAAGCGTAATGGAAATTAAAAACACAGATGCAATTCCAAAGGTCGCCACAATTCCAAACTCAACTAAAACACTGCTATCGGTGAAAATAAATGTTCCAAAACCCAAGGAAGTAGTCGTATTGGTTAAGAAAATAGCATTCCCGATTTTCTTTATAACCCGAATTAAAGCTAAAATTTGGTTGCCATGTCGTTTGTATTCCTGATGGTATTTATTCAGAATAAAAATGCAATTAGGAATACCGATTACAATAATTAATGGTGGAATTAGTGCTGTTAAGATAGTGATTTCAAAATCGAAAAGCACTTGAATTCCAATCGCCCAAATCACGCCAACCAAAACGACAATCATTGAGAAAAGCATGGGCTTAAATGCTCTAAAGAACAACAAGAGAATAGTTGCCGTAACCAAAATGGCCAATAAAATAAAGAGCTTAATCTCTTCACTGACTTTAGTCGTATTATTTGCTCGTATATAAGGCAAGCCGGAATAATGCACCTCTAAACCACTCTCTTTTTCAAAGCGATGAACATTGCTAAGCAACTCATCCATCAGCACTCCCCGATCTTTGGAATCTAAGAGCTTTTTATCTAAGGTAAGTGCCATCAAAGTTGATTGGTGATCATTGCTAAACACAAAACCCTCAAAAAACTTAAGCTTGTACATTTCTGTTAACAAAGAATCTAATTCAGCCTGACTTTTCGGATGTTGATCAAATAACTTTTGAGGAACAAACTTTCTCTCCTCGGTATTTTTCTCTAAGGTAAATAGGGTGGCTACAGAAACAACTTCATCAATCCCTTCCACTTTTTTTAAGTCTTCGGAAAGTTGAAGCCAAAGATTGAAATGGTCAAGCTCGTATAAATTGGAATCCTGCACTCCAATAACCATCAAACTGCCTTCTTGTCCAAACTTATTTTTAAATTTTTCGAAAACTTGCAGCGTAG
Organism: Flavobacteriales bacterium UBA5081; assembly: GCA_002415785.1. Lineage (GTDB taxonomy): Bacteria > Bacteroidota > Bacteroidia > Flavobacteriales_E > Vicingaceae > UBA5081. Next base: position 222,556 of record DIAJ01000003.1, read on the forward strand.
AATCTGTTGATGGAAGTACCTGAGCCATTTCATAGCTCATTTTTACATTGCGTGCATGGTAGCCAAAAAATACCGTAGCTAAAACAAGTATACTAATGATAAAATAGCGCTGACGCAGCACAAAACTTGAAAATACTCCCCACATATTGATTGCATCACGGACTTAATCACCGTGCAAAGGACTTTAGTTAAAATTGCCTGCAAATATCGAAATTATATTGCAGCCTTGAAAGTTAATTATTCTCAAGCTTGTTGAGCCCTTATTAAGAGCTGTATGCCTTTGAAAAGTTGACAGACTAGACTTTAATTTTTAATGATTTTCTCCGTATAAACATTTCCCTCTTCATCTTGAATTCGAATCAAATAAAACCCACTTTGCTGTGGCAACTCCCAAATTCTTTCAATTGGATTAATTTCCTGCACTTTTTGCCCTTGAAGGTTAAAGACTTCAATGCTTTGAAGTTTTTCGGTAGTTTTAAGATATACCATTCCGCTTGTTGGACTGGGATAAACCGATAGTTTCTTTCTCAATTGGTTTAATTCTCCAATATTTGTTAAGACCGTATCGCCTCCGTTAAAGGTTCTCGAAAACCACCCCATTCCTCCTGCAAAGCACTCTTGTGGGCTCACACAATAAATGTCTGCTACCCAATCATAAAAAGAACTCCAGGGCGATGAAGAGAACTGTTTCTGCCAACTATTCCCCCCGTCTACTGTCTTGTATACCATATAAAAACCGCCGATATAACCGGTATCTCTATGCGGAAAAGATATAGTATGAGCTCTCATTGCACTAGTTAGACTGTCAATTACAGTCCAATTATCACCCATATCAGCACTCTTATGAATCTTTATCGAATAAAAATCTTCACTAACCAAATACCCGATCGAATCATTCTTTATAAACGCAAAATCTACTACAGAGGGCAATTGTATTGGGTTAGTTAATGACCAACTAAGGCCACCGTCAATGGTTTTAAAAAACTTTTCGTTTAAAATGACAAAGCCGATTGTGTCATCAATAAAGTGTATTTTCTGATGTATAAAAAAGGAATTAATTGGTGGAATAGCCGAATCAATCATATTGTGTGGCAATTGTGCCCATGTTTTCCCGGAGTCTATGGTTTTATAAAGAAAAGTATCATTGGTTAGAAGATACCCAACTGAATCGGATGGAAAAGAAAGTCCGAACAATGCTGCATTTAGTAAAGTTGTATCCCAATTGTTTCCGGCATCGATTGTACTGGCAAATACCCCGATATCATTGGTGTCATTATACCCAACTGCAAAAAAAGTAGAAAGATCAGTATGTTGAATATCTGTAAAAAAAACTGAAGGCAACACAAGTGAATAGTTCCATGTGCTCCCACTATCAGTTAGGGTAATAATAGCCGATGAATCTGTTGAAAATGTAGAATCATTGTGATTCAAATATCCTTCACAAGCAGCCATCCCAAAACCGGTTGCTGGAAAAGTTAGTGCCTCAATTCTAGGATAGTACTCAAATGTTTCCCATTGGGCTTGAGAGATCATTGGAACTAGAAAAAAACATCCCATTAAAATACCAATCAATTTTTTCATCACGCTTTAATTTTATTTATTCTCTTAATAATCGAAAAGCCGCTCTTCCTTCCCTCCCTACAATCCTCAACAAATAAACCCCTTTGGGCAAATGCCCGCTTGAAAAACGATAGCTATTTCCTTCTTGCTGAACTGCTGCTTCTACCTTTTGCCCCATTAAATTATACAACTGAAATTGCAATTGTTCTTGACCGCTATACTCCAAATAAAATTGCTCTCCAACAGGATTAGGGTAAAGTTTAAGCTTGCTTTTAAGCACATTTTCATAAAGACCTATGGTCGTATCCGGCAAACTATCGCAATGGCCGAGAAATACATCGTCTATGTAGTAATATGTAGCTTCATAACTTGGATCATCTCCTCCTTCCACAAAAAGAGTATCAATCCCTATGGTATCATTAAAATTGCCAAGGGTAATGTATTCTTCCCCACCACTAGCCGTATATTCAAAGTCGAACCTCAACCATTCCTCTTTATCAATAATGTAAACATGCGGTGAGACTATTATCTGTGGAGTATAAGGTAAATGATAATTACTATTAGAACCAATTGCGCTATTTGAAAAATATACTCCTAATTGAGATTTAGAAGCGTATCGTATAGAGTCCGCTAAGGATACATATATTTGAAAACAATAGGTACTATCTAATATAAGTTTTCGTTTAATTTTTGTTTGAATATAATCCCTTATTCTTCTTGCACTTGAATTATTGAGCGAATAAATATTTAAACCAATATAAGCATTTCCAGATCTTGCATATTGAAATCCCATAAAATTTCTAGGTACTTGCCATAGTTGGATAGTATAAGGGTTATAGTGCTCCACTCCTAAGCCAGAAGGGGTATTCCAATCTCTTGGGAAAGTTAAATCAAAATTCAATTGAACAGTATCTTCAAAACTCGGATTGGGAATTAAATTCTGTGCTTGTAGGGAACAAGCACAGAATTTAATCAATAATATGGTTATTAATATTCTCATTTTCGAATCAATAATTTCCCGCTTTCTAAAATATTCTCATTATTCACAAGACGATAAAAATACATTCCTTGATGCATGCCCTCCAAATTAAAGCGGTGATTCTTTGCATTTTTCATCTGTTCTTTAAAGTGGCGCTTGCCCAATACATCATACAATTCAAAAAATATTTC
>DIAJ01000003.1:225360-228131 GCA_002415785.1 Flavobacteriales bacterium UBA5081
CAATTCAAAAAATATTTCCTGATTCTCTTCAACCGTATATTCCACAGTTACCCACTCCTGAGAAGGGTTTGGATAAAGGCTAAACGACACTTCACTCGTGTCTTTAACACTCTTGAGCCTAATGTACTTTTGTAAAGTATCTACCTGAGTGCGTTCGCAATCGTTTAGCACAACAGTTAAATTTAATTTATGAAGTAAATAACGCGCTTTGTAAACGGCAATTCCATCGTAATAAGGGCATAAGTCGGCTACTCTTCTTAACTCCAAAGAGTCAGTCCGGCTCAAAGTGTCTTTATTATCAATTTTAGTTGCAATGGAATCAATACTAATTAAGTTAGCTTCAAAATTATTGATGGCACTTCGGCTGCTCTGACTTTGTCTCATACTCCGCCCCATTGGTGTTAACTTCATACTATCAGCAAAAGACTTCCATTTATTATTATTTAGCAAAGCGGTATCTTTACTTAAATGGTAATACAACAACTGCCGGTCCAGCATTAAGGCGCTGTCTGCTGCGTGTACCATATAAGGCATTTTTCCTTTTTTAATCTGTTGCCCCCAATTTAAAGAGCTTCCACCAGATTTTGAAACATTCTGCTGAGGTTGTTTGGGTTTTGAATTTTCTTGAAACAAGGGAGTGGTACAACTCCTACTACTGGGTGAATTTCCAAATTGATCCTTGACAATGGGAACACCATTATTTTGATGCTGAATTAAAATTGGTGGCTCATAAGGACTTCCTCCCTGTACAAACAAAGTACATAGTGCCCCATTGGAATTATCAGCAAAAGTATGACTTCCGGCGTAATAGCCGTTCATCCAACGATTATCTGCTGCTACTCCGTCGCTGCCTACATTACCAATAAACCCATTATTTTTTAGTACAAACCCATAATGAAAATGGGCTACTAAGTCATTTTTTTCAACAACTGTACTTGCACTATGGCTGCCAACAAACCGCATTCCAATTCCCATATTTTCAATTTTATTACAGTTAATCAAGGACATTAAATTTGTTGGACTTGAAGAATTTTCCGATGATATGCCCACTAAATCAGTTGAATTATATGGCATATTATTCGAATATAAATTGAGTTCATTTGAAATCTCATTTTCCTCAATAAAGGATATACTATTTACGGAGCGGATACCAAAAGGACTTGGCGGTGTACAAGAAAAAGGGCCATCACAGGTACTACTCATATTGTCATTCATATTTAATACAGCGTTTCTTCTAATTCGCACTTCAGAGAAAGCAACCTCTATTCCCACTTTGCTATGCTCAATAATATTATCGTTAATTTGTAGAAGCTGTGAATTGTTAAAAACGCTGGGTAAGTCAAAATTATTAAGGTAAATTGCTTTACTAATAGCATTTGTTCTTCGATTGTATGTAGTCGTATCAAGCTGCTCCTCCATATCAAATTCATTATTATTTACATTAAGTCGTCGCATAGTGTAAAATTCAAAGCCTTTATTGTAATCTTTAACAGTGTTATCTTCAATAGTATTCCCGAATAAATCAAAAGCATAGTTAGAAGACATTTTTATAGCTCGTGAGCCGGCTCCAATCTCTGAAGATAGCGTGCCATTAAATGTATTGTTTCTTATCTCATAGAAAAAATGATCCTCTGTCTCAATTCCAAAATAGCAATTGTTAAAGGTGTTACTGTTTATCGTTAACCCCTTACTCCCGCTAACTGTTTGACTCCCTTTAACCCTAATGGCCAGATCAGACCTACTAGGGTTGCCGGGTAAGTTAGGGCCTGTTTTATAAAATCCATGAAAACCGTTTGACTGAACTTTCACATTTGAATTTTCGATGTATAAACCACCTCCGGTTCCGTTAAAAGTGTTCCACTTTATTAAAGGTACCTTATAACTGTCATTGAAGCCCAAATTATAGTTGATAACTTTTACAGCATAAGTAGGTAAATATCCAAATTCATCAGTAAAATAACTATTGGCAGAAAACTCACAACTTGTAACATCCAATGGCCAATAATTTATTCTATTTGGATGAGGATACATTGTAGAATAATTTTTAAAAGTCACCGATGTCCCGTTGTTTACAAACTTAACATTGCCAACATGCCCAAAACTGCCATCTTCAAATACAATCCCATTAATTGAGTTGCGTATTACAGTATGAGCTCCAAAATCAGCATGACCACCAGCTGAACCGGACACATAAATGCCATCCCAAAATTTGTCAGGTTGACAAGGTCGGATCATTGCCCTTGTAGTTGGGTTACCTCCATGAAAATATAATTTCCCACCTCCTGCTATCGTTATTTTAGCTCCTTCAGCCATAATAAGCTCACACCAAGCCATTTCCACTACACTATTAATAATAAACTCACCTTCTACTAAAAAATTCTTTCCACTAATCTTCTCAGGATTATGAGATGATCCATGAAGACTTTGCAACCATGTACTTGTTTGTCCGTCGGGGATTACTTCATCAACATTTAAATTTACACTTACCTGGTCAGTATAAGTAGAACAAGCAGTAGTCATAGATAAAGTATAAATACCCGAATTTGCTCCACCAATTAATGGATTAGGCACATTTGGATTACTTAACCCATTTATAGGAGTCCACGAATAAGTTGCTCCTGGAAGCACACAAGAAGGCCCTATTACTGCAGAATCACAAACATTCAACAAAATGTCAGAACCAGCATCAAATGATGAGTTAATAGAAACTATACTTAAATTATCAACGTAAATACTACCTTGTGAACTATTTCGGATCATGACTAAAACTT
>DIAJ01000020.1 GCA_002415785.1 Flavobacteriales bacterium UBA5081
GTTTCATATAATGCTTGCTAACGTACAAGTATAAGAGCAGTAGAGGATTTCAAGGTGATTACCTATCCGGTTACTACCAAAGTTTATTAATTACACGAACCTCAAATTTACCACTTTACCCGCTATTGCTCTTATACAGTGTTGGCAGCTGGTGTTCTTTGTCCATCGTGTCTGTAAACCATTATCTATGTTGATTTTCCGTATAATTGTCCATTTGCATTATTGTCATTTTGTCTGGGCTAGTGCGTGGCTTTTTTTATTTTTCAAAAGGGGTGGAATTTTTTAAAACAATTTTATTTAGATGGCTTTGCAAGCTCTTTGACAAAGCTTTGATTTGCGTAATGGTTTGTGCGGCTTTGGCAATGTGCTTGCAAATAGGGATGGTTTAAACTGCATATTTATTAATCCAATCAATATTTTGTCTTCCTTGATTAAAAAGGTTTCTTGTTTCCTCTGAAACATATCGTGAAAGATGAATTCTGTTGTTAATGAGTTCTTCATATCTTTCTAATAGTTGAAGCACACTTAATTTTTTATTTCTGTAAGCAAATGTTAGTAAAAACAATTCCGAATGATATAGATGAAACTTGGTTATTTGTTGGGACGATGAACACGACCATTCAGAGTCAATAAATCTTACTTTTTCGATTAATTCATCAATCATTAAAACTAATGTATTGTCATCAGTTAAATTGGTGTGATAGTAAACTATAAAATTTGCAAAGTCAGTAATTAATAATCCATTTTGATAAAACTCTTCTGTTGTGTGTATTTCATTAAAGTAAAGCTTCCATTTATTAAAAATCAAAGTATGAAGGAAGTTAAATTGGTCATCAGAAGCAAGTTCAACAAATTGCTCTCTAAAAGTATCTCTTGCTTCTAAATTAAAGGAATATGTATCAATGGTAAAACATTCAGATATGATTTCCTCAATTTTAGATTCTTCAATCGATACCAAAAAAGCACCCAGTGATGCATTAAAAAGTTTACTTCTGTGAAAGTACTTTACTGTTTGTTTCAGGAAACCAAAGTCGCTATATTTAATTCTACCTAAAACAGCTTTAATTGATTCTGTTTCTAATTCTTCATAACTTTCCTTACTCTCTTTTTTTATAATTTGCCTAATAAGTTCAAAGTTTAGCCATTTGTTAGAAATTGTAGATTCATTTGCAATTTTTAGAAGCTCTTCTTTTTTGAAACTTTGAAGGTAAAAGACAAATTCGCTCGGATTCTCTAAAAAAGATAATGCTTTAATAAAAAAGGTAAAATTTATCTTGTATAAAAAAGACAGCAAGTTCTCCAATAAAAAGTTAAAATGAAAACCTCTGCCACCTCTTTCTATGGCTTCAACCAATATATATGTTTTAGCAATATTATTATCAGCAAAACCCTCTAAAGATTCTTTCATCATTTCTTTTTCATGATATGGAGCATCAGGTAAAGCTTGAGTTGTCAAATTGATATTTTTTAATATTTTAATGATTTTTTCAGATACTATTTTTGTATGAATTTCTTCTAATTCATCCTCAGAAAGTAGTTTGTCAATTTCAATTTTCAAATAACAGTTTACTCCTAAAAATATTAGTATAGCTCTAACATCCCCACTTGAAATTCCTTTTTGAAGATATTCTTTAACAGTAAAAATAATTTGTGCAACTATGGCAATTTTATCTTCACTTTCATTTCGAATAGAATGAACATTTGAAGTTACAATATTGCGTATTTCATTATCTATGGCTCGAATTTCTTCGCTCTTTTCGCCATTAAGAAATTCTTCAAGAGTTTTTGATTCAAGCTTTAGTAAAATACTGTTTAATTCTTTGTGAATAGAAGAATTATAGCTTTGAGTTATTGCTTGTGATCTGATTATTTCGAGTGTTTCCATACTAAACATTCAGGATGATTTAATTTTTCCCACAATTCATTAAATGCATCTACAACCGGTTGGGGATGTGAAACCTCCTGTAAAATATGATGGTTGTTGCCATAAGAATTAATTGATGTACCTAAGGAGTATACTTGCGACCTTCTTAATTTACTGCTTGGGAAGATGAGAAATCGGTCGTGAAAAGCCCAACCGAAGCTGGAATGTTGGATTCGAAACTCAAGATTCAATCCGTAATTGTTATGGTTGGGATTCTCAAGTATACATTTATTCTTATTTATGTATTCTTTAAGCTTTTCCAAGAACTCAACGGGATTTTCATCTTCATTTTCCGTTTCATAAATTCTTCTTACATCTTTATTAAACGCACCAATTGCTCTTATTTTCACATTTGCAGTCTTAGAATAATAGAGCGTTTTTAAGATGTCCAAAGATGACAAATAAGGATCCCACAAATACACACCATTTTTATCTTTTTCTCCAATTAATTTTCTTATATCGTCTAAGGCAACATCAGAAATGAAATTTTTGTATTGTTTGAAGGCTAGTCTTTTTTCTAATTGCTTTTTTTCTGCATCATAAAGGTTGTTATTAATGTATGTAGTGTAACTTGCATCTGTTTTTCCTCTCGTTCTTTTATCACTACTTGAAATATCTACTTTTTGCATTTCACCCTCAACTTCAAAAAGTCTTGGCTCAGGGCTAACAATTCCAATTGTTGAAATGAACTCCCGAATATACGAACCACTAAAAGTTGTTAGAATCAAACTCGGCTCTTTCCTCCAAACTTTTATATGATTTATTTGGTCAAGATTTCCTATAATAATTTTTTGGGTGGGAGTTTGGTTATACTCTTCAATTACAGAACCCATATAATTTTTATCCAATGTCGATTCAACTTGCAATAGACAATCTGGAGGGAGAGAAATGGAGTTATGCCAAGAAAAGCTCATATCAACGCCATCCCAAGTAGAAAGAGCTTTAGAATGAGCTTCAATTATATTTACAGGAAATTGAAATATAAAGTTCCCAATTCTATCTCGAACAACTGATAGGTCTATAGGAACTTGCATTTTTATCTTTTCGCAAATATCATTAAACTTACTTAATGCTTCAATTTTGAGAAGGAATTCAAAGTTGGATTTACTTTCATCAAAGAACTCAATAGAATATGAACCATTATGATAGTTGTTCTTCAAAATATGGTTAATTCGATTACCTTCAACGGAAGGTATATATTGCTTTGGAAGGTATTTAAGTTGTGGAAATTGAGAGTAAATAGTACTATTTGCACTCCATTTATTTTGATTTTTAAGAATATCAAATCTTATCTCGGCTTCTGTTACTGAGAGCCAATATCTTTGAATTCCTATACTAAAATCATCATTAACAGAAATTCTATCTCCTAAAAAGATTTTATTTAGCCCGTTATAGGCTTTTTCTTCAAAAACAGCTAGTGTAAAAAAATTGAAAATAGCCTTATCGCTTTTTCTGTATAAGAATATTTCAGTTACTTCACAACTATTATAAAAAGCAATGTTTCCTGATGCAGATAGTGTTTTAAAATCCATTATGCTTTTTTAATTAGTAATTCCTGTTCCAATCCTTTCTTGTATTTATGAATCATTTCGATTAAATTCAGTAGATTACCTTCATTTATCAACTCCACTTTGAAATTAATTTTTTGTTCATTGTACAGACTTCTATTACCATTTAGCCTAATAAGTTCTTCAATTTTATTTGGTACAAAGAATACCGCTTTTTCATCAAGATGTTTTTTAAACTCATTCATATAAATTCCAATTCCTGCAAAATCAAAATCTCCAAAGTGCATATATTGGTTAGGAATGGATTGAAGCCATTTGATTAAATCTTTACTTTGATTTTGTGGATAACGACTTACAAAAAGTGGTTGAATGTTTTTAAAAAGATGTTTTTGTTTTTCTATGTAACGGAAGTTTTCTGGGTTTTCAATTCCAACAATCGTTACCGTTGATTTCGGAATAAAGTTTTCAAAGTCATATATGAATTGAAAAACTCCGTCAGCAAAATTTAATGTTGTTGGCTTGTTGTTTAGTATTGATTGAACAGGTGTAAAACCATTTACCAAAAAACCCTTGAATGTTCTGACTTGCCTAGTTTTTGAATCAGAAGAAACGGAAACTAGTTCATTCCGTTGTACATCTTCTTTTTGACTGACTTCAATGTATTTTTTTAGGTCATTTATTCCATACTTGTTTTGTAAAAAAAGGTCTAATGTTTTTTTGTTTGTGAGGGAAAGCTTTTTTTGAATCCTTCCACTTCTTTCAATAATCCTTTCTGCCACCAATACATCAATTAATGTGTGTTTAGCCTTGCCTGAGGGTATTATTCCACCTTGTGATAGTTGTAATAATTTTTCTGCTATGTGTACGGGAATTTTCATTACGCGTTTGATTGTGCTTCTAACTTTGTTATTTTTTTCACCAAACGCTTCACGCTTGTTATATTCATATTATTCTTTGATAAAAGATAGGTATACCGATAATCTGTTGCGTTGAGTGAGGTAGGTGAGCTGTTGATAAGCAAAATATTTCTATCGTTGGCAAATTTCAAAATTCCTTTTACGTTGTTTGGATGTAATTTCCCAATTTCATCCATCATACAGTGCAGGCGAAAATCGTCTTTTTGTTTTTTAGATGCTTTTTCTTTGAATACGTTCAAAAGCATAATGTTTATCATTGCTTTTACCAAAACATCCGTTCCTTCTGAACCTACATTAGTTAGTTTTTCAACCCAACCTGTATCATTGTCATTTTCCACGATTTTAAACAACAACTCAAACGAATCTGAAAGGGTGATTTCTTTTTCTCTTGATGCTGCCATTTCTTTAATGAGTTGTTTTAGAAGTGAAATGGCTTTTTCGTTTTTGTTGTTTTGTCCATTTGGTGAAAACAAATCGGGTTTTCCAATACTAAATGCATTCTCGTCATTGTAGTTTTTGATTTCAACCAATAACTGGAAAATACTGTTGGCGCTTTGCGCAGTTTTCAGTTCAACACTTTTAACAGCTGTTACAAACTGCCTAGTAACAAAGTCATTGTTGATCTCTGTTATTACTTTACTTATTTCTCCTTCTTTTTCAATAAGCGAATTAGTTTCTCTTCCAATCTGCCGTATAATATGGGCAAAGCGTTCTTCTACACGTTTTTTGTATTCCGAAATTTTATTTTCATCAACAAATTCTTTCAGCATTTCAGCAAATTCAAAATGTTCAATCCTTCCAACTAATTTTACTTTGAAACTAAAAAGGTTGTTTTCTTGAAAATTGCCCGTGAATTTATTAATTGCTTCTTGTAATTCAACATAACGCTTTGTAATGGTGTTATCGGTTGTATGTAGCTCAGTAACTAAATGAGAACATGAATCATCTGTTTTGTGCTTATCGGAATAATCAGAAATAAATTGTTCAACATTTTGATAGAGTTCTGTTTTAGTAAAACTTTCAAACGCTTCCAAATCCTTTTGAAACAATGAAAGCGTCTTATTTAACGCATCAATTTCAGCATTGTGAATTCCCAATTGCTCTACAAACATAGCTTTCTGCTGTTTGTGCTTTTCGGCTTCAGTTTCTATTTTTTTGTCAAGGAGTTCTTTTTTATTCTTGAACTCATCTTCTTTGTCAAATAATTCTCGTTTGTCTTTTTTGTATTCAGCAACTTTATCTCGGTTGTTTTCAATAAAAACAAGTTCGGAATTAATCTCAGAAAGTCGTAAATCAATTTCATCAATCCTTTTTGTGTCCGCTCCTTTTGTGTCTAGATCATTCTTTTTATTGGCTTTAATTATTTCATTTTTCTTCTCTATGCGCTGTTTTTCTTCCTTGATTTCCTCTTTAATTTGGTTTAAAGTATCATCAAGCTTTTGTTGCTCAACTTTTATTTTCTTTTCCTTTTCTTTTCTCTTTACATCAATAGTTTTAGTAATGCCGTTTTCTACTTTCTTAACTTGTTCTTCTGCTTTGTTTTTTTCTTCGCTTAATTTTAAAATAGCATTCTCAATATTTTCTATTGCTGCTTTTTTCTCTGACTTTACTCTGTTTTCCCATTCTGAAAGGCGAACACTAAGCTCGTCTATTTTTGTCTTACTGTTGGTTTGAGTGTATTCACTGCGTTGGATAAGTTCTTTTTGTTCTTTAATTTTTGGTTTGAATTTTCTTTTTAGTTTTTCCAACTCATCATTGGATTGAGCATTAAGATTGGCAATGGTTTGTTGTATTGCCTGAATTTTATTTTTATATTCTTCTTGCTCTTGTTGTAAATCTGCAACCGTTTTTACATTCTTGTTGATTTCATTTGTGTCAATTCTTATTCCATAAAAACTCAAATCTGTATCGGATATCTTTTTTGGGTTTAAACCTTGCTGAAATAGTACATTTTCTTCGTCAATTACTTTTCCAATGGTTTTATCCCAATCGGGAATATACTCGTTGAGCCATCCGTAAAGCGAATTTTTACTGTTCTCAATTTTGTTGTGTGTTTTAGTGATTTCTCCTTTTAGTTTTTCTTGTTCATCTGCTTTACGTTCAACTTTTCTATGTGTATCTTCTTTAACTCTTTTTTCTTCAAACTCCCACTCTCGTTGAATGTTTTTGACTTCCTTACCTGCTTGTTTAATTTGATTTTCGGCTTTTGAAACAGTAGAATTTAGGCTTGTCATTTCGTTTTTACAGTTTTCAATTTCCGTTTCATAAAATCGTGTGTGCTTTATTTCGGAAAGTTTTATTTTTTTGACTGTAATCGCCTTTTCTTTTTCTTTCACCATTGAATTGGCAGTTTCTAATTCTTCATTGTGTTGCTTATGAATTTCTTCGTAAATCAGCTCATACTGTTTATTCAACTCATCTTTGAAATTAAGGAAGTTGCTGTTTGCCGAGTTCTTCTCAGTTTGTTTTTTGTTTTCAAATGCAGCAAGTTGATTTTCCAACTGTCTAAGTTGTGCTTCGTAACGCTTTTGTATTTCAAAAAATTTGGAAGTAAGAACATCTTTTTCTTCCGTTAAATTTGTCTTATCTAACTCTAAAGTAGGTTTCTTGGCTAAACGTGCAAGAATGGTTTCAATTTTTAATGTCTCGTACTCTTTTCTCTTGACTGAAATATCTTTTAGTTTACTTGACACTTCGCCAATTTGTTTTTGGATATCGCCTTTCTTTTTCTCAAAAACATTATCAAGTTCCTCGAGTTTATTTTTAACTCTATCCTGTTTTAATTCTTCAGTATTCAGTTGTTCTTGAATTTTTGGTTGTTTATCTTTTACGTTATCTAAAGTATATCCCAACTGAAAAGCTAACTCCTTTTTCTTTTCTTCTAAATACCGCAAAGCTGAATAAGTAGTTGATACTTTTTCAGCTTGTTTTTCAACCTGATTTTCACCATTTCGATTTTTGTCCGTCCATATTTTAATATCGTTCAGGTTGGTTTCAAAATCTTTCAAATGTGTTTGCGAATAGGTAGTTAGGTCTATCTTTACTTCGTCTTCATTTAGCGATTTGATTATAGTTTCTTTTACAAATTCAGCATCCAACTTTGCGTTCAAGAACACATTGGCAATTGTTCTTGGAATGTTTTGATACTGCTTGCTTTCAAGTAATGCATATTTCCTAAACTCGCTTGATAATCCTTTGTTATTTCCATACAGAATATTTCTGTATTCTTCGTAGCTGTTGACAATTCTTGTATAACCAATATTTTTACCAAAGGCATCTCTGGTTTTGTCCCAAGCTTCAAAAGCCTTACCTTCACTGTCTATAAAATATTGTTTGTCATATCTCGAATTAAAAAAGCGAAAAGCAACTCTACCTTGTGATCTAAAAGTCAATACGCAAAACTTTCCTGTTTCGGTTTGTACCTCGTAAACGATATACGAATTTAGAAATGGAAAATAATATTCATTATAGTTTTTCTTTTCTCTGGGGATGCCCAATTTTTGCGTATCTGCATTGTAGAAAAATAGGATTGCTCTAAGCAAAGTGCTTTTACCGGCTCCTTGATCACCTATTAAATGTACGTTTCCATCTAAATCAACTTCGGCATACTTCAATGATTTATCGGCACTATTTATAAATACTATTTTACTCAGGTATTTCATCTATTACTTCATCAGGAATGTTAATGGTTAATATCAGTTGCTCAAGATATTTAAAAGAAGCCAATACTTTGTACTGGTGTGTAATTTCGTTTTCTAATTCAATAAATGTATCGTCTATGAGTTTCTTCAAAACTTTATCCAAAATATCCTGATGTTTTACCTTGTCGGTGTGTTTTTTCAATCCGTCAAGTTTTGTTTCTAATTCGGCATCTGTTTTTATCCTTACCAAAATATCGGAAGGTGTAAAGCGGTATCCTGAGCCAAAAGAATTGTCAAAGGTTTTCAAAAAGTCTATAGTATCAATCCATTCAAAAGCCCTTTCTAATTTCTTTTCAAGGTCAACCTTGGTTTCCGGACGACTGAAATAAAAGTATTCATTTCCTTTTTCTAAAACAAAATTGATGTTTTCGAAATAATCACGTAGAATCTCAAAATTATCTTCACTGTCAATCACATTGTACAAATCACTAATCATTTTATCAGAACTGTTGGAACTGATAAATTGTCCTTTGCTCAGTATTTTGAATATTTCTGCTGTTTGTACAGGTACTTCCATTGTGTTTATTTCGGAAAAATCATTGCAAATTCAATTTCTTCTTTCTCATCAAACTGCTCAGTTATTTCAAAAACGTGTTCGTATTGAGAAACCATTTGACAATAAATCGTAACGCGTTCATTAAAAGCAACCTCTTTGGCAAAGTTGTAATTCATTACAAAATCAAAAAGGTTGTGACTTCCTGCAAGAAAACTATTTTTCGCTTCTTCCAAATTGATTTGTACTTCTTCTTCAATTTGAGTCTCCAAATACTCATCAGAAATTTTGTCGGCAATAGGTTGCTTCAGTTTTATCCTTGATTTCAGGCGGTTAGCTATTTTTCTAATGCTTGTAAAGACCTCTTCATCAGTTTGTAAGTATTCAAGTGAAAGCTTGAGCGGATAATTTGGTTTAGGTTCAAAAGTTACGGAACTATTTATTGCCAAAGTTTGTTTAATGTCGGTAGTTGTTTCAAGAATGAACTGGTCTTTTAGGTATTTTATTTGTCGTAGTCTTTCAACTATACCGCTTTGTTGTTGAATTTGATTCAAAAAGTCAATGACCTGTCGTTCAATTTCAATTAGGTTGTGCATACATTTTTGTAATTGTAACTTTAACTGAACGATTATGCGGTTTAGTTCTTCATCCGTGGCGGTTTTAAAAAATGTAATGTCGTCTTCTGTAATCAGATGTTCAGTTTGCTCAATTAGTTTAATTACGTCCTTTCGTTTGTTGTCAAGGTTGATGAGTTTAGCTCTTTTATTCTTGTAGTTGGGCTCACTTTTGAAAGTATTGTCTATGTTTCGTTTTAAATCTACAACATTCCTGAGTGTAATAATGCCAATTTTCCTGAGCGTGTTTTTAATTATTCGTAGGTACTCATATTTTCTTTGTTCGTTTTGTTCATTGAAATAGTAATCAATGTTTTGATTCACCTTTTCAAGATTTTCGTTGATGTATGAAGTGTTAATTTCTTCATTAGCTTCCAAAACTTGTTCAAAAAATTGTAAGTAGAGATCATCTATTTCTATATTATTCCCGTTTTGTCTAATAACCGAACGGTCAATCAGATATTGAAGTTTGTTATCGTTATTCTCAACTAAATCAAGAGCGTATTCGTATTTGTAGTCTGTTGTTTTTCGCTTCTTAAACATTTCTGTAAGAAGCTTCTCCTCTCGGTAAAGAGCAAACAATAGTTCTTTTATGTTTGAGAAATTATTCATTTACAGATTAGCTAAATTATGAATTGAGAAATTAAATTCAGTGTTGCGTTGGCAAAAAGTGGCTCTTTTGGTTTTGCCGAAGGGTCGGCTTTGTGGGGTGGAGCAAAACCAAATGTGCCATTTGTGTGGCTGGCTAAAATTGTTTTTAAAAAATGTGGGGCGGCAAAAAAAAATAAAAAACAAAGGGTCAATCAGCTTGTTGGGTTAAATGTTGTCTGTTTGTAATCTCGTTTCTATGTCTTTGGTCACCTGTCAAAATGGTTTACTTTTTTCTCATTATTAATTGTCTGTTTGTCGTTGTGATATCGTCCGTTACACTTGCTGCCAACGCTCCGACTATGAAATGTAGCCGCAAGCAGTGTCGGTTAAATTTAGCTCTAAAGGTAAGAAAACCATTGCCAAACGTTGACTGCGGCTATATTTTATAGTTTTTGTTGGCCACAGTTTTTATTTTTCTTCCTCATTGAAGTTCAAAAGACTGAACAATGCTTGTCCAATATCCTTTAGTGTGTCTAAGTAGTAAATGAATATGCCAACTGTTAACGTATTTCTGGAAATAGTCAATGCGTTCTTACCAAGTTTAACTTCTAATAATTGACTGTTTGATAACAACAGTGCTATAAATGCTACTCCAATTAGAATCAGTTGAATATTCAAACTGCGTTTTAACTCTTTGCTTGTTTTGCTGAAATTTTGTCCTGTCCGCGAATTTATTTCATTTAGCTTACCTGCAATCAATGTGCTACTTGCGATATTAATGGCTAATAGAGTTGTAAGTAGGGAAATAAAGTCTTTTGCAAATTCGCTGATAAACGAACTTTCAATATAGTGGCCTAACAAGCTGAGGAGCAGCGCAAGCACTAGATAAGTTATGGATTTATAAATCTCAGCCATTTTTCAATAAATCTTTCAAAGCTTGTACATAATCTTCGACTTCGGTATTCGGTAAATCTACTTCTAATTCGTCAAATTCTACGCTTTTGACCTTGTTAGCAGTTGTTTCCCAATGCCGATATCCTTTAACTTTAATCTTCGCGGGACCTGCGCCTTCGGAGGAAGCTTTAACAAGGTCTGAAAGTTCAGAATTATCCTCATCGAGGTTGTCCAAAACTTCATTTTTAGCCGCGTCAAATTCAATTTTTGTTTTTTCGCTTTTTAGATTTCGACTGGCTTGTTTCAATTCTTCAGACAAGGTGTCATTTACACGAGGTAGATTAGGGTATTCAAATTCAAATCTTAGCTTTTCTATTTGTCCACTAAAGCGGTCGATTAGTTGCCAAAACTCTTTTTCTTCATATTTTGGGTTAATAGCGATTCTGAGGTTTAGCCGATTTAGTTCTCTTTCTAATGTTCTTGTGAGCAGTTTGGCAACGGTAAAACTTGTTCCAAAAGAAGTCCTATCAGACTCAATTGCCATAATCTGAATCTCTGGTTTATTGTAAATAGCTATCAGGCAGCTTGGTTCGCTTTCAAATGTCTCTCGGTGAAACTCTTTCTCAATGCTGACGGTCTTTTTATTTGCTAATCTTATAAGAATGAATTCTTTGTCAATGTGCTCAATTCTATAGTTCAACTTAAAACGTCTGTGATAGAACGAGACTTCAGCTTTAAACACTTCATGGAACAATTTATTCTTGCGCTCCATTAACTGTTCACGTGTTAGATTTTCATCAAAAAGGCCAAGCTGAGGCCTAGATACAGGGCTTAATTGATACGTAAAAATGTCGAATTTATTTAAAGGCATTTTTTTTAAGTTTAATTCCAATCTTCATATTCAAAAAGAGGGTCTTGAGACCTTCCTTTTTCAGTTAAGAAATCACGTTTGAACTCTTTACGTTCGTTCAGTTTTATTTCGGGTACTAACATGGCGTCATAGAGATTGTGAATCATTCTATAATCTGTGAAGAAATGATTTATTTCGTTTTCCCATTGGTGTCCAAACTTAGAAAGCCAATTGTAAAATAGCATTGCCTGCTCTTGGTTTGAAAGTTGAGATCTAAGTATGCGCAAATAACCTCTCTTGTCTTCGTAAGTTAATAGTCTATCAGATTGGTTTACAATAAACTTTACTGTTTGGAAAAGGTGTCGATAATAGTGTGCAAGTTGCGAAGAGTGTCCTTTAAAAAGATCATATTCTAGATAGTATTTGTTACGAACTTTTGAATAATGGTGAATTACAGCGGTTACCCCGTGAAATTCATTATCTGAATGAGCTTTCTGTATTTTCTGAAGAACTTTAAAGTATTCATGTTTACTAACTAGTTCTTGATTTAAACCTAGAAAAAATACACCGTATGCTTCATTGACCAACTCTTTTTGACTTGCTTCAGGAAAGTGTTCTTTCGCAATAAAATAACATATCTCAAACTCACTTTTTAATAGGTCAAATAGGAACCTCCCACTAATCAATTGTTCACTATATACAGGACCTGTCGAGTCATACCTTGTTTTTGTAAGAACTATTCGAATTTCATTAACATTCTCCTTATGAAGTCTAAGCATTTCATAAAACTGGCTCTCAATTTTGTCCTTTTCAGCTTGTAGCTTTTGTTCATCTAATTCAAGACGAAATTGACTGTACTGAACACGGTTTGCTTTAAATTGAATAAAGAATGCCAAGAATGTCAAAAGTACCCCTGAAAGTGCAATAAATGGATTCATGATTCCACCTATCGTATCTCCTACTTGTCCTGAATTAGAAAAGTCTAAGTCCCAATTTGCTGGAAGAGTCAACAGCCAAGGAGAAAAGAATGAAAATCCAATAACTAATGCCGAGAGTATCAGGATCACCTTAGACATAATGTCAAGGTTTAGATTTTTTTCTATTTCTTCTTTCCTGTTCATTTTTTAATTGTGGCCAACGAATAGTGTAGAGTAAG
>DIAJ01000008.1 GCA_002415785.1 Flavobacteriales bacterium UBA5081
TGCACTTATTATCTGAATTCGGGGGCTGCTGTCGAATTTAAAGCAGATATAACAAGGAAAGGGGTAATTACTATTCGAATTGAGGCAGCTTCTGGAGAAAATAAACGTTATGACTGGAAAAATAAAATTTCCATTCAGCTTACTCAGCTAGGTTTGATTGAATTTCTATGCGCATTTTTATTCATTAAGGAAAGTATTGAGTTAAAGCATTACGGAGCTAAGAATGACAAATCATTAAAGGTTCAATACCAAGAAGGGAAATTGTTTCTGCAAGTATCACAAAAAGGTAAAAAGCTTTGTGGAGTACCTATTCCTATGAATGAAGCAGTACGTATAGGTCTATTTGCACTGGACTCTTATTTGAAAAAACTTCGACAACATTAGTGCTGAATTTGCTGTGCAGAATTTTAACCGAGCAGCTAGTTTGGGTCTTTGAGCGCTTGAAAATGGAGGTTGAAGATGATTTTACAAAATGACGATGCTCTAGAAATACCTCATGGTAATTCATCTGTTTGGCGGTATATGAGTACTTGGAAATTTGAACAGTTACTCATAAATTCCACTTTGTTTTTTCCAAACGCTAATGCACTCTCAGATCAATATGAAGTATCTATACCTGAAAGTGTTAAAAACAAAGAAAGAGATGATCTAATTAATGATGGTATTAGTGGGAACAATCTTAACGGTGAATTGGAAGCTTTTTTTGGAACACCAATCCTAAGAAAAACTGTGTCTTTATCAACTGCTGGTCATTAACTCCACATGAGTCATACGCTTTATGGAAGATTTATCTTTCAGGTGAGGCGAATGGGGTTGCCGTTAAAACGTCGGTGAGCAAACTTAAACGCTCAGTGATTAACGGGCAAGACAGTAACCCAGAGCCATTTTATATGGGTAAAGTTAAATATAAAAAACACCTTTGCGATGATAGCCTATCAAGGCTATCACTAATAACAACGAAAAAACCATTTTATGATTTTGAAAAAGAGCTAAGGCTTTTCATATTGAATGATTCACCTCCTGAGAAGAGCTTGGATCAAACTGTTAATTTCATTCAAGGCAAGAGCGTGAAGATTGATGTTAATGAGCTTATTCAAGAAGTGTACATTTCGCCATTTGCTTCGCAAGGTTACATAGATGAGGTAAAACAATTGCTTAAAAAGTATGGTTATTCAAAAGCTTTGATTAAAGAATCTGAAATACTTGATATGTAAAATTGGCTTTAATCCACTGCACTGTTCAACTTTAACAGTGCAGTCCCCATAACCAATATATGTACTGCCCCTTACTGCTCGATTAAAAGAGTTTCAACAACTTCTTCCGTCGTATTGCTTTTGATTCTAATTTTTTTAGCGTGTTTGTTGAGCGACACAATTTCATCACAGAACCCTTCTGTTGGGTATAACGTGTACTTGTAATCGATAACCTTACCTTCATCGTCTTTTACAGCAGCTATATCATACTTCTCTAAAATGCCAGCATTAATAAGGTCTTTCATTGTTGAAGTCATATTTCTGCGAATAGCGATTAAGCGATTTTCAGTGATGTCTTCTGACTCAATAGAGCCAAACTTAATCATTATTCTTACAAGCATGAAGTGATACGTCTTTTCGGGGCTGGCGTATCTAAACAATGTATAAAGTCTGGTTGTAAGCCAACTAGATAAGGTTCTCTTAAATTGTTGCGCCTGGTTAAAGTAATATCCTTTATAAGATACAGTTTCAATTTGCTGAGCCATGTACTCATTAAGAAATACAATGCATCTCTGAGTGCTTGGCCCTTTTTTACCAGAAAAATGAATTGATCCCAGATAAGGCATTTTTGCTTCATTTGTTTCTACTTCACCATTTGAGTTGGTGCTGTAGTTAAAAGACAGTTGACTACCAGACAGGATTAGTAGCGCTTCCTTTAAATCTGGATAAGATAGTGATTGATTAACTGACTTAAGCTCTGCATTTAGTTCATTCATTTTAAAATGAATGGCGTAACGAGTGCCGCTTGCGTTATTAATCTTAGAAATATTGCCTTTCGTAGCAAGAGAAATTAATGCCCTCTCCACTTTTTCTTCGCGGTCAGATGGCCAAGCAACATAGTCTGTTTCTTTACCTTTGATTACAGCTGGTGAGATTTGTAATTCACCGGTGTATTCAACACCATCCAACTTATCAGAAATAGACCGAGAATTAACGAGCCTTTCTGGTGCTTGTCTAATTGGGTATATGGTAGTTTTAACTCTTACAAAACGAGACCATAAATCGTATAGGGGAAAGGTATTTGATAACGAATTAGATTTCAAACCTTCAAAATGCACATCAGTAAAGAGTTTAAGCTGCTCAACCTCAGCGGCTTCCTGAACTACTAACCCTTTGGTGCTGATAGTCTCTGGCAAATTATTTATTGTAAGTTTGTTTTTGCTCATACCGAAATTCCCGCATACTTGAATTTCAAATATATCAAATCGCTATATAAATAACACAGCAAAATGCACCATTATTAAAAAACTCTTTATAATCATTACGATAATAGAGTGTAACTGTGATCTGACTACCTAATTAACCTATTAAAAATAACGTGTAATTGCGATCTGGTCGTTTGAGTAACAGTATGAATAACGTGTAACTGCGATCTGAGTTCAAAACCTACCTATTTGATTAAGGTGTAATTGCGATCTGAGATGAAATTTGAGGCCATAAAATAACGTGTAAATGCGATCTGACACTATAATTGAGCCCATAAAATAGCGTGTAATTACGATCTGGGATAGAAATTGAGGCCGAAAAATAACGTGTAAATGCGATCTGGGATGAAATTTGAGGCCATAGAATAACGTGTAAATGCGATCTGGGATGAAATATGAAGTCATAAAATAACGTGTAAATGCGATCTGACACAAAAATTTAGCTCATAAAATAAAGTGTAAATGCGATCTGAGAAGCTACATAACTACTGAATAACGTGTAATTAGGGTCTGAGATTTATTTTCAGTTTATTATTTCATCAACTTACTTCTGTGTACCCGATGTGAACTTAAAACTATTGGTCAAAAATAAATCGGAAGAATTTGCTCTAAAAAGGACAGAGAAATTACAAAATAAAGTGTAAAACCGATCTGAAAAATAAAACACTTATATTTCAAGGGCTTACAGAATTATATCACGCTTAATTAAAGGTAACGGGCGAAAAAAAACTATTTTCAAATGAAAATTCACTAAACTTCTGTAGTATGTATTCAGGGGGCTGTGAATAACCCACTAAAAAAAGGTGTAATTGCGATCTGAGAAGCGTGCAATTGCGATCTGGTATAGTAATTAGGCCTATTTTCAACCATTTCGAATAAAAAACAAACTGTGATTGTGAATAAAATAAAGTGTAAATGCGATCTTGAGCAATATCTTTGTGGATATTTTACAAGCAGCCCTTTATAACCTGTTGATAATAATATCAATATGAGTACTAATAACGTGTGCTTGCGATCTAAGTAACGTGCAATTGCGATCTAAATAACGTGTAACTGCGATCTCATTTATTTTTTATTATCTTTTATAATCAACAGCTTAAAATCACAATCCACAGCACTAACCTAAAGATCTAACCTATATATTTAACCATCATTATCCTTAATGTTTATTCTTAGCTCTCACAAATCAAATTAAAAACCATTTTTGATACTTAAAAAGAAGTAACTACTCATCGTGTGAGAATTTACAACGAAATTACTAAATGACTCCTAGGTAAAGTTTTCAATTATCTGCCTTTCTTTTTGGTTTGAAAAAGATAAACAATAAGAACCAAATAGGTTAATTGGCTTGCTTTGCTAAGTAATCAACGACCCAAGGAAATACAACGTTACCTAAAAAGATCATATCAATTCATGAATGATGTTGAGAAAATTGTACTGGCCCCAAACTTCATTCGCGTAAACCACAAAAAACCCTAAATCAAAGGAAGTTTTAACAATGCGAGAATTGAATCGATTTATACGTTTGTGAAATTTTCACATTCAAATTGATGATGAAAAACTCTCATTGTATGTCCGGACACATTAAAGAATTAAAAAAATGAACACATTTGGAATCCCATCAAAATGGATTTCTAAACCATTAAATGTATAAGTTATAGGTGCGGGTAGTACAAGATCTGCGTTTTTATCAGAATGTTTTCAGCTTGATTATTTACTGCGAAAGGTAACCAATCATTAAGTTCACTTAGACATCAGTGTGCATAGCGATGATAAAGTTAGTGAATCAAATGTCAGTAGGCAAAGATTTTATCCTGTTGATGTTTGTATAGATAAAGCCAAGGTTAGTGCTGATATGAGACGTTTTTTGCTAATAATCGTGGAAAAATCACCAATATGGTTAGATTTGGGTAACAGACGCTCATCAGGCCAAATTATTTTAGGTCACACTTACGAAGAAGTTAATAAGCTACCCAGTGTGTTTGATTTATAAACCCAATTAGAGAGTGCGAAAGTAAAACCTTTAAAAATAGACCCAGTTTGCTCACAAGTACTAGGTTACAGCTTTTAAGGTTAGCTATTTTTGAACAGCTATTTTTGAATAAGTTTTAACTTGAACTGCCAGGTTTGATTTATAGAGTGTATTAAATCAGACATTGAATAGCCGGTTTGTGCCAATAACAGATTTTCAGGCGTAACACATTTCTGTCGGATAGACGACACCT
>DIAJ01000046.1:0-43929 GCA_002415785.1 Flavobacteriales bacterium UBA5081
ACACAACTTTTGATCTTGATCCTGTTTGTGGGGATATGAAGCCGCTGAGTGAAAATTTATTAGGTTTATGCGGAATCTTATTAGTTAGCAGCAATATAAAACAAGACATTCAATGAATCCAAAACAACTCGTTCGACTGAGCAACATAATCGGAATAATTGCAATAGTTCTTCTGATCTATTGGGTATTCACATTCATAACCATTGAAGTTTTCGGACTTAAGGTATTCAGAGAAAATTTAACCGAAACCTTTTATATGAGTGTTTTGGGAATTTTGGCTCTTATGGCAGGTGCGTTGATTATCAATATTATGTTTAACCTGACAAGAATTGCCCAAAAACACAATCAAGACGATCTGACAACTAAGACGGGCAAAAAAGTAGGTTGGATTCTTTTAGCCAGTTTTCCGATTTTACTAATTATCCTTTTTGGTGGAGACTATTTGACTTCCAAAAAGAAAGAGCGTCTTTTAGTAGAATCAGCCAAATCAATTATTGAAGTAAACACCAAGAAAAGTGACCATTTGGTTAAGTACGAGTTTGATGAAGAATGGATAATTGAGACTGAAGAGATTTTAGAAATTCTTTCCAAAACGGACGACAACTTCCCTCATATTTCAATTTTGGTCAAGGACTCTATTGATGGTGAACCTGTTTTTCTTGGGTTTAGAGCATATTACAGTGGAAATCTGACAGACACGATTCCACCTGTAAAAAAGACGTTCATAACGAAAACGACCCAACCTGAAAGAGACTATCTGAATAATGTATTTGAAAACGGAAATGAAGATTATAGATACAGTTCTCATGACGGACGATATGAACTTTTTTATCCTTTTTTTAAAGGACAGAAACGAATTGTAATCTATTTCTCGGAATACCAGAGATACGGTAAGATTGGAAGTTAAAATGAAAAAATATGGTAGCTAACAGCACATCCTAAGAATACATGGTGTGGGCGGTAGCTCTGCAAGCTTCGTTCTTCTTGGTTATCTTTATTACCCCACATTTCCTTCTCTCTTGATTATCTGATAGCTAAAAAATGCTATGTTTGTGGAGACAAGAAGCCGCTGAGTGAAAATGTACTAGGTTTATGCGGATACTTATTTGTTGGGCAGACATTACAAAAGATAGTTTGAATTGAATATCAAAATCATTTTTACATTAATCACTTTATTTTTCTCATTGACAAATGTTGTGGGACAGGACAAGTTGATCTTGGAACATAGAACTAAGCCTACTAAGAAAAAGCACCTTGACCTTGACAGAGATTATTACATCAAGACTTCAGACACAACATATTCTTCAAAAAAAATTGTAAATTTTAATGACTCTACAATTTCAATAACAATTAGCATAAAAACAGACAAAGACACAACATATTCATACTCATATAATATTAGCAAATCTAAAGATACTACAATTACTTATATTGAACCTATTTATAGAGAAGACACAGTTTTAATTGCTTTTTCAAAAGTTCAGATGTTGAAGAAAGATTGGTTTAAAAGTAGAAGGTGGTTAGAACCCTTTGCATGGATTGGTGTAGGTGCCGTTTTAGGAGTGGCAATGCTTCCGGTAGCTGCCATTGATAAAGGAAATGAAGGGGTAAAGGAATGGGCGCTTGTTGAAGCAATATTAATTGGAATAGCCGCCCCACCTATATTTATAGGCACAAGAAAAACAAAATATGATCTTGAAAATAAATGGATATTAAAGACAGAAAATTAAAAACGCTTCTCCATCCGAAGGGTTTCCTCTAAAGGCGGACATTGCAATCCTTCGGCATATCATAGCTCTGTAGTTTACCTAGAATGATCCTATTGTTTTACATTTTCTTCTCTCTTGATTATCTGATTACTAAAAAAGCGTTATGTTTGTGGGGATAAGAAGCCGCTGAGTGAAAAGGTAGTGTGTTTGTTCGCACTTATTAGTTGGCTTTAATTTGAAAACAAACGAAAGATGGAAATTCTATTATACATTTTGACACCTATTGTGGCTTTTATTATCAACCTTTTGTTAGGTGTTTTAACCCCAATTATTACTTTACCCATAACATGGATAATTAGCAAAGTTCATAATAATCCGGCCATGTATAGATTTAGACCAGACATGGTAATACAGGGAATAGTGAGAGGATTTTTTGTTGTCTATCTAATTGACTATTTGTTGTCTTTATTTGAAGCGGAAGTTAGCTTTTGGTGGATTGTTGCCACAATGGTTTTCTTATCTTACCTTAGTATAGTTGCATGGGACAGGTCAAGGCCTGATGCTTATGAGATTAGCCTAAATGTTTCTCCAGTTTTTGGCTTCATAATTGGCCTTCTTTACATTTAAAAAAACAGAACAAACAGTAGAAACAAGAATAAAAACTTAAGCACAACCTTAAAGCCAACAATTCCTTTACTTCTTTATTATAAGTTTATTAGCCAAAATGAATTATTTATTAGAAAAGTGATATCTTGTGAATTTATTAGCAATTGTAATTATACAGTTGTTAGGCAATTATTTAATCTATTAAAGTTTATTTATTAACAACATTAGATTAAACTAAATTTAATTTAATAGCAATGACAAGGGATGAAAGAATTAGAAAATGGATGGGCATGAACTTTAGGTGTTCAAACCAAAAAAAATGGGTGTTAAATAATGAAAAAGTTTATACAAGTAAAATTTTAATATATCAAGGTGAACCATATGTGGGTGACTATTTTCAGGAGTTAATTGGTAAGCCTCTTGAGGGAGGTATAACCCATTTAAAAGAAATTAGACCTTGTAGAGAAAATCATTTACAGTCATATATACAAGCATTTAATGACGAAAAAGACTACAATGTTTGTCCTTATTTAAATGATATACCATACAAAGAAATTAAATACCCTGAATCTCTATTGAAAGAGTTTAGTAATCAAAAATTAATAAACCCGAAAAAAATAATATTTGAAGATGATAGCGAACACATAGCAATTGATCTAAGTAATGGTGGCTTATATTTAAAGCTTTTTCCAGAATTAGATAGGGCACTAATGTATAGTGATAAAGAGTTGGAAAATATGGGACTTTATCTTAGTTAGAATTACAAATTAGATGAAACACCGAAAGAAAAAGTTTAAGGGCAAATGTGGTCAATATTGCATCCGAAGAACTTGCAATCCTTCTTATTATTGAAACATAATTTAGGTTTCATTCTCTCGTGATTATCTGATAACTTTCAAAATTTGTATAATAAGTATCAAAACTGTCTAAAAGTGTGTGTGCAATGTTTAATTGAACTTCCGGAAAAATTTGACTAAATTTTTATAAATAATATCTTTAACCTTTTATATTTAAACCAAATGAAAAACTATTTATTATCAATTACTTTTCTTTTTAGTTGTTTCACATCTTATACTCAACCACAGACATTAAACGGCATACTACTTGATGCACCAAAAGGATTTGTTAAAACTGGGGATTACAAATGGCAACAAAATGATGATATTATAATGGTTATGTCATTAGAAGGTGAATTACCACAGGAAAAACATTTAGGTGTATTAAAATCAATACAAGAACAAACTAAGAACACAACTTTTATTAAAAATGAATCCATCCATTTAAGTGGTAAAGACTATAGCTGCACCTATCATTTAGGTGATAATGGATTAATATTAATTGCTGTGTTAGTTGTAAGAGATGGCTTCTCGTATATATTGCTTTGTGGAGTTAACCCAACTCAATATGAAGGTAGTGAAGAAGAGTTAGTAGATAAGGCATTGAGCCGAGTGCAATTTTTAAGAACGTATATGATAACTAAAATAGTTTATGGTTAACCATCAAATCTAAACTGAAAAACCTAATTTAAATAACCTTATCTCACTTTACTTATCCCCTTGATTATCTGGTATCTAATAAAAGTGCTATGTTTGTGGGGATAAGAAACCGCTGAGTGAAAATGTATTATTTTTTTTGCGGATACTTATTAGTTAGCTGCAAGCTAAAAAACATGCTACAGACAATAAAATGAGAGTGATTAAAAAAACAATAGAGCAGACAACAGAACACTACAATTTGATTTCTGAATATGAAACCAAATTTGAATTACAAAATGATGTAGAAAAAGGTCTAAGTTCAATTTTTTTAATCTCGCAGAATATTCCTCTGAAATCTGTTTCAGACTTCTTTTCAGGTGAAAACTTTTCTATGATTGAGTGCTTTGAAGAATTAGAAGCCTCATATCATTTGATCAAATATGGTTTTTACAAACAATCAATGATAAGTCTTAGAACGAGTCTAGAAATTGGACTTTTGTCAATTTATTGGTCAATTCTTGGAAAAGAAAGTGTTGAGTTTAAACAATGGCTATCATCTAAATTTGATACACCTTATAAAAGTAAAGAGTTTTGGGAAAAAATTAAATCCAATGAAAACATTAAACTCTTTGATGAAGAATTTAGCTTAATTGAAGAAATTAAGGAATTTGGCTTGTCTGATTTTGTGCATACAAAAGGAATTTGGTACTCAAATTTTGGAGAATTTCAAAGAAAATTAAAAGGACAAGACAAGTTTGAAAATTACCAAGAATGGTTAACCAACTTCAAGGATATTGTTAGAATATTGGAAGTTTTACACTTACTAAGATTCCCAACTTTAAATATTAGATTTTCGACCGATTATTTGCTATCAAAATTTGGAACTTTTGATAGCATTCCTCAATTTGGTTCAGGATTTGGCAATGAAATGGATAACCTTTCCACATTTATTCCTAAAAATCAATTGACACTTATTCATGACATAGCTAATTCAGATGAAGAAGTGATTGAAATAAAAAAATGGATAAATGAATTGCCTGAATTAACAAAAGAAGAAATTAGAAATAAAATTATTGATAATCAAAAAAGGAATATCCAGAGTTGTGGTTTTGAAAGCTGGAGTTCTAATCTTGAAATTTATGACAGTAGAATTAATTCTAATATGATTCAAAACCTCAGAAAATGGGCAATTTCCAAGAATTTCATGACCATTGAGAATATAATTAAAACCCATAAAAAATCCCGCGGCTAATAACAAAGCATTCGTTTTGTCGCTACGACTCGTATCAAAAAAAAATGCAATCCTTCGAATGTAAGCTTCAATTAAAACTTACCTCAAATCAAAAAAAAGGCCACTCTCCCGAGCGGCCTTTGGATTGGATTCAACTCTTAAAACCAATCTTTTTAAGAATATCTTCCATCAAACACCATTTGGTCAAGGAAGACTGCAGCAAATTGGCGCCCACAAAGGCGGTAAACCACAGCCAGTTGATGTTCACATAAACCGCCAACAACAAGCTGATTAAAATAAATGTTCCGGCTACTCCTCTTACAATTCGATTTCTCATTTTTCTATAATTTTAGTTTTATAATTCTTCTTTACTTATCTAAATTGATTTTAAACAATTAAAACCTTTGTTTTTAGGGTTTAATCTTTCCTTTTCCCATCGAAGCTTCTGCTATGCTCTGCAGACTTGCCAGGATTTAAAACCTGGCAGGTCTTGTTCGGCACCTTTTGAAACTTTGCTTCAAATTATTTTAAAAACAACTGATCTAACTTTAATTTGATTTTTCTACGTTCAATACAGAAATATGCACCCTGGATTGCGTTTTTTGTTTGCCATTAAATTCCTCTACGGCATTAAAAACTGCCTCTACGCTGCTTTCCGGCAGAAAGGCAAAAAAGAGCATAGATTGGTATTTTCCGTTGCTTCCGCCAAACCAATTGTCGTCTAAGCTGGAAGCTTTTTTGTTTCCGTAACCCACCAATTCTGTTGAAGAAAAGGCGTTCACATTATTTTCTCTGAGCATTTTCAAAATGTCTTCTTCAAACATTTGAATCGCTGTAATGACTAACATTTTCATAGTATAATCTTTAAGTTAATGGTTAAAAGCTGCAATTTCATTGCTGTTAAATTGTTTCTATAAATATCTATTTCAAAGCGAAGTAGATTTAAGTATTGAGGTATAATTTACTGTTCTTATAACTCAATACTCATTACGCTCTACTTATTTACTGCTCTGTTCGTTTTTCTCCCACTTCTTCTTTTCGGTCATGTAGTAAATTAAAGGCACTACAAGCAATGTAAGAATGGTTGATACAATCGCTCCTGCCACCAATGAAATGGCTAAACCTTGGAAAATCGGGTCGAATAAGATGATGGAAGCTCCAATCACCACCGCTCCGGTTGTCAATAGAATCGGGGTGGTTCTTACCGCTCCGGCATCAATAATGGCTTGCTTGATCGGCGCACCTTCCTTCAATCGAATTTCAATAAAGTCGATTAGCAGCACCGAGTTTCGCACCATTACTCCCGCCAAGGCAATCATTCCAATGAAAGAGGTCGCCGTAAAAAAGGCACCCAACATCCAGTGTCCGATAATAATACCGATTAAGGAAAGCGGAATGGCAATCATCATAACGATGGGGGTTTTAAAGTTTTGGAACCAACCGACAATTAGCATGTAAATCACAATGATCACCACCATGAAGGCCGCACCTAAGTCTCTAAAAACCTCTAAGGTAATTTGCCATTCACCGTCCCATTTTACGGTAAAGTTTCGCTCATCTTCAATTTTACCCATGTAAAGCTCATTTACTTCATAGCCTTGAGGCAAGTCCATGGCTTTTAGCTTTTCTTCCATGCCCAAAATGGCATAAGCCGGACTTTCCAAATCTCCTGCCATGTCGGCAAGCACATACACCACTCGGTTTTGATCCTTGCGGTAAATGGTTTTGTCCGCTTTTTTCTCGCTTACTTTAATCAAGTTTGATAAAGGAACATTCTCTCCGCGATTATTTTTAATGCTCAATTCTTTGATTTCATCAATACTGCTTTTTTCGCTTTCATCTAAAGCCATTACAATACCGGTTTGCTCATGAGCTGTTTCATCGTAAAGGTGAGAAATCGGCATTTCTCTCAACAAATAAGTCAAGTTACCCACCAATTGCGCAGGAGCAACACCATTGAGCATGCTTCTTTCGCGATCAATCTCAAAAGTATATTCCGTTTGGTCGGCTTCTACCATCCAATCTACATCAACTACATCTTGCGTATTGGCTAAAATGTCCTTCACCTGAGCGGCTACTTTTATTTGCTCTTCGTAGTTTGGTCCGTAGATTTCTGCCACTAAAGTTGACAATACAGGTGGTCCCGGAGGAACTTCTACCAATTTGATATTCGCACCGTATTTATCGCCAATGGCTTGAATGTCTTCGCGAATTCGCTTAACAATGTCGTGGCTTTGGTCTTTTCGCTCTGCTTTTGGCAGAAGGTTTACCTGAATATCAGCCACATTGCTTCCGCTGCGCATATCGTAATGACGAACCAAACCGTTAAATGTTATTGGCGCTGAGGTGCCAATGTAGTTTTGATAATTCACTACTTCAGGTACATTTGAAAGGTATTGGGCAACTTCTTGAGTAACTACAGCAGTTCGCTCAAGGGTTGTGCCTTCGTCCATATCAATCACCACTTGAAACTCATTCTTATTGTCGAAGGGCAACATTTTTACCGCCACCGAATTGGTGTAGAACATCGACATGCTTCCCAAAAGAATTACCACTGTACCAATGAGCGCTGCCCATCTTTTACCTTTGTTGTCCAATAGTGGTTGTTCAATTTTCTTGTACCATTTGTAAATGAATCCGGTATCGTGTCCTTCAGCTTCTTTTTCTTCTTGTGCATCCTTTTCTCTCAAAAGGTGATAACCCAAGTAAGGAGTTACCGTTAGTGCCACAAATAAGGAAAGCAACATGGCTATGGAAGCTCCGATTGGCATCGGACTCATATAAGGTCCCATCATTCCGGAAACAAATGCCATGGGCAGTATCGCCGCAATTACCGTAAAGGTGGCCAAAATAGTAGGGTTACCCACTTCGTTAATGGCATAAATGGCAGCTTGTTTAAAGGGCAGTCGCTTCATTTTAAAGTGGCGATGCATGTTCTCCGCAATAATAATACTGTCGTCCACCACAATTCCCACCACAAATACCAAGGCAAACAAGGTGATTCGGTTAAGGGTGTAATCGAGCATGTAGTAGCTGAATAAAGTTAGCGCAAAGGTGAGGGGTACGGAAAAGAAAACCACTAAACCACCGCGCCAGCCCATGGCTAACATCACTAAAACAGTTACGGCTACAATGGCAACACCTAAGTGGAGTAGAAGCTCAGCCACTTTATGAGAAGCCGTGTCTCCGTAGTTTCTCGTTACTTCTACAAATACATCTGCCGGGATTAAATCTTTCTTTAAAACTTCAATATGTTCAATGATTTCCTCGGAAATACGCATGGCATCTGCTCCGGCAACTTTAGCTACTGAAAGCGTAACTGCACTGTATTCTGAAGGAAATTCACTGTAGTTTTTATTGCCTTTTCCGTAACCAAAACTCACGTAATTAGCAGGCACTTCAGGGCCGTCGGTTACTTGCGCTACTTGGTGCAAATAAACCGGCATGTTTTGATGAACACCAACTACTAAATTTTCTACATCTTCCTTGCTTTTCAGGAATTTACCCGTAGTGAGTAAAAACTCTTGATCGCCGCTGTTAAACTTACCGGACTGTGAGCTTTGGTTGTTTGCTTTTACCATTTGCATCACTTGCAAAGGGTCAATGTTGTTGGCTTTTAGTTTGTCTTTGTCTAAGCTGATTCGTACTTCTCGGCTTCTACCGCCAATTACATCGGTCAGCGAAACTTGATTGACTCTTTCCACCTCATTGCTCAACTCTTCGGCAATTTGTTTTAATTCAAAGTCGTTGTACTTTTCGCTCCAAAGCGTTAAACCCAACATGGGTACATCGTTAATGGAGCGGGTTTTTATCATCGGCATCATCGCCCCTTCAGGGAAAAGGTGCGAATGCTTGATTAACTCATCGTAGAGTTTTACATAAGAGCGCTCAATGTCTTCTCCTACTTTAAACTGAACAATGATCATCGCCTGACCGTTCATGGCCATGCTGTGGATGTGTTTTACGCCTTTAATGTTGGCGATGGCTTTTTCCAATGGCTCTACTACGCGACTTTCCATTTCCGCAGGACTAGCGCCCGGATAACCCACCATTAAATCCGCCATGGGCACATTAATTTGGGGCTCTTCCTCTCTTGGAATCAGCGTTGAACTGTAAACTCCAATCACCATAAGGGCAATCATCAACAGTATGGTTAACTTGGAGTTGATGAAAAAATTGGCAATCTTGCCTGACATTCCTTCTTGCATATCTTTATTTTTAATCTATTATCGTTACTATTTGTCTCTGAGTTTAATTAGTGCTTTAGAGTAAAAACTTTAGGCACCTCAAACTTTAAGTGCTTTAGGCACTTGCTATTATTGAGTGATCGAAACTCCGTTGTATAACCTTCCTTCCGCATTTACAATATAGCTTTCGTTGGCGCTTAAGCCGGAAAGCACTTCCACCATTCCTTCTGACTCTTCGCCTAAACGCAACCATCTCAATATGGCAATTCCTTCGCCGTTTGGAGTGTAAACACCTCTTAATTGTCCGCGTTCAACCAAGGCTGTTTTCGGAATTTTTACGGTACTCTGCTTGCTGCTGTCGCTTGAAAAAATTCGGGCATTGACAAACATTCCGGGAAGCAGCTTTTCGTTCTTTTCTTCTACTAAAAGTTTTACTAAGTACTGTCCGCCGGTGTTTTTTGAGGAGTAGCTCACGTCTTTTACTTTGGCTTTTACATTCAAATCAGCTGATTTGAGTTTAATAAGCGCTTCTTGACCAATTTTTACAGCTTGAATCTTCGCTTCCGGAACCATAATTAAAGCCTCCATTTCATCCATGGATTCTAAGTTCACAAGAGGATGACCGGGAGCGGCCATATCGCCGGCTTTAACAAAAGTATTGGCTACAGTTCCTGAAAAAGGAGCGCGAATGTTGAGGTATTCAAACTGCGCCATTACTTCTTTTTTCATGTTTTTAGTCGCATCTAATCCGGCTTTCGCCATTTCATAGCGACTTTTCATGTTTTCCAATTCTTTATCGGAAGCACTTCCGCTTTCGTGTAAATTTTGGAAACGCTCGTAGTCCTTAGCTGCATTGTCGTAGCCGGCTTGAGCCTGAGCAATTCCAGCATCGGCTTGTGCGGCTTTGGCTTGTAAATCGGCACTGCTTATTTTAACTAACAACTGACCCTTTTTTACTTTATCGCCTGATTTAACAACTACTTCGCTTACTTGCCCCATCATGCGTGTGCTGATGTTTGCACTTTCCACCGCCTGTAGTTGGCCGCTGCCTTCAATTTCTACTTTGTTGGAGCTTGCTTCAACTTGGGCAACTTCTACTTTTACCGTTTCCGTAGCTTGTTGAATGGTTTTTTCTTCCGGAGTAGAACATGCTGATAAAACTCCTACGATGCTTAATCCTAAAATGTAATATGTTGACTTTTTCATTTTTATAGTGTTTGTTGTATTGAGTGTATGCTTTGTTTTTTATTAATTATTTAGATAAGAAGGCTAAGTATGCTTGTGTCATTTCAAATTCAAATACCGCTTGCAATAAGCCTAATTCTTCTTTCAAAAGTTGGTTTTCTGCCATGAGTAGGTCAGTGGTTTTTTCCAATCCTTCGCTAAAGCGATCTTTTCTGATTTTATAAGCTTCAGACGCCTGCTCTACTGCTAATTCTTGCTGATTTACTTTTTGTTGAGCCAAGATTAATTGTCTGCTCACTTTGTTAATTTCTACTCTGCTTTGAGATTCGTATTCCTCAGCTTCAGTTCTTGCTTTTTGGTATTCAATTTTTGATTTCTGCGCCAAAGCAGCATTTTGATAACCTTTAAAAAGCGACCAGCTTAACTGAACACCTACCAAGTATCCATCGGCATCGGCTTGAAGAATTTCATCGTCGTACATTTGGTATCGACCAAAGGCGTTTAAGCGAGGTACAAAACTCAATTTGTTGGCTTTCGCCATTTTTTCATAAGCTTCAGCTGCCTTGTACATAGCGGAAATGTCGTCTCTGTTTTCAGGCATTTTTGCTTGTAAATCCATTTTTTCAATGGAAGCTTTTAGTTGATCATCGGGCAAATAAATGCTGTTGCCAATGCTGTCGTTTACCAAGTGCGCCAATTGTTGTGATGCATCTTGCAATCGATTTTTAGCAGCACTTTGCTCCGTGATTAATTGTTGCAAACGAAGTTTTGCCTGTAGTAAATCGGGTTTTTGCAGCATTCCTTGATCGTAGTAGTCTTGCACCATTTTAACGCTGCTTTCAGCCATGGCTACTGCCTCATTAATTACATCAATGGCTTCGTAGCTCAACTGCAAGGTCATGTAAGCTTTTTTCAGCTCTAGCTGCATGCCTTCTTTGGTGCGCGCCGACTTTTGCTGCATAGCTTGCATCTTGGCTTTTGCCGCTTTTCTTTTATACAAGCCATCTACATTGATTAATGGCATGTTTACCGATAGCTCCGTGGCAAAATTGTCGGTTCTGTCCGGATCGTTTAACAATGCCGGATTGAAATCCTGCATGGTCAAAATTTCTTGGTTCAATTTCGAACCAAATGCCATTAATGGGTTGGTGGTCGTAATTGCCGTGTACGACAATTCAACTTGGGGCAAAAACAAGGAGTTGCTTTGCCGGTAATCTGCTCGAGCTGCTTTGAATTCCTGCTCGGCAATTCTCACCTTCCAGTTGCTCTTGTTCAGTTTTTGTAGCAAATCCGCCTCGCTTATGCGAATTGTGTCTTGTCCATTTACCGAAGTAAAAGCAAAGAAAGTGGCAATAATTAGACTTAGTGATTTGAATGTATAGCTCATTTTGTTCATTTTTTTGACAAAATTAGCCGCCCACTAGAGCCTTGGAGGTAACAAATGTTACAACTGTTGAAATGGAATCAGTGTGTTTATTATTAGTGTTTTATGGTTGTTTT
Source organism: Flavobacteriales bacterium UBA5081 (assembly GCA_002415785.1). Taxonomy (GTDB): domain Bacteria; phylum Bacteroidota; class Bacteroidia; order Flavobacteriales_E; family Vicingaceae; genus UBA5081. The sequence continues at coordinate 11,894 of DIAJ01000046.1, forward strand.
TGAGACAATAAAAAAGCCGAAAGCTAATTTTAGCTTCCGGCTTTTCGTCGATTTTTAGTAAGTATGTTAGTGAATACTTAGTTTGCCATTTCGATCACCCAAATTCCTCTCACTTCATTTTCGGAATAACCCAAGGCTTTGTCCTTAGGGTAGTGTGCTTGAATCTTGGCTAAAGCCTCTTTGTTCACTTGATCGGCATTTCCGTGGCATTGTAAACACATGGCGTTCGTTAAAATAGGGTAGTAGGCTACCCATTTTCCATCTTCTTCTTTAAGTTGAGGTTTAATGTTTTGATCGGCGGCTAATTGATTTTTAGCATTTTCAATGTATGCTAGTTCCGCTTCGTTTGCCGCATTATCGGGATTTCGATTCTTGTCTGAAACCCTTTTAACCCTTGCACGATGAATTTTAGCCAAACTATCGGTAATGGGAATGGCTTCAATATTGCAAAACTCAATGGCTCCGGCTGTGCCTCTTTCGCTAATGGCCTGCACTAAGTTTTTACCAAGAGCAGCTTGAGTAGCTTGCGCTATGGATTTCCCTTTTTCAAGGGGAGTCATTTCTATTTCTTTAGCAGCTTTTTCTTGCTTTCCTTCTTCTACTGCTGTAGTTTGCTTTTCGGTTTTTTCACTTTTCTTTTCCTCGTTCATGCAAGACTTGCTCATGAACGCAAAAGCAGTTAAAGACAAAGCGATGAGAAGTGTTTTTGATTTCATTTGTGTGAAGGATTAATCTTACTAGATTTGGCTAAGTGCCTCGTCAACATTGTCGACATATTTAACTTCAAAAGCGTCAAAGTTAAAGTTGGGGTACTTTGATTTTATTTCATCTTTACCGGCCTCAACACTTGCTTTAAACCAGTTTTCTTTTGGTAAAATCTTAAAGTGTCTTGTTAAACCACTGGAAGCTAGCTCTTTTTTCCATGTAGTGTAATACCACTCCATGCTCGGCTGATGAAAAACTGTTAAATTTCTTTTATCAAAAATAAAGTTTTGCCAATTATTTTGTTTTGCAAACACCGCAGCTTTTTCAAATGCGTTTTTAAAAGATTCGATAGGAATATACTCTTTGGTAGCAACAAATAAGCCGCATGACTTATTGGGAATATTGTGGAGCTTCAGAAAATCATTGCTCCAAATGATTTCATTTTCTGATTGGTTAATCATTAGAAAGTTTAGCTTATGGTTAAAATTTGATAGCTATATAGGCTATGTCGTCAGTTTGCTCTTCATCTCCCTGCCAATCTTTTAATTTTTGGAGGAGTGAATTTGTTTTATCTTCCAAATTTAAAAAATTATCGTCATTTAAGTGAGTGAATAAGCGTTTTGTAAGAAATTTCTTGTTGTTTTCACCTCCAAACTGATCAGTTAATCCATCACTAAAAAGGAAAATCTCATCTCCTTTATTTACATCAACTTTGTGGAGTTCAAAGTCAGATATTGTATGTCCACCTATAGAATTTCTATCGGGACGTTGTTTAAACCACTGACCTTTTATTTTAGCCCAAAAAGGGCGTCCCGCCATTGAGTATTGAAGTTTTTTTGAAGTAAGGTCGTAAATGCAAAGTACGCCATCCATCCCATCGCGAATTTGATCTCTACCTTGTTTTATGCTAAAAAAGTATTGAAACTTTTTATCCAGTTGCTTTAGAATTTCATTGGCAGCTAACTGGTCATTGGATATGATAATTTCATTTAAAAAGTTATAGCCCATCATGGTTAATAGAGCTCCGGGAATACCATGTCCGGTACAATCCATAATAGCAAAGTATATTCTTTTGTCATCTTCGTAAATAAATACAAAGTCCCCGCCTATTTGATCGCGTTGTATAACACTATAATGTATTTCACTAAAGGCACAATTACTATACTTTATAGGTATTAGATGATTTTGTATTTTTTCAGCATAAGTAATACTCTGATTTAAAGATAGATTGGTGGCTTCTAATTTGTCTTTCGCAATTTTTAATTCGTCCTGAAGTTTTTGCATGTGTTCCGTTGTTCTAGAAAACATATCTTTTAACGAACTAAGTTGCTCTTTATAGTACTGTACTTCTTCCAATTTTTATGAATTAAACTCTTCTAACACTATTAAATTTAAATTGTTTGGGCTAAACAAAGCTGATATTTTTCTCAGATGATGAAATTACCCTAAATCGGGTATTGTAGTAAACTTTTTAATGCCGACCTTTGTTGTTTAGAATCATTCTAAATAAATGGGATTAAAAATTCTTCACGCAAATGCGAACATATTAATGGCCAATGGCCTTAATTCACTAATCCAAAAAGGAGGAGGAGTTGACAAGATTTGTGTCTGCAAAAGTGAAAAAGAGCTCTTTGACCAACTTAATTCCGATCGATTTGACTTAGTAGTTATTGATCCTTTAGCTAACGGTTACTTTACTGCTTCAACTTCTATGAAGATTAAGCAGCTCTATCCTCAGCAAAAAGTGTTGATTATTTCAGATATTGAGCATCCGCGAGAAGTATTAAGTATTTTAGAAAAAGGTGTTCAAGGATACTTAACAAGGCAGTGTGATGAAGATGAAATCATTCACGCCATTTTTGCGATAGCTAAAGGCGAGAAATTTTACTGCAATAAGGTGCTGGATATCATTTTAAATAAACAGTTTGAAACAGAGGATGAAAACTGTGAACCCACTGTGCTAACTGAAAGAGAGAGTGAAATAACTGCTTTGATTGCTAGTGGATTAACTAATAAGGAAATTGCCGATCAGTTACATTTAAGTCCGCATACAGTACATACTCACAGAAAAAATATCATAAAAAAGCTAGGTGTTAAATCCGTTTCTGAATTAACTGTTTATGCAATGAATGTGGGTTTGATAGAGACCTAGAAAACCTCAATTACATCATTCCCGGTAACATTCCTTTAGCTACGCCTTGCATTTCTGACTGAAAAACTTCGTCTGCCTTTTCAATTGCTCTATTTACAGCGAGTATACACAAATCTTCAATTTGCTCTTTATCGCCTTCCTTTATGATTGATTCATCAAATTCAATTGAAGTGATTTTTTTATTTCCATTTGCAACGACTTTGACTAAACCTTCTGCTTCGGCATGAACACTAATCGTTTCTAATCTTTTTTTTATCTCTTCTGATTTTTGCTGCATTTCTTGCAGTTTGCCCATCATGTTTCCAAACATTTCTATTTTTTTAAATTTGTATTGAATCTTATTTCAAAAAAAAACCTCCATCTAAAGATGAAGGTTAAAAAGTGACTTGCCAGGGGTTCGAACCCTGGACCCCATCCTTAAAAGGGATGTGCTCTACCAGCTGAGCTAGCAAGTCTTGAAGCTTTTTGCGTGCTCCTTTTTTTCGGACTGCAAAGATAGAAGCATTGCTGAAACTGACAAAAGAAAATCTCAACTTTTTTAAGAAAAAAATAAACTTTTTTATAAGTCTTTTTTTATCAGATTATTGAATTATTGGTGCTCGTTCAAATTTGGCTTCTCGGTTGAATAAATAACGATAAGTAGCCAATGTTCTCAGCTTTTTTGCTCCCAAGTTCTCGATAACGTGAATCATTTTTGGATTAAAATCGCCAATCCAGGTGATTACTACATCTTCGTACTTATCTTTCTCATTTATCACCTTTTTACATTCATCAAAAATAGCTCCCTCTAATCCTTTGCTTTGAAAATCAGGATCAATTCCAAATGCCAAACCGAAGAATGTGGTGCAAGTGCCTCTCCATTTGTGGTAGAGAAACTTTAGCTTTCCCCACCAATTGAGATTTCCATTTATATGTTTAAAGATTTGATTAATCTCCGGTAGGGCAATAAAAAAGCCAACCGGACGACCTTCATAATAGGCAAAGAAGATTAGGTCTTCATCTAAAATCGGCTTTATGGTTTTCATAATAGCCATGGATTGTCTCTTTTCCATTCCGGCAAATCCATCGTGTTTTACCCAAGCTCTGTTATAAATTGTTCTAAAATCTTCGGCGTATTTATCGAGTTTACTTTTTTTAATGGTTTCAAAAGTAAATTTTGGGTTTTTGCGAATTCTTGCGGATTTTTCTTTGAGTAAAGGAATTAATTCATCGGAAGTGTTGCGATGAAAAATGTACTGTTCGTAATACTTCTTAAAGCCATAGTTTTCAAAAAAAGGTACGTAGTAAGCAGGGTTATAGTTTTGATTGTAGTAAGGAGGGTAATTAAAGTTTTCAATAATTAGTCCCCAATATTTATCCTTCTCTCCAAAATTTATCGGACCTTCCATTATTTCCATGCCTTTCCCTTTCAACCATTCTTTCGCTTGGTCAAATAATTTAAATGCAGCTTTTTCATCATTTATACATTCAAAAAAACCCATTCCACCAATCGGAACTTTGGATTTCTTATTTGCTTTATGATTGATAAAAGCAGCCACTCTGCCAACTGTTTTTCCATTGTCTGTTAAAATCCAACGTATAACTTCACCGTGTCTAAAGAACTTATTCTTTTTAGGATCAAAAACAGCCTGAATGTCCTGTTTAAGGTGTGGAACCCAATTGGGGTCATTTTTGTAAATTTTAAATGGAAGTTGCAAAAATTCCTTTTCAGTTTTTGCATCCTTTACTTCTTGGATTAGCATGCTTCTGTTAAATTTGAAAACTATTTACAAAGCTACGGAAAACAGCCGCTAGAAATTTATGAAAGATAAAGTTGTCATAGTTACCGGTGCATCATCGGGAATTGGAAAAGCCACTGCTATTCGCTTTGCGGAAGCTGGTGCAAAGCTCGTAATTGCTGCAAGAAGCATTGAAAAGCTGAAAGAAACAGAAAGTGAAATAATCAACTTAGGAACTGAGGTTTTACTTCAATCAACCGATGTAGCCAATGAAGAAGATTGTAAGCGACTAATCGATGGCACAGTAGAGAAGTTTGGCAGAATAGACGTTTTAATTAACAATGCCGGAATTTCTATGAGGGCTTTGTTGGAAGAAATGGATCTTTCCGTGATTAAAAATGTGATGGACATTAACTTTTGGGGAGCAGTTTACTGTAGCAAATTTGCATTGCCCCATTTGCTTAAACAAAAGGGCTCTATTGTTGGTGTTTCTTCAATTGCTGGATATGTTGGCTTGCCGGCTAGGTGTGGTTACTCAGCATCCAAGTTTGCCATGCATGGCTTTTTAGAGTCAGTTCGAACTGAAAATTTAGAGAAAGGCTTGCACGTCTTAATTGCTTGTCCCGGTTTTACGGCTTCTAACATTAGAAACACTGCACTTACTGCTGATGGCTCGGCTCAAGGAAAGTCGCCCAGAGAAGAAGGAAAAATGATGACAGCAGAGGAAGTGGGAAACTACCTTTTTATTGCAGTTAAAAAGCGAAAACAGAAAATTGTATTGACAACTGAAGGTAAACTGGCGGTTTTCTTGTCAAAATTTTTCCCAAAAGTCATACAAAAAGCGGTATTTAATAAAATGAAAAAAGAACCGGACTCACCTCTAAAGTAATGAGCAAATTTCCCCTTTATTTGATCGGTTTTATGGCTTCCGGAAAGTCAAAGCTCGGCAAAAAGTTAGCGAAGAAACTCGCTGTAGATTTTATTGACTTAGATCAAATCATAGAAGAAGAGGAAGGAGTGCCTATCAATGCGATATTCAATGAAAAAGGAGAAGAAGGTTTTAGACTTATAGAAAAATTAGCTTTGCATACTACCAAAGATAAAAAGGCTGTAGTAGCACTTGGTGGAGGAACTGTATGTTATTTTGACAATATGAAATTTGTGAAGGAAAACGGTACTTCGATTTATTTAAACGTGAGTAAAGAAAAGTTGTATGGTCGATTGCGAAGAAACAAAAACAGCAGACCTTTAGTGCGGGATTTGAGTGATGAAAAATTAAAGCAGTTTATTGATTATAAGTTAAAAGAAAGAGAGAAGTTTTATTTAAAAGCAGATTTTTACCTTTCAGAAGAACAACAAAGTGTGAATAGTATTTTAAAGTTGATTGATTGGGGAAGTCCTACTTCAACATAAGTATGCACTATAATTGTTCGCATCGTCAAAATTAACTTCCACATGTTCTTTTAATGTAGTTGCAAGAGAGATTCCCACGTAATCTGCTTGAACTGGAAAACGCTTATGACTACGGTCGACTAAAACGGCAATTGATAGCTTTTTAATTGGAGCTTTTAAAAAATGCTGCAAACCATAAATCATTGTTCTACCTGAATTCTGAACATCGTCAACCAGTATTATACTCTTATTTTTAATATCATTGTCAGTAAGATTAAGTTCTACTTCACTGTTAATGGGGTTTTTCTTATTGATTTTTAGCTCAACTAAGTTGATGCTAATTTGAGAGATTTCCTTTAACTTTTTGCTAATTAATTGAGCTAAAACGAAGCCATTGTTAGCGATACCGGCAATGATGATTTCTTTTTGGTCGTAGTTGTCCTCATAAATTTGATAGGCCATGCGATTGATTTTTTGAACAATCTTTTGGTGCGACAATATTGGGGTTTTGCTATCAGCCATCTTCTATTTTTCTTCAAAAATAAGTAAACAAGATTTATTGATAGTATCATTTGACACTATCATTTTTAATGAGTCTATTTCTTTTCACCAATTAAAAACAGTTCTCTTTTTGCCCTTGGCTTTATTGAATTGTGAGCTAATTCAAAAGTTTTCAGTTTAAAGTAAGGTTCAAAGTATTGAAGATACTCTTCTTTACTTCCTCCAAAGGGCGGTTTATTCTCATTCATAGGAGTTGCCCATAGTAAACCAACTAATTTACCTCCCTTTCCTATTAATGATGCGGCGTGATTAGCATAAGCAGCACGGTCTGCAGGATTAATAGCACAAAAAAACGTCTGTTCAACGATTAGGTCATATTCGCCTTTATGTTCAAAAAAGTTGGCTTGAATCAAATGATCTTTTGGGAATTCGGGATACTTTTCAGCAAATTTATTAAGTGGAGTAGAAGCAAGGTCGACTAAAAAAACTTTTGAAAAACCTTTTTCATGCAAATAGGCAGCCTCATGAGCATTGCCACAACCCGGAATTAAAATTCGCAAATCTTTGTCTTTCAATTGATCGAAATACTCTTGCAAAGGACGGCTAACAGAACCAATGTCCCATCCGGTTTCATTATCCTGATATCGTTTTTCCCAATCAACTACCGGCTTCATTTATTTCAACTTTAATAAAACAACATTTTCCACATGATGCGTTTGTGGGAACATATCCACCGGTTGAACTTCAAAAACTTCATATTTTTCATCTAACAACTGCAAATCTCTTGCTTGCGTAGAGGGGTTACAACTCACATAAACAATTCGCTCGGCTTCAAGTTTTAGTAATTGGTTAACTACATCTTGATGCATGCCAGCTCGAGGTGGGTCAGTAATCACTACATCCGCTTTTCCGTGTTCAGCAACAAAATCGTCGGTAAATACATCTTTTAAGTCACCTGCAAAAAAGGAGCAATTGTTTATTTCATTTTGCTTGGCATTAAATTTAGCGTCTTCAATCGCATCTGCAACATATTCAACACCAATAACTTTTTTAGCTTGAGATGCAATGTAGTTGGCAATGGTTCCGGTACCGGTATAAAAGTCGTAAACCACCTCATTATTTTGGATATTTGCCATTTTAGCAGCCACCTCGTAGAGCTTTTCTGCTTGCTCCGAGTTGGTTTGATAGAAAGACTTTGGACCAATTTTAAATTTTAAAACTTGGTCGTTATTGAAGGCTTTCATTTCTTCTATGATATAGTCCCTCCCGGCAAAACAAATTATCTCTTGGTCGGCAATTGTGTCGTTTGCTTTACGATTAATAACGTATTGAAGAGAGGTGATTTGAGGGAAGTGTTCTTGAAAAGCAGTAAGCATTTTTATGCGTTCTGCTTTGTCTTCTTTAAAAAAGGAGAAAATCACCATAATCTCACCACTTCTTGCGGTTCGAATTATCAGGTTTCTCAAAAAACCATGTTGATCTCTTAAGTCAAAAAACTCAAGATTATTTTTAAGTGCATAATCTCGTACCCAATTGCGAATAGCGTTTGAAGGCTCTTCTTGCAACCAGCATTTTTGTATGTCTAGCACTTTGTCGAAGCGACCGGGAACGTGAAATCCAAGTGCATTTCTACTTTTAAACTCTTTGTCGGATTCGATTTGTTCTTGCGTTAACCACTCTTTGTTTGAAAAAGTAAATTCCAATTTATTACGGTAAAAGGTAGTTTCCGGAGCAGCTAATATCGGCTTGATTTCCGGCAGTTCAATCTTTCCTATGCGTTGGAGGGCATCGACAACCGTTTGTTGTTTGTTGGCAAGTTGATCTTCGTAGCTCAAAAACTGCCATTTGCAACCGCCGCAAACGCCAAAGTGCTCACAAAAAGGTTTTACTCTTTTTTCAGAATACTTATGAAATTTGACCACTCGACCTTCCATGTACTTCTTGCGCTTTCTGGTGACTTGCACATCTACTACATCGCCGGGTACAGTTTGAGGTATAAACAGCACCTTTTCATCGACTTTTGCCAGTGACTTACCTTCGGCAGCCGTTTCCAAGACTTCGACTTCAGTAAAAAGCGGCTTTTTTCTACTTTTTCTTCCCATCCTGCAAAAGTAGTTTTTTGAGGTGAGTTGATAATTAAAAAAGCAGCTGCAATCACAAATGATTAACAGCTGCTTTAAATTTTTTTTACGATTAACACGGACTATAAGTCCGCGCTAGCTGAAAATTTACGTTATCAGCACTTTACTTTACGTAAATATTCAAACACTCTGGGGAAAATGCGGACAAAAGCTTCATTCGCCTAACAACTTCAAACTTTAGGCACTTCACACTTCAAGTACTTAAAGCTTACACCTTATCTACCATTACTTTATAAGTAGGGTCTTCGATAATGTTCACATCGATAATTTTGTCGGCATTTTTTAATAGTTTTCTACAATCAGGGCTCAAATGTTTAAGGTGAACTTTTTTTCCAACCTTTAAGTAGCGTTCTGTAATCTTGTTTAATGCTTCTATAGCGGACATATCTACTACACGGCTTTCTTGAAAGTCGATTACAATTTCCTCCGGATCATTTAAGACATCAAACTTCTCGTTAAAAGCGGCTGTAGAACCGAAGAACAATGGACCGTATATTTCGTAGTGTTTTACTCCATTGTCATCAATGTGTTTGCGAGCTCGAATTCTTTTGGCATTGTCCCATGCAAAAACCAAAGCTGAAATGATTACTCCAACCAAAACCGCCAAAGCTAAGTTGTGTAAGAAAATGGTTACCAAGGTTACCAATACCATTACGAGTATATCAGATTTGGGCATACGATTGATGGTCTTTAAACTCGCCCATTCAAAAGTTCCAATAGCTACCATAATCATTAGGCCGGTTAAGGCTGCCATGGGGAGTTTTTCAATAATTCCCGATCCAAACATGATAAAAACCAACAACATTACGGCGGCTACTATTCCTGAAAGACGAGCTCTAGCACCATTTGAAACGTTGATTAAACTTTGCCCCAACATAGCACAACCGCCCATTCCTGAAAAGAAACCGGAAAGAATATTTGCTGTTCCTTGAGCAACAGCTTCCTTATTTCCTCTGCCGCGAGTCTCTGTTATTTCATCAACTATATTTAGGGTTAACAAACTTTCGATTAATCCTACCCCGGCCACTATAGCAGCATAGGGAAAAATGATGCTTAGTGTCTCCCATGTGAATGGAATTTGCGGGATGTGAAAAGGTGGAAAACTTCCTTCAATAGATGCGATGTCGCCTACTGTTTTTGTATCAATACCAAAGAAAGCAACAATACCAAAGATGGTAAGGATAGCAGCCAGAGAAGCCGGAAAAGCCTTAGTAATTTTGGGTAGCCCCCATATAATTAACATCGTAAGCAATACTAAACCTAAAATTATATAAAGAGATTCTCCACTTAACCATTCACCACTGGGTGCTTTAAATTGGTCGAGTTGCGACATAAAGATAATAACAGCTAATCCATTTACAAAGCCAAAAATGGCAGGATGCGGAACCAAACGCATGAGTTTACCCAAGCGCAAAAAACCGACTGTCATTTGCAAAATTCCGGCTAAAATAACCGTGGCAAAAATGTATTCAACACCATGAGAGGCAGCTAATGAAACGATAACAACTGCGACTGCTCCGGTTGCTCCTGAAATCATGCCCGGACGACCGCCTAAAATGGAAGTAACTAAGCCCATGACAAAAGCGGCATATAGTCCAGTAAGGGGAGCAAGTCCGGCAATCATAGCAAAGGCAACTGCCTCGGGAACTAATGCAAGTGCTACTGTTAAACCTGATAACACTTCTGTTTTATAATCAACTTTTTGTTTAAAGTCGAAGAGATTAAAAATTTGATTCATTCTTTTAATGATTTTTAAATAGCATTTCAAAAAATAAAAAGCTATTTAATACAATGTATATGTACTGCTTTAATTGAAAGCATGTTTTTGAAATTAAGATATTGATTGTGTTGTGGTAATGAAATACAATCAAGGTGGACTCACCGCAGGTAGGATTTGAGAAAGTAGTTTTTGTTTCGGCTTCATCTTCAAGATTTGAAGCCGCAAAATTAACAGAAAAAAAGAGATATACAAATGTGAGAAAAGGAGATGATAATATTCTTACTTTTCTCGCTTAAAGCCATATAAATTCTGACCAATAAAATCTTTTGGAAATTTATCATCTCCTTCAAAACCCAATTCAATAGTACCACTATCTTCCGGAATGTGATGTGTGCCGAAAAGGTAATCCCACAGACTTAAGCTGATTCCAAAATTGACTCCATAGCTACCTTTTGGTAAATGGTAGGCGTGATGATAGAGGTGCATCACCGGATTGTTGAAAATATATTTCAATGGTCCCCATGTAATTTTTAGGTTGGCGTGATTAAAATGTCCGATGGCAATAGCTACAAAGTGAACGATGTATGCCTGTTCGGGTTCAAAACCACCAAGCACCATTACTCCCAATGTTTTGAGTGGCTTGTAGAGGATGTTTTCCATCCAATGGAAACGTAGGTGAGCGGCAAAGCCCATCTCTTTAACCGAATGGTGAACCTTGTGAAACTGCCAAAATGCCGGAACCTTATGTAAAAGTACATGGGTGAACCACTGCACAAAATCTAAAATCACGAAGAAGATTAAAAGAGCCGCCCAAGTAGGTAATTGGTTAACATCAATTAAGGTCAAGCTGTTGATTTTAATGCCAATTTCTGAGAAACCAAGTTCTGATAATCGATAGAAGCCATTGATAAAAATAGCGAAAATGAAGAAATTGAAAAACATGTAGAATGCGTCTAACCAAAAGTCTTTTCGGATTATTTTTTGATTTTTACGCCAAGGAAACATTATTTCTAAAGCCCAAACTAAAAGGGAAATTACAATTAAGCCCCAAAAGTAGTTGTTGTACCAAGGAACATCGAAAGTAATGGAGCGCCAAGTCCAGTTGACCATTCCCCAAAAAGCATCTATAAAAGCATTTATATATTCCATAATCGCATTGCTGTCAAAATTTAATGTAAAATTAAGGCAATAGGCTTTCCACTTATGTAACATCTGTTACAAAGCAGCCAGCTATCCTTTGTTATACTTGCAAAAATTTGAAATTATTATGGATTGGATTATGGAACCTTGGCCCTGGTACATCAGCGGCCCAATGATTGCTTTTGTCATGTTTTTACTACTCATGATGGGAAGAAAACTTGGTATGTCTTCAAATTTACGAACACTTTGTGCCATTTGTGGAGCCGGAAAACGAGCAACTTTTTTCGACTACGACTGGAGAGCTCAGAAGTGGAACTTAATTGTAGTTGCCGGTGTAGTACTCGGTGGATTTTTGGCTGCTAATTTTTTGATGAATGAAAAAAAGGTAGACATTCATGATGATGTGGTAAAGGACTTAAATGCCTATGGTTTTGCTTCGGCTGATAATGCTTATTTACCAAAAGAATTGTATGCTGCTGAAAATTTAAGCAATCCAAAAGTGTTGGCTTTGCTAATCATTGGTGGACTTTTCATAGGTTTTGGTACGCGCTATGCCGGCGGCTGTACTTCAGGACACGCTATTTCCGGTTTAAGCTCTTTGCAACTTTCATCGCTAATTGCAGTAATTGGCTTTTTTGCCGGAGGTTTATTTATGGTACACATTATTTTTCCACTTATTTTTTAAGAAAAAACACAAAAGATATGATTGTTAGAGGAATTGGATTTTTACTTATTGGGGTTTTATTTGGAATTGTTTTGATTAAATCAGAAGCAGCTTCTTGGTTTCGCATCATTGAAATGTTTGAATTTAAATCATTTCACATGTATGGAATTATTGGTTCTGCCGTTATTTTAGGAATAATCATTATTAAAGGCATCCAAAAGTTTAAAATAAAAAGCTTTTACGGAGCTCCCATAACCATTGAACCAAAAGAAAATGGAACGGTGAGGTATTTAATGGGAGGAGCGTTTTTTGGATTGGGTTGGGCTTTGACAGGCGCTTGTCCCGGACCAATGTTTGCACTTGCCGGTGCAGGTTTTTATGCTATTTTAATCGTAATAGCTTCTGCGACTTTCGGTACTTTTTTATATGGGTTGCTGAAAGATAAATTGCCACATTAATTGACTTTAGGGATAAAAAAAGGGGCGATTTTCGCCCCTTTTTTTTGTTTGATTAGTTTTTAATGAATTCCGTTCATCCATTTTCTTAGCTTAGGAACAAGCAATAGTAAGATTAAGGCTGCACCGCCAACAACTGCAACTCCCCAAATTAAATAAGTATTGCTGTATACTGCAAGAGTTTCTGTTTTACTTGCTGTTTCTCCCAAATCATCTGAAGCAGTTAGTTCGCCAATTAAACCGGCCATTTTATTAGCTAAAGCAATGGATAAGAACCAAGCTCCCATAACAAAACCTACAGCCTTTTTTGGGGACAGTTTAGTAATCATGGAAAGTCCAACCGGGGAGAGATTTAATTCTCCCATGGTGTGGAATAAGTACATTAATACTAAGAACACAACAGGAACTAATCCTTCTGTTGCAAAATACTTAGAACCTAACACAATAAAGGCAAATCCCGCGGCTAATAGTGAAAGTCCTAAGACAAATTTCATTGGTGTTGAAGGTTCTTTTCCCTTATTTCTAAGTTTAATCCACATCCAAGAAAAGACAGGAGCAAGCAACATAATAAAAAGGGAATTGAAAAACTGAAAGATGGAAGCAGGTACTTCTGAGCCCATCACGATTCGATCAACATTTCTTGCGGTAAATAATGTAATCGATCCACCGGCTTGCTCAAATAGTGCCCAAAACATGGCGTGGAAAATAAATAATACCACTACCACCCAGAGTCTCTCTTTAGCAGGCTTTTCTTCTTGCTTTCCTGCCATTACTAATAAAACGCCTAATATTCCTATACTTAAAGCTATTAGAATCCAGGTGACTACATCACTTAAATTTAGAAATTGTGCACTAATTGGAATAAAAATGATTGTTCCAATGATTGTCATCCATTGCTTTCGCTTTAGCTTAGGATCTTTGTTTTCAGTAAAACCTTCAGCCTCTTTAGCAAGAACTTTTTCTTTGTTCTCTTTGCTACTATTAAGTAATTTAATATCTTCTTCTTCAATTACCTCCGGGAAGTTTTCTTGTTCGCCTGGATTTATTCCTTTTTTTCCAAATGTTGTAGGGCCAAATAGCCAGAAAACTAGTAGCCCTAATAACATTCCAATTCCGGCTAAACCAAATCCATAGTGCCAGCTAATTTGCTCACCTACATAACCACAAGTAACAATTGAAAGTAAAGCTCCAATGTTTACACCCATGTAAAAAATGGTAAAGGCACCGTCTTTACGGCTATCGTTTAATCCATAAAAATCTCCTAAAAAGCTAGAGATATTTGGTTTAAAGAATCCGTTTCCAATGATAATAAAAGCAAGTGATATAAAGAACAATTGCATATTGCCTGAAAAGTACATACCTTCCAACGCCAGTGCAAAATGTCCGGCCATCATGAGTATGCCTCCAAAAAGAATCGCTTTTCGGAAACCCAACACCTTGTCGGCTAATATGCCACCAACTACAGGGAAAAGGTAAACCATTGCTGTGTATGATCCATAAATACCCAAAGCTTTAGAATCTGCTTCGGCTTGACCTAGGTGAGCAAAAAGCTCTTTTACCATGTAAAGCGTTAGCAAAGCTCGCATCCCATAATAAGAGAAACGCTCCCACATTTCTGCAAAAAACAAAATGAATAGTGCTTTGGGATGAAGCCTACGGTTACTATAAATAATGAAAGGAACCCAAATGAGCACAAATGCCCATGAAACGATCATAATCCAAAATCCAATATCCATTTTTCTTTGTTTTTATTGATAAATCTTTTTTAAACTTGTGGCTTGTCGGCTAGTTCAAAACCTTCTTGCTCTTCATTAGCAGTGCCTTGTTTAATTTCTTCTGCACCGTGAGTCAATCTCTTTAATGGTTTTAGTAAAGCAATTACCAGAAGTGCGATAACAGTACAGAAAACTGCAATTCCTGTGAAAATTTCAAATTCTCCGGCAGTTTGAGAATACTCTCCAATCCATCCGGCTAATTTATTTCCAACTCCCGTTGCAGCAAAATAAACACCCATCATAAGTGAGGCATATTTTAGCGGTGCAAGTTTGGTGATAAATGAAAGAGCTACAGGTGATGCGCATAGCTCTCCAATGGTGTGAAATAAATAGGCTAAAACTAACCAGTACATAGCAGAAGACCCTTCAGCTTCGTATTGCATCGAGGCAGCAGTCATAAATAAAAAGCCCCATCCCATAATCAATACACCAATGGCCATTTTAAAAAGCGATGAAGATTCTTTGCCTTGACGCTTCCACCAGTACCAAAATGAGGCAATAGGTACACCAAGGGTAATGATGAAAAAGGCATTAACTGACTGAAACCAGGACGCGGGTATTGCATTGATATCGATAAAAGGAATAGTGAAGCCTAGTGATAAATCAGTTTTTTGAGCGGTATAAATATTCATTAAACCACCAGCTTGCTCGAAAGCACCCCAGAAAACAACGATTAGAGCAAATGAAATACCCATTACTTTCATGCGGTCTTTTTCTACTTCGGTAAGTGGACGTTTTTTAGCTTCTTTTTCAGCAGGAGTCATGTCTTGGGTAGCCTCTCCAATTCCTTTTAAGAATTTTTGCCCCCACATGTATACAACTTGCCCGATAACCATACCAATTCCGGCTAAGCCAAATCCATAGTGCCAACCGTGAACTTCACCAACATATCCGACAACTAAAGCAGATAAAAATGCACCTAAGTTAATTCCAATGTAAAAAATGGTAAAACCTTTATCTCTTCTGTCATCTCCGGGAGGGTATAAGCCGCCTACCATTGTTGAAATATTGGGCTTTAAGCCTCCAACTCCTAAAACGATTAATGCTAAACCGGCATAGAAAGCCCAAAGAGCTTCAACTGCTAAAATTCCATGACCAAAACACAATAAAATTCCTCCTATAAGAACAGTGCGTTTTTGTCCCCAAAATTTGTCGGCAACCCATCCACCTGCAATTGATAAAATGTAAACAAGAGCCGTGTAAGTTCCATATAAGCTAATGGCATCTCCTTCGTCCCACCCAAAACCGGGATTATCTCCATTCACTGAAGAAATAAGAAAAAGTACCAAAATCGCCCGCATTCCATAGTAACTGAAACGTTCCCACAATTCCGTAAAAAACAAAATGTATAGTCCTTTTGGGTGTCCCCACAGTTCATCTCTCTGCTGCATAAAAATAGTTTTAGCTAAAAATTAATTTTAAGTTGTCTAAAGTAGTAAAATTTGTTTTTGTATCTCCTTTTCTTCTTTTACAGATTTGCATCTAAAAAGTCAGTCATTTTTTTGTATAAATGATAGCGTGTATTTCCTCCGTAAATGCCATGGTTTTTATTTGGGTAAACAAATAAATCAAACTGCTTGTCGGCTTCTACTAAAGCTTCAATCATTTCAGAGGTGTTCTGCAAATGCACATTGTCATCTGCCATTCCGTGTACTAGAAGATAGCTGCCTTTTAACTTTTCTACATGATTAATCGGTGAATTGTCGTCGTAGCCATCGGAATTTTCCTGTGGTGTTTGCATGTATCTTTCAGTATAAATGGAATCGTAAAAACGCCAATTAGTTACCGGAGCCACTGCAATGGCAGCTTTAAAATGATCGGCTCCTTTTAAAATACATAAGGATGACATATAGCCACCATAGCTCCAACCTTGAACGCCAATTCGCTTGCCGTCAATAAAATCTAATCCGGCTAAGTATTTTGCCACTTCAATTTGATCCATGGTTTCGTATTTGCCTAATTCTTTATAGGTAACTTTTTTGAAGTCTACACCTCGAGCTCCAGTACCGCGGTTATCTACACTAACCACCACATATCCTTTTTGCGCCAAATGTTGATGCCAGAAATAATTAAAACCTCCCCATGAATTAGTTACAGTTTGTGAGCCGGGACCTCCATAAATGGTTAAAAATGCCGGGTGTTTCTTTTTAGGATTATAGTGCGGTGGCTTAATCATCCATCCGTTAAGTACATCACCCTCGAAAGTAGTAAAGCTAAAAAACTCTTTTTTACTGATGTTGTAATCGCTCAATTTATCTTTTAGTGCTTGATTGTCTTTTAAAGTTCTGATTTTCTTTCCATCTGATTGGTGCAAGCTAATGTAATTTGGGCTGTTTGCCGTTGTGTGGTAGTTGATGTAATAGGCAAAACTCTTACTAAAAACGGCTCGATTCGTTCCTTCCTGCGGACTTAACTTCTGAACATCTCTACCTTTTAAGTTGGCACTAAATACATTTCTGTTCATTGGATTTTCTTCAGCGGCCTGGTAGTAAATTCTTCCATTTTCCTCATCTATTCCATAAAAATCTGTCACCGGCCAATCTCCTTTGGTGAGTTGACGCTGCAATTTTCCGTTCATATTATATAGGTATAAATGACGGAAACCACTGTTTTCACTTAAAATGATAAAGTTTTTTTCATCTTTAGTAAAGTAAATGTCAAATGGCATTTCAATGTAGGTCTCACTCACTTCTGTGTGAATAACCTTGCTGTTACCATCATTGGCATTTACTAAGTTTACCTTTAATTCATTTTGGTGGCGATTGGTACTCATAACAGCTAGCTGATTCGCATTTGCCGTCCATTTAATGGAAGGTAAGTATTCATAGCTCACTCCTAAGTCTACAGCCATGGTTTCGCTCTTTTCTAAATTGTAAATGCGTATGCCTACTTTGGCGTTTTCCTCTCCGGCTTTAGGGTATTTAAATCGGTAGTCAGTAGGGTACAAACCGTCGTAAATTTTCATGTTCCATTGCTTCACATTGCTTTCATCAAAGCGGTAGAAGGCAATTTTTTTGCCATCAGAAGACCATTCAAAAGCTTGAGCTAAGCTCAATTCTTCTTCATAAACCCAGTCGGATGCACCATTGATAATCTTGTTTTTTTCTCCATCGCTAGTAATCTGAATTTCTTCATCTTTTGTTAGGTCTTTGTAAAATAGGTTATTGTTAATCACATAAGCCACTTTATCGCCTTCAGGAGAAAAGTCGGCATACATTTGCTTTTCATTTGCACGGATGGGAGTGATTTTCTTTGTGGGTAAGTCCAATACATAGTAAAATGCTTTTGAAGATCGACGATAAATAGCTTCTACTTCAGTGGCAATTAAAATTTTTTGCTCGTCAGCAGAAAACTCATAGCCATCCATTTTTAAGGTATCACCATCGTGTACAATTTCATTGGCATCAATTAAGGTGGCTACTTTTTCGCCGCTTTTGTATGCATACTTCACTAAGCTTCCTTTTTCTAAAACCGTATAATGCAAGCCATCGTTCATGGAGCGCAAACCACTTACGCTTTCTTGCATAAAGGCGTATTCTTTCCAGATTTGTTGAAGCGAAATGTTTTTCTTCGGAGCTTCTACTTCAAGACGCTCTTTTCTTTCGCTGTTCTCGTATTTTTGATCTTTAAGATTAATTTGAGCTGAAGTTTGAAAAACAACTGCAGCGCTAAATAAGAAGGTGAAAGTATGTTTCATAAGTATAGGTTTCAAGTAAAAATCAATGGTTGAAAATGAAAAAATAAGGTTTCTACTTTTTTGAAGCCCCGAATTTACTCAAATTTGAAAAGAATTAAAGAAAATCTTCGAGATGCAGCTAAAGAATTATAAGAAAGTAGACATAGACGACATACAGTTTTTTGAGCAGTTGCTAGGAAAGCTCGCCGTAAAAAACAAGCATGAGGAGTTAGAAAAGTACGATCACGACTATACGGAAGATTTACACTTTTTACCGGAAGTAGTTGTTATTCCTGAAACTGCTGAAGCCGTTGCTAAAGTATTGGCGTATTGTAATCGAAAATTAATTCCGGTAACAGTTCGAGGAGCGGGTACCGGATTAAGTGGTGGAGCTTTGCCAATTTTTGGCGGAGTGGTTTTAAGCATGGAAAAGTTAAATCGCATTTTAGAAATCGACGAAGAAAACTTACAAGCGACTGTTGAGCCGGGAGTAATCACTCAAGTTTTTCAAGAGGCTGTAGAACAAAAAGGGCTTTTTTATCCGCCCGATCCTGCGAGTAAAGGAAGTTGTTTTATAGGTGGGAATTTGGCAGAGAACAGTGGTGGCCCTAAAGCAGTGAAGTATGGTGTGACAAAAGACTATGTGTTAAACTTACAAGTAGCCTTAGCCGATGGCAGTTTAATATGGACGGGAGCTAATGTATTAAAGAATGCTACTGCCTTAAATTTAACTCAGCTAATGATTGGTAGTGAAGGGACTTTAGGAGTAATTACCAAGGCCGTTTTTCGATTGATTCCATTGCCTAAACACGACTTGCTCATGCTTGTTCCTTTTAAAAGTGCTTCAGAAGCTTGTCAAGCGGTTTCTGCCATCTTTCATTTGGGGATTACTCCCTCAGGTCTTGAGTTTATGGAAAAAAATGCGCTTGATTTTGCACAAAAATACGTTCCGGGAATTGAGGTTGAAATTCAAGATGATGTGGAAGCACATTTACTAATTGAGTTAGATGGAAACCATACTGAAGTTTTGATGCAAGAAGCAGAGCAGATTTTTAATTTAATGGAAAAATACGATTGTGGGGAAGTGCTTTTGGCAGATAATCAGGCACAGAAAGATCGTTTGTGGAAATTGAGAAGAAGTTTAGGGGAAGCTGTGAAGGCTAACTCGATTTACAAAGAAGAAGATACAGTAGTGAAAAGGGCTAATTTGCCGGAGCTTTTAGCCGGAGTAAAATCAATTGGAGCAAAGTACGGCTTTCGCTCTGTTTGTTACGGACATGCCGGCGATGGAAATCTACACGTAAATATTTTAAAAGGTGATTTGTCTGATGAGGAGTGGCAGGGAAGTCATTTAAAAAATGGGATTCGGGAAATCTTTAAACTTTGCAAAAAACTCGGAGGAACCATATCGGGGGAACATGGAATTGGCTTGGTACAAAAAGAGTACATGGACATCATGTTCAGTCGGGAAGAAATGGAGTTGCAAAAAGCAATTAAAAAAGTGTTTGATCCAAATGGGATTTTGAATCCGGGAAAAATATGGCAAAACAAGAGAGGTTAGGGATAGTAAAGTGGTTTATTTAAAGGGTGTAATTCATATTTGAAGATTAGTTTTTCTCAATTATCCAATTCATTAAAACTTGATTTTATATGCTTATTTCAGATTTATCTTACCTTAGTCGACTTAAATTTTACATAAACCATAAAAATGAATAAACGAATATTTTCCGTTTCCATGATTTTAGCGATTGCAGCTATATCTTGCGGAGCACCCAAAGAACAAAAGAAAGAAGAAAAAGCCGAAAATGCGGTTGAAGAAAAACACTCTTCTGAGGAGGATGATTTTAAATACAGTGCAGAGCAGTTTGCAGATTTAAGAATTATTCGCTACCAAGTTCCCGGTTTTGAAGACTTGTCTTTAGAGAAAAAGGAGTTGCTATATTATTTATATGAAGCTGCTTTAGCCGGAAGAGACATTATGTACGACCAAAACTACCGTCACAACCTTCAAATTAGAAAGTTATTGGAGGAAATTGTAAAGAATGAGGCGAATTACGAAAACAAAGAAGAGTTTGACAAACTGCTGCTTTATACTAAAAGAGTTTGGTTTTCTAACGGAATTCACCACCATTATTCTAACGCTAAATTTGAACCAGAGTTTTCTAAGGAGTTTTTTACTGCGGCAGTAAATGCAATCGACGAAAGTAAGCTTCCTCTAAAAGAGGGTCAGAGCAAAGAGGAAATGATAGCAGAGCTATCCGAAGTTATTTTTAATCCGGAGGTAGATGCAAAAAAGGTAAGCCTAGATGCTGGAGTTGATTTAGTAAAAGCATCTGCCATTAATTTTTATGGTAAAGATGTTACTCAAAAAGAGGTAGAAGCGTATTATGCCAATATGGATAAGGTAGAGGAAAATCAACCTGAATACGGCTTAAACACCCAATTGGTAAAAAGAGATGGCAAAATTGTAGCTAACACATGGAAAGTAGGAGGAATGTATAGTTCCGCTATTGAAAATATTGTAAACTGGCTGGAAAAAGCAGCTGAGGTTGCAGAAAATGAACAACAAAAATTGGCTTTAAATCGCTTGGTGACTTATTACAAAAGTGGTGATGTTAGCGATTGGGATCAGTACAATATTGCATGGGTAAATGATACGAACTCACTTACAGATGTAGTAAACGGCTTTATTGAGGTTTACAACGACCCATTGGGTTATAAAGGCTCGTTTGAGTCGGTGGTTTCTTTTAAAGATTTGGAAGCTACTAAGCGAATTGAAGCAGTGAGCAAAGAGGCCCAGTGGTTTGAAGATAATTCGCCATTGATGGAAGAGCACAAAAAGAAGAATGTAAAGGGAATTACGGGTAAAGTAATTACTGTTGTGGTTGAGTCCGGAGATGCTTCGCCTTCAACTCCGATTGGAATTAACCTTCCAAACAACAATTGGATACGTGAGCAACACGGTTCTAAGAGTGTAAGTTTGGGAAATATTGTTCATGCTTATGAAATGTCTTCTAAAGAAGGTAAAAGTTCACTTACTGAATTCGCTTATTCAGAGGAAGAAATTGAAAGATCTAAAAAGTATGGTAGTATAGCAGATTTATTACATACAGATTTACACGAAGTTATTGGACATGCCTCCGGAGTTATAAACGAAGGAGTTGGAACACCAAAAGAAACCTTAAAAAACTATGCTTCTACCTTAGAAGAGGGAAGAGCAGATTTAGTTGCGCTGTATTATTTGCATGATGAAAAGCTGGTTGAAATGGGCTTAATGCCTTCATTGGATGCCGGAAAAACTGCTTACGACGATTACATTAAAAATGGCTTGATGTTGCAATTAAGAAGATTGGAAGTGGGTGAGCAAATTGAAGAAGCGCACATGAGAAACCGTCAGCTAGTTGCAAAGTGGGCTTTTGAGAAAGGAAAAGCTGAACAAGTTATTGAAAAGAAAACCAAAGACGGAAAGACTTATTTTGTGATTAACGATTATGAAAAGTTGAGAGATTTATTTGGTCAGTTGTTGCGCGAATTACAACGCATTAAATCTGAAGGTGATTTTGAAGCAGGTAAAAAATTAGTTGAAACTTATGGAGTGAAAGTAGATGCTGAATTGCATGCTGAGGTATTAGAACGTTATGAGTCGTTAAACATAGCCCCTTATGGTGGATTTATCAATCCTCAACTAACACCTGTTGTTGAGAATGGAAAAATAACAGATGTGAAGATTGAGTACCCAAGTGACTTTAAAGAGCAAATGTTGCATTATGGGGAGAAGTACTCTTTCCTAGAAGTAAAATAAGAACCTTTTAAATATCAAGAGTAAAAAAGACCGGTTGAAAGACTGGTCTTTTTTTGTCCACTCATAGACTCATAACTGTAGATAATTTTTCACTTTTTGATTGAAGTTTGTGATCCTCTGTATTTGTTAGTATCTGATTTATAAGGTTTTTTAAATTTGGAGTTAAAATTGATTTGATAATATCACAAACCATAAAAGAAATAACATTATGAAAACGATTGGAAATTTAAGTTTGGCATTAATTCTTAGTTTTAGCTTATTGAGCTGTAATCAGCAAGAGAAAAAAGAAGCCAAGGAAAATGTTAAAGAAAAAACGGAAGAAGCGAAAGCAAGTATAGCCGAGGAAAAAGAGGACATGACAAATAAGTTAAAAGAGCTGCAATATGAAATCGACACCAAATTAGATGAGATTAATATTGAAATGGAAAAAGCCGGAGATGAAGTGAGCGATGAATTAAAAGATGCAAAAGCTCGCTTGACAGAAGATCGCTCGAAGTTGCAAATGACTTTAGATAAAATCAGTGATTCCGGTGAAGATGGTTGGAGAAATATAAAAGCCGAAAGTAAGAAAGCTTTTAATGAAGTTGAAATGTCTTTTAAAAAGACAAGAGATGACATTAAAGATTTCTTTAAAAGTGACTCTTAAAGGCTAAGAGAAAGATAATCTGAGGAAATCCCCTAAACAGGGGATTTTTTTATGCTCCACCATTTGCCCTTAAGTCTGCTATACAGTTGGCATCAAGCTGTGGAGGGCTACTGCCGGTTAAATTACTGATAAAGTTGCCGGTTTCAGTAGCCCAGTACATTAAGCAATTTTCGTTTATACAGTGCTTTCCATGTTCGGTATCTTGATGGTTTGTTTGCATGGGAGCACCTAAGTTAACTAAACCAAGTATATGTCCCACTTCGTGTTTCATTACGGATTGTTCAACCAAAGCTGTGGAAGGTTGCGTTAAGCCTCCAGTGTTTTCTTGAATAGTTTTCCCAAAAACAACCATAGAAGAACTTCCATAAGCAATACCGAGTGTTTGAGAATTATTGCTATTTGCCGAATAGTCTCCATTTGCATAAAATAAATAGGCAGTAATTTCACTTTTGCTAGTTTGAGTATTTCTATAGGAAGATTCGATATTTTTAAGTTCATCTAAGCTAAAACTGCTCTGAGATTGATCCGGAATTTCAATTAAATTTACACTAATTCCATTCGGCTTAGATAGCCTTTTCGATAAGAAAGCCTCTAAACTATCCACTGCTTCTTGAGTGGGAGCATTGTTCTGCTCAAAGTATAAATCTAAACGCATAGAGGTGTATTGTGCATCGGACAACAGGGCTTTTGAAAGACTACCCACTGACCCTCCGGGGGAGTTGATAGCTTTTTGATCATCGTCCTTTTTACAGCTGCTAAAAGCAATTAATAGGATTAGAAAATATGTGGTTTTCTTAATGTGTAACATAATTTGAAATCTATTTATTCAACAACAATTCTTGGTATATCGTGAGGTAGTCGAGTCAATAATTCATAGTTAAGGCTGTTATTCATATCGCTAAAAGAGCTTACTGTAATTTCTAAATCTCCTTGCCTGCCGATTAATACCACTTCATCGCCCTCTTTTACATTGGGCAAGTCGGTAACATCAACAAGCATCATGTTCATATTGACTACACCAACAACAGAAACGCGTTTTTCATTAATCAACACCCTTCCTAAATTGCTTAAATCGCGGCTAAAACCATAACCATAGCCCACAGGTACAGAAGCCACTTTGCTATCGCGGTTGGTTAAATAACTCTTTCCATAACTAATGTATTCTCCTTCCGGAATATTACTAATACTCATAACTTTACTCTTCCAAGACAAGACGGCTTGCAAAGGGTCAATAAAATCTTTTTGAGCGAGAAGTTTACGCATTCTAAGTTCATTGCTTGGCCAATAACCATAGTTAGAAATTCCAACTCTAACAAGGTCTAATTGTGTTTCCGGATAGTTTAGAACACCGGCAGAGCAAGCTATATGTCTGTATGTTGGATTAATTCCATTCTCTCTAAAGTAGTCAACTATTTCATGGTATAAATCAATCTGATCTTGAATTCTGTCGTAGTTGGTAATGCTTTCTGCCCCTGCTAAGTGAGTGCAAATTCCTTCAATTTGTAAATGACTTTTGTTTTCTTTTAATAATTGAATCAGTTCATCAAAATCAGTTGATCGAAATCCGGTTCGGTTCATGCCACTTTCCACCTCAATGTGAATTTTAGCTTTTTGTTTTAGCTCTTTTGCAGATTTAATGCTTTCTTTTAATCTAGAAAGCGTAAATACGTAATATGAAATGCCATTTTCTATTGCCCAGGGAATGTGTTCTTTATCTAAAAAGCCCATAATCATCATGTCGCAGCTTTTCTTTTTTACCGACAAGGCTTGTTCGGCCTCTGCTGCACTGAAAACGGCAAAATAGTCCACTCCACATTCTTCAATCACCGGAACCAAGTCTTGAATTCCGTGTCCGTAGGCATTTCCTTTGATTACCATTACATAACGACAGTTTTTATTAATGTAGCTCTTTACGTAATCAATGTTATTTTTCAGTCTTGATCGACTGAGCTCTATGTAAGAAGTTCTACTCATTGTTGGCTTCTTCTATTATATTTTTAAAAATAGTTATTCCATCTTCTAAGATCTCATCCGGAAAGTCGTAATCTTCATTGTGGAGCTGAGGCTGTTTCTTACCAGCTCCAAGCCCCAAAAAACAAGTTGGAAAAAGACTACTGAAATGACCAAAGTCTTCTGACCAAGGAAAGATTTCTTTTACTTCTTTACTATTCATTTCTGTAGCTGCTTTTTTCACAATTTTATAAGCCTGTGGATGATTTTCAACGGCTTGAAAATGTTCAACAAATTCAATGTTAAACCCTAAGTTGTGCATTTTTGCAATGGCTTCAGCTTTAGTAGAAAGTAGTTTTTTTAAAGTATTTAAGTTTTCATTTTTATAAGTTCTTATGGTGGCATAAATGCTGCCCTCAGCTGCTGAAGTGCCAAAAGCTTTCTGACCGATTTGCGTTCCAATTGGAGTAATCAAAGCTGCTTCGTCTAGAGCTGTATGCATTTGGGGTAGTTCAAAAAGAAGCTGGTTGATTTGCATGGCAGCCATGGTAGGATTTATTCCATTTTGAGGATGACTGGCATGAGAAGGTTTGCCCTTTAAATGAATAATTACTCCGCTTGAAGCAGCGGCAAATGTGTTTTCTTTCAGTATAACTTGACCTTTTTCAAAGTTTGGTAAGTTGTGCAAGGCAAAGGCATAATCTATTTTTAATTTCTTAAAATCAAAATCTGCTATCATTTTTTTAGCCCCTTCACCGGTTTCTTCTGCTGGTTGAAAAAGTAAATAAACCACTCCAGGAAAATCTTTTTCTTTCAGGTAATCTGATAAGCCACACAAAATAGCCATGTGTCCGTCGTGACCGCATTTGTGTCCCCATAATTCGTTTTTTGATTTGTAATTAAACGAATTGCTCTCAGCAATTGGTAAAGCATCTAACTCGGCTCTAAATAAAAGAGTTTTGCCTTCTTTATTTCCCTTAAACTTTGCAATTAGACCATAGCCACCAATATTCTGTATCAGCTGGTCGGGGTTTTGTTCCTCAAGAAAGTCTGTAACTATTTTTGCCGTCTCTATTTCTTTATGCGCTATTTCAGCATGTTGATGAAGTTTTTTCCTTAAGTCTACAAGCGCATTTAGTTTCACTTTCTTTTCCTTTTTTCAGTTTTAATCGAAAGTAGTGAAATAAAATGAAAATAGAGAAAACAGATAAGACTTATACCGTTAAAAACTCCTAACTCAAATCCAATCTTTCCACCAGTAATAGGCAATTGCCAAGTATTCTCTAAAAACGATAATTTCATACTGCATATAACTCCATAAGTTATATCTAAGGTCAAGGCTTTGAATTTCTTCTTTTCTTCGCTTTTTGTCTTTAGATTTTAACATCTCTTCATCTTCAGGAATCTCAAAAGTAGGATAGCTGCCTACTTCTTCAAAGCCCACTTTTTCAAAACTTCTCACGGCTCTATACATGTGTTCAGGAGAGCTAACTATGAGTATGGAGTGTTGTTTAGAAAACAATTTTAATATTTCTACTGCTTGGCTTCTAGTATTGTAGCCTTTCGACTCGAAAACAATTCGCTGCTTATTTATATCATTTTTTATAAGTTCATTAGCTATTAAGTCTAATTGCTCAGTGCTGTCTTCTTCTTTTAAAGGTAAAGCAATAACAATTTTCGAATTGGGGTTTTCATGGGCGGCTTTTATCGTAAAATAGCTGCGCATTAATCCTTTAGGAGAAGGCATTCCTTCTCCTCCCATGAGCACAATTACATCGGCTTTTTGAGTAAGTTGCTGCTTTTTTAAAGATAAATTATGATAGGCGTAATAAGGTATGTCGGTAAGTGCCAATAAAACAAAAAGAGTTGCAACTATTGCGGTAGCATAAAGATAGAATCTTAGACATCTTTTAACTGCGTGGTAGATTTTGTTTTTCATTGACAAGGTGAAAATACAAACAATCTATAATTCAATCAAAATTTAAATTGTTTTAGAAAGCAAGAAAAAAGTAAACCTACTACTCTTTTCGTTTAAAATCACCTCTTTTCCAAGCTTCAATAAACTTTGCCCAAGCAATAGGATTCAGTAAGTTGCTGAGGTTATTCATGCGCGACTGACCGGCATAGTAGAGCTGATTGCTTCTCTGTTGCATTTGCCATTTAAAATTCATGCTGCCAGTCATCGGCATTTCTTCAGCCCTTTCTTGCAGTAATTCAGGATCTAGGTTCTTTCGAGCAATGGCCAAATCATCATCCGGAATGTTGAGGTTTAAAAAAGCATCTTTAAAATCTTTTGCGCTTGGCCAGGGAAAAACGTCTACCGTTTCTAATTGTACAGTGTCTCTCGTCATACTGTGGATAAGTGAATAATAGCTTCCACTTAAAGTGTCCGGAACTACAAAATCAGATTTTTTATAGCCAATGGATGAGAAAACAACCGTATCTCCTTTTTTTGCTACAAAAGAAAAATAACCGTAATAATCAGTAGTAGTTCCCCTTGAAGTATTTTTAATCATTACTGTAGCAAATGGCACTGGAGAAATGCTGTCTTGGCTAACCACCACGCCGGAAAACTGAATTAAATCTTCATCATTTTCCTGTGCTTTTAAGGGGCTTAAAGTAAAAAAAATAATTGATAAAAATATGGGGAAAAGTATTCTTTGCATGCTTCAAATTTATTCTTTTTAAGAACAAAAGGTACTATAATTAATGTTAACGAACAAACGCTGCTTCATAAACTGTTTTGTTGTTCACACCATCTGTAACAACTAGTTTAAAGTTGTGTTTGCCTTCTTTCACTTTTTCATCAAAGAAGTAATAAAGCATATCTTTTTTATAATCGTACTCCATTAACACCCATTTTCCGTCAATTTCTGCTCTGTAGCTATTAATTCCCGAGAGATTGTCTTGAATCTTAATGCTAATCGACCAACGGTTACTCATATTAGCTCCCGGATAAATGTTGATGGGAATAATTTGCGGAGGAATACTGTCGATGGCAATAGCATATCCACCAAAGCTCCTGCTTTTAACGCGAATGTTATCGCCATTCCATTCACCTCCTTCGGCATAAAAGCTCTTTCCGTTTGTCGTACTAACAATTAGCGCTTGTTTTTTTTGCTTTGCACTTAATCCGCTTTTTTTTATGGAAACTGTCATGTAAGAATGAAGTGGGGTATGATGATCGTGAATCCAATAAATCGGACTGATTGTTTTTGGGTGGTTTTCCTCTTTTCTAAACTGAAAATAAATATCCTCATAAAGGATACCTTTTGGTAAATCAACTAAAATATCATCCTGAATAAAAGAGTTTCTTTGATTGTAAGGAAAATAGCGAACTTTTTTATTGCTGATTTCATCCATTTTCTGCTCGCTTTGTGTTTTTTGAGCTTCTACAGTAAAGTTCAAAGTAGATTGATTACCGTTTAGATCAGACAAAATATACTCCATTTCATGCCTTGTTCCGTCGTTAAAAAGGATTTTGCCATCATTTACCAAGGTCTTGTAAAAGCGAAGTTTATTGCCGGGCAGTACAAAACTGCGCTGAACTCTTCTTCTTTGTTGTATGTAATTTGCAAAATCAATATGAGCATTAATGTATCTACCTTCATGAAAAGCAAATTCGTCAATTTGTTGTTCAAAAATGGTTTGGTTGTTATGATTTAATTTAATGTTGTGCAGTCCGTAGCTATTATGTGTGCCACTCATGCGGTCAACAGTTTCAATGCCAAAACCAAATAAACCGTGAAGCGAAATAGGGTAGGGGCTTGCCAGTCTGTAATT
The DNA here is from genome assembly GCA_002415785.1 of Flavobacteriales bacterium UBA5081. Classification (GTDB taxonomy): domain Bacteria; phylum Bacteroidota; class Bacteroidia; order Flavobacteriales_E; family Vicingaceae; genus UBA5081. The sequence continues at coordinate 40,114 of DIAJ01000046.1, forward strand.
TCCATTAGCTCCTTTTGCTGTATATCTTTTGGAGAGATTGCTTCCGTTGATTAAAGACGTATCGTTTAAGGGATAAATGGTAATGGCGTAAATATCCGGTTTACGTTGATCTTTAACATCAAATCCAAAAAATAGCGGATTAATAGGGTGTTCTGTTTTTGTATCTCTAATCTCAAAGTGCAGGTGCGGACCTCCTGAGCCACCTGTGTTTCCCGAATAAGCAATGATTTCTCCCTTTTTTACCTGAATAGCGTAAGGCGCAGGAAAAAGCTGAACGTCAAATTTCTCTTCTCTATACTGAGCCTCTTCTACAATCTTAGCAATCTTGTCGCTGTACTTTTGTAAGTGTCCGTAAACCGAAGTATATCCATTGGGATGCGTAACGTAAATTGCCTTTCCGTAGCCATAAGGAGAAACCTTGATGCGGCTTACATAACCATCGGCAACAGCAAAAATTTTTTTGCCCTCAACCCCTTGCGTTTTTATGTCGATGCCCGCATGAAAATGATTGGAACGCAATTCGCCAAAGTTTCCCGAAAGGTAAAGGGGAATATCCAAAGGAGAACGAAAGTAATCTTGCGGATAATTTTGCGAAAATAGACTTGATGAAATAAAGTAAATTAACCCAAGGGTTATAAGAATGTGTTTTATCATTGAATAGAGAGCGTCAAATTAATTTTATGCAAAAGTAAAGGAAGCGATTAGATTTTTAGTTTTTTTAGAGTATAGAAAATAGACCGCTTCGCTGCAAGAAACAAGAAGCTAGATATTTTGCATCAATAGACTGCGACGAAAAAATCAATTCTCGCGACAGCGAGACGCTTTCAACTTTCACTGTCTCATATTTCATATTTATAAAGACCGCTCCGCTGTTAGAGTAGCAAACCTGATTAAGGATGAAGGAGAAAGGTAATGGGCAATTGACAATTGACAATGGACAGTTTCTTGCAATGAGATGGTTGTTTTCAGTAAAAGCAAGCGAAGTAAAACCTAACCTCGCCTTAGCGAGACCTTTTCAAGGTGGTTTAATCTTTTACTTTTCATATTTTCAAAAGCCCTGGAAGGGCGACATCTTAAAGCCGGGTACTTTAGTGCCCGAATAGAAATGAATGTGAATATAACTTTTGGCAGAGTTTTTTATAAAAACTGTGACAAAAGTGATTGTAGAATACAAAGTTTTAAGCTTAATTGGTTCTTATTTCATTTTGACTGACTTAATAAATATCTAAGTAGAATTATTTAAAAAAAACAGCTTAAAAGTTGAAAAAATGATTAGCTTTGTAGAGCTTGATAAATGATCTAGAGCCTATGAGTTCTCTTACGGATATGCTTGCTGACCTTGAAGTTAAGGTAGCAGCCTTGGTTCAAAAAAAAGAGGAGTTAGAGGTTGAAATGAAAGCTTTGAAAGCGGAGAAAAGTGAACTTCAAGAGCAAAACGAAGAGCTGAGTGCGAAAGTGGAGCAATTGGAGGAAAAAAATAAAATTTTGCGCATTGCAGGAGGTGGTAATGAAGAAGGACAGCGCGAAATGAAGTTGAAGATAAATGAAATTGTGCGGGAGGTTGATAAGTGTATCGCTCAACTAAATCAGTAAAAAATCCGTGAAGGGTCTATCGATAAAAGTAAATATCGCCAATCGGGTATATCCCTTAACCGTTAAACCGGAAGAAGAGGAAAGTATTCGAAAAGCAGTAAAAGCGATTAATGAAATGATTAAGGAATTTGAACAAAATTATGCCGTTAAAGACACGCAAGATTTACTTGCGATGTGCGCATTGCAGTTCGGTTCCCAGTCCTTTGACTTAGAAAACAAAGCCAAAGGGGTAGATTTTGAAGCGGTGGAAAGCATTAAGCGAATTGCTGAACTGGTAGAGCAAAACATTTGACGTTCTTTACATAAAAACATTCCGAGAAATCGGAGATAAACCTGCCCGTGCAAGTTTGTTATGTTTGGTAAACTCAACACTATTACTAGTATGGACTTCACTCAGTAATGTTGAAAACAGGCCTCACTTATCCACTATTCAGTGGTGATTCCCACTTCTGTGGGGACGTTGGAAGTTTGATACATTCGGAAAGTCCAAATCCTATTTTTATGGGGTTTACACAATCCAACAAGTTTGTACGGGTTTTTTTATGAACTAAATTAAATTATTAATGGACTTATTAAATGTAATAATCGGCTTGGCAATTGGGCTTATCGTAGGAATTGCGGGAGCCGTTGTGTTTGCTAAAAGAGCAAGCAAGCGAAAGGCAGACTCCTACTTAGAGGAAGCAAAAGCTGAAGCCGAAGTGGTGAAAAAAGACAAGATTCTGCAAGCCAAAGAAAAGTTTTTGCAATTGAAAGAAGAGCACGAGAAGTTTATTGCCAATCGTGAAAAGAAGATGGCGGATGCTGAAAATCGCGTTAAGAGCAAGGAGTCTTCACTCAACCAAAAGCTACAGGATGTAAATAAAAAAGATAAAGATTTAAAAGCGCTAAAAGGCAATTTAGATCGTCAGTTGGAGATTGCTCAAAGCAAGCAAGCTGAGCTAGACAAAAATCATCGTAAGCAGGTGGAATTGTTGGAGAAAGCGGCCGGTTTATCGGCTGAAGAAGCCAAAGAGCAATTGGTTGAAGTGCTGAAAGAAGAGGCTAAAACGGAAGCTATGGCGCACATAAAAGATACGGTGGAAGAAGCTAAAATTAATGCGAATCGCGAGGCGCGTAAGGTGGTTATTCAAACCATTCAGCGTGTTGCTACCGAACAAGCCATCGAAAACTCAGTTTCGGTTTTTAACATCGACTCTGATGATATGAAAGGACGAATTATTGGGCGAGAAGGTAGAAACATTAGAGCATTAGAAGGTGCTACAGGAGTAGAAATTATTGTAGACGATACGCCCGAAGCCATTATTCTTTCTTGCTTTGATCCGGTTCGAAGAGAAACAGCACGCTTGGCGCTGCATCAATTGGTGACCGATGGTAGAATTCACCCTGCAAGAATTGAGGAAGTGGTGAAGAAAACCCGCAAGCAGTTAGAAGATGAGATTATTGATGTTGGTAAGAAGACTTGTATCGATTTAGGAATTCATGGCTTACATCCTGAATTGCTAAGAATGGTGGGTAGAATGAAATACCGTTCTTCTTACGGACAAAACTTGCTGCAACACTCCAGAGAAGTGGCTAATCTTTGTGCTACCATGGCGGCAGAGCTAGGGCTAAATGTAAAAATGGCGAAGCGCGCCGGACTGTTGCACGATATTGGAAAAGTGCCGGATGATGAGCCGGAATTACCACATGCATTGTTGGGGATGAAGTTGGCTGAGAAATACAAAGAAAAGCCTGAGGTTTGCAACGCCATTGGTGCCCACCACGATGAAATTGAGATGACTTCATTGATTTCCCCGATCGTTCAGGTGTGTGATGCCGTATCCGGTGCACGCCCGGGAGCTCGAAGAGAAATTGTAGAATCTTATATTAACCGTATTAAAGAATTGGAAAGTTTGGGCATGTCGCACCAAGGAGTTGAAAAAGCTTATGCCATTCAAGCGGGTAGAGAGCTACGTGTGATTGTTCAATCAGAAAAGATCAGCGATGAAGAAGCGGATAAAATCTCTTTCGATATTGCACAAAAAATTCAATCGGATATGACTTATCCGGGACAAGTAAAAGTGACTGTAATTCGCGAGCGAAGAGCAGTGAATTACGCCAAATAGAAGATAAATACTTTTTCATGATTGAAGAGCCGACGAAAGTCGGCTTTTTTTGCGGCAAATGATACTATATAATCTGGATGTCCGGAATGATACCAAAAGCTATTTGAATTTTGTTTAG
>DIAJ01000046.1:44178-46289 GCA_002415785.1 Flavobacteriales bacterium UBA5081
AAAGTAAAGACAAGGTACTGAAAGCAAAATAGTTTAATTATTAACTAATCAATTTAAATAAATAAACGGATATTCAGGCTATATAATATCAAGTTAAGCTTTGAAATGCCGAATAAGAGGTGTTTTTTGATGAGCTTAATTAGCTTGAATACAAAACAAATTTTGGGATCGCAAGAAAAAGTAGTTACTTTGTAATAACTTTTTTAAAATATGGAAACATCAATAATCAAAATTGGCAATTCAAAAGGTCTTCGTTTGAGCAAGACTATTTTGGAAAAATACAACATCAAGGACAAAGTAGAGCTGATTCTTGAAAAAGGACAAATTATTCTTAAACCAATAACTTCTCCGAGAAAAAATTGGGAAAAGGAATTTAAAAAAATGAGCGAAAAAGGAGACGATAACTTGTTGATGGACGATGTTTTTGAAGATGAAAATCTTGAGGAATGGAGTTAAATCAATACTCAATCGTTCTTGTCAACCTTGATCCCACCATTGGAAGTGAAATAAAAAAGACGAGACCTTGTGTAATCATTTCGCCCAATGAAATGAACAAGTATTTGAACACAATAGTCCTTGCTCCAATGACAACTAATCTAAAAAAATATCCAACAAGGGTTTCGGTCAAACATAATGGAAGAAAAGGAATGATTGCCATAGACCAAATTAGGACAGTTGACAAAAGGCGAATTATTAAAGTATTTGAAAAGCTAAGCAATTCGGAAATTAGAAAATGCAAAGAAGTAATCAAAGAGGCCTTTGTTGACTAAAGAGCACTCAAGTCATTCAGTCGACCTAATCGTTATGTCTTAAAAGATCAGCGATGAAGAAGCGGATAAAATCTCTTTCGATATTGCACAAAAAATTCAATCGGATATGACTTATCTGGGACAAGTGAAAGTAACGGTAATTCGCGAACGAAGAGCAGTGAATTACGCCAAGTAGAAGATAAATACTTTTTCATGATTGAAGAGCCGACGAGAGTCGGCTTTTTTTTGTTTATCAACTAGCTGTAAAATGGTTATGTTTGTAAGCTTAAGTATCCGTTAAGTGAAAAAGTACTATGTTTATGCGGATATTTACTAGTTAGCTTGAATTGGTCAAATAAATGAAGATTTACAAGGTAAGAATAAAATCTACTGTTTATCAGTATGCAATTGCAATAGCCTTTTTTATTTGCTTTTTGCTACTGATTCCAAAAAAATTCTTTGGCTATTGGCCTTATATGATTTTTGGTATAACTGCGTTGGGAATTGGAATTTGGATTGGTGCTAGACTTACAAGAGGTTTGATAGAAATCGAAATAGACAATTCCGTTTTTAAACTAAATTGGATTGAAAAGCCATTACTTACAACCCTAGAATCTAGAGAGATAGAATTCGACGATATCACTGGATGGCGATACAGAAAAGAACATAGTTACCATTACTTCTCCATTTATACTGTATACAAAAATGATTTGATATTTTTTAGAGATGCAATTTGGGATAAGGATAAGGACGACTTTGGAAAATTCTTATCTGCCTTTAGAAACAGAGTCAGAAATAAAAACCATCAAGAAAGTGTTAAGAGAAGACACAATTCTAAAGACTCCTATAATGAAAAATCAAAGCAGATAGTAGATAGAGAAGCATCTTATCAAAAATCTATTAAAGGAAAATTAGAATTATATGTTTACATAGCATCTATGATGTTTGGAATATATGGACTTATAACAAAATGGGAAGAATTAGGCTACAGACGGGGATTTTTAATTGGATTATTAGGCATCTGTCTAGGATTGATTATCGATCAATTAAACAAAAGAAAAAACTCAAGCTAACAAGAACTATAAAATATAGCCGCAGTCAACGTTTGGCAATGGTTTCATTACCTTTAGTGCTAAATATAACCGACACTACTTGCGGCTACATTTCATAGTCAAACCGTTGTTCCTCATGCGAAACAAAAACACTGTTGACTAAGAACTAATGTTTTTACTTCTTCTCATATTAGCTTTTCTATTGATAATCGGAATCCCGATTGGACTTTCCTATTTAATTTATCGTTTCATAAAAAAGAGAGATTACGACAAACGACTAAGACTGATTTGTAAGCTCCCCCAAAAATAG
>DIAJ01000007.1:0-29444 GCA_002415785.1 Flavobacteriales bacterium UBA5081
CATTTAGTCGAATCAGGTTTTAAGGTGATTGAACTAATAACAGAATTAGAAGCTACGTCTCTTGGCAAGGGGTTACCAAATATCAGTAAGTTCTCATTGCTGTAACCCCATGTAGCTCCCGTACAGTCACGGTATAATGTCATAAAGAAAATGTATTGAGACTGTCCCGGAGTACCGGTACAAACCCATGTAATTTCCCCACCTAACATATGCGAAGCCTCCGCTTGAGGTATAAAAGTTAAACTAAAAAGAATGGTAAGTATAGTATAGACTTTTTTCATTGGTATTAATTTAGAATGGGTTGGATTACAAATTTATGAGAAAAAAGAAGCAAGAGACAAGAAGCAAGAGAATACCTTGATTCTTGCTTCTAACTTCTTGACTCTACCTCTTCACCACTTTCAAATTCGCCCGCTCTCCTTTCGCATTCTCCAACTCGATAAAGTAAATTCCTGGCTTGCCGTTAAGTTGAAGTTGCAAATTACTTTGATTCACAAACTGTTTTTCTTGGACTAATTGTCCGTGTATGTTGCGAACTTTGACTTGTATAGATTGGTGTTTTTGAGTGAGTTCAATGTTCACCAAACCGTTAGTTGGGTTAGGGAAAAGTTGAAGATTCTCCTTTAAAGTATTATGTTCAATTCCAACTGTAGTGTATTGAATACAATCAGTTGTATCAACGCAACTACCATTTTGAAGAATAACAGCATAGCTGCCATTTTGAGTTGGGTTAAAACTTGAAGCAGTTTGTCCTGAAATAATCGTATTTGTGTTGCAGTTAAACCACTGGTACTGATCAACAGTATCTAAGCTTGTTAATGTTCCATTTGCATTTTGAATACCATTATATGCAATCGGTTCCACCTCAACCTCCAAAACACTATGATTAAACTTAGGTAATTGACAATGATCGTCCTTTGCCAAAAAATAAAAATGGTGTTTCTTACTTTTTCCACTATCCGACAAATGGTTGCAAGAGGGCGACCAGTTAAAGTTAGTTCCAACTGCTCCTACATCTTCTATTGAATATCGATATGTTGTAGAATCATAAGATAAGTTGGGTGTAGTTAATGTTGCACATGGTGGGTTATTACAAGCAGATGTATCTTGAAAATCAGCAGCAAACAGACTTGACTCTCCCATTAATTTCACCCTTTGTAATGAGGTAGTAGTTGTGGTGGTATTCGTGTCATTCACAATAATTGGCAATTGAATTAAATCTCCTGCTTTTACTTTTATGCTAAGATGAGCAGACCTTTGACCATTAATATCTATTTGTGAAGCGTCATTTGAGTTACCGGAAACTAATGAAGGACAATTCATAATTTCCACTTCTCTTTCTCTATAAACCTCTGACAATAAAGTATCATTTCTCCATGCTTCTACACGAACAGCAATCAAGTATCGTCCTAAGCTATTCACTTTTGCTTTTACTAAACCACTTCTATTGTCTAAATAAGCAGCTCTATTTCCACTGTTAATGTTAGAGTCGGGTAAGGGGTTGTTAAAGCTATATCCACTTTGATACGATGGTGCTGCTGAGTTACCAGAATAAAGTTGATCCCAATGATAAGCCAAAGAGTCATTATCATTATCCAATGCACCTAAGTTTATACTTAACTCTCCAGCACAACGAAATGGATCACTCATTGGTTCAATAAATTTTGGTGATGTCTCCAAACAATTTCCATAATTATCTTTATTTTTATACATGATTGCATAAGTATAAGCTGAAGAAGATCCCATTATATTGTTAGCATTATTTCTACAACAAACTGCTGTCCATCTAAATTTCCAACCAGAAGATGGCGGAGTTCCATTTAACTCCAATGTATCTGATTTATAATAATATTTTTTAGCGATATAGTCATAACAGCCTATACTGCCATTCGAAGTATCCGAACCACAAGTTGGTTGAATTAAGCCACGACCTTTAGAAAGCCATTTTGCAGAGTCTGGAGAAACGGTAATTGTGTTGAAAGTAGTATTATTTGAATTTCTTGGTAATTGAAAGCCTTCTATTTCAATTGTCTGATTTGTATATGAAATTGCTGGACCTCCACAAGTAGTGTAAACATCTAAATAAAATACATATTTCCCATTATTTAAACATTCCCAGCTAATTTGTCCATATTTAATGTGATTAGCATTTAAACTGAGTGAATAGAAAAATAAAAATAAGACAGTAAATAAATTAAACTTTTTCATGGCAGTGGCTTTAAATGATTCACCACATTGACGAAAACACACTTAATCGTTGCCTCTCAAAATGTTAAAATTGAAACGAATACCTCTAAAAAGAGCTATTAAAGACTAACATTCAGAATATTAAAAAAACCAAAATTATTTCTTTTTAATCTCTTCCCAAGTCTTGTACAAGGCGTCTTGTTTGGGTTGGTCTTTAGGAATTTCTGTTAAAGGTTCAACAGCTTCCCATTCAGTTTGCATTTCCGAAGGTAATTGTTGGTATAAAGCTGTTCCTTTGCTTTTCCAAGCAATCATTTCATCACTTACTGCTTTAATTCTTTTGGCCGGGTTTCCCACAATTAAAGAGCGCTTTTCAAACACTTCATTTGCTTTGATAAAACTCAAGGCTCCAACAATGCATTCGTCTCCGACAATGGCATCATCCATAATTACACTATTCATGCCCACTAATACATTCTTGCCAATTTGTGCACCATGAATAATTGCTCCATGTCCTATATGTGCCGACTCCTGCAAACGAACCGTAACACCGGGAAACATGTGAATGGTGCAATTTTCTTGCACATTGCAGCCGTCTTCGATTACAATACCTCCCCAATCTCCGCGAATAGCCGCACCGGGACCGATGTAGACATCTTTTCCAATTATTACATTTCCCGTTACCGCAGCTTGTGGGTGAACAAAAGCAGAAGGATGAACGACGGGGGTGAAACCTTTGTATTTGTATACCATAAATTAATTACGAATTACGAAACTGGGAATTACGAATCTGGGGATTACGAAATGATAAGTTTATTTTTTTTTGATTTTAAAGTTTTTTGAATTGAACCAATTATTCTTAATAATTCTTCAACATCAGAAATTAAACTTAGATTCTCTTTTTTATTAATAATACCGGAGTCTATTAATAGTCTTACCCAATAATGTGTTTCTCTTGCTTCTTTATAGGCAATAGAAATTTTATGTAAAAAGTCCTTCTCACTTTGTCCTCCAATTGCTTCTTCAACATTTGCTCCAATTGAAGTGGCTGATTTGAGAAATTGCTTACTCAAAACATACTCTTTACTTTCATTTTGAATTAGGTAGCATAATTTAATTGCCTTTAAAGCAAATGCATAGCTTTTATCTCTAAGCGAATTTTGTTTTTTCATAATTAACAATCTTTAAACAAAAAGTAATGTAAATGTGCTAATTAAATTTAAACTAATCAAAGGTAAAAGACAATATTTCAAAAACCGTAATTCGTAATTCTCAGATTCGTAACTAATTAAGCGTATTTCGCTAAAATAGACTTCGTGTACTCACTTAACACTAATCTTCCACTCAACTCAGCTCTTTGTTCTAATTTTTGATCCCAATCTTCACAGTCGCTCCAAAAAACTTTTTTCAATTCCTTTTGGGCCTCGGGGTTTTTGCTTAATAAATAGTTAGCCAGCTCCTGAACTCCATGATCTAATGACTCTGCATCTTCAAATACATCAGCATATAAGCCTTTACTTTCTGCCCAATCTGCACTGTAAAACTGATCGGCATTAATGGTCATTTGACTCATGGCGGACAAACCAATTTTACGTTGAACAGCAGGGCTAACGACAAATGGTCCAATTCCAATATTCAATTCTGAAAGTTTTACCGAAGCAAACTTGGTCGCTAAGCAATAATCAACAGCTGAGGCTACTCCTACTCCACCACCAACGGCTTTTCCTTGTACTCTACCGATGATAAACTTTGGACACTTTCTACAGGCATTGATCACTCGGGCAAAGCCCATAAAAAATTCTTTTCCCGTGGGGAAATCGTTGATTGAAATCAATTCGTCAAAACTAGCTCCTGCACAGAAAGTGCGGTCGCCACCACTTTTCAAAATAATCACTTTCACTGCCTCGTCTTCTCCGGCAGCAGTAATCGTATCTGCCAATTTTTTCAAAATATCTGAAGGTAACGAATTATGCTTCGGATGAAAAAATTCAATCGTTGCTAATCCATTCTCTTGTTTATCTATTGTTACGTATGCTTCCATTGTTTTTAAATTTTTAGTTTTCAATTAAGAATTAAGAGTTTTGTGTTTGTATTAACTTTCTACCTCTATTTGTTTTTGTAGTGTTCTTTTAATTGAACCGGAAAGCTTTAATATTTCTTCAGCATCAGCCAGTAAGGCTTCACTTTCATCCTTATCAATAAAATCTAAATCGGTTAATAACCTAATCCAATAATGCGACTCCCTAGCTTCTCTATATGCTACGGTAATACGGTAATAAAAGTCTTTTTTTGAATGTCCTCCAATTGACTCCTCAACATTAGAACCGATTGAAGTGCTAGACCTTAATAGTTGTTTAGAAAGTACAAACTCCTTCTGTTGCTTTTGAATCCCCAGACAAAGTCGAGAAATTTTTAGTGCAAAAGCATAGCTCTTATCTCTTAAAGGGTTATCTACTTTCATCAAGGCTTAATTAGTAAAACAAAATTCTTAATTCTTAATTCTTAATTCTTAATCAAATTAATCCGAACTGCTCAAAATGATGATTAAAGTGTTTTCTATTCAACAATTCCCAGTGGTCTTTATCTAGGGAACCAAAAACGGCATTATTGGTTTCTGCATCAGGGTTTTCACTAAAAAACTCTTCATAATCATCCCATGCCTTTAAAAATGCTTCTTTTGCTTCTTGCAAATTCGCATAGCGCAAATCCTCCGTTTCATTTTCCTTTAAAATAGGGAGCTTGAAATTCTTAGGCATCGGATAATAGTTCCATAGGGAATCTTGATACTTTTCAATTTGCTCTTCCGGGGTGATGACATCCAGTTTAATCTTTCCGGCAGCATTTTGAAAACCCATCTCTAAATGCTCAATCATGTGTTGTGGAGTCATAATTCCCCACTTTGCTTTAGTATCTTCGGTGAGTTTTTCCAAATAAGATTCAACATTCTTTCGATTAATCTCTACAAACGGACTTTTCTTCGCTACCATCGTCAAAACGGTGGCAATAGCTACCTTCTCGTCGTCTTGATCAAATACTTCAACAAACCACTTCACCACTCCTGATGGGAACTGCTTTCCTTTTACATCACGGTCGCGTTTTTCCTGACAAGTCAAACGAACGTAAATGGTATCGTTGTGGTAAATCGGGCGCATAAAACGACAAGTATCCAAGCCGTAGTTTGCGGCAACAGGACCCTTGTTTGGGTAAACAAACAATCCTGCGGCAGCGGATAAAATAAAATATCCGTGAGCAGCTCGCTTCTCAAAAATGGTATGCCCCAATGAGGTAATGTCTGTATGCGCATAAAAGTGATCCCAAGAAAGGTTCGCAAAATTGGCAATTTCACTGTCAGTTATTGTTCTTCGGTGTGTTTTGAACGACATTCCTGCTTCAATATCTTCAAAATGATATTGGAATGGGTGATGTTCAGGCTCTTTGTATTTTGCCCCCGGCTGATAAATTCCTGTAATCTCTGTAATGGAAGTCGGTGAACCTTGAATAGCACAACGTTGCAAATAGTGTTTTACACCGCGCATGCCACCCATTTCTTCGCCGCCACCGGCTCTCCCCGGACCACCATGAACCAAGGTTGGCAGCGGAGAACCATGTCCGGTACTGTTCACTGCACTTTCACGGTTCAAGACTAAGATTCTTCCGTGATGAGAAGCCGCTTCAACCGTAAATTCAGTTGCAATTTTATCGTCGTTTGTAGCAATAGAAGCTACTAAAGAACCTTTTCCCATTTGGGCTAGCTCAACGGCTTCTCCCAAGTCTTTGTAAGGCATAATCGTACTTACAGGACCGAAAGCCTCAATTTCATGAACTCCAAGGTTCTTAAATGGATCTTTCTCCAACAACAAAATTGGACTTAAGAAAGCTCCTTTTTCTGAATCTGCTCCATGAACCTCTACTTGATCTAAGCTACCGTAAACTATATCAGCAGTTTTACTTAACTCTTTTACTTTAGCCCTAACTTCTTCCACTTGATCTTTGCTCACCAAAGCACCCATGCGCGTTTCCTTGAGCGAAGGATCGCCAATTCTTGTTCTGGAAAGTGATTCTCCCAATGCAATTTGCACATCTTCCATATACTGCTCCGGCACTACAATTCTGCGAATGGCTGTACATTTTTGACCGCACTTAACAGTCATTTCATTTTTAACTTCTCGGATAAACAATTTAAATTCAGGAGTTCCGGGAGCTGCGTCAGGACCTAAAACCGAAGCATTTAAAGAATCAGCTTCCATATTAAATGGCACTGATTCCTCCATGATTCGAGGGTTAGACTTTAGTAGTCTCCCTGTGTCAGCAGAGCCTGTAAAAGTAACTACATCTTGAGATTCTACCGTGTCGAGAATACTTCTGGCGGAGCCACAAATCAGCTGTAAAGCACCTTCGGGTAAAATTCCTGAATCAATGATTTCACGAACTACTGCTTCTGTTAAAAAAGAAGTATTGGTTGCCGGCTTCACTACAGCAGGAACACCCGCCATCCAGTTAACAGCACACTTCTCTAACATTCCCCATACCGGGAAGTTAAAAGCATTTATATGAACCGCCACTCCACGCTTGGGTACCATGATGTGATGTCCCATAAAGTTCCCGCCACGAGAAAGATCGATTCCTTCACCATCTACGTGAAAAGGTTTGTTTGGGAACTCACGACGCAAAGAAGCATTGGCAAACAAGTTACCAAAACCACCTTCAATATCAATCCAGCTATCCACTTTGGTGGCACCAGTCTTAAAACTGATCTCGTAAAACTTTCGTTTGTTTTTCATTAGGTGCATGGCGAGCTTTTTCAGCATCAAGCCACGCTCTTGAAAAGTCATTTTGCGCAAAGCAGGATTTCCCACTTTCCTGCCGTATTCTAAAATTTGGGCAAAATCGAGTCCTTTAGTACTTGAATAAGCCACTACTTCACCATTTACGGCATTGTATAGCGGACTTCCTTCACCGTCACCGGTAACCCATTTTCCTTGGATGTAGTTTTCTAGTTTGTTAGTCATACTTTTATGTTCTTTTAAAAAAGTACTTCAAGTTTGAAGTTTGAAGTACTTCAAGTTATTTTATAACTTGATATTCATTATATATTTCAATTATTATTTACTTCAACCTTTACCTTCTTTTATTTTTTTCTTCATTGATCTCCCAACTGAAGTAAAAATAGCAATCAACTCTTTTGCTTCATTTTTTAATTCAAATAATAAGGTTGATTCAACTTCCCAATTTAATTCAACCAAAATTGTCAACCAAAATATCGTCTCATTGGCCTCACTTTCGCAAATTTTCACTTTATGAATAAAATCATTGTTGCTTCTCGATCGGTTTGCTTCATAATAGTTTGCTCCAATACTGCTTGCCGATTTTGTCAATTGATATCTTATCACTCTTGCTTCAGGAGTATCCGGTAAAGATGCAGAAAGTCGAACCACTTTAACTACAAACTGTCGTGATCGTTTTTCTAAATTTTTACCAAACTCTTTATTTGTCACAATATGTCTAATTAATTTAAACCAATCACTTCACACTTTAAGTACTTGAAGTACTTCACACTTAAAACTTTAGTTCACTTACAACTTTTAACTTAATTAAACTCTCTCAATCACCGTCGCATAACCTTGACCAACTCCAACACAAAGCGTACACAAAGCATAACGTTTTCCGGTCAGTTGAAGTTCCAAGGCTGCTGTGTGAAGAATTCGAGCACCGGTAACGCCAAGTGGATGACCTAAAGCAATTGCGCCACCATTGGGATTTATGCGAGGATCATTATCTTCCAAGCCCATTTCTCTGGTACAAGCCAAAACTTGGGCAGCAAAAGCTTCATTCAACTCAATGATGTCCATATCGTCTAATGTTAAGCCTGCACGTTTTAGCGCTAATTCAGAAGCTCCAACAGGGCCAATTCCCATAATTCTCGGCTCTACACCAACAACGGCAGAACTTACAATTCTCGCCATGGGTGTAAGGTTGTATTTTTTTAAGGCATCTTCAGAAGCTACAATGGTTGCTGCTGCTCCATCGTTTAGACCTGATGCGTTACCTGCTGTTACCGTTCCGCCTTCTTTACGAAATGCCGGACGAAGTTTAGACAAAGTTTCGACATTGGTTCCGGGGCGTATAAACTCATCTTTATCAAAAATAATGGGGTCTTTTTTACGCTGTGGAATTTCTACCGCTAAAATCTCTTTGGCTAGTCGTCCATTTTCTTGGGCAGCAGTAGCTTTTTGCTGCGACCAAGCAGCAAATTTGTCTTGATCTTCTCTAGAGATTTTGTATTTATCAACTAAGTTTTCGGCCGTTTGCCCCATGGCGTCTGTGCCAAATTTTTCTTTCATTTTAGGATTGACAAATCGCCAGCCAAAGCTACTATCGTGCATTTCTGCGTCCCTGCCAAAGGGTTTAGAAACTTTTGAAATTACCCATGGACCGCGCGTCATGTGCTCAACACCACCTGAAATAAACAGATCACCTTCGCCGGCTTTAATGGCTCTGTTGGCTGCAACAATAGCCGACATTCCCGATGAACACAAACGATTAATCGTTTCTCCCGGAACCGAAAATGGTAAGCCTGCTAAAAGAGACGACATGCGAGCGACATTTCTGTTGTCTTCTCCCGCTTGATTGGCACAACCCATGATTACATCCTCATAAGCTTCTAAAGGAATATTGGGATTTCTCTTTGCAATTTCCTTAATCACCAAAGCACCTAAATCATCAGCTCTTACGGTTGATAGCGTTCCTGTAAAATTTCCTATGGGCGTTCTAATCCCATCTACTATATATGCTTCCTTCATGCTATTTTTTTTGGAGGCATAAAGGTAAAAAAAAGAAGGGGGATTTATGGTTAAACTAAGTCCTTTAAAAATAGTTTAAGCGCAATAAAAGCTAATCAAAAAAAAAGACCACTCTTTAAAGCAGTCTTAGTATTTCAAATTTTCAATAATTGGTTTAAGCAATTTCCTTAATTGCTGTCTCTAATTTAGTTTTTAACTCATCACTTACTTTCCACAAAGGCAAACGCAAATTGTCCTCACAAATTCCTAAAATCTGTAATGCTGCTTTTATACCGCCGGGGTTTCCTTCAGCAAACAACAAATCAATAAACTTTTTGAGTTGATAGTGTTTTTCTCTCCCAATTTCAATTTCGCCACTTAAAGTAGCTCTTACCATATCCGAAAATATTTTTGGATATGCATTGGCCACTACTGAAATAACACCTTTTCCTCCACAAGCTACAATTGGAAACGTCAAACCATCTTCGCCGGATATTACTAAAAAGTCCTTTGGCTTGTCTTGAATAATAGCCATCACTTGATCCATATCTGCTGAAGCTTCTTTAATTCCGATTATATTATCAAAATCATTGGCTAATCGTAATGTTGTTTCTGCGCTAATGTTTGAAGCTGTTCTACCCGGCACATTATATAGTATAATTGGCTTATCGGTTGACTCAGCCACGGCTTTATAATGTTGATAAATACCTTCTTGTGTAGGTTTGTTATAATAAGGACTAGCTGACAAAATAGCATCAACTTCACTTAAGTCAGTGTTTTTAATCGACTCTACTAATGCAGCTGTATTGTTTCCTCCCATACCTAAAACAATGGGTAATTTTTTATAATTAACCGACTGAACATACGTTAACACTTTCGATTGTTCTTCAGCTGTTAAAGTAGCTGTTTCAGCTGTAGTTCCTAAAACTACTAGATACTCTACTTCGCCTTCAGAAAGGTGTTTAACTAACTTCTCCAAAGCTTTGTAATCTACTGCACCACTGCCATCAAATGGAGTAGCCATTGCAACACCGGTTCCCACAAACTTTTCCATAACTTATGTTCTTTTATTAATAATGCTTAGGTATTTTTTTATTTGTTTAATTAACTCCGCTAAACTCCCTTCATCCATACTTAATGTTAAATCACACACTTCTGTTCTATAATTACTGGCTGAACCAATTTTAAAATGCGCTTTTGATAAGGTAGAGATGTATTCTAAAGTAAAATAATTACTTAGGTTTAAATCGATTAACAGGTCAACTTCTTTGTTTTTTAGTTCAATAACTTTATCATTTTTAGGTATCTTCAGCCAATTAATATCCAAAGGACTGAAATAATGATAATTCAATTCATCTTTTGGAACAACAACTTTTTTACCTTTCTTATTGAAGAAACCTAAACACTCTGCTTTCACTCCCTCTTCTTTAAAAAACTGAGAAAGCTTTCTGACTAATTGGTCGTTTTCAGCAATAGTCGCATCGTAGAGAATTAAAGCTGTTTTAGCCTGTTCAAGATTCATTGCCTTGACTTTACGCTTTAGTTTCTTTGCTTTCTGCTTAAGAATATATGTTGCTAACCATTTCACGGCTGCGAAATTATCTAAAAATGATTTCGTTTACCATCTTTTTTCCCGCTTCCTCATTCAATTTTTCAATAAGTTTTGACTTTGCATAACTTAACTCCTGGCGAAGCGGTGCAGAATCTAACTCAATGTAAAGTTTACCCTCTTTAAAGAAAATATCAGAAGTATGTTTAGCAATCATTTTTCCAACCACTTTCTCCCAACTTTTTACTAAGCTCATTTCATCTAACTTAGTTCCTAAACCATACGCTCTAAGCATTTGATTCACCAAATCTTTTAGTGGCTTTTCATCTTTATTTCTGCTCATTTACTTCTCCATTTTGAATGTGAAAGGCCTTGAAATCAGCCTTGAGTTCTTTGAATATTTCCGGTAAACGGTCGAGGTGAGTATCGCTAATAAAAACCTGACCAAACCAATCTTGCTGAACCACCTCCATCAATTGCTCAACCCTTTTATTATCGAGCTTGTCGTAAATATCATCTAATAATAAAATGGGCGCTATATCCATTTGATTTTTCAAAAACTCTGCTTGTGCCAACTTTAAGGCTAAAAGAAAAGTCTTTTGCTGCCCTTGAGAGCCAAACTTTTTTAATGGCATTTCTTTAATCTCAAAGCTCAAGTCATCTTTATGAACTCCCGCAGTGCTGTATGTCATTCTTCTGTCTTTTTCTCTGTGTTGAAGAAGTAAGTCAGAAAAATCAGCATCTATTAATTGAGACTCATAAGCCAAACTCACCGTTTCCTTTTGCTGACTGATGTACTGATAATGACTTTGAAAAAGCGGAACAAAATCCTCAACAAAAGCTTTACGCGCTTCAAAAATCGGTTGACCATAGCGAATCAATTGGTCATCCCAAATTTCCAAAGCAGCTTCATCAAACCTTCGCACTTCCATAAACTTTTTGAGCAATCGATTACGTTGCGACAAAGCTCGATTATATTGAATCAGTTGATCAAGGTATTCTCTGTTAAACTGAGAAATGATCAAATCTACAAACCTCCTACGAACATCACTTCCTTCGGTAATTAACTGAGAATCGGAAGGAGAAATCATTACTAATGGGATTAAACCAATATGATCTGCAAGCCTTTCATAAAGTTTTTTATTTCTTTTAAACTGTTTTTTTTGTCCTTTCTTAACTCCACAATAAATTTTTTCATTCTCTCCTTTTCGGTCGAAGGAGCCTTGTAAAACCATAAACTTTTCTTCCTGACGAATTAATTGAGAGTCTACAGGATTAAAAAAGCTTTTGCAAAATGCCAAGTAAAAAAGGGCATCTAAAAGGTTAGTTTTCCCTCCGCCATTGTTTCCCAAAAACAAATTAATCTTCGGCGAGAGACTCAAATCTGCCTCTTCGTAATTCTTAAAATTGAGTAAATGTAGCTTCTCTAAAAACATGGCTCACAAAGTTAGAGAAAGCTTTGCGGTTGATTTAGTTTATAAAAAAATTTGTGAGTAAGTTTTGTTCTTTTTAATATCAAATAAAAATTCGCATTTAATAGACAACTGTTTTAATTGGAATGGAGCCTTTCTTAAAAAAACAGTTCAATAAAGACAAAAATATCCTCTTTAGCCTTATCTTTGTCCCTTGTGAAGAAATTAGGTTTTCCACTTCTAGCTTCTCTACTTATTATTGTCGTTCTATTTAGCGGCACCTATAAATCCTGGATTCGAATTTCTTATGAGATCAACAAGCTTGAAATCATCGAGAAGTTTTGCGTTAACAAAGAAGAAACAACTTTTAAGTGTGAGGGTAAGTGTCACTTAAAAACAACCTTAGATAAGGTTGATGAGGAGAGTAAATCTTCAAATAAGACAGAAAACATTCCACAAGTTCAACTTTTACTTTTTAAAGTCAATTTTGAAAAATTAAAGATTAACGCCTTAACTAAAGGTGTAAACCTTTTCTCTAAATACGACAATTTATACTCATTCCTAACTCAAATTAAGTTTTTTCACCCGCCACCTAAGTCCTGAAATTTCTTCATACTCATCATTTTAATGAGTAAAACACAACAACCTTAGTCAATTAGATAAGTTAGACTAAGCAAACATTCATGGACTTAAACAAAAACTTATGAAGAAGATTCTATTCCTCTTTAGTGGAATACTATGGTTTTCTATTGAAGTTAAAGCATGCGACTTATGCAGCATTTACCTAAATATGGAACCAAACGACCTTAGGAATACTGTGGGAATGAACTACCGTTATCGGCATTTTGAAAATAAAATTGACCGCTTCAAAAGAGTAAACTCTTATAATAAGCACGCTGCCGGTAACACCGTTTTACGAGAAAGTAGTATTCAAGAAGAAGTATTTATTAATTACGATTTGTGGTTTAATTACTTTGTGAACCAAAAATGGCAGATCAATGGCACCTTAACCTTTGCAGACAATTATTATCGAGAAAATGATAGTAGTTTGCACAATATTGGTGGTATTGGCGACTTAACTTTATTGTCAAAATACATGATATACAACACCAAAGTAACCGATAGCAGCAGCTGGGCGATGCGTTGGCTAGTTGGTGGAGGGTTGCAACTTCCAATTGGTAATTATCAAAAAAGTTATGTTGTTGCACCTAGCAGTAGTAAAAACGGACAAGTAGTTTACGGAGCTCCTTATGAAGAGCTTGACCCACACATGCAAGCCGGAAGTGGTAGTTTAGACTATATTGTATTAACGGAATTTCAACTTCGTTATAAAAAAATAGGTCTTTCAGCGAATGCAATTTATCAGATGAATAGCGTTAATAGTTACGACTTTAAGTTTGCAAATCGTTTTAATGCAAACACTTCCCTATTTGGTTTGATCAATTGGCAAAAAGTCACCTTTGCTCCCGGTTTAGGTTTAAGCTATGAAGTAAGCAAAAGAGATGAATACAAGGGAGACGAATATTTAAACTCCGGAGGTTCTGCACTATTCTCAAGTCTTTTTGCGAAAGTTTATTACAGCGATTTTGCTTTAGGTTTTAATTACTTTCAACCTATAGAGCAAAACTTATTAGATAACCAATTGCCCAACAAAGAACGATTAACTGTTGATTTATCTTTTTACTTTTAATGTGAGGAGGTATCAATTGTTACATTCAACGAATTAAAAATTAATTAACTTTATAACAAAATTTAAAAGCATGAAAGCAATTAAAATAAGCCGATACTTTTACTTAATGGCTGTGACTATTCTGGCAAGTACTTTTGTTGCATGTGAGAAAGATGAAGATGATCCAATTATTGAAACCAGAATCGTAGAAAAAGACCCTACACGCTATGCTGCTACCATTCATTTTAATGAAGTAGCAAACGATATTGAGGTTGAGTTAAACTCACCCAATAAACCTTATATAAACGCAAAAGGTCAGGCATTTAATATTACTCGATTACGCTATTTAGTATCTGACATTACTTTTCATAAAGCGGATGGAAATAGTTTTACGATAGATGAATATCATTTAGTTGATATTTCGCAAGCTGAAACGCAAACATTTACACCGGAGACTAAAGTTCCTGCAGGTGAATACACCTCGGTTTCTTTCACCTTTGGCTTTGATGAAGAAGATAATCAGAGTAGTATTTATCCTGATTTGAATATTGAAAACTGGAGTTGGCCGGGAGAAGGTGCAATGATGGGAAATTTAGGTGGAGGATACCACTTCATGCAATTAGAAGGTCAGTATGATAGCGCAGGAGTTTCTAAGGGCTTTGCAACTCACATGGGGACAGCAAGAAATAATACAGTTAGTCCAACTACTTATGAAGCCAATCACTTCACAAAAAGATTGGACAGTTCATCAATTACGATTAGTGGCGATTTTGAGTTTACCCTAGAAATGCAAGTTGAGCAATGGTATGAAAACCCTTATGAATGGGACTTTAACACTTATAATTTGTCCATTATGCCAATCTATGATGCACAACGTAAATTAAACCTAAATGGTCCTTCCGTATTTAGATTTAAAAAGTAAAACTAAATGAAGACAAAGCTAATTGGCATAAGTTTATTGATTGTTATCTTCTCGGCTTGTTGCCGAGAAGATGATGATCCACCTAAAATTAAAGAAGAGCCACCTGTTTCAGAGTATAACCCTACTCCCTACTCCTTACAGCTACCTTCTTATTTTAACTCAATTCCTGCTCCTTTCATTCCTGAGGACAACCCTTTAACTGTTGAAGGCATTGAACTAGGAAAAAAGTTATTTTATGAAAAAAAGCTATCCAAAAACAATCTCATGTCTTGCGGTAGCTGCCATAAACCACAGTTTGCTTTTAACGATAAAGATAATGCGCTAAGTATTGGAGTTGATGGCTTACCGGGAGTCAGAAATGCAATGCCATTATTTAACTTAGCTTGGGTGCCTGTGCAAAATTCCAGTTTTAATTGGCATGGCTCAGCAGAGAGTTTAGAGGATCAAGCTTTTGAACCGGTTACCAACCCATTAGAAATGGCTGAAACATGGCCTAACGTAGTTCAAAAACTTCAGAATGACTCTGAATATCCTAACTTATTTTTTTCAGCATTTGGCACTAAAACAATTGATTCTAACCTAGTGGTAAAAGCCATCGCACAATTTGAACGTACATTGATAAGTGGAAATAGTAGGTATGATAAGGAAGTTAGGATTCATAACAATAGAGCGGGTACGGCAACTACATTAACTGCACAAGAAATGAATGGATTTGACCTATACATGTCTGAAAACAAAGGGGATTGTTTCCATTGTCATGGTGACCCGAATAATCCATTAATGACAAACAATTCTTTTATTAACAATGGATTAGATGCTAATCCCGACTCCGGTTTAGCTCTGGTTACTAAAAATCCTAATGACATTGGGAAGTTTAGAACTCCATCGCTGAGAAACTTATTATTTACAGCTCCTTATATGCATAATGGTAGATTTGAGACATTAGAAGAAGTCGTTGACTTCTATGCAGATAATGTTCAAAGCTCTTCTACAATTGACCCTACAATGCTAAAACAAAGAAATTTAAACCCTCAAGAAAGGCGTGATTTAGTAGCTTTCTTAAAAACTATGACAGACAGTAGTTTTGTGCAAAATCCTGCTTATTTACCCAATCCTTAAAGTTTAAACCTATGAAAGTAAAAAAGTAATCATCCTCTTTGCATTGTTCCTCGGATTATTCAATGCTTGCCGAAAAGAGGATTCACCCCCCGAAATCCGACCATCGCAAACCAACAACAATGGTGCGCCAACACCTTATTCGCTTCAACTACCTGCTCACTTTAATTTACTTCCGCCTCCCAACATTCCTGATGACAATCCACTAACTGTTGAAGGAGTTGAATTGGGCAAAAAACTCTATTACGAAAAGAAACTTTCTCAAGGTGGCCCTTTTGAAGGGAGAGCTTGTGCTTCTTGTCACTTACAATCTAAAAGCTTTTACTCCAATAGTCCATTTTCTATGGAAGTTATTCCACACTTTAACCTCGCCTGGAGTAATCAATTTTTATGGGAAGGAAAAATTAGAGGAAGTTTAGAAGATGTTATGCTTTTTGAAGTGAACGACTTCTTTGAAGCTGATTTATCGGCAATTCGAGAAGATGCCAAATACCAACAACTATACGCCAACGCTTTTACAGATGATAGTATTAACTCTAAAAATACGGCTTATGCACTTGCTCAGTTTTTTAGAACAATGATTAGCGCCAATAGTCGCTATGATAACTATCTTAAAATGCTATGGGGAGGAAATGTAGAAGGAGCAAAACTTTCCAATCAAGAAATGAGAGGCATGGAAATATACTTAAATGAAGGTAAGGGTGACTGTTTTCACTGTCACGGTGGATTAGACAACCCTCTTTTAACCAATAATGCTTACGTAAATAATGGCTTAGACCAGTTTCCGGATTCCGGATTGGCAAAGTATACAAAAAGAGCTGAAGATTTGGGAAAGTTTAAAACACCATCATTAAGAAACCTACTTTTTACAGCGCCATTTATGCACGACGGACGATTTGTAACCTTAGAAGAAGTTGTTGACTTTTATGCCGATGAAGTTGTACTTAACTCACCAAACATCGATGGTAATATGTTAAAAGTAAGAAGGCTAAACCGGCAGGAAAGAAGCGATTTAGTTGCCTTTCTAAAAGCTATGACAGATAGTAGTTACACACAAAATCCGGCTTTTATGCCGTAGTGTTTCGCATATCTGAATTCTTACTCATTTCACGCATTTTTGCACGATTTTGGTTCTTCTCAGAATGCATGGTTATTGTATGTAATGGCAAGATCTCGCCATCAACTGTTCGTTTATAACACTTTAACTTGTCTTTGAAAATGGAAGATTTATACACCGACTTACCTAACAACATACGAACACATTCTTGAACCCCCTCAACAATCGATGGGTGTGGGTGAATCATGTGAGCTAACTCTTCTATTCCTTTATTCATATACATTAATAAAGAAACTGCTTGAATTGCACTTGAAGCATGCTCTCCAATAGCACGCATCCCCAGAATCTTCATATCATCATCATCTGAAACAATAATTTTAAAGAATCCGTTGGTTTTACGCATGGCAATCGCCCTAGCAATTGTAGAATAATCCACTTTAGAAACTCTAATAGGAATCTGTAGCTCTTCTGCCTGTTGCTCATTAACTCCTACTGCAGCTACTTCAGGGCTTAAAAACATAATGGTAGATATGTTTTCATAATGAATCGGTTTAACCGGGAAATCGGCAAACATTTTAACAACAGCATGACGCGCCTCTCGCTCGCCTACATTAACCAAAGCCAAATGTCCTGAAACATCACCTACTGCATAAATATGAGGCACATTAGTTCTTGTATCTTCATCGCCAATATGCACACCTCTTTGACTCATTTGAACATTGGCATTATCTAAGTTCAAATTATCGATATTAGGAACTCGACCAATGGACAACATTGCCTTTTCAACCTGAATCACCTCATGGCTTCCATCGCTATTCTCAATTTCGTATTCTACATGATCTCCATTATTATCCATGCGAACTAATTGAGCTCCACGGTGAATAACTACGCCATTCTCCTCTAAACTAGTGGCCACCACATCAGCAACATCCTCGTCTTCAAATGGTAGAATTCGCTCAGCACGATCAATTAAGTGTACCTTCGTTTGACCGAAGTTGGAGAACATAGTAGCAAACTCACAACCTATTACTCCGGCACCTAAAATCACCATACTTTTAGGAAACTGCTCTAAGTGAAGTATACCATCAGAGGTTAAGATTGTCTTTTCGTCTACTTGAATATCTTTTAATGTACGCGGTCTGCTACCTGTAGCAATGATTATATTATCAGCATAAATGCTAAAAGAACTCCCATCGGCTTTACTGATTAAAACTTCATGATCTGAAATAAAGCTCGCCTGTCCTTTTTCATAATTTATTAAACCGGTTTCTGAATGAATAATTCTAAGGTGACAAGAAAGTTGAAATTTACGTTCAAAAAGAGCTTCATCAATCACCTCTTTTACTTTTGAAAAAGGCAAATCAATTCGCTTATCTTGACCTATTTCATCTTTTACCGTTTTAATTTTATTCGAAAGCTCCCACATGGTTTTTGAAGCCAAAGCGCCATCGTAAATTCCATAGCCCCCTAATTTATCACGTTCTACAAGTAATACTTTTTTCCCGAAATCAATTGCGCGCATTGCTGCGGCATAGCCTGCAGGCCCGCCACCAATTACACATAAATCGTACTTGTCCATAAGCTATTTTTACGACTAGGCTGTTCTAAATTTCTTTGCAATATAACAAATTTAAGAAAGCTTTTTACTTTATTAAACATTATTCTACAAAGCTTTAACATTAATATGTGAACAAAAAAATCCCCGTTCAGTTCACTGAAACGGGGATTTAATTTTAAAGATCTATTTTGATTTACTCTGCATCAATCACTTCAATCAACTCAACTTCAAATACTAAAGTTGAAAATGGCTTAATCGGACCTCTAGGATTAGGGTTAGCTCCATAAGCTAAATCAGAAGGAATAATTAAAGTTGCTTTACCACCTTCTTTCATCATTGCAATTCCTTGATCCCAACCTGGAATAACTTGTCCTGCTCCTAATGTAAATTCAAATGGTGCGTAAGGTTCTCTTCTCTCATCGTATAAACCTTGCTCTTGAGCAGCTTCTTTAACGCTTGTATCAAAGTAGGTTCCATCTAACAACATCCCCTTGTAATGTACTTTTACCTTTTTGCCGGCTTCTGCCTGTTTTCCGTTTCCTTTCTTTTTAGAAATAAATATCAAACCGCTTTCGGTTGGTGTTTCTGTAATGTTATTTTCTTCTAAATAGGCTTGACGTTGTGCAATTTCTGCCTCTAATTGAGCTTGTTGTGCTTTTTGCTGAGCTGCTTCTATCTCTTCCATTGACTGAACCCCCTTTACTTTAACAGTAAACTTCAAAATACTTGAAGGCTTGATAAAATCCGGTAATTGTGGCATTTGAGCTGTCTTTAAGAAAAAACTGTCAGCGCTAATAATCATAGAAGCTGAATCACCTGCATTCATACCAATAAAAGCTCCCATAATATCACCAACATAAGCAGCTTCTGAAACTTGTAATTGTACATCTTGCCCTGAAGTACGACTATCCATCAATACAGAATCATTTTCTGTTGTGTAAACCATTGACATTTTAACTACATCACCTACTTGAACTGTTCTTCCGGTGTCGTTATTTTCATGATACTGTACGTAAAGATTCTCTTCTACTTTCTCATACCCCGGGTATTTACCGGCTTTTTGTCCACAAGATACCAAAACGGCTCCTGTTAAAATTGCTGTTAATGCAATGTTCAATTTTTTCATTTTTTTTCGATTACTTTTTTAATTTCAACATCAAATATTACTGCTGTATATGGCGGCACAATTCCGGCCAAAGAGCCCTCGCTGCCAAATGCGCGCTGCGAAGGTAATATAATTTTCACGCTTTCTCCTTCTCTCAATCCACTTAATCCTATATGCATCCCATCAATTAACTGATACTCTTTACCATAATTAAAAGTTGGAGTCAGTCCTTTTTCATAGGTATCTTCAAAAACATAGCCGTCAACAAATGAACCTTTGTAATCGATACTTACTGAACTACCATAGCTAATAGAATCTCCTTCAGGGTTTCGCTTATTAATGATTCGGTAAATACCATCCAATGTATCCATTTTTCCATCAAACCGCTTTAAGTACTTCTTTAAAGCAGCCTGTTCATCAATTTCTCTTTTAGAAATTAATTTCTTTTTCTCCAAATCAGCTTCTTGAGTTGATAAAACTTTCTTTAATCTAAAATAAAAAAGCAAATCACCTTCATTACTTTTAGCCGGTCCATAAAAACGATATAACTTATTAAAGTAATTTCTTTTGAGCTTAAAGCAAGCAGAATCCCCTGCTCTCATTTTCATAAAAGCACTATCTAATGATGATTTTTTTATTGGAAAAAAATAAGCGTAGTCCGGAACATAATGCAAAGTATCCTTCTTGCTATCGGTAATTACTAAATTGAGTAGAATTACATCTCCGGTTTTAGGTAACTCTCCTTCACCAAATTGGATGTACTTAAAATCAACCTCTGAATTTATTGAAGTGAATTCTTGCGGTTCAGGCGACTGACATGCCCAAAAAAATATTGCAAGTAGCCAATAGTACTTTTTCATCTTTTAGCCAATAAATGCAAATCGTAAACTAAAGTTGATTGAGGAGGAATAGCCGCTTGATCCCCTGTAATTCCATGAGCTAAATGCGCTGGTAAAATAAAAATTGCTTTATCTCCAACGCTCATGTATTTCACCCCTTCGTGCAAACCACTTTCTACATCGTCAAAGTCAACCGCAAAGTGTTCAGAACGTTCTGTGTCTGTTTTATATAACAAATCACCATTTATTAAACTCAACTTATATTGAATAACAGCTATATCACCTGACTTTAAAGTATCACCATCAGCATGTTCGTAAATGTGATAGCGCAAGCCGGTTCCACTTCTCATAAAGTCTTTTCCTAAGCTATCAATATAAGTCTCAATTTGTGCATTCTCCCTCTTTAAAAATGCCCGATGTGTTTCTACCATTACTGAATCATACTCTCGTTTTGTAGTAAAGGGCAGCTCTTTCTTTTGCTCTTTATTCGATTGACATTGTAGAAGCTGTAAAAGAAATACAATTGTTAATAAAACTTTCATACTAAGCGTTAAGATCCTTTTCATAGTTAGGCATGATTTCTTCTAACTTTTTAACTGTTTGTTCTAAATTGTAATCACTTAATCCACCGGCGGCATTTAAATGTCCTCCCCCATTAAAATATTTTGCAGCAATTTCATTTACTTTAAAGTCGCCCTTAGAGCGGAAAGACATTTTTATTTTTTTATCCTTTTCGGTTATGAGGATAGACATCACTACACTTTTTATACTTAATGGAAAATTTACCAAACCCTCTGTATCTCCTCTTTGGAAGTTAAATCGCTGAAGATCTTTTTCACTCAATGCTATTATCGCCGCTTTGAATTTAGGATAAAGCTTTAGTCGTTGATTTAAAGCAAAGCCGAGCAATTTCAATCGATCAGCTGAATAGCTATCAAACACACTTTGATGAATTAAAGCAGGCTGAACTCCCAAAGAAATTAATTCTGCTGCAATTTGATGTGTCCTAGCCGAAGTAGATGAAAAACGAAAAGAACCTGTATCCGTCAAAATTCCGGTGTAAACCGCTTGAGCAAAGGCTAAATTCATCCATTTTTTTCCAGAGATTTTTTCGCAAAACTCAAAGACTAATTCGGCTGTCGATGAAGCCTTGGTGTCTGATAGCTGAAAATGAGGAAAGCTATCCGGTTCTTGATGATGATCAATATTTATCAAAAAGGCTTTGCTATTTGCTTCTACTACTTTTTGCATTCCCTCTCCCACTCTGCTAAGGGTGTTAAAGTCTAAACAAAAAATAATGTCTGAAGAGTCCAATTGTTTAGTCGCCTCTTCATTGATTTTATCAAATGGAATAATTTCATCAAAACCAGGCAACCAATTTAAAAAATCCGGTGCTTCATCGGGCGTTACAACTTTTGCTTGATGACCTAGATGTTTTAAATAGTGCCAAATGGCCAAAGAAGAACCAATTGAATCTCCATCCGGTGATCGATGTGAAATGATGGTAATTTTTTTCTTTTTCCCTAACAATTGCTCCTCAACATTTCGCCAATTCGTCATCTTTATTTTTTTATTGAAGTTTCAAAAATACGCATTCCCATAGAGTGCATAAACCACCTAGATTTGTTTTAAATATCGCTTGTATGAATATTTTCACACTAATCTTTTTCCCTGTGCAAACAATTCCACAAGCTGAAACAATATTTAAAGTCACTTTTTAACCATCTTTCTATAAATCAAAACAAAAGACTATTTGATAGAAGATGGCATATTTATAGAACTAAATTGTGCGAATTCAAAAAAGAGAAAAAAATGAAAGCAGTAGAAGAACTAGAGTTAAATAACCAAGATCATTATAAATTAAAAATGGATATCGGAATCGATCAAGATAGCCGTCAAAATATTGCCAACGGTCTTTCTCAAATTCTTGCCGATTCTTATTGCTTAATGATTATGATGCACAACTATCACTGGAATGTGCGTGGTAAAAACTTCAGACAAATACACTTGCTTACAGAAGAGCAATATGAAGAGATATTTGGAGCGATTGACGAGATTGCTGAGAGAATCCGCTCATTAGGTTTTTTGGCTCCTGGTTCATTAAAAGAATTTTCAGATTTATCTCATATTGATGAGCCCAACAGTAAAGCAACAGAAAACGAAATGTTAGCACATTTACTAAAAGGTCATGAACACATTGCTAAGCACGCAAGAAAAATTATTGCCATGGCAGATGATGTCGATGATGAAGCTACGGCTGATTTACTCACTGAAAGAGTTGAAGTACACGAAAAGTCTGCTTGGATGCTTAGAAGTATGTTAGAAGAATAAAGACAAAATAAATCCCTTTTACAGGGTATCCAAATCAAAATATTATGAATAAAAAACAGAACTACGACACACTTTCACAAGCAATTAACGCTTTAAAAGATAGAGGATTCGATAAAGATGTAGAAATTATTGATGAAAAAAATATTCGAATCGGAGACAAAAAGTTCGAAGATAAGGATATAGAAATTAAAGAGTTTCATCGGTTTGAAGGAATGAGCAATCCGGCAGATATGTCGATTGTGTATGCAATAAGTTCTAAAAGTGGAGAAAAAGGACTTTTAGCTGACGCATATGGTGCTGACGCATCAGTAAAGATTGCCAAGTTTTTGAAAAACGTTTCAATGGATTAAATTATGGAGAATCGTGAATCTACAATAAAAGTTTATCACAATGGCGACCGTTATACTGTTTCTCAAATAATGGCTCTTGCAGAAAGCAATCAAGTTAAAGTTAGTGAACAAAATATTAACGATGAGAAATTGAGCGGAACACAACTACTAACACTTTCTAATAAATTAGAAATGAGTTTAGATAAAATGGTTGACAAGGAAAGTGAATTGTATAAAAAGTCACTTCAAAATGTCAATTATGATGAAGCTGATTGGCTTCAGGTGTTAACCGAACATCCGGAGCTATTAAAAACGCCAATCGTAGAAAGAGGTAGTGAGATTCTGATTGTTGAAACTCCAACTGATGTTTTGAAATTAAAAAATATTGATGCGGGAATTGATGGTCACAATCACTTAGAAAAGAAATAAATGTTTAACTTTAAATAAAAAATTAACGCTATGGACAATACAGGAAAAGTTTTATTTGCAGCCTTAGTTGGCGCAGCAGCAGGAGCAGTAGCAGGTGTATTATTAGCACCGGCCTCCGGAGAAGAAACAAGAAAAAAATTAAGAGAAGAAGGCGAACGCATTAAAGATGATGTTACGAAGAAAGTTGGTAGCTTAGCTGAAGAAGGTAGAGAAAAAATCGAAGAAATTAAGAAGAAAGCTGCCGAAACAGTAAACTCCTAATTTAAACTCAATGTTTGTAGATCAAAAAAAAATAAATGAGCTCGTGGAAGAAACACGAGCTTATTTAGAAGCTAGAATTCAGCTTTCGAAGCTGCAATTTATTGAAATAAGCAGCGATCAGTTCTCTAAAGTAATGGCCGGTTTTATAATCGGTGGCGTTGCTTTAATTTTTATGATTTCCTTTAGCTTTTTTGCGGGCATTGCATTAAGTGAACTACTCAACAATCAAACTGCAGGTTTTGGTATTATTGCTGCCTTTTACTTTTTACTTTTAGTGTGTTTAGTAATCTTTAGAAAAAAGCTTCTCAAACAGCCTATTCAAGATGCTACCATAAAATCTATTTTTGAAAATGAAGACAAAGACGAAGATTAAGGACTTACATTCACTAAAAATTGCTAAGGCTGAACTAACTGCAGAGGTTTCTTACCGTGAAGTGAATATGCAAATTAAGGCTCAAGAGTTAAAGGAGTCGCTTTTTGACTTTAATAAGTTCAAGAAGCAAACCACAGACAGTTTATTAGACTTTTTAGACGAAAATTTTAATTTAGGAGCTTCTTCATTGAGCAACTTGATTATTAAATACATTATTCGACCTAAAAATAAATGGGTACGAAGGCTTAGCATGGCTGCTTCTAACTTTGCCATAAAAAAATACAGCAGTTTAATTAAAAGTGCAATTAAAGTACTTTTAGGCACTGAAGAAGAACGCAAAGCCCTAAAAAATGAATAATAGTCCTCAGCTTTCGCTTGATCGAGTTTGGAAGCCACTACTAATTCTAACATTACTCTTTTTTGGTCTAACGCAGGCGAGTGACATTATTGTACCGCTGGTATTTAGCTTATTTTTTGCCATTTTACTAAATCCTGTCGTTTCTTTTCTTGAAGAGAAAGGAATGAACAGTATTTTGGCTATTGTGCTCTCCTTAATTTTTGTCAGTTTAGCACTGAGTGGAATCATTTTCTACGTTTCAGTGCAAGCAAAAAACTTAATTGTTGACCTACCGGGCTTAGTTTCTAAGTTCAATACTTTTATCGATGATTTAGCTCAAAGATTTAATGGCATTTACGGTTATAGCACTGAAGATCAAATTAATCTTTTACAACAAAATGCAGATAAAATCATTTCTTCCGGTAGTAGCATTTTAACCAATGCACTATCAGCAACTTCTAATGTAATTACTTTCATATCGCTTATTCCTATCTACGTTTTCTTTTTTCTATTATATCGAAGCAACTTTAAGAAATTTTTAAGCCGATTGAGTGAACGCAACAACACCGACTTTTTAAACCTTGCCGGTGAAGTAAACGCAATGGTACACAGTTACATCATCGGTCTTTTGATTGTCATCACCATTATTGCCGTTTTAAATACTGTTGGTTTATTGGCTCTGGGCATTAAGTATGCTGTTTTCTTAGGTATACTTTCCGCTGCTTTAACTGTTATACCTTACATTGGAATTTTTATAGGAGCATTTTTACCGGTTATTGTTGCTTTAATTACAAAAGATTCTCTCTTTTATCCACTAGGAGTTATTGCCATATTTGGCTTTGTTCAATTTTTAGAAGGCAATTTTATTACGCCAAACATTATCGGATCCAAAGTAAATGTAAACCCCATGGCTGCTATTGTAGCCTTAATTATTGGTGGTAAAATTTGGGGAATTGCCGGAATGATCTTAGCCATTCCTATCTGTGGGATTTTAAAAATTCTTTTCAGTCATTACCCTCGACTGAAACCCTACGCTATTCTTTTACAAAGCACCAACAAAGACGATGAAGAAAAGTCGCTTGAAGAGCTTAAAGAAAAAGTAAGAAAACGAAAGATGAAAAAGCAGAAGCAGGAAATGAAAGAAACTGAGTAATTAGAAGTAATCTCGATCAAAACTTTGCACATGGTGTTAAAAACCGTCTGTTTTTTCTTTTAGAACGCTTACTAGCCACTTCATAAACCAACGAAATTTCATGAGAACCGCCGGTATTGGTTGCCAAACGAGAAATTGTAGCATCATAACTATAGCCAATCCTAAAGTTTCTATCGGGAATACTATAACCTACTAAGAAAATAAATGCATCGTTGTTTTGGTAGCCTCTTTCATAAGCTTTAAATCCCGGAATTCCTCTGTACCATATTCCAAAAACCATAGGTTCATGATTGTAATAAGCACCAAGATCAAACTGATCAAACTTCCCTTGTGACTTATAGTGAATTGCCGTTTGTAAACTCTTTGCTCCAAAACGACTTTTTATTGGGCCTGATAGTTCGAATTTATATCCAAAGTGCATGTCAAACTTCATGGGTAGCTCGCTCACACTCCCATCTCCCAGTAAACTCTGATCCGGTTGGTTAATGTGATTAACAGAAAAACCTGCCCAATAACTCTCTCCATACAAAAGCAGTCCTGAACTAATATCAGGATAGCTTATGTTTTCCTGATTAAAAGCATCCTCATCAGCAGTTAATGAAGCACTACTTTCCAACTGATCATTAAAAACAAGTTTATCAAAGTCTATTCCTCTAAATGCATAACCTATTTTTAAGCCGGGTTGTAAGTATAGTTTTCTATCAAGTTGAAAGCGATAGGCGTAAGACAATGCCGCTATATTTGTCGTTAAACCAAATGATCCGGCTTCCTCACGGTTAAAAATCAATCCAAAACCACTGTTTAAGTCAGAAGCATTATAATCGTAGGAAAAATGATAGGACTCAAAAGCTCCGGGAATATTTGGCCATTGATGACGGTAATTCATAACCATTCTATGTTCAATCGTAGAACCTGTATAGCCTGGATTAATGTACATAGGAGCTGCATAAAACTGAGAAAACTGCATATCTTGAGCAGCAACTTGCAGACTTAGTAAAAATAATATGGTTAGTGCAAAGCGATACATTAATCCTCAATTGGGTTCAATTTAAAATCGAGGTTTTGTGGCTTTAATAAATCTTCAACAGTATACGAAATGATTTCAATATATTCCTCATAACCTTCTGCTTCAACCATTATTTCATACTCCACATTTGGGTTTACCAAAAAGATAAAATCACCACTGTTCTGTTTGGAAACATAAACTCCGGATAGCTCGGCATTACTCAGTTCCAGCAAACTAATATCTGCTCTAAGTTTATCTCCACTTTTTGCATCACTAACGTTTCCTCTTATTACTGACTGCCGCAAGCTTCTTTCCAAGTAATCAATCATGTAAATATCGTGTTCACCAAAACCACCCTCTTTGTCTGAAGCATAATAGCCATGACGCTCATTGGCAGAAATAACAAAGTAGATGTCATCTTTGGTTGTATTGGTTGGGTAACCCAAATTTTCAGGTTGAGACCATTCTTCCTCATCGATTAAATGAGCTTTAAACACATCAAAGCCTCCCATTCCTTCATGTCCTTTCGAGCTAAAGTATAGCGTCTGTCCATCCGGATGAATAAATGGTGCATCATCGTCATAAGGAGTATTAATGTTAGGTCCTAGGTTTTTCGGTAGACTCCATTCTCCATTAGGTAGCAATTTAACTCTGTAAAGATCAAAACCACCATACCCTCCTTCTCTATTGGAAGAAAAGTAAAAAGTTTTTCCATCTAGTGAAAGTGAAGCACTTGGTTCAATGGTTTCGTAATTATTAATTTCTTCATCCATTCTTACGGGAGTTGTCCACCTTCCATCTATTATAACTGACTCATAAATATCTCCACCGATTAGGTTCTCATTCGAACGGTATGTATAAAGTCTTTCTCCATCCGGAGAAAGGCCAACGCAAGCATCGTGTTTTGGAGTATTAACATCTCCTGGAATAGGAATGGCTTTTGACCACTCTCCATTTTCATTGTAAGAAATATAAATGTCTTCAAAAGGTTTACCGGTTGGATCCATCTCATTCATTCCTTCTCTATACCTTCTGGAGGTAAAAATCAAAATCGACTCATCTGAAGAAATCAAGGGGACATACTCTCCATTTTTAGAATTAATGTTTTTTCCCAAATTAATAATATTTACTACTTCGGGGTTTGCCATCATTTTTTTGGCAGTTTCAATCTTTGCCAATAAACGCTCTAAATCTTTAATCGTATACTGAGACAGCTTAGGGTTAATCGATTCTTTAAATTGCTCAAGCACTTTTTTAGATTGATCTAACTTACCTAGGTACAAATAAATTTCAGCAATTAAATAATTAGCATCTAAATTGTAATCAACCCCTCGGATAAGAAAAGTAAGAGCCGAATCTCTCTCTTTTAGCTGATATAAAGAATATCCAACTTTATAATTCACTTCGGGCTCTAAAGAGTCGGCTTCGTAGATTGAAAGAAACAACTTTTTAGCTGTGAGGTAATCGCCATAGTCAAAATAGGAATCAGCCTCTAAAAAGGTTTTCTTTTGCCTTTTTGAATATCTTTCAGATTGACCAAAACTACTCTGCACAAATAAAGTACAAATAAAAAATCCAATTAAAAAAATCTTGTATCTCATCTTAATAACATTAAATCACCAACTTTAACAACTGTTTCTCCATCCACAAACTCAGCCTTTATTTTCCAAACATACACATCTTGCTTACATAATTCCCCCTTATAGTAACCATCCCATCCAATATTGATGTCTTTACTTACGAAAAGCAATTCTCCCCACTTATTAAAAATATTTAGCTCATACTTAGCTGCACCATTAATCTTTGCATAGAACACATCGTTCATTGTAGCCGGATTGTTTGGATTCACAACACCACCACTTCCACCTGAAGTACTTGGGGTGAATGCGTTTGGAACTTCAATTCGCCCTTCAAGCTGTCCAATAATTTGAGTAGGCAGCAAAAAGGTATCGCGGCAACCATTAATAGCTGAAGCTACTAAAGCAATTTCAAATTCACCTTCCTCTTGATAATAATGAACCGGACTCTGCTCAGTAGAAGTATTTCCATCTCCAAAATCCCATTGATATGCATCGGCATCTTTAGAAATATTCGACAACACTAATGGATCGTTGGGAATGTAAACGACTTCTTTATTTGCTAAAAACCCCGCTCTTGGTCTTTTGTATACCTGAATGTACCTCTGCTTAATTTCAGTGGCTTCCTTATTCGGTGCAAAACCTTTCACGCTCAAGCGAACATCATAAGTTCCTGCTTCATAATAAACATGAAAAGGGTTTTCAACATTTGAAGTATTACCATCACCAAAATCCCATTCATAAGAAGCTCCATATTGCGATTCGTTCACAAATTGTACTTCAAGTGGCTCACAGCCTGAAGCAGAGTCGCTAAAATCGGCAACAGGAATGGGCACGTCAATTTCTACCAACTTCCGAATGCTATCTGAACAATAAGGTGTTGATGCTTTCAACTTAATCCAATACTGTCCCCAACTGTTATATGTATGTGTACCCGGTTCTCTTAAATTAGAAGTTGTACTATCGTCAAAATCCCACAAAAAATCCCAATTTCCTGCGTTAGTTGTATTTG
Organism: Flavobacteriales bacterium UBA5081; assembly: GCA_002415785.1. Classification (GTDB taxonomy): domain Bacteria; phylum Bacteroidota; class Bacteroidia; order Flavobacteriales_E; family Vicingaceae; genus UBA5081. The sequence continues at coordinate 29,002 of DIAJ01000007.1, forward strand.
TTAAGTTAACTGTGGCATTAGGATATACTTGAAATGTAGGAGTGGCTACAAAATCCGGTATGGGTGTAGGTCGAACTAGAATATCTTGATAAGCAGTATCCTCACACTGATAAATTGACTGAGCTATTAATCGAGCTGTGTAAATCGAGTCTACTGAGCCTGTATTAGTATAATTATTAACTGCAATTAAGCCTGTTCTCTGTCTTCCATCGCCAAAGTCCCAATAAAAGTTAGTTGCTCCAAAAGATTGTGCTCTAAAAGTAGACTCTAAGGGTGAACAACCTACAGTATCAGCAGTAAAATCGGCAATCACCTGTGGATTTACCGTAATATTCCTACTTAAGGTATCTGAGCATCCTTGATTGGTGTACACAATTAATTCCGCTTTGTAATTTACCGGTACAATTGAAAACTCATTTCGGTAAGTATGGTTAATCAATTGT
>DIAJ01000007.1:29477-37063 GCA_002415785.1 Flavobacteriales bacterium UBA5081
CAGTTAATCAATTGTCCACAAGAGCTAGTATTATTGCCATCTCCAAAGTTCCAAACACAGGAATCTCCTAACTGCGACTGATTAGTAAAATCTACCGGAAGCGGTTGACAGCCATTGTTTACATTGGTTAAAAAGTCAGCTATCGGCTTTGGAAAAACGGTAATGTCTTTTTCTAAACTATCTATACAGCCACGGGCAGAAGTAACTTTTAGAGTGGTAGTAAATACCGTATCACTTTGTCCTGAATTAATGAAAAAATGACGAGGATTCGCCTGTGGGCTAAAACCTCCATCTCCAAATCGCCACTCATAAGTCTGCGCTCCGGTTGATCGCTCTCTAAAATCAATACTTAGCGGACTACAGCCCATTGAATCAGAAATAAAGTCTGCTTTTACAAAAGGATTTACTTCCACTCTCCTACTTGCCGTGTCACTACAGCCATTTGGCGTTTCTGTAATCAACTGAATATCGTTAAAAACCACCAATTGCGACTGATTATAATAGGTTTTTATAAAAGTGGCATCAGTAGTATCTGATGTTGTTCCATCTCCAAAATCCCAATGATAAGAGTTTGCTCCTGTTGAATTATTAGTAATTGTGATGGGGAGTGGTTGACAACCTTTATTCGTATCTAAACTAAATGAGGATGTGGGATTAGGAAAAACCAAAACATCTGCGGTAGTCGTATCAATACATCCAAAACTGTTTTGGGCGATTAATTGGACGGTAAACACTTGATTATTTGTTGTATTATTTACAAAAGTATGCACAGGAGTTGGTCCGCTTGCAGAATTTCCATCTCCAAAATCCCACTGATAATTAACAGCTCCAACAACGGAAGGAAAACGCACGCTTAAAGGACTACAACCTGAATCCGGATTAGCGGAAAAGTTAAAATTTGGTTCCGGATAAATTTGAACAATTTGAGAAGTGGTGTCTCTACAGCCATTGGCTGACTCAACAATCAAACTTACTGTGTAATTATTGATAAAGAGTGTTTTATTTTCAAAGATATGAGTAGGATTTTCCTGCGTAGATATGGCAGAACTGTCGCCAAAATTCCAATAAAAATTAAGGTTAGAGCCCGGAGTTGTGTTCGTAAAGTTCACCTCTACAGGTCCACAATCAACTACAGCATCGGAAGTAAATGAAGGTAGCGGTAATGGAGAAACTACAACACTGTCTGTGATGGTATCAGCACAACCAAAAGTAGTTCTAGCTATTAATTGAATATAGTAGGTTGTATCTTCAGTACCATTATTCATATAAGTATGAGTGGGATTTTGTGTAGTATCCACAGCCGAACCATCGCCAAAAAACCACCTAAAGCTTGCTGCATTTGCAGAAGAAAGGTTATTGAAGTTTACTGACAAAGGTGAACAACCATTAGTTGTATCCATTGAAAAGTCAGCTATCGGCGGCTCTTCAACAGTTACGGTTAATGTATCGCTATCGGTACAGTAGCCATTGTCTACAATCTGAATAACCGTAAACGTTCCGAAAGCAGTGTACAAATGTGAAGGATCTTGCGCAGAAGAACTGTCACCATCGCCAAAGTACCACTTATACGAAACAATTGGGTCTAAATTTGCGGTAGATTGATCCACAAAATTTGCCGGCTGATTTAAACAAACGGAGGCGACAGAAAATGCCGCAGTTGGTCTTTCTCTTACGTTGATATTCTTAGTAACCGAATCAATACAACCTTGGTTATTTGTTGTAATTAAAGTAACTCTATACATTCCGGGACTACCATAAAACTGCGTGGGAGGACTCTGACCGGAAAAGGTATTTCCATTGTCAAAGCGCCATTGCCAATCGACGATTGTTCCCGATGACTGATCACTAAAGTTCACAGACATACTATCACACTCATTGTTAGTATCAAAATTAAAATCTGCATTAGGTGCAGGATAAACGTGCAAATCAACCTCAGCTGTATCTGTACAGCCATTGGCTCCATTAATTCCTACAGCCAAACGAATGGTATAATCTCCTGGAGTATTATAGCTCACATTTTGATTACCTCCACCGAGATTTTGCCAGCCTGCCCCTTGATCAAAATTCCATTCAAAACGATTAGCTCCACCGATTGTGTTGTTTTGAAAGAGCACTGTTTCTCCTGCACAGATACTATCTTTATTAGCACTTAAACCGGCAGTTGGCGGGCTTGTAATCGTAATTGAAACAGAGCTTGTATCTAAACCACAAAAGCTACTGTCAATTAAAGTAGCTGTATAAGTTCCTACACCCGGATAAGCCATTGGTGGAGGATTGATAATCGGTGGGTTCCAAGGGCGCCAATCAATTATTGAGTCATAGCCTAAGCCCCAGTAATCTCCAAAATTCCACTTCTCATAACGCTGAGAATTATTTCCTTCCGGAAAACAATTTCGAATAGTATTGTTGGTGTATTGAACAATGGTATCAGGATAACAAAGTAAAGTTGCTGAAGGTGTAATCACTGCCTCATCTAGATCCCACACTTTAAGTGGAAAGAAAGAAGCTGTTGAAGAGCCGCAATAATTTGTGGCAGTTAAAGTAACTTCTAAGTCACAAGACTGAACTCCAACACCCGGTTGGTAAGTATGATATACCGTATCGCCTAAGTTGGTATAATCATAAGTTTCAGTGGGGCTACCATCGCCAAAATCCCAGGTAAACGTAGTAGTTTCAGAAATCTGTGTACTTGAATTTACAAATCGAAATTGCACAGGAGTACATCCAAAATTGTCATCACCTGAAGGTAATTGAATTGAAGCCAAAGGATTTCGTTCCATAACCACTACTCCATTCACAACACAAGAAGTATTTTGATCAGTAATTGTAATGTTAAAAGTATCGGTAGTAGCAGTGTAGGTATGTTGTTCGAGACCTGTGGTTGTTAAACTTGCGCCAGTTGTATTTGGTGAACCATCACCCCAATCTATAATATAAGGTCCAATGTTCTGATCCACTTGAATAAAAACAGTGTAGTTTGCAGGAGAACAATGTATAAAATAAGGATTATTCGATGGGGTACCTGTACCATCATTCACCTGAAAACACTGTGCATTAACATCTTGCACAAGGCAAAAAGCAAAAAAACATAATATGGGTATTATTTTTTGCATCAAAGTTTGATACGTATAATCGTTGACATTGTTTTATTTAAAGCTAATTTAAATATTATGCAGCAGATTTAATCACTTTGTTTTTAGCATTTTCAAGCATTAACATACGAATGTACTTAACAGGAGCACTACCATAACTTAAAAATTCTTCGTGAAACTCTTTCAAGTCAAAATTCTCTCCTAAAACTTCTCTCATTTCATCTCTCAATTGCATAATTTCATAATAACCTGTGAAATAGCTACAAAGTTGCACTTGGCTTAGTCTTGCTCTTCGCCACTTACCGACTGCTTCAGACTTTTGCTGAAAAGCTTCTTTCATCAACAAACCCATAACATCCTCTTCAGTAAAATCATGAACATGAACTCCATAATCTAAAATTGTATTACATACCGTTCTCAAGTTCCATTTGTAGTACATTAATCCCATTTCTAAATGGTCGCCGCCATATCCGGCTTCCAACATCATTTTTTCGGTATAAACCGCCCATCCTTCAATCATTGCTCCGTTACCGAGAATACTTTTAATCATACTAGGCGACTGATTACTATAAACCAATTGAGTATAATGACCCGGAATTGCTTCATGAATATTTAAAATTTGTAACACATAATCATTGTACTCTCTCAAGTAACTCTCAGCTTCTTCTTCAGAGTAATGATCGAGTGGCGTTACATTGTAATAGGTTTCTGCATCTTGATCATACGGGCCGGGTGCAGAAATGGAAGCACCTGCAACTCCTCGCATATATTCCGGAGTTTCTCTAACCACTAATGGTTTGTTCGGATCAAGTGTTAACAAATCATGATCAATAACAAATTTTTCTAATTCAGGAATTTGCTGACGAATAGCTGTTATAAAAGAATCTCTGTGAACATGACTTTTACTCACTTCATCAATCACCATTTGAATTTGCTCTAAAATAACTCCCGGTTTTTCCTTCTCACCAAAATATTTCTCCCAAAGCATATCCGACAAACGATACATCTGATCGTGAAGTCGGTTTTTTTCTTCAACTGCTGCCTTAAAAATCTCTTCGGCTGAATAAGCAGATTGAATTTGATGTTGGAATTTCTTTTCAAACAACTCCTTCCCTATTCTAAACGACTCATCATCTTCAGGCAGATTAGGCAAGACATCGTCTTTTAAATAAGTAACATAATCGTCAATAGAATGAACTGCCTTCTCTATTAACTTTTTAAAATGATTTTTAAATTCTACGTCAAGTTCTGCTACCTCTAAGGAGTCAATTAACGTTTTCTCGAAAATGGATTTGGAACCTTCTAATTGTTCAATGGCTAGTTCTGTGTGAACTTTTGTTGGATTCTTTAGATTTGCTTTTGCCGCCTTATAATAAGCATCTACATTTTTTAGTTTTAACTGAATGTTTTTCAACCTTTTGTCCAATGGATCTTTTCTATAATTAATTACTTGAAAAAAAGCTCCCCCTAAATTATAACTAGCCGGATTCCATTCATAGCTTTTGAATTCATTTTCATAAAAATCAATTGAATTCAAGTAATCGCGAATCATATACCAATCGATTCTATTTAAATCACTCAAGTCTTTTTCATTAAATTGATTCAATTTATTTTGCATGTTCTTCGCAAAACTCAAGCTTTTTTGTAGGTTCTCTTCATTGGGAATAGGCAAGATAGAATCGTAATCATGAAAACCTTCATAAGATGACCAAATGGGGTTTTCCTTCCAAAGCTCTTCAATAAATTGAGACTTAAACTTTTCAAATTCAACATTATGATCAACTACCTTTTTAGTAGTTTTTTTCTCATTATCGCCACATGAAAATAAAGCAAGCGCTAAGCAAAGACCTAAAATTCTTTTCATACTAATCTCTATTATTTTTAAACCCAATTGGCAGTAAAGGTAATTGAATCAAATGCAAAATGATTATGTTTGGTAGCTAAAATTATAAACATGAAAAAAATCACATACATTTCGCTAAGTATCCTTTTAGCAGCTTGTCAAGCTCCGAAAGAAGAAAAGACTGAAAAGAAAGAAATACAATTAAAACCTTATCCGGAAGTAAAAAAAGATAGTATTGTTGACAATTACTTTGGAACAGAAGTCGCCGATCCATACAGATGGTTGGAAAACGACACTTCTAAAGAAACTGCTGAATGGGTTCAGGCTCAAAATGAAGTAACTTTTGACTATTTAGCTCAAATCCCATATAGAGATCAAATTGAAGATCGACTAACTGAACTTTGGAATTATGAACGTTTGGGCACACCTTTTAAAAGAGGAAAATTTTACTTTTTCTTTAAAAACGACGGCATTCAAAACCAAAGTGTTTTATACTATCAAAAAAGCTTAGACGCTGAAGCAGAAGTATTATTAGACCCCAATAAACTTTCAGATAAAGGAACTACTGCCATTAATGGTTTGGGGTTTAGCAAAGATGCACAGTATATGTCTTATGGAATCTCACATGCCGGTTCTGACTGGGTAGAAATTCACACCATGAATTTAGAAACCAAAGAGGAACTTGAAGACATAATTAAATACGTAAAATTTAGCGGTATCAGTTGGAAAGCTGATGGATTTTATTACAGTGCTTATGAAGCTCCTGAAAATGGATCAGACTACTCAGCAAAAAATGAATTTCACAGTGTTTATTACCATAAAATTGGCACCACACAAGCCGATGACAAATTGGTTTACAGAGATGAAAAACATCCCCTTAGAAATGTTGGTGCGGGCGTTACAGATGATGAAAAGTATTTGATTGTTAGTACATCAGAATCTACAAATGGAAATGGACTTAAAATAAAAAATCTAGAAACTGATGGCGAATTAATTACCATAGTCAACGATTTTGATAACGACCACTCTGTGATTGATCATTTGGGTGACGGAAAGTTTTTAGTTGAAACCAATTTTGAAGCCCCAAACGGTCGATTATGTATAATGGATATAAAAAATCCTTCAAAGAGCAATTGGGAAACACTCATTCCTGAAAAAGAATATGTATTAAGAGGAGCTGAACTTGCTGGCGGTAAGTTATTTGCCTCATATATGAAAGATGTTAAAAGCAAATTAGAAGTTTACGATTTAGATGGAAATTACCAATACGATATTGACTTAGCTGGTATTGGAATGGCTTCTTTTAGTGGCGATAAGGAGGAAAACAAAGCGTTTTACTCCTTTACATCTTACACTCAACCAACGAGTATTTATAGTTACGATATAGAAAACAATGAGTCAAGTCTTTACTTTAAGCCAACGACCGACTTTAAAAGTGAAGACTACATAACTAAACAAGTGTTTTACAGCAGTAAAGACGGCACAAAGATTCCTATGTTTATTACCCACAAAAAGGGAATTAAAATGGACGGTAGTAATCCAACCTTCTTGTATGGATATGGAGGATTTAACATTAGTATTACACCCTCCTATTCTGCTCGAAATGCTGTATTCTTTGAGCAAGGAGGAATTTATGCTGTTGCCAATTTACGAGGAGGAAGCGAATACGGCGAAGAATGGCATAAAGCAGGCTGGCGTTTTAACAAGCAAAATGTTTTCGATGATTTTATTGCAGCTGCAGAATTTTTAATCGACAGCAGTTATACTTCTTCTGAAAAGCTTGCGATTCACGGGCGTTCAAATGGTGGTTTATTAGCTGGTGCAGTAATGACCCAACGTCCGGATTTAATGGCTGTCTCCTTACCCGGAGTAGGAGTTTTAGATATGTTGCGTTATCACAAATTTACCATTGGTTGGGCATGGGCCGGAGAATATGGCGACAGCGAGCAAAGCAAGGAAAGTTTTGAGAATCTCTATGCTTATTCTCCTTTACACAACATTGAGGAAGGTGTTGAATACCCGGCTACAATGGTTACCACTGCTGACCACGACGATCGTGTAGTTCCGGCACATTCTTTCAAGTTTATCTCAGCCTTGCAAGACAAGCACAAGGGAGAAAACCCTGTATTAATTCGAATTGATGTAGATGCCGGGCATGGTGCAGGCAAACCTACTTCAAAAACCATTGAAGAGTGGGCAGACATTTGGAGTTTTGTGCTTTGGAATGTTGATGCAGAGGTGAAAATGAAATAGAAACAAATAATTTTTCATGAAAGAAAAGCTACTCAAATGAGTGGCTTTTTTTATTCTTCTCTCATTATCTTTTCCAACTTCCTGCCCTTCGCCAATTCATCCACAACTTTATCCAAGTATCTTACTTGTCTTGTTAAAGGAGTTTCAATTTCTTCAATTCTGTAGCCACAAATAACTCCTTTTATTAAACCGGCATTGGGATTTAGTTTAGCACGAGAAAAGAACTCTTTAAATGTTACCTTTTCTTGGATCAACGATTCTATTTGAGTTTCGTCAAATCCACAGAGCCATTCAATCACTTGATTTAACTCAGCCACACTTCTTCCTTTTTTTTCAACTTTAGTAATGTAATGCGGATAAACAGAAGCAAAAGTCGGATCATGACTAAAACTTGTGTT
>DIAJ01000031.1 GCA_002415785.1 Flavobacteriales bacterium UBA5081
TATTATTTGAATTTTGTCTAGAAGGATGGCCATTTTCATAATTTAAGGATGAAACGAACTAAATGGGGCTAATGATTGAAGAAGCTCCAAAGTGAACCTTTGGAGATCACTGAAATCATCGCCATTTAGGAGTGGAAGACTTAAATTAGGGAACAGGCCTAGATTTTTTTGTTTACTTTTTTCATCAATGGAAAAAAGTAAAAACATAATGTTGAAACCGAGGTGATTTACTTGTTTAATAATCAGTTTAGGTAAATAAAAGGATATTTAAAAATAGAAACCATTAAAATTAAAAAATATGTTACGTTGGGTAGTTATATTTTTAGTGATTGCATTAATAGCAGCCATTTTTGGCTTTGGTGGAGTCGCCGCCGGGGCAGCAGGAATTGCAAAAATTATTTTTTACATCTTTATTGTATTGTTTTTAATAAGTCTTGTTATGAGGTTGCTGAAGTAGGTTTAGAAGTTAAAAGTGTCTAAAGTTTGGAGTTATAAGTTGAATTTTTTGCGACATTAAAAATCATAATCGTTATAAATTATAGTTTGCTTTCTAACCGCTAAGGGCACTAAGAATGCTCAAAGCGCACAAAGAGTTTGACTTTGTAAATGGCAGCTAATAATATGCTACAACTAGATTTAGCAAGAAAAAATTGACATTTGAAAATCTATCAACCACAAAGGCACTGAGATCACAGAGTTTTTTAGTGGTTTTTTTATTGAAACCTCCCTAAAAGCAAAGCTTTCTCCTTTTTAGTGAGTTTTTGAACCACTAAATCATAGCTCTCATCGGTCATTTGCAGTAAAAAATCATCTTCAATGCTGCCGTCGTTTTCCACGGTGTTCCAGTGTTTTTTGTTCATGTGGTAGCCGGGTTTTATTCCCGGATAGGAAGCTCGTAACTCCAAGGCTTTTTCCGGATCACATTTGAGGTTGACGCTTTCGAAGAAATCCACATCCACCAAAGCAAACATTTTCCCACAAACCTTAAATACCAAAGTTTTTTCATCAAAGGGAAAATCTTCTGTAACTCCCGGCTTAGCAAGGCAGTATTCGCGGTAGGCTTGGATGTTCATGGGGTTTAGACTATTTACTAATTAGGTTTTTGGAGCGAGTATGTTTAATACAATCATCTAAACTAGCTTTACTTGAAAGTTCAAGTAATTCAATCACTTCATTGGGAAGTCTTTCTTTTGAATCTAAGCTTCTTAAGACCTCAAGCTTTTTGATTACTTGTTCATCTTCGAGCTCTATAATCCATTGAATCAGTGAAATTTTTTGCTCTGCTAAATCCATAAACCAAATTTAATAAATTTGAAAAGTTATATATCATCAAAATTATCAAAACAAGTTGTTTTTAAATAAATTGATAATTTTACGACTTAAGATAAGATAATGAAAGTTACAGGAGAACAATTATATAGCAAATTAGTAGATGACTATAAAGTAATTGGTGAAACGGGAATAATAAACTTTACACTTAAGGATTTAACTATTTCTATAGAAACAAAAGATACAGTAGGAAACCTTCTACAAGAATGGCTAAAAGCATGGATGAAGAAAGAGAGTGTAGAGTTTGAAGAAAATACTAATTCGCAAACATTTCCTGACTTTCATTTGGATAAAGAAAATCGTAAAAAAGGGCTATTAGAGGTCAAGTCGTTTGATTGGAAAAGAGGACCTGGGTTTGATTTAGCAAACTTTGACTCATATTGCAATTCACTTTTAGAAAGTGCTTACCGCATAGATTCTGATTATTTGATTTTGGCATATCAAATGGAAGGCAGTCAGATTACCATTAAAGATGTGTGGTTAAAAAAAATATGGGAGCTTTCATGCCCTAGTGGAACATATCCGATAAAAGTTCAAGAAAAAAAACAAGTTATATATAATCTAAGACCTGGAGTTTGGTACTCAGAAAGGTCAAGGTTTAAACCTTTTTCTTCAAAAGAAGAGTTTTTGTCTGCGTTGAATGAAACTCGATATCAATACCCACAAACAAGGCATGGTAATGGACACTGGCTAAACAATGTTTTGAGAAACTATGAAGCACATACAGGAGTTTCATTAGATGTGAAATAAGAGTTACTATTTGACATTACATCTGCTATTCTTAATGCAACAAATTCAACTACAGGAATAGCAACGGTGTTACCAAGCAAATCAAAAGCATTATATTCTTTAGTTGGTATATTATACCATTCAGGATATCCAAATAAACGCAACCCTTCACGAATCGTTAATCTTCTTAACCCATTTCCATCAGGGACAGCAAGTCTCGAAACATCTGTAGCTACTAGAGTAGGAGCAATGTCATTAGGGTCTAAAATTTTATTAATTTCAAAGCTTAATTTACCTGTTACTATATTATACCCTTTTGGCTTGAGCTTGTCGTAGTCGCGATAGGTTTTTATCCCATTGTCTGTTTCTTCTTTAATTAGCTTTTTTGGATGTTCGAATTTTAAATATTTTTTTAAAACTAGATCGTCTAGCATTTCTTTTAATTTATCTTTAGGCTTATCTATAAAGGTACTTATTTGTTCCAAAGTTAGAGGCATTCCATCCATCCAGTCTATACCAATTTCAGCAGCCCATTGCTTTTTCCTTCTTTCTTTGAATAGTTTATTTAAAAGCTGACATTGATCATTTGAAACTTTGCCCTTAATGCCAATGTCCCAGCTATGGATATTGTTACTTCCTCCTCTTTTATCTTTTATTGACTTTCCATATAAATCTACAACTTCAAAGTGTGATAATAGCAGGTTAACAAATTTAGAGTTAAGCGTTTTAAGACCTTTTTCTAGAATACTGTCTAAGGTTGCGTACTTTGGTTTATTTCCATCTAAATTGACATAATCATCTTTTGTACCTACGATAAAAACTCTTTTTCGTGATTGTGGTAAGCCAAATTCTAAAGAATCAAAAACTTTCCAAGTTACATTGTAGCCTAACTCATTTTCAAGCGTATGTAAAATAGTTGATAGAGTTCTGCCGATTTTATGATTTTTATTTCCTAAATCGTGTTTAACAAGACCTTCAACATTTTCTAAAATAAATCCGTATGGTTTTTTCTCTCTTAAAATTCGTTCTATTTCAAAAAATAAAGTGCCTCTAGTATCTAAAAACCCTTGTCTTTTACCTCCTGAGCTAAAAGGTTGACATGGAAACCCTCCTAATAAGAAGTCAAAGTCAGGAATAAACTCATTTCTAATGTCAAAGATATCTCCAGCTAAAAAATCATGGCTGAAGTTATGTTGTAAAGTTTTTACTGCATAAGGTTTAATCTCAGATGTCATTACACATTGTGTTTCATATCCGAGCTTCTTGAATATGTTTTCAAAACCTAACCTGATGCCACCTAGTCCTGCAAATAAATCAATGAATTTCACTCTATTACTTTCCATTATTATTTCCTTTTATATTCAATATTTGGTTCTGCGGCTAATAAACCTGAGTATTCGTAGTCTTCAATTTCAATTTTTGTACAGCCTATTACAGAAAGACACTGTAGAAAAAAACAAGCACTGAAGCTTCCTCTACTAATTTTACTATCTATGCTGGCTTTTGTTTCGTGAGCTCCAGTTTCATTAAGAAGTCTAGCTAAATCTTTATTTGAAATACCTCTTTTGATAAGTTCAGACTTTAAAAGCCGTTTAACTTTATCGTTCCAATTAGCCATAATTGATAACATTTATTTGCAATAATAGAGTTAAATTGTCATATATGCAAAAAAATTAGCAAAAATAAAAATATAATTAAGTTAACATTAATAATAAAACCGACCCACTTTCGCAGGTCGGTTTTATAAAGTAATAGAATTAAAAATCAGCACGAAGGGAAAAAATAAAATTTCTTCCGGCTCCTGAAATACCAGAGCTGTAAGGTCGGTAACGTTGATCGGTGATGTTTTCCAGTCCGGCAGTTACCATCATCACTTTGTTCAGTTGATAAGAAGCTTTAAAGTTTAAAGTGTACCAAGCCGGAGCATAGGCTCTACCTTGATCATCCAGGGCATAAAACTCGGTTTTTCCTACTTCACTCACCGGCATATTGTTGAAGGAACGCTCCCCTTGGTATTGACTGTAAAGTTGAAAGCGCAATTTTTCCGCTTGAAAAGCCAATCGACTTACGCCAAAAAAGGGAGCCACATGCCTGGAGGGACTTTTACTGCCATCTTCCATTTCCTCTTCACCTTCTTGAAAGTTTAGATCAGATGACAGACTAAAACCTTTTAACAACTTCAGCTCAAAGCCAAACTGAACACCATAGACATGAGCAACAGCTGCATTTTGCAAGGCTTGAACTTGACTTCGCTCACCGTCATAGTTGATGCTGTCTCTGCCGTTTAAGCGATAATCTCGTCGTACCAAAGCATCTTGCAGTTGAGTGTAATAAGCTGAAAGATCTACTTTTAAAAAGTCGCTAAAAACCTTGGCAATTCCCACATCAGCGCTATAAGCGTATTCAGCTTGCAAGTTTGGATTAGGAACAATCACTGCTCCCGGTTCAGAATCGAAGACCTTTCCGATATCATCCACATTGGGCGAACGAAAAGCCGTAGCTAAATTGGCGCGAAATACCCAATCGTCTGCCGGACGATAAACAGCCCCCAAACTTCCGCTTAAAGCGCCATTGTCGATTTTGGCTTCAGTAAAAGGAAAGGGATAAAAAGTGGAATCAAAATCGGCATTGATTTGATATTGATTGTAGCGCAAACCGGCTTGTAACATCACCTTTTCGCTCAATGAAAATTGATCGTTGAGGTAAATGCCGTAAGAAGCCCAATTGGCTTGTGGATAGCGCGATGGTCCGGGCATTTTTACGCCGGTTTCAATGTTTTCATCTGTGCCGATTGAGTTCACATCATTGTAAACCGCTTCTACTCCATAAAACAAATTGTGACGGCTGCCAATGTTTTTGCTGAAATCAAAGTTGGCGGAATAGGCCTCCACCTTCTCTTCTCGAATTTCTCGGTTGGCTTTATTTAAATCTCGACTGATGCGACTTTCTTCGAAAGATTGCTGTGCTATTCGAATGGAAAGTTCATCGTACAATTTATTTTTACCGTGATGTGCAATCGATAGATTATTCATCATCCATTTTTGCGGGCCATAGCTCCATTCGGCATATCTGGGCAGTCCATCTCGCATTCGGTTGTGCCGATCGTAGCGACCATAAGGAGAAGTTTCCGAATAGTGAAAACCGTACCCAAAGTCCCATTTTTTGTTGGGCTTAAAGCGCACTTTCTGCATGAGGTTAATTTGTGAATAAGCTGAAGGTCTTTGCAATTCCGAATCTTCATTTTGCATGACTACATCTGCACTGTCTTCACGCTCTACATAATAGGGCATTAAATAGTCGTCAGTTCCATTGGATCCCATTTTTAAATGATCGTAATCATAAGAACTGAAACTGCTGACCATAGCCCACTTTTTCCAACCGACATTTACATCAAAGTGTCCGGTTTTTTCATTGTTGGCAGAAGCATATCGGGCAACAGCTTTTCCACTTACTTGCGGTGTGTCTGTCAATGAAAATTGAGGAGTGAGCGTTTGAAAACTCATCACGCCACCAATGGCATCGCTACCGTAAATTACCGAACCCGGACCGAAAAGGACTTCCGTGTTTTCTGTGGCAAATGGGTCTAACGAAATGACATTTTGAATGTTTCCACCGCGGAAAATGGCGGTATTCATTCGAACGCCATCAACTGTATATAACAGGCGATTGGTTGCAAACCCTCTAATCATGGGACTTCCGCCTCCTTGTTGACTCTTCTGAATGAATACCTTTCCGGAAACATTTAATAAATCAGCCGCCGTTTGCGGATTCTGCAAAGCGACTTCTTTGGGTGAGATTGTTGTGATTTTCGAAGGCACATTCGCCGACTCTTGTCGCCATCGGTTAGCAGAAACCACCACCTGGTTGAGGTTTATACTGCTTTGTTCCATTTGAACAACAAAATTCATCGAATTTAATTGCTCAAAAGAGAGCGTTTTAGTAGCATATCCGATAAAACTAAATACAATTTCATCGGCTTCTTTAAAGTCGGAAATATCTGCTTTTCCTGCAGCATTGGTCACTACCGTTTGATGTGTTTTTTTGTCGGTAATGCTCACAAAGCCCAATGCTTTTTTACTTGCTTTATCTTGAACACTTACAATTTGAGAAAAGCCAAGACATGACCATCCCATCAAGTAAATGAACAATATCCATTTATTCATAAAGTATATTTTAGTTTAAACAATAGAAATAATATCAGAATGTCCTTAACTACAAAAAGTCATTTAAGTTGAGACAACTTTTTTTTTGTTTAAAAAGGACGGCCATTTTCATAATTTAAGTTTGGAGCGAACTAAATGGGGCTAATGATTGAAGAAGCTCCAAAGGAAATCTTTGGAGATCACTGAAATCATCGCCATT
>DIAJ01000009.1:0-18743 GCA_002415785.1 Flavobacteriales bacterium UBA5081
CTAGATTTTTTTGTTTACTTTTTTCTCCCGATTGCTATCGGGAATGGAAAAAAGTAAAGACCGAATGGTAAAAACAAGGTGGTTTTATTGTGCGCCATTCAATTAGTTTATAAATAAATCACCTTTTCTTTGTTACTTTTAAGATAAGCATGGATTAGGTTACTCATATCTTGGTCATCATAAGCAGTATGTAAGTGGGGCTTAATTTGCTCAATGTCATTTACCTCAATTTCTTTTGGCAGTAACCCATAACCTTTATATCTTCCTTTTTCTACATAAACAACAGCCTGCTTTGAATTAGATTCAATTTTATCTGCAATAACAAAGGTTTTATTGTTTTGTAAGCTTTTTTCAATGGCTTGTTGAACTCGGCTGTTGTATTCTAAAGGACTCTCCATTCCCTCGCAAGCTCCTTTACAGTCAACTGTTTCAATGTAGTTGCACTTGCCTGATGATAGCGGTTGTAAACCTGCCAATCGCGGACAAAGATCATATTCGTAAACAACTTCTTTTAACATTGACTTTGCTTCACTTTCGGTGCGAAAAGAACTGAGTGGCTTATCGTATTTCCCGCACTTACCAATATTTAATCGAATGTAACCTTTTCTGTCCTCAAAGCTGAAAATGCCAAAGTTTAAACTAAATCGTTTCATGGAGCGATTGTAGGGCGGCCAATGTTTCTTTATTTCTGTCGCTTCAATAATATCAACCAATAATTTGTTTTGAATCAACTGAAAATCGATGTGATAAAGTTTATTAATAAAATAACTTTTTGAGCCTGTATTGGAATTACCGGAAAAGTGACTATGAACCCGTTTTTTTATATTTTTTGCTTTTCCAATGTAAATTATTTTCTGGTTTTTATCCTTAAAGTAATAAATACCTTGCTCTTCCGGTAAAGCTAAAAAGTCACTTTTTTGAATATGAGGAGGGAGGAGGGCTTCTAATGAAAGTGGATTCAGAGACTTTTCAATCAGTTGATTATCGTCGGCTTGTAAGAGCTTCTCAAATAATTCAACAGTTGCTCGTGCATCGCCGGCGGCTCGGTGACGGTTAGAAATGTCGATATCTTCTGAAGCGCAAAGCTTTCCCAGACTATAGGAACGCTTTCCCGGCAATAGCTTTCTGCTTAAGCGAACCGTACATAGTTTTTTTCTTTGATATTTTTTGCCAAGACGTTTAAAAGAAGCTCGAATAAAGTTGTAATCGAAATTGACATTATGGGCAACAAAAACGCAATCTTTAGTGAATTGGTCGATTTGCTCAGCGAGTGTTTCGTCGAAAGTAGGTGCTTCAAAAACAGTTTCATTAGAAATTCCTGTAAGTTCTGTTATCTTTTGAGGAATTGATCGCATGGGGTTGACTAAAGTTTGAAATTCATCAACTACTTTTCCTTGCGCTCTATCGTAAATATATATGGCAATTTCTGTAATACGGCTTCGCTCTGCATTACCGCCGGTGGTTTCTATGTCGACTATGGCGAATTTCATCTTAGTTCAAAATTAAAGGAATTTGTTCTAGATGTTAGAGAAAATAATTGAGAAGCAAGACCGCTGCGCTGTTAGAGGTGAGAAGTTTGAATAAGGATGAAAGATTAAAGTTTAAAGCAGATTTTTTAAACTCAAAAGAGCGAAGTGTATATAGTTATTCTTATTCTACATAAGTCTGCAAAGAAAGCTCCAATTCTCGCCTTAGCGAGACAGTTTTCGAGCTTTCTTATTTCCTGTTTCATGTTTTTCAAGATCTGTGACAAAAGTGGTTTTAATGGTGATATCTTTTTCGAGGATTAGTTTCGGTTAAAAACAAAAAGCCCCAATGTAGAACATCGGGGCTTTAATAAAATAATCTTTATTATTAGACGGTAGCAGAAGCTTTAGGTGCTGCCGCCATGATTTCGTCATTAGCATAGTCAGCAAATTTTCTAAAGTTTTCTACAAAAGCTACAGCCAATTGATCTGCTTTACGGTCGTAACCATCTTTATTATCCCAAGTATTCTTTGGGTTTAAGATTTCAGCAGGTACATTTGGACATTCCGTTGGCATTTTCAAACCAAATACTTCATGCTCCTTGAAGTCAACATTGTCAAGTTTACCTTCTAAAGCAGCAGTAATCATATCTCGAGTATAACGCAATTTAATTCTTGAACCAATTCCGTACTCTCCACCCGACCATCCGGTGTTGATTAACCAAACTTTAACTTCATGCTTGTCCATTTTTTCGCCAAGCATTTCGGCGTACTTTGTTGGGTGTAGTGGCATAAACGGAGCTCCAAAACAAGCTGAAAAAGCTGTTTGTGGTTCAGTAATGCCTGCTTCAGTACCTGCAACTTTAGCGGTGTAGCCACTAATAAAGTGGTACATCGCCTGACCTTTTGTTAATTTCGAAATAGGAGGCAAAACTCCGTAAGCATCGCAGGTTAAGAAGAAGATATTTTTAGGATGACCACCAATAGAACCTTCTTGAATATTGTTGATGTGGTGAATTGGATAACTCACGCGAGTGTTTTCCGTTTTATCGCTGTTGGTGTAATCAACCTCAGTGCTACCCTCTTTAAAGTTGATGTTTTCCAATAATGCACCAAACTTAATTGCGTTGAAAATCTGTGGTTCATTCTCTTCAGTAAGGTCGATACATTTAGCGTAGCAACCACCTTCGAAGTTGAAAACAGAATCGTCATCCCATCCGTGCTCATCATCACCGATTAGTCTGCGATTTGGGTCAGATGAAAGGGTTGTTTTTCCCGTTCCTGACAACCCAAAAAATAGAGAAGTATCACCATCTTTACCAACATTGGCTGAACAGTGCATTGGAAGTACATTCTTTTGATGAGGTAAAATAAAGTTTAATGCTGAAAAAATTCCTTTTTTGATTTCACCAGTGTAGCCGGTTCCACCGATTAAAAGAATTTTCTTGCTAAAATTCATTACGGCAAAGTTGTGCTGACGAGTTCCGTCAATTTCCGGATCAGCTTTAAAGCCGGGAGCACAAACAATACTCCATTCCGGGTCGAAGTTCATGATTTCTTCCTCAGAAGGACGTAAAAACATATTGTAAGCAAACAAGCTGGAGTAGGGGAATTCAGCCACAAGGCGTAAATTCATTCGATACTTTTCAGATGAGCAAGCGTAGGCATCGCGCACATAAACTTCTTTTCCGGCAAGGTAGGCCGTAACGCGATTGTACAAATTGTCAAATTTGTCGGCATCAAATTTAATGTTGATGTTTCCCCACCAAACGGCATCTTTTGTGATTTCATCTTCCACGATGAAACGATCTTTGGGCGAGCGTCCGGTAAATTCACCGGTGTCTACAGCCAAAGCTCCGGTGTTGGTCAAAACACCTTCACCTCTAATAATGTTATCCTCTACTAATTGTGCAGGATCCAGGTTCCAATAGGCAGCAGCCACATTGCCTAAACCTAATGTAGAAATAGAAGCCTTAGGGGCTTTTCTTCCATACTCGTTCATAAAACTTTTTTTAGATTAATAATACGAAAATAGAGCGGTCTTTATTTTTCGTTGATTAAAATTTAGTTAACACAAAGTTAGGTTGATTTTAAAAAAGGACGCAAATGGAATGGAAAAAAATTTTGAACATTGAATTTGTAGAAAAATCTCAAATAATTTTTAAGGAAGGGATGCTTTTATTAATCGATTTACGACTTTAGCAGTCTACAAACTATAAATACTTTGTTAAAGGCATTAAGAAACTTTTCTATTTATAGCAGTATAAGTGTAATTACGGGAAGTATCTCATTTTTACTGTTGCCTATTTTAACCTCTTACTTATCTACTGAGGACTATGGCTTGTTGTCAATTTTTAACGCAAGTGTAAGATTTTTTAGTGTTTGTATAGGACTGGGAATGGGGCATTTAATGTTAGTTGATTTAATTAGAGATAAAGATTGTTTCTCAAGTAAATTAAAATCCTTTTTTGCATTAACACTAACGCTTACTACACTACTGGCAATAGGAGTAATTATTGTCCTTTCTTTTTCTGGAAGCTTTTTTGGTTTACCGGTTTTGTTGACAATTACATTACCTGTAATTGCTTTGTTAGTTGTTTATTTTGAGTTTTTTACTTCTGTTATGGTTTATTTAAATCAAGCTGCCAAGTTTGCAGTTTATTCTTTAGGGAAGTTTGGAGTTGAGACATTATTAACCATTGTACTCGTAGTTGGTTTAGGGATGAATTGGACGGGAAGGGTGTTGTCCTTAAGTCTTGCTTTAATCATAATTGCTTTGTTTTTAGTAAAATATGTTTTCAAGAATTTTAGCTTAAAATCCAAGATCCTTGAGCCTTTTAAACAAATAAAAGAGTTAGCTAGAGGAGGTGGCGCATTAGCATTTATGAGCATGTCTTTTATGGTTATCAATTTATCAGATCGGTTTCTTATAGAAAAAATGATTGGGATTGAGGCAACAGGTATTTATGGTGTTGCAGCTACAGTTGCAGGGGTAATGTTTATGTTTATAGGAGCACTAATGAAGGTGATTCGCCCGAAACTTTATGAGGTTTTTAGATTAGAGGGAAATAGTAAAGGACGTGTACGAATAGCAATCGGTTACCATACTTTTTTAGCATTATTCGGAATAGGGTTATTTATAGTTTTGCCTTATATATTTGAATATTTTATCGATAGTAAGTTTAATAGTTCTTTAACTCTGAGTAGGATTTTAATTGTAGGGTTATTCTTTTGGGGTAGCTATAGCTTTTTTATAAGTAAGTTATTATACTACAAAAAGAATCAGCATAATGCTATCATAGCTGTCATTTCAATGGTCATTAATTTAGTTTTGAATTATTTTATGATTAAAGAGTATGGAATTCAGGGTGCAGCTTTTGCAACTGTAATAACTTATGTTTGTATGTTTGTGAGTTCAATTATTTATTCAATAAGTAAGCGTTAGCATTGTAAGTGAATTAATTAGTTAAATATTAATATATAAAAGCAGTTTATTAGTTAAATAAATGGTTGATTTTTTAATAATTGGAACTCCTAAGGCTGGAACTACTGCGCTTCAGTATTATCTTAGTCAGCATGAGGATATATTTATGCCTGATAATAAGGAAGTTCATTTTTTTGGGGAAGAATTTCGAAATTCAGAAGAGGGTGAACAACAAATATATCGTAGAAACTATAATATTGAGGACTATGAAAGGTTATTTGATGCAGCAAGTAAAAAGCAAATAAAAGGTGAAGCCTCTGTTTTTTATTTATATTCTCCTACTGCACTTAAGGAAATTAAGGAATATAATCCTAAAATGAAGATTATTGTTTGTTTTCGTAATCCAATTGATTTTTTAACATCTTATCATCAAGACCAAATATATGTAGGAAATGAAGACGAACCTGATTTCTGGAAAGCATTGTCTTTAGAGGAAAAGAGAAAGTATGGAGAAAGTATACCTAAAAGTTGTACTTTAAGAAAAGCACTTTATTACGGTGAAATGGTAAAATATAAGAAATATCTTAAAGCTTATATTGATGAATTTGGGCGAGAAAACGTATACCCTATAATATTTGAAGAGTTTATAAGTAGTCCTCAAAGTAGTTATGAAAAAGTATTAAATTTTTTAAATGTAAAAAAAGAGTTAAATTATAGTATAGATTTTAAGAAGGTTAACCCTAGAAGAAATGTTCGACTAAAGTGGGTTGATAATTTTATAAAACAGCCGAGTAGTAATTTTAGAAAATTTGCTAGAGTATTTATACCAAGTCAAAAAAAAAGATTTTTAGCATTTCAATTACTTAGGAAAATTAATACATCTCACTCAAGAGTAAATGAGTTGACTGATCATGAAAAGAGAAAACTCTATAAAGTGATTGAAAGTCATATTAAAGAGCTAGAAGAATATTTACAAATAAATTTATCAATTTGGAAAAAGTATAATTAATGAAAGTGTTTTTTAAAATACTCTATCAGCGTATTCCTTTTAAAGGCTCTATATATAAATTGTTAAGAAGAGTATTTCCTTTACCGAAAGCAATTTATAAGCATCTGCATTTTAATGGAGTTATTAATGTCAAGGTAGATAAGCAAAATGGTTTTGAAATGCAGCATTATGGTTTTCAGTTAGAAAATGATATTTTTTGGTCAGGATTATTTGGAGGATGGGAAAAAGATTCACTTAAAATATGGCATAGTCTGGCTAAAAGCTCAGAAGTGATTTTTGATGTTGGAGCTAATACAGGAATATACTCCTTATTAGCTAAATGTGTAAATCCAAGTGCTCGAGTTTATGCATTTGATCCGGTTGAGAGAGTATATGATAAATTGGTTAAGAATATAGAGATCAACAATTATGATATTGTGGCTGAGAAACTAGCATTGTCTAACTTTGATGGAGAAGCAGTTATTTATGATGATGATTCAGAACATACCTATTCCGTTGCTGTAAATAAAAACGTTAGTGTAGGTAATCAGTCTCTTGTAGAGGTTCCTATTAGCGTTATGAAATTTTCAACTTATATAGAGCAAAAAAAACTAAATAAGATAGACTTAGTTAAGATAGATGTTGAGACTCATGAATTAGAAGTACTTAATGGTATGGAGGATTATTTAAAGAGGTATAAACCAAATATTTTAATTGAAGTACTAAACGATGAAATTGGAAATGGTATACTAAAACTATTCACAAATTTAGATTATGATTTCTATGAAATCTCAGAAATGGGAAGCGTTAGGTTGGTAGAGAGTATTAATGTTGGTATCGGAAGAAACTATCTGCTTCATAATAAAAAAAGTGAATTTGACATTGAAAGTATTATTTGATAATGATTGTATATATTATTTCTAATACTTTTAAATCTGTAGCTTTTGAGATAATTGCAGATGGTGTAAAAAACAAAGGAGTATATTATATTTTAATTCAAAGTGAACCTAACACTCCATTTACTAATTACCTATCTAATAAGGGAATTGAATATCAAACTATCTTAACTACTAGTAGGTTAAGTTTAATACGTGCTTTTTTTAAAACTCTTTTTCTTTTACTTAAACTCAAACCTTGTATTGTTCATACACACTTACGAGAAGCGAATTTCTTAGGCTTGACAGCTGCGTGGCTATCTGGTGTTAAAAATAGAATATATACAAGACACCACTCAACTTTCAATATTGAATATTATCCGAGAGAGGTTAAATGGGATAAGTATTTAAATAAGATTTCAACAAAGATCATTTCAATTTCAAAGAATGTAACTAATGTGCTTTTGAACGAAGAAAATGTCAGTGCAAGAAAAGTTGTAGAAATACCACACGGCTTTTATTTAGATGAATATAAAGTCAAAAGTCAAGATGAAATTGATAATATTAAGTTAAAGTATAATTTGGATCGTAACATTTATCCAATAATTGGTGTAGTTTCAAGGTATTTAAAACTTAAAGGAATAGAATATATTATTGAAGCTTTTGCCGAGTATAAAAAGCGTTACCCCAATGCCCATTTAGTTTTAGCAAATGCGAAAGGAATTGATCAAGTAGAGGTTAAAAATCAGTTAAATGGAATGTTAAATCAAGAGGATTATACAGAAATACTTTTTGAGAATGATGTATTTGGTTTGTATAATTTGTTTGATTATTTCGTGCATGTCCCTATAAACAATAAAGTTGAAGCTTTTGGTCAAGTATATATAGAGGCTTTAGCAACAGCTGTTCCATCTGTTTTTACTATTTCCGGAATAGCGAATGAGTTTGTTGAAGATGAGTATAATGCATTAGTTGTTCAATATAAAAATAGTAAAGCGATATATGATGCGCTCATAAAGTTAAGTGAAAACGCTCAACTAAGAGCTCGTTTAAAAGAGAATGGGCTTAAGTCAATTCAGAGGTTTTCTCATCTAGGATATATTGAAAATCACTTAAACTTATATAACCAATTATGTCATCAGAAAGACAAGAAATAAACAGAGATACTCCATGGTGGGGTGAACATCTTCATCGATATATGGAAGTTATAAAAAGATTAGAGGGAAATGAGAAAATTCTCGACTTGGCTTGTGGATCGGGGTATGGGAGTAATATTTTAGCAGATAGTACTTCGGCTTTAGTTATTGGTGGAGATATATCAAAGTCAACCATTGAGGACTGTAAAAAGCATTGGACTAAAGATAACCTTGATTTCCTTGAATTAAATGGAGCAGAATTAAACTTCCCTTCAAATACATTTGATCTTATCGTATCATTTGAAACTATCGAGCACACTGAATCTTATAATCAGATGATTGTTGAATTTAAGAGGGTTGTGAAAAAAGGGGGAAGTATATTTCTTTCAACTCCAAACAAGAAAATAAATAGTCCAAATGGGGTAATTGTTAATCCATTTCATACTCAAGAGTGGTACTTCGATGAATTCTACAGTTTATTAGAGAATTATTTTCAAGATTTTGAATTATTTGGACAGCAATATAGTCGCTATTCTAATCGAAAAAGTTTAGCTTATGCTTTAGAAAAGTTTTTTTATCTAAGAGGTGTCAGGAAACTGCCTTTGATGATAAAGAATTCTGTTTTTAAATTACTTGGTTTTGAGTCATTTTACCCTCTTAGCAATGATTTCTCTCTAGTGAGTGATAAAGATAAAGTTAAAGCGTGTAAAACATTTTTTGCCATATGCAAAGTTTAATTACTTCCTTAGTTTCAGTAGTTATTCCTTGCTATAATGCAGAAGAATATATAGAGGAAACAATTGATTCAATTTGTTGTCAATCATATAAAAATACTGAGATTATTATAGTGGATGATGGTTCAACAGATCAATCAGTTCAAATAATTAAAAAAAAGGATTTAGATAATGTATTTGTAATCAAACAATCAAATAAAGGTGTTTCAGCTGCAAGAAATGAAGGGGTAAAAAAAGCAAGAGGTGAATTCATTGTTTTCTTTGATGCAGATGACTTAATGTCTTATGATTTCATTGAAAAACGGGTGAATGAATTGAATAATGATAAAGAAATTGGGTTTGTATGTGGTCGAGTGAAGTCTTTTAATCGTTCAAATGATGAGCTTTACGAAGTAGCTTTTGGAGCTGCTGGAAATGTAATAAATGAGGTGTTGTTTTATCAAAGCAACATTAACACTTGTCCTTCTAATTATATGTATAGAACGGATACGTTAAAAAAGTTTGAACTGCTTTTTAATGAGAATCTTTTTAGTTCAGCAGATCGTTTTTTCTTAATTGAAGTTGCAAGTCGTAATATTAAAGGTAAGTTACTTAAGACAGGAGGAGAGTTGCTTTATAGGAAACATAGTGATAGTATGTCATCAAAGATTACTGATCGATTACTGAAAGATAAACTAATTTACTATAGGTGTTTAATTAAAAGAGATTTAATACCACCTGATATTAAAAAAGAAACTTTAGCCAAAGGATTTTTTATTTTAGCTGGAACGGCTTATAAGTTGAAAGCTTATTTTAAGACAATAACATACTTAGTTATTTCATTTTATTATTCACCGATTTTTTTATTGAGATCATTTTTTAAGAAAATACTACTTAAAACTAAATAGGGTTATATGGTTTTAAAGCGACTAAGTTTTTTTTCTTTTTTTGAATAAAAGTATATAATTGTTAGAGCTGCAGTAAAAAAAGGTAATGCAGGTGTTTTGTAACGAGATAGAGCTCCAAAGTTATATGATGTAAAGCCTACAGCATAGGCAAAGATGAGTGCAAAAATTAAGAACGCCAATAGGTTGGTATCTTTGAATAGTATCTTTAAAATATTTCTTAATCCGGCTTTAAATATTACATAAATGGAAATTATTAATAGTAAAAAGGATTGAATACCCTCAAAGAGAGTAGGAATATTTTTTGTTTCTAAAAAAATAAATGGACGATAAAAAGTAACAAATAGTGACTCCGGGGCTTTAGAAAGCATGCCCAATGGAGTATAGCTAACTTCTCCTAATGTGTAGCCAGATTGTCCTCGGGTTTCAGCCAGATAGCTATGCCAACTATGAAAACCTTTAGCTATGCTTTCTAGATTCTCCAAAGAATATTTACCGGCAGATTCGGAAATTTCATTGAAAAGTAAATAACCAAATAAAATAAAACTTAAAGCAATAAAAGGAGTAATGAGGTACTTGTAGAATGTGCTCTTAATTTGTTGATTAATTCTCCCTTGCGCCCAAAGTAACATGCTTGGGATAAAAATGTAGAGTACATAAGGTTTTAAAATGATGGTAGAGTATATTGCTAAAGCCGCTAATGTTAAGTAAATCCATTTTTTGTGATAAAGTAGTTTGAAAATTGCAAAAAATAGCACACCTAAACCTAATAGTGTTACACTATCTTTCAGTATTCCCGATGTCCATATTGCAAGAGTAGGGTAGAAAAGTGTTCCAATAGCAAAAAACATTGATGCTTTTTGGTATAGATTGACAAAAACTGTAAAAATCAACCATGCTCCAATTGATGTAAATAGTGTGAAATTTAATGTGGTTGTTAGAAATTGATTAGCGGATATTAAAGCAAATGGTGCTGTTAACTTACTCATGAAAATTGTATCAGGAGACTTTAAAACCTCTAATATGTAATATCCTTCAATTGCAGGGAGTTGTGAAGTTTCATTTAAATCAATAAAGTAATGATTGATTAGGTTGGTTGGTTCGTAGAGAATAAGGTTTGAAAAGTAAACAGCGCCTTCAAAATATAAAAAAGTATCTCCTCCTTTGTAGTAATACACATGGATTAAAGCAAAAGCGATTGCGGTTATTATTTTGAACGAAAAATACGGAATGAAGTACTTTCGAGTTTTATCACTTATTTGATTACGAATAGCAAATAATATAATTATTGCCATTACTGTATAAGCTGAGCAAAGAACTATGTCTAGAGTATGGAGCTCTGTAATTTTTAGCATTCAGCTTATTTTTATGTTAATCTTAACATGAATCGTTTGAGTAAACAAAAATGAATTTATTTTTACAAAAAACCTATTCCCTTCGGTATATTTGTAGAATGATTTACAGGCGTATTGGACTACTCTTAATTGTCTGTCTACTAATTATTAGTCAGAATGCAAATGCTCAGAATGTTCGCTTAGTCTCTCCGAAGCAAAATCAATATGTAGATTCAATTGTTGAGTTTAGCTGGTCTGCTGCAGATAGTGCAATGCTTTATACTGTAAATATATCGAAAGACACTTCAAACACTTCCCTTTACAGTAATTATACTACTTTGAATAACAGAATATCTTTAAAGGTGGATACTGGAAGTTTTTTTTGGAGAGTTAATGTAATAACTAAAACGAACTATTCCTTTTCAACTAATTGGAGTGGTTATACTCATTACCTTCCCAATAGGGTGGATAGTCTTAATTTATGGCTTATAGCTGATACTTCACATTTAACGCTTGTTAGAGATTCATTTGTTGCTCAATGGTTTGATTTAAGCTCTGAGCTTAATCATACTAATTATCAAGCTAATGCTGGAGTTCAGCCATTGGTGAAGTACAATAAATTAAATAATTTTTCAGCTGTTAGATTCGATAGCCCAATAACTAACTTTTGTAGATTAGACCTAACCAATTCATTAACCTCAGAAGACTATTCTGTATTTATGGTTTACAATCATTTCGATAGTCAGTTTAGAAGACGAATATTAATGAGTTTAAACAATAGCAACTGGTATATGGGGATCAATGCTAATCAGTTTACAGTATTTGACAGCTTAAGTCTTCAAGGAAAAACGGTTTTAGATAAACAGTTTGTAGTTCATAACATATACTCAAATAATGATACGGTATCAAATATTGTAAATGGTATTGAGTATGGAAAACGAAAGTCAATTAATTCCCCGGGTACTAATTTAAGACTTGGTTTTGATCAACCTTTTTCAGACATCCTCGAAATCATCATGATCAACGGTTCCATTACTCCTCATGTTCGCCAAAACATTGACCAATACCTCATGGACAAATACGCTCCTCCGGTGAACTTAGGCCCTGATCGAAAAGTGTGTAGCTTTCCTGATTCCATTGCTTTGGGGATTGATTATGCTTTAGATTATCAGTGGAGCACCGGAGATACTACAGATGCAGTTCAAATAGATTCGGCAGGAAAGTATTATGTGACAATTACTGACATGTTTGAACGGACTTCAGTGGATTCTGTTTACCTTACATTAGATACATCGGACTATCAATTCAGCTTTAACTTTCAAGATACAACAATTTGTGTAGGCGACACCATAGTATTACAAACTCAAAAGCTCGATCGCTTTGCTTATCAATGGAATACTTCTGCTACTTCTACTACTATAGAGGTAGCTGATGCGGGTCAATATATTTTGTCGGTTCAAAACTGCTTAAACAACATTTCATCTGACACGATTCAAGTCAATTTAAATCAACCGCGATTTAGCTTAGGGAGGGACACCATTGCTTGTTTTAATGAAGTGCTTACTTTACAGCCGGATTCTACTTTTAATAATGTGAGTTATTTTTGGTCGAATAATCAAAACTCGGCTAGCATAGCTGCGGATACAAGCGGCTTGTATAGTCTTAGGGTGGAAGACCGTTATGGTTGTGAGTTTAGCGACTCTATTTTTGTAGAAATCGACTCTTCTCTTTTTGGACTTACTTTAGGCGCCGATACTTCATTATGCGCAGGAAATCAGATTGGACTACAGCTGCCTGCCGACACGATTAGTAGCTATTTGTGGAATACAAATGATACTTCTGCCTTGCTAGAGGTGAATACTTCCGGAAATTATTATTTAAGGGTATCGAATGGTCGTTGTCAATTGTCAGATACAATTCAAGTTGCTATTCAAGGTCAGGCTCCTACAGCTTCCTTTTCAGCTTCCAACTTTTGCTTTATGGACACTGTAAGCTTTAGCGATTTCTCTTCTGCACCAATGGGCGACACCTTAGTGGATTGGAAGTGGAGTTTTGGCAATCAAGATTCGGCATTTGTGCCAAACCCAATGCATCGCTTTTCAAATGTTCAAACCTATAGAGTGCTATTGCAAGTGGAAACCGATAAAGGCTGTATTGATACGGCTCAACAGAATATTGTCATCCGTCCAAAACCTATTGCCGACTTTGCTTCATTTGCCGCTTGTGCAAAAGAGGTCGTTTACTTTGCCGATAGCAGTAATATCTCAAGCGGTAATATAATTGGCTATTTGTGGAACTTTGGCGACACAGCTGCTGCGGTTAACTCTTCTAATCAACCTAACCCAAGACACACTTATGATACCCTTGGGCTTTATCAAGTTCAGTTGATTGTAGAGAGTGAGTTTGGTTGTAAAGACACCGCATTTCAACAAAAAAATATTAATCCAACGCCTAATGTAAAATATTCTTTCAAAGGAAATTGCTTGAATGATTCAGTACTTTTTAATAACCAGTCAGTTATTGCAGGGAATGAACAAGCTAGTGATTTTTTATGGATTATTGAGGGCTTGTTTTATCGAGAAGCTAATCCTGCTTTACAGTTTTTAAGTAGTGGTAAAAAGGAAGTTTTTTTTAGAGTTACAACGGACTCATCTTGTTATGCAGTGGTGGAAGATAGTATTGAAATATTTGATAACCCCATTGCTGACCTAGTTATGAATGAATATTGTGAAGAAACACCTTTTACAATTCAAGACAATAGTTCAGGGGCATACCCCATCACCAATTGGCTATATGTGATTGATGAAGACACTTCATATCAGCAGAACCCAACATTTACAATTGAGGAAAATGGCACCTACTCTTTGTTTATGAAAGTTTCAGATACAAATGAATGTGTGGACTCTATTCAAAGAAATATTGATATAAACCCAAAGCCAACAGCTGATTTTGCATTTTTGATAAACAACAGTGGAGCACCTTATCGACTAGCCGTTGAGAACAACTCCAAAGATGCACAAACTTACTTTTGGGATTTGGGAAATGGAGAAACTTCAACGCTTGAGGTTCCTGATTATACCTACACAAATCCGGGAAATTATTCAATAAAGTTAGTAGCCAGTGCCTCTAATACTTGTAAAGATAGTTTGAGCAAGAACTTAAGAGTTTTGCCAAATTACTTAGATGCATTTATTGAAAATTTAATTTTGTTAAAAGATGTAAATGGATATTTAAAAGTTCAGTTGAGCTTAGTGAATGCAGGCAATAATTTAATTGATTCAATACAGCTTGAAGCAAATATAAACGGCGACTTTACGGTATCAGAAAAAGTTGATGGACCAATTGAAAGGTCGAAGACGAAAGGGCACGAAATGAATGCCAGTATAAGAAGCGATGAGGAAGTAGATTTTGTTTGCCTTAAAATTGCTATGGTAAATGGGCGACTTGACGATGTATTGGAGAACAATGAGCTTTGTGAAGCTGGGTTTAACAACGAATTAATGATTAATGTGTTTCCAAATCCAACAAGCGGGCAGATTAACTTTGAGTATGTAATTCCCTCTTCTGCAAAAGTTCAAATTCAGATTTTTGATCAATTAGGGAAAAAGATGGTAGATAAAGACCTAGGTGTTCAAACTAAAGGCTATTATTTAAGCACTTTCAGTTTAAGTCACTTAAAAACCGGAAGCTATCACTATCGATTGGTTTACGGAGATCAAGAAAAGACGGGAACCATTATTAAGCAATAGTAATCTTTCACTTATATATAATTCATGGAACTCATTTTTGCAACGCAAAACCCCAATAAAGTAAAGGAAATTCAAAATCAATTAACCGAAAACATTAAGGTGCTAAGCCTTGCTGATTTAGATTATCCTGAAGATCTTGAAGAAACTCAAAACACTTTAGAAGGAAACGCTTGGCAAAAAGCAGATTTTATCTACGAGCACTTTAATCGCAATTGCTTTGCAGACGACACCGGACTAGAAGTAGAGGCTTTAAACAATGAGCCGGGAGTATATTCTGCTCGTTATGCAGGAGCAGAAAAGTCATTTGAGGCAAATATGAACAAAGTGCTTGATAAACTCAAAGGGAAAGATAACCGAAATGCGCGCTTTAGAACCGTAATTGCTTTAATTATTGATGGAGAAAAATATGAGTTTGAAGGAATATGCGAAGGAGAAATAATTGAGAATAAGAGGGGGGAGGAAGGCTTTGGTTATGATCCAATTTTTCAACCTAAAGGTTATGATAGAACATTTGCAGAAATGGATTTGTCAGAAAAAAATAAAATAAGCCACCGAGGAATTGCCGTTAAGAAGTTGATTGATTTTTTGTTGAAATATGAAAGTTGAAACAATGTTTCAAAATATGAAATATGAAACAGTGAAAGCGGAAACTGTCTCGCTAGAGCGAGATTCGGTAACTTCTTCGCTAATTATTAATTAAAACGCTAATGCTTTGAGTCCTTTGAGTAACCTTAGCGAACTTCGCGGTTATAAGAGAATATAGATTAGGTAGATAAACGCTCTGATTAAAACACCTTAGTTACTTTTTAACATTAAGAAGTGAAGGCACTTTTTTAAAACATGAAATAGGAAACAAGAAACCTTGAAACTTTCTCGCTTAGGCGAGAATTGGTTCTTATTTTGCTTGCTTTTGATGGCAACGAAACCCTTGATTATTTTTCTTTTAGATTTCGCCCGGTAAAGGTTGTACCCTTAGGTTTTTTAGGGTAAATAGTTTACTTTAGTCATTTTTTCCTTCATCCTTAATCCGATTTGTCCCTCTAACAGCAAAGCGGTCTAACTTCTATACTCCAACAGCTAAACTCTAAATATTTTAACTAATTTCGTAATCCAATTTTTATCAATACATTTATTCAGAATATGAAGGCGAAAATGTCAACAGATAAGGGCGATATGCTCATTGAATTCTATCAGAAAGATGCACCTAAAACGGTGGCCAATTTTGTGAAATTGTCAAAAGATGGTTTTTACGACGGTTTGACTTTCCACAGAGTAATTCCAGATTTTGTGGTTCAAGGTGGTTGTCCTGATGGTACCGGAGCAGGTGGTCCGGGTTACAGCATCGATTGTGAGTTAGATGGCGATAATCAATACCACGACAGAGGTGTTTTATCAATGGCTCATGCCGGTAGAAATACAGGTGGTTCACAGTTTTTTATTTGTCACAGTAGACAAAATACGGCTCACTTAGACAGAAACCACACTTGTTTTGGAAAAGTTGTAGAAGGCTTGGATGTGATTGATGAAATTAGACAAGGAGATACAATTAATAAAATAGAAATTATAGAAGAATAGAATTATGAGTTTTGAGTTAGAAGGTAAGTTAATAGAAAAGTTTGATGAGCAGCAAGTAAGCGACTCTTTTAAAAAGAGAGAGTTTGTGGTAGAAACTACCGATGAAGGCGGCGGTAGAGTTTTTACTGAGCAGATTAAGTTTCAATTGGTGCAAGATAAATGTGATTTGATTAATCAAGTGCAAGTAGGTCAGCCGGTAAAAGTTTCTTTTAACATTAAAGGAAGAAGATGGGAAAAGGCCGGAAAAGTGAATTATTTCACCAATTTAGATGCATGGAGAGTAGAAGCTGCGGGTGAAAGCTCAGCTCAATCGGCTCCTGCAGGAAATGCGGCACCTCCTCCATCCGAAGAGCCACCACAAAACTTCAATACAACCGACATCAGCTCTTCTGATGAGGTAGATGATTTACCTTTCTAAAATACCATAACATAGCGATTGGATTCCTTAACGCAGATTGTTTTAGGCGGAGCAGTTGGTGAAGCTGTTCTGGGTAAGAAAGTAGGAAATAAAGCCGTCCTATGGGGAGCCATAGGCGGCACAATTCCCGATTTAGATACCATTCCCGGGCAGTTTATGGACACTGTTTCTCGCCTAGAAGTCCACCGCGGTTTTAGCCATTCCATTGTTTTTGCCTTATTAATTGCCCCTCTGCTTGGCTTTGTAATTCACAAACTTTATCAGCGAAAAAATGAAACAGATTGGTGGGGCTGGACGCAATTGTTCTTTTGGTCCATCTTTACTCATCCGCTATTAGATATTTTTACTACCTGGGGTACACAGTTTTTTTGGCCCATGGAGTGGCGCATTGCTATTCAATCTATTTTTGTAATTGACCCGCTCTATACGCTCCCTTTTTTAATTTGCTTTCTTGCTGTTTTACTGATGAATCGGAAAAGCGATAAACGTAGAAAGTGGAATCGTTTAGGATTGATTATTAGCTCATCTTATCTTTTAATTACGCTTGGCTTAAAACTTTATGCGAATTATCAGTTCGAGAATTTGCTGGAGAAAAATGCCATCACTTACAAGCAGTACGATAGTCGTCCTACGCCTTTTAATTCACTTTTATGGACATTTAACGTAGAGCGAGAAGATGACTTTTTGATTGCCTACTACTCGATTTTCGATAAAGGTGAAACACTGGAGTATAAACGATTTCCCAAAAATGAGCACTTACTAAAGCCTTATCGAAACAACCCTAAGGTGGAGCGTTTGATTTTTTTAACTAAAGGTTACTATACCATTCAACAAACAAAAGAAGGTTTGTATATGAATGACTTGCGATTTGGTTTAATCGACGGTTTTTCAGACAACAATAACGATTTTGTTTTTACCTATATCATTAAACCGAACAATACCGCAGTTCAAATCGACCAAAAGGAAAATTCGTTTAAAGGCATGGAAGGTGTGCTTATTAAACTGTGGAAACGAATGTGGGGAATAGGCTAGTATTGATGAACCGCTTTGTTCTTTCTTAAATTTTACAGAACTTTCATTTCAAATTAATAACGATTGAGTAAAGAAAAACAAGCAATAAGAACAACCTACTTTAGTATAATGTCAGGGATTCTTCTGGCAATTATAAAGGCTATTGCAGGAGTTTTAGGACATTCTTATGCTTTAGTAGCCGATGCTATTGAATCTACTACAGACGTTTTTTCTTCTTTTTTAGTTTTGTTGGGACTGAAATATGCCAAAAGGCCGGCAGATGAAAACCATCCCTACGGGCATGGGAAGATAGAGCCTTTAATTACTTTTATTATTGTTGTCTTTTTAGTGGTTTCAGCTGCAGTGATAGCTCATGAAAGTATACAGAATATTTCAAGTCCGCATGAAATGCCGGAGCCATGGACGCTCATTGTTTTGTTGGCAATTGTTATTTGGAAAGAAGTTTCTTACAGAATAGTACTTAAGAAAAGCAAGCAGACCAATAGTTCGTCATTAAGAGCAGATGCTTGGCATCATAGAAGTGATGCCATTACGTCGGTGATGGCATTTATCGGAATTGCTTTTGCCAACATTATGGGGGAGGGATATGAAAGTGCAGATGATTGGGCGGCGCTTTTTGCCTCAGCATTTATTTTATACAATAGTTACAAAATTTTCCGACCTGCCTTGGGTGAAGTGATGGACGAACAACGTTATGACGATATCATTGCTGAAGTTCGGAAGTTTTCCACTCAAGTTCCGGGAGTGTTAGCTACTGAAAAGTGCATGCTCCGTAAAACAGGTATGAAGTATCATGTAGATTTGCATGCCATTGTAGATGCAGAAATTTCTGTAAAAGAAGGTCATCGCATTGCGCATGAATTGCAGGATTACTTAAAGGAACATATTTCTAATCTTGGAAATATTCTGATTCATATTGAACCGGATAAGTAAAGTTTTTATAGAGCTAAGAAGAAGGAGAAAAAGTTGAAAGTGCCTTAAGTTTGAAGTTAAAAGTTAATTTCTTGCTTCAAATAATCATCTAATTTTGAGCTTTTCCCTATTATCATTTATTAAATGTCCGAAATAATACCTAAAACTATTTAGATAATAGTTGAATTTTGTCTAGAAGGATGGCCATTTTCATAA
>DIAJ01000009.1:18867-31646 GCA_002415785.1 Flavobacteriales bacterium UBA5081
CTTTGGAGATCACTGAAATCATCGCCATTTAGGAGTGGAAGACTGAAATTAGGAAACAGGCCTAGAATTCCTGCCCGCCGAAGCACAGGCTCGTGTGAGGCAGGCGGGTTTTGTTTACTTTTTTCAGTTCTGCTGAGCGCAGTCGAAGTATCAATGGAAAAAAGTAAAGACAGCGTGTTAAAAATGAAATAGTTTTGTCATTCAATAATAAATTTGGGTAAACAAACGGATATTCATATAAACTTTATAAAACTGCCTTAAGTTTGAAGTTAAAAGTTAATTTCTTGCCTCAAAATATTAACTAAGATGTTGGTCTCTTTTCTATACTCTTTACTCTCTTCTCTATTATCCTTTTTTATACCTTTGGCTTAGTTAAATTAATCTATGAAAGCACTCCTGATCTCAATTTTTTTGTTTTTCAACATAAACTTTTTCCAAAAGGATCATATTTACCTTGGAAAGGGGAGTGTAGACTTTTTATCGGAAGCTCCCTTGGAAACCATTCGAGCGAGAAGCGAGGAGTTAAAAGGTTTATTGGATTTGGAGAAACGAACCTTCGCTTTTAGCATCCGCATAAAGAGCTTTGACGGTTTTAACAGTGCCTTGCAAAAAGAACATTTTAACGAACACTACCTAGAAAGCGACTTGTATCCCAAGGCAACTTTTAGCGGAAATTTAATGGGGGACTTTGATGCTACCTCAGATTTTACAGAATCTTTAGTGGCAAAAGGCAAAATGAACATCCACAACGAAACTCAAATGGTGGTTATTCCTATTGAATTGAGTAAAGAGGGCGATGATATTACTGCAAGTGCTAGATTTGATGTAGCATTAGCTGACTATAATATTTCTATTCCTAAAATATTGGAAGCCAAGATTTCTCCAATTATTAAAGTAGATGTAGCATTAAAATTTAAACCCAATGAATAGGCTTTTATTGCTATTCATTTTTCTGCTTAGTGTCAACTTAGCTTTTACGAAACACATTAAAAAGAGCTTTGCCTTAAATCAAATAGAAAATCCTAAACAAATCATTCAAGATAGTAGAGGGCAGGTCTATTTATTGTCGGATTATAAAGCCTGTGCTTTTGGAGTAAATGGCACTGAAAATGTATGCAGGGATTTTGAACAAAAAATTAAAGAGTTAATCATTTTTGAAGGTGAACAGTCTGCACTTGCCGTTGATGATCGATTACAATTGTATAAAAATAAGCAGTTGCAAAATGAAATCTTCATTGGAGAGTCTATTCAAGCCATTGCCTATTTTGATAAGCACGTTTTTATTGGCACAACGAATGGTTTGTTATTGAAGTATCATATTCAAAATGAAAAACTAGATACCTTAAAATCTTTTGAGCAAGCTTTTATTAATGATTTATTGGTTGTTGATTCAGTACTTTGGGTGGCTTATGATCATGGAGTTGCTGTTTTTTCTGCTAAGGATTTTACGGCTTTAACACAAATCAGTCTGCCCAATAAAATTGTAAACAGATTGTTAGATGCAGCTGATTATGGAGTGTATGCATTTAC
Organism: Flavobacteriales bacterium UBA5081; assembly: GCA_002415785.1. Lineage (GTDB taxonomy): Bacteria > Bacteroidota > Bacteroidia > Flavobacteriales_E > Vicingaceae > UBA5081. Next base: position 20,398 of record DIAJ01000009.1, read on the forward strand.
TGAGTTTGGCGACATTTATTGGTACGCTGCTAACTATGACTTGCTTGCGCATCGCAAAATGAAGGTAAAATTAATTGGAGCGTCATCACATCGTTCAAACAGTTATTTATTAGCTGAAAATGCTTGTTACGAACTGAATGAAGGTTTGAGCCTTGACTTATTGCAGGAAGGAAGCTTCTCGGCAATTTATGCGCTCAACAATCAATTGCTTTTAGCAGATGAAAACTCCATTCACAGCTTAGATGTAACACAGGAAACAATTACCGCTGTTCAGGACTGTTTTTCTGTTTTTGCTGAGGATGATGACCTACTTTGGGTGGGAAGTAAAGGAAAGGTGTTCCTATTGGAAGATGATCGCATTAAAATGACCATAAATTTGCCGGGTAAGGAGAATAAAAGCAGAAGTGTTTCTTCCATTTACGTTTCTGATCAATATGTTTTTGCAGGTACCATGGGGGAGGGCTTGTTTGTATTTAACAAATCAGGAGAATTTGAGAAACAACTGCTGATTGAAGAAGATAACAATCAAAAAAACATCATTCAAATGCAATTCAACAATCAAAAGTTGTGGGTGGCTTATCTTAATGGTGTGATCAGTTTAGATGTTGAGAAATTGCAAGTAATTAGGAATCACTCAGACATCATTGGGAGTAATTATTTATACAGCATTAAGAGTATTGATGAAGATGAGTTTTTGGCGGGCACTTCCGTACATGGCTTGCTCTATTTTAAGAATAACAAATTAAGGGAGTTACTTGCTGATCGATCGGTTTTTGCTATTGAAAGAAGTAAGGATGCTTTATATGTTAGCACCGAAAACGATGGCGTTTATCGAATTAGTCCGGCTTCATTAAAAGCAGAGAAAATATCACAACAAAACAAAGTGTTTAGCATTCATAGTATTGGAGAACTTCTTTTATTGGCTTCGGAGAACGACCTAAGCCTGTTTGATCCAAAGAGTAATAATAAATTTGATTTGCCTGATATTGGCTTGAATAAAATGCAATTTAATTCAACTTACTCAACCGATCAGTTTATTTTTATTGGCTATTCAAATGGAGTACTAAAAATAGATAAATCCAAGCTGAAGGCTTTGAGTAATTTGTCTGTTTATTTATTTCAGCCTAAGTTATTTAATGATGAAATTTTAACAGGGAACAATAAGTTTTCCGCCAAGGAGAACACTTTTACCTTTCATTTTCAAACTTATAATTATTACAGACCTGAAAATACTTTCTACAAGTATCGCTTGCTTGGACTAGATAGCAGTTGGCAGTTGATTAGCCAAACTTATGTGAATTACTACAATTTGCCCTCCGGGGAGTATACTTTTCAAGTGGCAGCCGGTTATGCGGCAGATTTTATTCCAACAGAATACGCCGAATTTCCATTTAAAATTGCACTTCCTTTTTGGAAAAAACCAATTTTTATTATATTGGTTTTTGTGCTGTTAGCAGGATTTGTTTATGCTTTTATTAAGTGGCGTGAGAGCCAAATTTTGGCTAAGAGTAAGATGGAAAGAGAGCGTTTGCGATTTGAATTTGATCAATTGAAAAATCAAGTCGATCCTCACTTTTTGTTTAATAGCCTAAACTCAATTATCGACTTGATTGAAGTAGAACCGGAGGTAGCAATTGATGCTGTGGCTAAGCTGTCAAATACCTACCGTTCAATACTAGAATACGGTAAAATTGATACCGTAGATCTACAAACAGAAATTAAGTTGGCTGAGCAGTACTTTCAAATTCATCAGTTGAGGTATCACGATTTGATACGTTTAAAAATTGATAACTTAGATGTTGATTTAGGATATCGATTACTTCCTTTATCACTGCAGTTCATAATTGAAAATGCGATAAAGCACAATCAAATTGACAAAAAACATCGCTTAACCATAAAAATATACAAAGAGCAAGATTATTTGGTTGTTGAGAATAACATACATGCTAAAAAACAAACGGTTGCTTCAACGGCCTTGGGAATTATCAATTTAAAGAAACGCTATGCTCAATTGAGTGCTAAAGAGCTTATCGTATTGAAAAGTGATGACTTATTTATTGTAAAACTTCCGTTAATCTATGGCTAGAGTAATTATTTTAGAAGACGAACCGGCAGCTTTAAACCGCATTAAACGATTGGTATTAAAGCTAAAACCCGAATATGAAATCATTGGCGATGCCGATAGCGTTGAGGAAGGTAAAGCCTTGTTAAAAAAACAAACGTTTGATTTAATTATTGCCGACATTCAGTTGTCGGATGGTTTGAGTTTTGAAGTTTTAGAAACCTTAGAGAAATCTGTTCCAATTATATTTCTTACTGCTTACAATCAATATGCTGTGGATGCTTTTGAATACAACGGCATTCATTATTTACTAAAGCCCATTGAGGTGGATAAGCTCAACGATGCCTTAAATCGCTTTGAAAGTCATCAGATTAACCAAGCGAAAGTAAAAGATGTGCTTCACTTTTTTAAAGCCAAGCAAAAGGAGGGAAGCAAGAACATTTTGAGCAAAGTAGGCAACAAAATTCAAGTGATTGATGTAAATGACATTGCCTACGCTTATTTGGATAATGGGGTAAATCGAGTAGTTGCTTTTGATGGAAGTACCTATCCGGTAGATTATACCATGGAACAGTTGATGAATAAGTTAAAGTCTAAGCAGTACTTTCAAATTAACCGGCAAATGTTGGTGAACATTGCTGCGGTGGAAGAAATGAAGAAGTACAGCAGCAGTAGGCTAAAACTGACATTAAAGCCAAAATATGAAGGAGAAGCTGTGGTTAGCAAAGAGAAAACACCGTTTTTTAAGCAATGGATGGTGGAGACTGATTATTGATTTTCATTTTTATAAAGCTTTTTATTTTTAAAGTTTTCGTTTGTAGATAATTAATGCTTTAAAATATTTGCTATTATTGAACTCATTGAAACTGTTCAAATTTTTGGTATGTTTGAAGTTGAAAATTAGCTACTGAATTTCAGAGCGATAAAAAATAATTTTAAACAGACATAAGGTAGCTAAAACAGAGGAGTGTGTTTTAGCCAATAGTTAGGCAAAATTAAAATAACATGAAATTAGACGAATTCATTTTTGAATCATTAAAACAAGTAATTGACGGAATTGAAAAAGCTCAAGATTATGCTGAATCAAAAGGCGCCAAAGTAACTGGAAATAATTTAGGCTGGGTAGGGTCTAAAGGTGGTGCAGGTATCGTCTTTTTCGATAATTCTTCGAGAGAAGTTGTTGAAAAGATTGATTTTGATGTGGCAGTTACCACTAAAGAAGGTGATAAAACTAAAGCCGGAGCTGGCTTATTTGTTGGACCGTTTAATATTGGAACAAGTGGACAATTAGAAAATGAAAATGGATCCACAAGCAGATTGAAATTTTCTATTCCTCTGCATTTACCAAAGAAAAATAAATGACACTTGCAGGAACAAATGAGGCTGAATTTAATGAAATCATCGAATCAAAATTTGGTAAAATATTAAATGGAAAAAGAATTTGGAGAGATGAAAACTATAGTGTAGAAATTTCAGTTGATCAAACAATAGAAACAGATGATTATAACATACTAATTGAGATTGATTCAGGTAATTATGCTAAGCTAATAGTTGGTCAATATATCCTTCTGAATGAACTTCTCAATTCTTCAAATAAGAAAACAGTTTTTATAGTTGTACATTTTTATAATAGAAATGCAAAAAAAACATATAATCCTGAACGAACATCAAGAAATTTAAATCTAGTAAACGATAAATTGCTTTTAAACAAAGGCATACCATTTCTTATTTTTAACTACAATACTTTTATTGACTTTATAAATCCTATTAATTCTATTTCAGAATTAAACCATAAAATAAATGACATATTGATATGATATTTTAAAACTAAAAATTAATGGCAAAAATATTGACTGCTGCACAACAAATTGGGGATATTGGGGAGCAATTAGTTGGCTATCTATTAACATCTCGTCTTAATATAATTTATCGCCCTATTTCGAAAAGAGATACTGGAATTGATGCAGAGATTGAATTAACAGAATTGCAATCGAATAAAAATTATCAAGCAACAGGAATTTTTATAAAAGCTCAAGTAAAAGCCTCAGCAAATAAAAAATTTAAAAAAGGTCAATTAGATATTAAATTAAGTAAGAACGATAAAGAGTATTTTACAGAAAGCCTAAACCTCCCTGCAATATTGTTTTTTGCAGACTTAAATAACAAAGAGCATGAAGTTTATTGGGCTGAAGTAATTCCAAATAAAATCCTTAGCTCTAACAAAGTAACTATTTACGAATCAAATAAATTAGACCTAAATTCTCTTGAAAAATTTAAAAAAATTGAAAGTTTCTATAGAAGTGAAAAGTTTAGAGATTTACTAATTGACTTATACTCAGAGACTATTAATACCCTAAAATCACATATTGAGAATAATTCAGATAAAGACGAAATTCCTAGATTAATAGATGACTTTAATGATGACTTAATTCACATTGATGAAGTTCATAGACTCTCCTATTTGAGAAATCTAAAATCAAAAGATATTCCAGAGTATGAAAACGTATTTGATGACAGACTAAAGTTCGTTGAAATTAAATCGAATTTAAAGGACGTAATTAATTCAACTTTAAACACTAAGGGGTTATCTAGCTATGATTCATACATATAAACATTAAAAAATAACTTTGCCTAACACACTGTATAGTGCATTGTGGGTAAGGTAGTTTGGTTAGCTTTTATGCAATTTGATGGTCGCAAAAGCCGATTACGGATTTTGCAAAAGGACAAAGTAACAAAACCGCAAAGCGGTTTTTGCTAAGTGCTAAACTTCAAAGTGTATCTTTATCAAAACCCCAACGCGCCATACAGTAAACGTTGTAGTTAATTAAACTATGAGAATCAAGTTTCTATTTATCTTAACTAGCTTTTGGTTGTTTAGTTGCAATTCTGATGAATCGCACCTAGACAAAGTACAGTTTATTAATAACTACTCAAAAGTTGATCAAAAGTGTGAAGAAGTTCTATTAGATATTATACAATCGACAGGAATTGAAAGTGACAACTATAAGGTATCTGAACTTTATAACTTAGACATTGAGCTTAACTCAAAAATTTACGGTAAATCTCAATTTAAAAAGGGCATTTTTATAGTTGCAGTTATAAGTAATGATTCAATTGAAATTAGTGACTTTATGAAATACCAATACATGAATATTATGCCTCATGATGGAAGATTGAGGTCATGTGAGATTGTTGACAATGATTCAGTTTTGCTAGTTAATACAGGTTGGGAGTACGCTTTTAATATGAAAAAGCTATTTACAAACTCTTGTTTTGACCTAGACCCATCTGAAGACTCTATAAACCCGAATATTAAGTCAGAAGGCTTTTGGAGTTTTAAAAGCAGCACCTCCATTTTAGGGACTTGGGAAAAAGACGATGATAGACCTTTCTATCTTACAAATTCGCACTATAAAAAACAGTGGTATTTTGAAAAAGAAAAAGTTTATTTTTTAAATGCGGATAATGACACAGTTGGACATTCGAGATACAGTATTTCATCTGATACACTTTACCTGCCTGATATTCCGGACACATTAAATCTACATACATTTACTAATGAGGGTATGGTAATTAGTGAATTTCTAACTAATGAAGTAAATTACATTTATAAAACTAAAGAAGAAGAAAAAAACTAACCATAATAACTAAGCGTTTCCCGACCAATTGTACGGGGTGGTCGGTTCCGATAGCAATCCAAAACCCAAGATGAATTCGCTGTAGACTTAGATCCGATAATGATTGGATGATGGTTCAGAGTCGCAGTATGGGTTTTTCGATGATTTTATTGAGTTTGGGAAGTGGTTATTTTAACTTATAGGCTATTTCGTAGTAGTGATGATTCTGATAATTTATCGGAATTTGTAATGAAAGAGTAGCGAAGGGAATAGCTAGTTTTTAAATACTTTAGCCAACTCTAAAGAGGGTGAGCTATATTTGTAAGTGAATATTAAGATAGGTGAGAGAAAGGGGGAAATTCCCTTGTTTACTCGATTACTAATTAATGGACTCCATTAAATATATTCGAAATAATCAAAACATTGTTGCGAATATTTCGTTTATTTGTAAAATAAATAAACAGATATGGAAAGTATAGACGAAGTAAAAAGACCTACTAAAGAAGAACAGAAAGCTGCTATGAAGTCATACGATGCTTTGGCTTCAACATTGGATCAAATTCATTCTGATTATCCTGAAATAGAAATTAAAGAAACTAAAGAAAGAATAAAAATCCCTTTAAATGCTCTAAAACTTTTAGCTAAAATTCTAAAAGAAACTAGTCAAGGTAAACCGATTTCTATCGTTCCAATTGCAACAGAAATAACAACACAAGCTGCAGCTGAATTATTAGGTTGCTCTAGACCACATTTAGTTAAGCTCTTAGAAGAGGGGAGGATTAATTTCACTAAAATTGGTAAGCATAGAAGAATTAAATATCAAGATGTACTTGAATACAAGAAGCAACTAAAAGATAAACAAAGAAAGCTTCTTATTGAAATAATGAAAGCTGACGAAAAATCCGGATTGTATGATTCATAGCTTAAGATTTACTTGTGTTCTTGATACAAACGTAATTTATCCTATTGATATTCGAGATATACTTTTTTGGTTTGCTTCTTATGATCTTTTCACTCCAAAATGGAGTAAACACATTTTCGAAGAATGGGAAAATGTAATGGAAAGAAAAGGCATTTCACAGAAAGAAATAAAAAAAAGAGTTTCTAAAGCTCAACAAGCATTTCCAGATGCTCAAGTTGAAAATTATGAGTCCTTAGTAAGTGCTCTGACACTTCCAGATGAAAAAGATAGGCATGTTCTTGCTGCAGCTATAAAGACCAATGCAAATGTGATAGTGACTAACAATATAAAAGACTTCCCAAATGAGTACTTATCAAGTTTCGGACTTACTGCAAAGACTGCTGATGACTTTTTAACCGACACAATTGACCTAAATAACAATCTTGCTATCGAGGCATTTAGAGCATTGGTACTCAATCGTACAAATCCAAATCTAGATGAATTTGAAATTTTAGACAGATTTCGAAAAAATAGACTAGTCGACACTGCTAATTATTTGCATGCGCTATTGTGAAAAGTAAAAAACGAACCCCAAATAAGTCCATATTACCAGACCAAAGGTGCGAAGGGATGTAAGCTCCCCCTTTTTAGTACGGTTCTAAATTATAATTCATCCCGAATTCTCAATCTTCTCAACCAACTTTCCTATTCAACTGCTAAATTTTCCTGTTCACATAGTTTTTTTTGTTTGCTAGTTAGAAGTGAGTCAACTTTGTTTCAAAATTTATTCTAACCTAAAACCAAACAGTTATGAAAAATTTTACTTCTTACAGCAAACACATTTTATTGAGCAGCTTTTTGTTCATTATTTTACAGTTTAATTTAAGCGCAAATGTAGATACGGTGATTGTCGGTCCTAACAACTCATTTACTTTTAGTCCGGCTAATTTTACCATGAACCTGGGAGACACCGTACTTTGGATTTGGTCATCCGGTAGTCACACGACCACAAGTTCAAGCATACCTGCCGGGGCAACAAGCTGGAACAGTCCGATGACTTCCACATCCACCTCATTTATGTACATTCCTGCAGTTACAGGAAATTATAATTACGTCTGTAGCCCTCATGCAGCAGTAATGACCGGATCTTTTAGTGTGGTTTGTAATTTAGATACTTCGGTGAGTGTAAGCGGAAGCACATTAATGGCAAATGCTACGCAAGGCAGTTATCGTTGGGTAAACTGCGATAGTAATTATACCGGCATCGCAGCCGATACCAATCAAAGTTTTACGCCTTCAATTAGTGGAAACTATGCTTTAATCTTGTCAAATGGAGGCTGTGTTGATACTTCTTCCTGTTATAACATTACGCTAACGTCTATTTTTGAAAGAGAGACTGAAGCAAAAATTCAAATTGCTCCAAACCCGGCTACTGAGCAGATTAATTTGCTAAATATCAAACCTTCTTCAATTCAGCAATTAAGAGTGTACAACATTAGCGGTCAAATCGTGCTTGAAAAGCAACGATTGGGTTTGAATAATCAAATCAATGTAAGTGCTTTTGAAAATGGTGTTTACTTTGTTGAGTTGATTACCAACGACCAAAAGAGATACCTGAGCAAATTCGTAAAAAAATAATTTTTTAATCTTACAAAGATGAAACGAACACTAATCACACTTTCCATTCTCATCGTTGCCGTTGTTGCAGCCATTGGGCTGTATCAATTTAACAGAGGCGTGGCCTCATTAAGTGATGCTAAAGCAGACTATGAAATGACTGCCAATGAGCTTTATAGTGCTTTTGAGTCGGATGAAAATGAAGCTTTAAAACGATTTGAAGGTAAAATTATAGCTACATCAGGTAGAGTAATGGAAGTGAAAGAATCAGAAAATGGGTTTAATATTGTTTTAGAAGCCGAGGGCGCTATTTTGGGAGGAGTAAACTGCTCTTTTAAAGAAATTGATCCACTCCCCAAAGTAGGTGATTCCATTCATTTAAAAGGAAGGTGCCAAGGCTATTTAATGAGTGTAGTGTTAAATAACTGTTCGTTAGTCCATGAGTAAGTCAAAGTTTGTATTAGGAATACTTTCCGTATTGTTCTTTTTTGGATGTTATTACGACAATGAAGAAGAACTTTACGGAGGTACTCCCTGCAATGTAGTTTCAGTGAGTTTTTCCAAAGACATCATGCCTTTAATTCAAACGGAATGTGCAATTTCCGGTTGTCACGTGCAAGGAGGTGCAGGCAACGGAGTATTTGAAAATTACCAGAATATTAAATCAAAAGTAGATAATGGTTCATTAAATAATAGAGTTCTTGTTCAAAGAGATATGCCACCATCTAGTCCATTGAGCAATTGCCAAATCGAGTTTATCGAAGAGTGGATAAAGCAAGGAGCACCAAATAATTAATTGTCTAATTTAACTTAAATTAAAATGAAAAAATCGGTTTTATTTATCAGTTTAGTTGTGCTTTCATTCGCCGGAATGGCTCAAAAGTACATGACCCAATCGGGCACCATCAAGTTTTTCTCCGAAACACCGGTTGAGAATATTGAGGCGGTCAACAATCAAGTTTCCACCGTTTTAAATGCAGAGAATGGAGAGCTAGTATTCTCATTATTAATTAAAGCTTTTGTTTTTGAGAAAGCGTTAATGCAAGAACACTTCAATGAAAAGTATATGGAGAGTGATCAATTTCCAAAGTCTACTTTTAAAGGTAAATTGCTTGACTTTAGTCTAGATCAGCTTAGTTCAGAGTTTACCGACTTTAAAGTGAAAGGCGAGCTAACTATTCATGGAGTAACTAAAGAAATTGAAATTGTTGCTCAATTAAAATTAGAGGGAGATCAGATTGTTGCCAAAAGTAACTTTACAGTAGAAGTGGCGGATTATGAAATAAAAATCCCCTCAGCTGTGAGAGAAAATATTGCCAAAACAATTGAAATTACTGTAAATGCCGATTATGAACCTTATGGTAAATAGAGTCTTCATTTTTTTAGTGGTTATTTTGGGTGTTCAGTTTAGTACTAGAGCTCAAGATGACCTTATGAAAATGCTGGAAGAGCAAGAGGAAGAAGTGACCAATTTAACCATTGCCACTTTTAAAACTACTCGATTAGTAAGCGGGCATAGTATTGAAACAAATGCAGAAGGCGTATTGCAATTTTTAATTGGTCACCGCTTTGGGCGATTAAACAGCGGTTGGAGAGATCTGTATGGAATTGACAATGCTACCATTCGCTTGGGCTTTGAATATGGAATAACGGATAACATTAATATAGGAGTTGGACGTTCTTCATTTGAGAAAACCTATGATGCCACTTTTAAATGGAGATTACTTCGTCAGAAAAGTGGAGCTAAGAATTTTCCCTTTACAGCCACTTGGGTAAGTTCTTCCTATTTGAATACTATGGAATGGCCAAATCCTGAAAGAGAAAACTATTTTTCTTCAAGAATGAACTTTCATCATGCTTTGCTATTGGCTCGTAAGTTTGGAAATGCCGTTTCAGTGCAATTAATGCCCACTCTGGTGCATCGGAATATCGTGCAAACAAAAGAAGATGAAAATACCATTTATTCCATGGGAGTTGGTAGTTCTATTCGATTAACAGGTTCTTTAAGAGCCAATTTTGAATATTACTTTATACCGGAAGATCAAATTTTCAGCACGATTGGAGGAGAAAAAGTGCGAAACTCATTTTCAGTAGGAGTGGATTTAGAAACCGGAGGTCACGTTTTTCAAATATTTTTAACCAATAGTCGCGGTATGGCAGAAAAGTTTTTGGTGGGTGAAACTACCGGAAACTGGTTAGATGGAGATATTCACTTTGGGTTTAATGTGAGCCGTGTATTTACCTTGAAAAAGCCGGAGGAATTAAAATGATTAATCGTTTAGACAAGCTTTTGGGAATTGCTTTTTTGCTTTTAATCTTCTCATGTAAACATGAGCCGATAGCTCCTGTTGAAGAGACTAATGTTACCCCTTTACCACCGGTGATTACCGATAATCCATGCGATCCTGATTCGGTTTATTTTCAAGTTGATATCTTACCACTCTTGCGTTCAAACTGTGCTTTTAGTGGCTGTCATGGCGGTGGAAGTAGTGAAAATGGAGTGGAGTTGAGCAATTACAATAATGTTATGCAAACAGCCGATGTTCGTCCGGCTGACCCTGAAGGTTCTGATTTGTATGAAATGATTACGGAAACAGACCCAGACAAGCGCATGCCTCAACCGCCTTATGCACCATTAAGTGCTGAACAAATTTCGATGGTTCGCAAGTGGATAGAGCAGGGGGCAAAAAATAACTCTTGCGATAATTGCGATACCACAAATGTTACTTTTTCAAAAAATGTGCAGCCCATTATTCAAAAAAACTGTCAAGGATGTCATAGCGGGAGTAACCCATCGAGTGGTATACTTTTAACGAATTACAATGAAATTAGTGTTCGTGTTTCTAGTGGTGAGTTATTTGGCGCTATAAGTCATCAAATTGGTTACACTCCAATGCCAAATGGTCAGCCAAAGCTAAATCAATGCTTAATTGATCAAATTGAAATTTGGATTAATAATGGAGCAAAGAACGATTGAGGTGATTAAACTTTATGAATATCCGTTTATTTCCTAAATTGAATTGTAATCGACTAAACTATTTTGTTTTCA
>DIAJ01000009.1:31819-101364 GCA_002415785.1 Flavobacteriales bacterium UBA5081
AATGGCCATCCTTTTAGACAAAAAAATATTATTTAAATAGTTTTAGGTATCATTCCGGACATTCAGATTACACTTCCTTAAAGCCTGATTTTACAAACTTTTTGAAAGAGCTTAAGCCTTCTTTTGTGCCTATACTTTTTAGCGTAGACCATAAGTTTTTTTGAGCTTTTTCTTCGTCAATTTCTTTTTGAATGTTTCGAGCATCAATGGCTTCACCTTCAATTCCTCGATCGGACTGCCCAAAACGATTTTGGTCTAATTCATCGGCTTTTTTATAGCGACTTTGCGCTTTTTCTTTGTAGCCCAATTGCTCTTCCAATAATCCTAAATTGTTGTGTGCAATGGCATCTTCCGGGTCGAGTTCAATGGCTTTTTGATAGTCAGCAATGGCTGCTTTCGTTTGACCAAAATGACCTAAAATATAAGCTCTACTCGAATAGCGATAACTTTTTGAAGGTTGTAGTTCCAAGGCTTTATTCATATCAGCCAAAGCTTCATTTTTCTTTTGCATGTGGAAATAAACAACTCCTCTTTCACTCCAGTAGTCCGCATTTTGAGGAAATTCCTTGAGCAGCTCGTTAAAAAGGTGGAGTGCTTCATCAAACTTTTCTGCTTTTAGTAGCTCAACTCCTTTGTTGTATTTTTTATCGTCTTTCATAGTTAATGAACACAAAGTTAGCCTGATTGGTTTAAATAATCAGAAATATCTTTAACTTAAGCATTTGAATATGATATTCTACAGAATTTCAGCAAGTTGTATTCTATAGCGTTTTGGAATAATGTCTTTTAACATTAAGGCATTAAGGAGTTTAGTGCATTAAGCTCTTTTTTTAATACTTCTTCCTTTTTTAAAAACTTAATGAAGTCCTTAATATATCTTCACTTCTTAATGTTAAAGGTTTAAGTATAGCAGAGTTATTTCTTACTGGTTTTAGATTGAGTACCATTTACTATTGGTTTGATTGTCAGTATTTTATCAGTTAATTAAGAATAAAATATTTCTTTTATTTTTGAAACATTAAGACATTAAGGAGTTTAGCTCGTTAAGATTGTTCTAGACTTTTAAAATTTCATTATAATGACTAAGAAAGAAGTAACACAGCTATCTTATGAAATTACAGGATATGCAATTAAAGTACATAAAATGCTCGGTCCGGGTTTATTAGAAAGTGTGTATCAAAAATGTTTAATGTATGAGTTAATTCAGAATGGCTATTTTGTTCAGCAGCAGCTAAAGGTGCCTATAACATATAAGGATTTAGAGTTTGAAACAGAACTGCGTTTAGATCTCCTTATAAATGATATAATTATTGTTGAATTAAAAACTGTAGAGCATTTACTTCCTGTTCATGAAGCACAGTTATTAACGTATATGAAGTTGCTCAAAAAGCCACAAGGTTTATTAATCAATTTTTTTACAGATAACATAACTAAGAGTTTGAAGCCAATGGTGAATGAGTATTTTGCTGATCTTGAATAGTATTAGTTTATACTTTAATATTTATTGCTTAATGAAGTTCTTAATTTGCCTTAACTTCTTAATGTTAAAATATAAATTACAAGATTAGACTGTTATAGCAATAAAGTTTCAAGATTATTGAACTAATAGTCATTTAAATAATCAGAAATTTGATGAAAAGAATAAGATGAAGAAATATAGTGCAACTGTTTTTGGAGCAACAGGTTTGGTGGGTAAGCAGTTGGTTGAGCAATTAGCAGAAAATGATGCTTATGATAAAGTGTTGGTTGCCAACCGTAGAGAAATTGACTATGAAAATGACAAAATCACTTCAATGGTGATTGATTTTAATCGCTTGGAAGATTATTCTTCACTCTTTGAAGTAAATCATCTATTTATTTGCTTAGGAACTACCATAAAAAAAGCCGGCAGCAAGGAAAACTTCAAAAAAGTGGACTTAGAACTACCAAAAAGAATTGCCAAGCTTTCAGCAAAACACCATGTCGATAAAGTATTGATGATTTCATCCGTAGGTGCAAATGCAAAATCTTCTAATTTTTACACCAAAACAAAAGGGGAAGCAGAGGAGGTGCTGAAAGAGGTTTTAGGGGATAAAGCTTTTATTGTAAGACCATCTATGCTGTTAGGTGATCGTAAAGAGTTTAGGTTTGGCGAGGAAGTTGGCAAAGTAATCGTTAAAGCACTTTCTTTTCTAATTCCAAAAAAATATAAGGGGATTTACGATTATGAAGTGGCAAGAGCGATGATTAAAATAGCACAAAGTCAAACAAATCAGCAAGTTTTTGAGTCAGATGAACTAAAGAAAATCATTAAATAAGTGATACATTTAGCTTTTTTTATAAATACCTTTGGAACGAAATATTAGGCTTCAAAAGCGATGAATATACCCGAAAGTAATGTCCCCAGAGTAGTGATTATAGGAGGAGGTTTTGCTGGCCTTCACTTGGCAAAAAAGTTAAAAGGCAAGCGCTTCCAAGTGGTAATGATAGATCGTAATAATTACCACACTTTTCAACCGTTACTTTATCAGGTTGCTACAGCCGGCTTAGAGCCCGACTCAATAGCTTATCCACTGCGAAAAATATTTAAGTCACACGAAAACTTCTATTTCCGTATGGCAAAAGTAAGTAGAGTGGATACAGAGAGTAAGAATGTAATTACTGAAATAGGCGAAATAAGTTATGACTATCTGGTTTTGGCAACCGGAACCACGACTAACTTTTTTGGGATGAATGACATGGCAGAAAATGCCATGAGCATGAAGAGTATCTCAGAGGCATTAGATCTAAGGAGCTATATTCTTCAACACTTTGAAAAGGCACTGCTGACTTCCTCTAAAGAAGAACAAGAAGCTTTGATGAGCATTGCCATAGTTGGAGGTGGGCCAACCGGAGTTGAGCTGGCAGGCGCATTTGCCGAGCTCAAAAAACACATTTTACCGGCAGATTATCCTGATTTAGATATCAGAAGGATGAATATTCACTTAATCGAGATGGCTGATGAGTTACTGCCCCCAATGTCAGCCAGAGCCTCTAAAAAAGCTTTTCAGTATCTGGAGGAATTAGGAGTAACCATTTGGCTCAAAAAAGCGGTGGAATCTTATGATGGAATGACAGTGAAGTTTAAAGAGGGAAAGGTTCTAAAAGCTAAAACGCTCATTTGGGCAGCAGGCGTTAAAGGCAATCTGGTTCAAGGGGTCTCTAAAGATGTCATTAAAAAAGGTAGGTATGAGGTAGACCGTCAGAATCGAATTGTTGGTTATGAAAATGTTTTTGCTATCGGCGATTTGTCATTAATGCAAACAGATGATTTCCCTGAAGGACTGCCTATGCTAGCTCCTGTTGCCACCCAACAAGGTGAGTTTTTAGCGAAGAATCTAGAGTTTATTGAAAATAATAAAGCGCTTAAAGATTTTAAATACAACGATCGTGGAGTAATGGCTACAGTTGGCAGGAATCGTGCAGTTGTTGATTTAAATAACATTAAGTTTCAAGGACTATTTGCGTGGTACGTTTGGATGTTTGTTCACTTAATTTCATTAGTAGGGTTTAGAAACAAAATTGTTACCTTTTTTAATTGGTCATACAATTACTTAAATTTTGACCGAGGAATTCGATTGATAATCCGAAAGTTTGAAAAGAAAAAACAAACAGTTTAATCGGTTATTTCTAATTGAATAATAGCACTTATTGGATGGTGGTCAGATAGTTTTACATCATGAGTTGTGTAGTTCCTCGATTTGAAATTCTTGTTGTATAATATGTAATCAATTCGAAATGAAGGGAAATCGCCAATATAGGTTCTCCCTAAGCCACCTCCGCTTTCCAGAAATGCATCTTTGTTTTTACCTTTAATTGTCTGATAAACATAAGAGGAAGGCGTGTCATTAAAGTCGCCACAAAAAATAATTGGATAGGGTGACTTTTCAATGTTTCTTTGAATACTATCTGCTTGGTTTGCTCTTTTTAGAAAGCCATTTTTTACTTTAGAAAGCATATTGATTTCCTGACTAAAGTCCTTAGAATAATCATTCTTGTTGACTTCTTGCATGGCTTTATAATCGTGTTTATCTAACTTAATAGAGGCTAGGTGAGCATTGTAAACCCTTATTGTATCTTCTCCTTTTTTAATGTCAGTATAAATGCAAACATTATCACTTTTTTCCTGAAAAGGAACCACTCCTTTATTTACAATCGGGTATTTGCTAAAAGTTATTACCCCCCAGTTATCGGTTTTCCGGAGTGTTAAAGTGTAATGAGCATGAAAGTTTTTTGCACTTAAAAACTGCACTAAAGTATCTAGTGTTTTAAAACTGTATTTTTTGTTGTTTTCTGTATGAAAAAACTCTTGTAAACAAAGCACATCCGGATCTTCCGCTTTAATAAAGTCAAAAATTTTATTTCGCGTAGTTTTTTCTTTTGACCACATGTATAAGTCAAAAACGCGGACGTTAAAACTCATTACTTTTAATTCACTTTCAGCTACTTCATTTTTGTCAATTTTAAGTTGAAGGTATGAGGGGATGGTTTGATAACCAAGTATTAAAACTAGCAATGATAATACAAACCGACTATTACCTAGAAACGCCCAAAATAATAGAAATTGTAAGTTGATGATTAGTAAGTAGGGGGTAGCTAAACCAAAAAAAGCTAATGGCCAAAACGTATTTGGACTGATGTAGGGTGAAAAATACGCAAGTATTAAAGCAATTGCTGCTAGCGCATTAAGTATAAAAACTATTTTACGAATTAGCTTTTTCAATGTGCAGCTAATTTAATAAATAATGACCTAATCTTCTGTTTTTAAATTAAGCGCATGCCCCATTTTGTCCTTCTTAGTTTTAAGGTAAAGCTCATTGTGCTTGTTTGACTTAATTTCTAGTGGAATATTTTCGACAATCTCTAGACCATAGCCAATTAAGCCTGTTCTTTTTTTAGGGTTGTTCGTCATTAAGCGCATTTTGCTTACACCTAAGTCTCTTAGGATTTGTGCGCCTATTCCATAGTCGCGGTCATCCATGTTAAATCCAAGCTTTACGTTAGCCTCTACGGTATCATAACCTTCTTCTTGAAGCTTGTAGGCTTTTAATTTGTTTAATAAACCAATTCCTCTACCTTCTTGATTCATATATACAATAACGCCTTTCCCTTCTTTCTCAATGGTTTTCATTGCGGCATGAAGTTGAGGTCCACAATCGCATCTACAAGAACCAAAAATATCACCCGTCATACAAGAGGAGTGAACACGAACAAGAACAGCTTCATCTTCTTTCCATTCACCTTTAGATAATGCTAAATGTTCCTGACCGGTTGTTTTTTGGGTATAGTGAATCAAATTAAAATCTCCGTATTCAGTGGGCAGTTGTACTTCAACTTCACGATTAATTAAAGTCTCATTTTTAATTCTATAAGCAATTAAGTCCTTTATTGTAACAAGCTTTAAATTAAATTTTTGAGCAATTTCTTTTAATTGAGGAAGACGAGCCATGGTTCCATCTTCATTCATAATTTCAACAATGGCTCCTGCTGGTTGAAAACCGGCTAATCTGGCAAAATCGATGGCAGCTTCTGTATGTCCTGCTCTTCTTAATACACCTCCTGCTTTAGCTCTTAACGGAAAAATATGTCCGGGTTTACCCAACTCTTCTGCTTTTGTTTTTGGATCAACTAAAGCCAGTATTGTTTTAGCGCGGTCGCTTGCTGAAATTCCGGTTGTTGTTCCATGTCCGATTAGGTCGATTGAAACAGTAAAGGGAGTTTCGTAGGCTGCTGTATTTTGCTGCACCATTAAATCTAATCCGAGTTCATCACATCGATCTTCAACAAGGGGAGCACATATTAAGCCTCTTCCGTGAGTAGCCATAAAATTAACTACTTCGGGAGTAACCTTTTCTGCAGCAACAATAAAGTCACCTTCGTTCTCTCTGTCTTCATCATCTACTACAATAATGATTTCACCTTGCTTAATCGCCTCAATGGCTTCTTCAATAGTATTTAAACTCATAGATTCAAATTATGCCGCAAAATTAGTCAAAATTAAAGCCCTAATCGGAAAGCATAACAGACTTTATACTGAATAGTTTTTACTTTAGCTACATTTGCTTTTTAAATTGAATTGATGTCAAAAATTGTTGCCATAGATTTTGGAGGAAAGCGTTGTGGAATAGCAGAAACCGACTCCCTCCAAATTATTGCCAGTGGGTTAACTACTGTAGAAACCAAAAATCTTCAAGATTTTATGATAGAATACCTTCAGAAGGAGGATGTTGAATGTATGGTTGTAGGGGAGCCAAGACGTTTAAACGATGAAATGTCGGCTATTGAAAAAAGTATTGAGCCATTCATTAATTTCATTAAAAAGCGTTTTCCTAAACTAAAAATAGAACGAGAAGATGAACGCTTTACTTCTAAAATGGCTATGGAGAGCATGATAGCAGGTGGTGTAAAAAAAATGAAGAGAAGAGATAAAGCTCTCGTTGATAAGGTAAGTGCTACTTTAATATTACAGTCTTATATGGAGCGAATGGGCTAGTGGTTTTGCTCATAAAGATTTTTTGTCTAAATTTAGGAGGCACTTAATCAACCAAATTATGAGTTCACAAAAGGATGAAAAAGACTTTAATCGATTGCTTGAAAAAGCCGAAGCTCACCAAAAGGCATTAAATTCTGTTTATAAATCTACGGTTCAATTAGTGAATGAAATTAAAAATCGTTCGCATAAATATATGCACCAGGTTTCTGACGTTGAAGATGGTTTGGTTGAAAATGTTAAACAAAGCGATGAAAGTATTGAAGAGAACATTAAAATACTCGCACTAAACATAGATAAGTTTAACCAAACAATTGGTGATTATGTGAGTGAATTTAGCGAAGAGCTTTGTCAAATGATTGAAGCTTTAAATCAAGCGATGGATTTGCATTTAAAGGGAAAAGGGAGTTTAACTAAATTATTGAGAGTTAGAAGAACGCTTCTTTATTTAGATTTATTGATTAGAAAGTTTAAAAATAAGATTGTCAGTTTACAATTAATGAATAATGCACTTTTTTCTTTTTCCATGGAAATGAAGAATATACAAGATGCTTATAAAAGTAATTTAATTACCATTAATACTGAAATGACAGCAGCTTTAGAGCATTGCGATGGAATCATTCAGCGTATAGAAAAGTTGTCATAACTTATTGGTATTGTATTTATAATCTTTTTTTGTATGTTTGGTTCATATTTGCGGAACCGAAAAGCATATAGAGTAGGACTAACCTAATTTTTATTCAAGATGAATTGGTACATTAAAGTATTAAAAAATTTTACGGATTTTCAAGGAAGAGCAAGGAGAAAAGAGTACTGGGTGTTTGTCTTTGTAAATATTGTAATATCAATAATTTTAGGAACTATTGATATGCTTCTGGGCTTTGATATGGAAACCGGATATGGAGTTTTATCGGGCTTGTATTCTTTATTTATTATCATTCCAAGTTTAGCAGTTGCTGTTCGGCGATTGCATGATACCGGTCGTAGCGGCTGGTGGCTTTTAATTGGATTTGTACCTATTTTAGGTTGGATTGTTTTGATTATCTTTTTTGTATTAGACAGCCTAAAGGGCGCTAATAAATGGGGAGAAAATCCAAAAGGTGCTTATTAATAGCACAAATAATCTCTTCAATTTAATTCTTTCTATTTTAAGTTTGTCAGCATCTACAGTTGAAAAGTAAATATAATGTTGTTCAACTAAAATAAATATTACGAGAAAATGGGTGGAGGTTTTGTAAACTTAGCAACCTCCACCTTAAAAATCAGTACTTCATTCTAAAACGACCTTCAGTAACATTTTTATTTTTGGATGAAGAGCTAGTATTAGCTTCAAAATAAAAAGTTCCTTCCACAATCTTGTTTTCATCTTTTGAGATTGTAATAGTACCATTACCAGGATATGCTCCGCCAGAATACCATGTGGTGTCACCTAGAGTATATTGACCGGATGCTTCAGTAGAAAAGCCTTGAGAAATAACATAGTCGCCAACTCCGCTGTAATTATTTGACGCATTACCCGCAGAGATAAAGAACTCACCGGCTTTTGCGTCATTCGGGTCTTTTTTAGCTCTTAAGTATAAACCATTACTGTGAATGTAAGCTTCAGTTTTGAAGTCAGAGGGTGTTGTGCACTCGCAACTAGTCATATTAGCTTTAAAAAGTTGCCCATTTACTTTTGCTTCAAAGTAATAGTTCGTATCCATTGAACTTGCAGTCGGAGTAGTGATTGGTGTTGACTCTTCATCTTCTTTCTTCGTGCAACTGAAAACAAGAAGTAGAAGCGCCATTTTAATGATTTTTAGCTTCATATAGTTTTATTTTTATTTACAATGTAAAACTATAGCTACTTTTAGTTTATTAAAATAAGGTATACACCGTATTTTATACATTTTATCAAAAAAGGATGAGGATTTATTATAAACAAAAAAAGCGCCAATCGGCGCTTTTTTTACTCTTACTTATTTTATGACTTTTATCTCAACTTATTAAAAGTAGCCGCTGCATCAAAGTTTTTTGCTGCCTTACCATTTCTAATAATTTCAATATTTTTAATAGCATCTCCTTGTTCTATTAAATCAACTGTACCTTGTCCCTTTACTACATAACCAAATACAGTGTGCTCACCATTTAAATGTGGAAAAGCTTTGTGAGTAATAAAAAACTGAGAACCATTTGTTCCGGGACCAGCGTTAGCCATAGAAAGGGTTCCTGCTCTGTCGTGTTTTAATTCCGGATGAAATTCATCTTTAAAAGAGTAGCCTGGACCACCGCTTCCTGTTCCGCTTGGGTCACCACCTTGAATCATAAAATCTTTAATTACTCGGTGAAAAGTCAATCCATCATAAAATGGCTCTCCATCTGCCTTTGCAGAGTTTTTAATTTTTCCTTCCGCTAAGCCAACAAAATTGGCCACAGTAAGGGGGGCTTTTTCAAACTCAAGTTTAACGATAATACTTCCTTTTGTAGTGTTGATTTTGGCAAAAAGTCCATCGCCTAAATCGCTTTGCGCATTGCAAGATGAAAAACCTAAAGTGGCAACAGCCAATAGTAAAATGTTGAAAATCTTTTTCATTGTAATGTTTTTTAAAAGTTTGAAATAGTACAAATCTCAGACCAAAATTGGTCAGCCGTAAAGATACAGAGAGAAAAGGGAAAAGTGTAGTGAATTAAAATATTTTACTAATCAATCGAAGCCGATGAGTGTAGTTTTTTATTTCTTGATTGTAAATCCCTTGATGATCCAATTGGTCTATTCTAACCATCCCTGATGCGTGAATAATTCGGTTGTTTTCGAGAATAATTCCCACATGGGTTATTTGCCCTTCATCATTATCAAAAAATGCGAGGTCACCTTCTTCAGCTTCCTCAATGAATGATAATGCCTGACCCACTTCTGCTTGTTGAGAGGCATCGCGGGGAAGAGAAATGCCATTTAGTTTGTAGATGATTTGTACAAAGCCGGAACAGTCGATTCCAAAAGGTGAACGACCGCCCCACTGATAGGGTGCATTTAACAGCATTAATGCATTCGAAATGATTTTTCCTTTAGGTAATTGTTTAGAAATATCAGTGCTTATTCCTTCAAATTTCCACTCATCTCCATCTAGCAAGATAGTTCCCTTGTTAAAGTAGGGAAGGTTAGCGCCCATTAAAAGGCTAATCATTTCACCGCTTTTTGGGTGTTGTATTAATTGAACAAAGTCAGCTGCCACTAAAGGCGGCTGACTTTGTAGTTCTTCGAACTGTCTTTGAGTGATAAATAAAAATTGCTTTTCGTCAATCCAACATTCGTAATTGTCGTGAGCCGTTTTTATGCGATACCATGAGCGTTTCTTCTCATAAACTTTAATGGTTTCACCAAAAAGCAATTGGGTGACTTGTTCACTTTTGTCAGAAGCTTCTGCACGACAAGGCACCACACTCAAATGACCAATTCCGTATTTCATTCTTGTTTAAGTAGCGAGGCGAAATTAAACGTTTTCTATTACAAAAGCAGAAGCACCACCGCCACCGTTGCAAATGCCGGCTCCTCCGTATTTTCCATTGTTTTGTTTTAAAACGTTGATTAAAGTCACTAAAATTCTTGAACCTGAGTTTCCTAAAGGATGACCCAAAGAAACAGCACCACCATTAATATTTGTTTTTGCAGGATCTAAGCCCATTTCTTTTATGTTGGCAATTCCCACAACTGAAAAAGCTTCGTTTAATTCTACTGCATCTAAGTCGGCTGCTTTAATTCCTGCTTTATCAAGTGCTCTTGGAAGTGCCTTTGAAGGTGCTGTAGTAAACCATTCGGGAGCTTGAGCTGCATCTGCGTAAGAAATAACCTTAGCGAGTGGTTTTAAACCTAAGCTTTCCATTTTTTCTTTGCTCATCAAAACGATTGCTGAAGCTCCATCGTTAATCGTAGAAGCATTGGCTGCAGTTACAGTACCGTCTTTTTGGAAAACAGGGCGTAACTGTGGTATTTTTTCAAATTTTACATTTTTGTACTCTTCATCCTCTGCAAAAATGATTGGATCGCCCTTTCTTTGAGGTACTTCTACCGGTACAATCTCATCGGCAAATTTACCTTCTTGCCATGCTTTAGCTGAACGCTTGTATGACTCTATGGCAAATTCATCTTGCTCTTCACGGCTAATGTTGCATTCTTTTGCACAAAGCTCAGCCGCATTTCCCATAGGGTAGTTATGGTAAACATCTATCAAACCGTCTTTTGTTAAACCATCAATGATTTGACCATTACCGTACTTATATCCTGTTCTTGCTTTATCTAAATAATAAGGAGCTTGCGACATATTTTCCATACCACCGGCAACTACTACATCGTTATCACCAAGCATAATTGACTGCACTCCAAGCATAACAGACTTCATGCCTGAGCTACAAACTTTATTTACCGTAGTACAAGGGATGTTATTTCCTAAGCCGGCAAAGATCGCCGCCTGACGTGCAGGAGCCTGTCCTAAGTTAGCTTGTAAAACATTGCCCATAAACACTTCTTGAACTTCAGCACCATCGAGCTTAATTTTGTCTAAAGCACCTTTTATGGCTACTGCGCCAAGTTTAGGAGCCGGAATTCCGGATAGTGTGCCATTAAAACTTCCCATTGGGGTTCTTACTGCTGATACAATATATACTTCTCTCATATTTAATTTTTTTTGATAATGACTTAATGGTATTATCTAATTTATTGATCTATGAAATAATGCAAATTAGCTTGATTAAAGCGAGCAATTCGCAATGCTTGCAAAATTAACAAAAGCTGAGGGATTTAATTGAAGGCAATACGCTAGAAAGTTAAAAAGCTGTAAATGAAATTTGTGATTTTGCAAGGGGTTCTTAATGATATGCTTAATTTTATTTGGTACGCATTTACAAAAGAATGCTGAGTTTTGTGATAGAGAATTGAATAATGAAAAAACTCTTTGATTTTTTACGGAATAAACACGGACTACTTTTTAAAGTACTCTTGTTTGTTATTGCAGTTGCAGGAATCGTTTTTATTTTTCCTCGTGAGGGAAAGTTTAAATATGAGTTTCAAAAGGGCAAGCCTTGGCCCCATGAGGATTTAATTGCCCCATTTAACTTTCCTATTTATAAGTTAGATAAACAATTAGAAGATGAGAGAAACGAAGTTTATAAGAACCATAAACCTTACTTTTTTAAAGAACAAAAGGTAAGAGAAGAAGCGCTTAAAGAGCTAAATGATCGCTTTCCAAAAGCCTGGGCAAAGGTGGATAAGGAAAGTGGAAACTTTAGTTATGATACCTATTACCTGAAGACTGCTGAGCGATTTCTTAATCAGATTTACAAGAAGGGAATTATTGAACTTCATGAAAGTGTTGAGGACAAAAGCGAAGAAGAAGAAATTAATGTGCTTATTGATAATGTAGCAGAGGAGGTTCAACTAAAAGATGTTTACACAATTCAGGAAGTTTTTGAAAAGCTGAATTCTGATTTAAAGCAATTTAACCAGGCGGAACAAAGCTTTCTTTTTAATTTGTTGGAAGAGCATATAAAGCACAATTTAAGTTACGATGCAGCCACGAACGAAATGATGTTGGAGGAGGAATTGGAGAAAATTTCTCCAACTCAAGGATTGGTTCAAGAGGGCGAGAGAGTAATTGCAAAAGGCGAGTTAATTAACGATGAAAGATTTCAGCTAGTTGAATCTTTAAAAAGAGAATACGAATCTCAAACAGGAGCAGAATCACAGCAGTTTTATATTTTGCTGGGTCAAATTATATTGGTTTCCCTAATGATTCTCTCTTTAGCTATGTTTTTGCTCTCTTTTCGAAAGGAGATTATTCGAAGCGATATTAAAATTATCTTCCTCTTAATCCTGATAGTGCTTTTTGTATTTGGAGCTAAAATGGCTATTCACATTGAGAATATTCATATTTACTTAATGCCATTTTGCATGTTGCCTTTGTTAATTCGAACTTTCTTTGACATGAGAGTGGCATTGTTTACACATTTGGTAGCTACGCTTATTGTTGGCTTTATTGCTCCCAACCCTTATGAGTTTATCATCATACAAATGATTGCCGGGATTCTAACGCTTTTCAGTATTCTCAACTTGCGCAATCGCTCACAACTATTCTTATCTTCCTTGATAATATTCGTAGTTTATTGTGCTGTTTATTTGAGTATTGGTTTAATCCAAGAAGGCTCTTTTGCAGATACCAATTGGCGGTTTTTGGGTTGGTTCTTTGGCAGTGCCATGCTCACGCTATTTGCTTATCCTTTGGTGTATATTTTAGAAAAGATTTTTGGATTTGTTTCTGATGTTACTTTAATGGAGTTAGCAGATACCAACAGCAAGTTACTTAGAAAACTTAATTTAAAGGCACCGGGAACTTTTCAACATTCTCTACAGGTGTCGAACTTGGCTGAAGAAGCAATTAGAACCATTGGCGGAAACTCTTTATTAGTGAGAACCGGAGCTTTGTACCACGATATTGGGAAGATGCACAACCCCAACTACTTTATAGAGAATCAAAACTCTGATTACAACCCACATGATGAATTGACGCCGGAGGAGAGCGCTTCAATTATTATAGAGCACGTTATACGTGGAATTGAAATGGCAAGACGCTATAATTTACCGGATATTATTATTGATTTTATTAGAACTCACCACGGAACTTCAAGAACACTTTATTTTTATCGACAACATAAAGAACAAAATCCGGAGATGGAAATTGATGAAAGTAAATTCCGCTATCCGGGACCAATTCCTTACTCAAAAGAAACTGCAGTGCTCATGATGGCGGACTCTGTAGAAGCTGCTTCCCGCTCTTTGGCATCTTACGATCGACAATCGATTGAAAACTTAGTAGATGGAATTATTGATATGCAGATTAAAGAGGAACAATTTGTAACTGCAAGCATCACCTTTAAAGACATTACTGAAATCAAGAAAATCTTTAAGAAAAAGCTAATGAGCATTTATCATGTTAGGGTGGAATACCCTGAAGAGAAAAATGAAAAGGCTTAGACTATGTTCTTTATGTCAATAATTTTTAATTCTAAATGGCTTATTGATTAGGCTTTTTGTGTTTTCAAACTCACTTTTATCAATTCTAAACCAATTACACTTAATGTCTTCATAATAAAAAGTTTCAATAAATCTCATACCAATTTTTTGTAGAACTTTATTTGAGGCTTCATTCTTACAACTTGCAGCAGCAAAGATTTCTTTTGTATTTAAGTTATTAAATGCAAAGTGAAGTGATACATGGGCAGTTTCTGTAGCAATACCTTGTCCCCAATATTTTTTAATTAATCTATAACCAAGGTCGTAGTAGTTTTTATGATTGTTGATTAGCTTTGTTTCGTACTTCAAACCTGTCCAACCAATAAAATCGTTTGTTTCCTTGTCAATGATTGCCCAACGACCAATTCCATAGTCATTATATTGTTGTCGGATGTAATTTATTATATCAATAACTTCTTCTCTATTTGTTATGGTTTTGTTCCCCAGGTATTTGTGAACCTCAGGGTCTGAGTCAAGTTTAAACATTCCATCAATGTCTTCCGGAAGTATTTCGCGTAAAATTAGCCTATCAGTTTCTGCAAAAATTTTCATTTAATGTTTGTTTGTAAAAGACATTACCCTATTCCAACGGTCTGCTAGTTTGTTTAAACTATAGACAGTTATAAAAATACACAAACCGGGGAAAATGCTTAGCCACCAGGCTTGATAGTTATTTCTCGCTTCTGCTAAGAGGTGCCCCCAACTGGCATGTTCTGATGATATTCCCAATCCTAAAAAGGAAAGTGATGACTCAATTAAGATTGCCGAAGCAAATCCAAAACACAAACTGACAAGTACAGGAGAAATGGCATTGGGTAAAATGTGCTTTAATAGAATTCTAACATTTGTAAAGCCCAAAGTCTGTGCGCTTTCTACAAAGTCTGTTTTTTTAAGTTTGAGCACTTCAGCTCTGAAGTACTTCGCCACTTTTGGCCATGCGTTAACTCCAATGATAAAACTCAACCAAAATAAATTGGGTGTAAACAAGGCTGAAAAAGCAATGACCAGAAAAAACAAAGGCAATGCATCCATAATTTCAATAAAGCGACTTAAGGTTAAATCTACCGGTAAATAAGTAAGTGCTCTTTGTTTTTCTTTTTTCTTAAGCCACTTATTTAAAACAATAAACAGTAATATAAATCCGAAGCTATAGATAAATAAGTGTATAATTTTTTCTAAAAGGCTAATAGTGGAAATATCCCAAGGAATTAATGCAATAATAAAAATAAAATAAGTTAATATTAGTAAGGTTGATATTGTTATCCTCAATCGGCTCATTTTAATTGAGTGATCTCCATAATAGGCTGCTAAGCCTCCAATAATCAAACCAATCAAGGCAGCAAAAAACATAGAAATTGCACCTACAAAAAATGCAGTTCTGCTGCCGTATATCAATTGTGTTAAAACATCTCTTCCCAGCTCATCGGTACCCAACCAATGATGGTGGAGTTTGGATTTAATATTTTGTTTCTCAAAAGGACTAACAGCGTTGGCATTGTTTAAATCCATTTGATTTTCACTATAAGGAATCAAGTGATAAGCTTCATTACCGGCAATAAAAGGAGCAAGTAGTGCAATGAAAAGCATAAACACCAAAGTATATTCACTCCAGCTTATATTTTTGAAACCCCTTTTCATTTTTCGCTTAAGTTAAATCGTGGGTCTGCTTTTTGGTAGAGTATGTCTGCAATAAAATTTCCCAAAAGAGAAAGAAAGGAAGCTAGTAATAATATGGTAAAAATTAATGGATAATCGCGGCTAAAAAAGGCTTCCAGACTAAGTCTGCCCATTCCCGGAATGGAAAATATAGTCTCAATAATAAAAGAACCTGAAATAACAGCAGGGAAAATGTTTCCAACTATGGTAATTAATGGAAGTAAAGCGTTTCGGAGTGCGTGCTTTATATAAAGTTGATTTGTGCTAACTCCTTTAGCTTTAGCTGCTATAAAGTAAGCTTTATCACTTTCTATCTTTAAACTGTTTCGCAACTGCTTAAAAATGTATGCAAATGAGCCATAAGTCCAGCAAACTAAAGGCAAAAATAGATGACTAATCCTTGTGTAGATAATGTCATAAAAACTGCTTTCAGCATGAATTTCTCCCACTCCATAAGCAGGAAACCAAGCTAAATACTCTTGATTCGCAAAATAAATAATCAATAGTGTTCCCACCCAAAAAGTAGGAAGTGAATACATTCCTAAAAATAAACTACTCATTATTCGATCAAATGATCCGCCAATGTCTTTCGCCGCTTTGAGTGCTGTTGGAATAGCGATGATAAAGGCCAATAAAATAGAAAGTAAACTTAAAAGTAATGTCCACTGAATGGATTGGGATATTTTAGTAGAAATTTCACGATCGTCTACATAAGAATATCCAAAGTTTCCGCTTAGCAAACCGCTAAGCCAAAGATGAAATTGATTATCGAATCCCTGCCAACTAAATGTGGGGATGTAATTGTAAATAAAGTTCTTTTGATTGTTATTTAGTTGGTTAATAGTTTTTTCAATTTTCTTATTATCAATGTTTAGTGAATTATATGTGTTTTCTATATCCTTGATACTAGTTGATTGGATGAATTTATTATAAGAGGAGGGGTGCTGTTTAAGTTCGCTTTTTAAAGTAGAATAGTAATTATGAACCGCCGACCAATTTCTACATTCGAAAGCAATATGAGTCAGATTACTTTTTGCCGGTTCCTGCCAAATTCTATGAATAGTGTCAGGGATTGTTTTACGATGAATAGTGAAGTAGAATAGGGCTTTATTGAATCCAAATTTATTAACTAAGTGTAACTCTTCTTCTTGTAGCTGCTTGTTTTGTAATTCTTGTTCTTGGAGTTGGTTTAAAATTGGATTTCCGGGACTTAACTTGGTTAAAAAAAAGATGATTACAGCTATAAGCCATATAGTTGGGATAAAGAGTAATAATCTTTTAAAAAAATATGCCATAGTTATTTTTTGCTCAAAACCGGCGCCCAGTAATGCGGACGTGCTGAGGAAGGGTAAAAGTCTTGAATGCTTTTAGAAAAAACAAATGTTTCTTTTTCACTGTATAGAAAAATACATGGAAGATCATTATTTAATAACTCTTGAAAGGATTTGCTCGCCTTTGCATAGTCAGAAAGTTGATTGCTTCTATTCATTACATGAATTAAACTGTCGGCTGTTTCATTTTTATAATTAAAATAGTTTCTACCACCATTTGCTGCTGAGGAATGAAAACTACTGTTGTAATTCGGGGGTAACAAACTACTGGAAACAGCGGAATAAAATAGTTCTAGTTCGCCACTTTTAAGTTTTTGAAGATAAACACTCCATTCGTAAGCAGCTAAATTGATATTTATTCCAATTTTGGCGGCCTCTTCTTTTAATATTAACCCAAGTGCTTCTCTTTCTTTATTTCCGGCATTATAGGCGTATTCAATTTCAATTGGAGATTGATTAAACCATTTACTCTTGTTAAGTTCCTCTTTGGCTTTATTTAAGTCAAAGGGGATTGCTGAGATTTCATTGTTATATATTTTTTCTCTCCAGGGAGCTAAAGGACCGTTGGTTGGTTCAGCTAAGCCATAAAGTACTTTTTCAATAAAAAGCTCTTTGTTTAAACAATGTGCAATTGCTTTTCTAATATGAATGTCATTTAAAACGGGGTGATTTAAATTAAACCCCAAGCAATGATAACCCATTTTTTGAGCCGTTGCTAGCTTGAATTTACTTTTAAAGTTTTCATCCATTTTAAGTTGATTAAACTGTCTGGGACTAAGTTCACTCATTAAGTCTATTCGACCGTTTTTTAGACTAACTACTGCGGTGTTTTCATCATTAATTATTTCGTAATTGAGTTTAGGCGCATTTGCATTGAAAAAACTGTTCGTTTGTTTTAGGGCATCTCCCCACCAATTTTCTTTTTTATTTAATCGAATGTTTCTGCCTTCATTCCATTCTTCAATTTCATAAGATCCACTGCCTTTTATAAAGTTTTTGTTTTTAGCAAATTTTTGATCGTTTAAAGAACTTATAATTTCTTTTATTTCAGTTTTTTCGTAAATGGAATCACTTTTAATCTCAGGAATGGAGTAAGTCTTTAAAATTGCTTTAGGGTCGTAAACTTTATGATCCATTAGGTAAATAGAACCACAGTAAAAGTCAGCTTGCATTTGTGAGTTAGAGACGATAAAATGGAGTTTTCTAAAGTTAGTTGAATCGACGATTACATTATCTACAAACTCAAAAAAGCGAGATGTGAAAGAGTTAATTCCTTTTAGAAGATGAAGTTTGGTAGAAAACTGAACATCTTCTGCTGTAATTGGTCTGCCATCATCAAACTTAGCTTCTTCTCGAATCTCAAAGCTAATCTTTAACGCGCTGTCGTTTATTACTGTTACAGTTCCTTTATCTTTAGCAATTATTCCAACAATTTCATTGCTTTTAAAGTCGATTCCAATGAGCGTTTGAAAAAGTTGCATGCTCAAATAATTAGAAAAGCCATCTCTAATGGTAATGGGATTAAGTCCTGAAGCATCTTCAGATTGCCTAATGTTAACGGTAGAAGATTGAGATTTCGGTTTATTTGGCGTACAAGCTAATAAAAGTAGTACAATAAGAAGGACAAATAAACGATGAGTATTGAAATACATGAGTTTATGCCTTGGTTTGAGTTTATATAAATCAGTTTTAAAAGTAGTGATTTGTTTGAAGAAAGTAATGACAATTTTTTAATACACTTTTTCAGGAAAAAGGACATTTTTTATAGATGAAATTAATTCAAAAAATGAAAATATACTTATATTTGCAGCCGCTAAAATAGAAGCGTTATATGGTGGTTGTAGCTCAGCTGGTTAGAGCGCCTGATTGTGGTTCAGGAGGTCGTCGGTTCGAAACCGATCTTCCACCCTTAAAAAATGAAAGCCTCGCAGAAATGCGAGGCTTTTTTATGAGAAAGTATTTTACACTATTAAAGTTGAAACCTTATTGCTAGTTTATCTCCATCGGAACTTCCATCAGCAGCACTTTCGCAGCAGTTATAGCTTTTAATTCAATTTGGTCAGTCTCCCATATTCCCATACCATCACGTTTGTTAAGCATTTCTCCGTTTATCTCCACTTTGCCATCAAGAACAAATAGATA
Source organism: Flavobacteriales bacterium UBA5081 (assembly GCA_002415785.1). GTDB lineage: Bacteria > Bacteroidota > Bacteroidia > Flavobacteriales_E > Vicingaceae > UBA5081. The sequence goes on from DIAJ01000009.1 coordinate 50,499, forward strand.
AACTCCAGTCTCAGAATTGTGAAGCGAATAGTACTCAACTTTCTCTTCGTCAAACTCACCCATAGAAAACCAAGCATCTTGATGAATCCAAACTCCTTGATCTTCTTTGTTAGGAGATAAAATTTGGTAAAAGCTGTTTTTCTCGGCTACATCTCGAATAGAAATTTGGTCGTAACGAGGAGAAACATTTTTTTCCTTAGGGAAAATCCAGATTTGCAAGAACTTTACTTCTTTCTCATTGCTTTTATTGTATTCGCTATGAACAACGCCTGTACCCGCGCTCATCACTTGAATATCTCCTTCTCGAATCACCTTTTTGTTTCCCATGCTGTCTTCATGTTCCAAGTCTCCGGCAAGAGGAATTGAAACAATTTCCATGTTTTCATGTGGGTGCTTTCCAAATCCTGCTCCGGCAGCCACTCGATCGTCATTTAGCACTCGAAGTACTCCAAAGTGCATTCTTTCGGGATTGTAATAGTTAGCAAACGAAAAAGTATGATGACTGTCTAACCAACCATGGTTTGCATGACCGCGGCTATTTGCTCTGTGAATTATTTTCTTCATTTTGTTGAATTACTAGTGGTTTATTATCAATCGTTTTATAGATACTTGTATCAACATTTAATTTGCAAATATGTTCAAAAAAAATGCTCGTTAAAGAACGAGCATTTTTACAGAAAGCATTAATTGGTTATGTATTATACCGCTGCAATCTCGTCTGATTTGTATTCTCCGGCTTCTAACTTGCCTTTCACTTTTTTAAAGGTATCAATTGTATATTGAACATCTTCTAAAGTATGCATTGCAGTTGGAATCAATCGAAGAATAATCATTCCTTTTGGAATTACCGGATAAACAACAATAGAGCAGAAGAGGTCATGGTTTTCTCTTAAGTCTAAAGTTAAGTTAGTGGCTTCCCCTAAACCTCCTTGAAGAACAACGGGAGTAACTTGAGTATTGGTTGTTCCAATATTAAAGCCTGCTTCTTTTAGTCCACTTTGAAGTGCATTGGCAATTGTCCAAAGTTTCTCTCTTAATTCGGGCATTGTGCGAATTAACTTTAGTCGTTTTCGCGCTCCAATTACTAAAGGCATTGGAAGAGATTTTGCAAAAATTTGCGAGCGCATATTGTAACGCAAATAGTTGATTAAGTTTTCGTCGCCTGCAATAAAAGCTCCTATGCTGGCGAAAGATTTAGCAAAAGTTCCAAAGTAAACATCAATTTCATCCTGTACACCTTGAGCTTCCCCTGTACCTGCTCCTGTTTCGCCCATAGTACCAATGCCGTGAGCATCATCCACAAATAATCTGAAATTGTATTTCTTTTTAAGTGCAGCAATTTCTTTTAGCTTACCTTGGTTTCCTGACATGCCAAAAACACCTTCGGTAATTACTAGAATGGCACCATTTTGCTCTTCGGCTAATTTAGTAGCTCGTTCTAATTGCTTTTCAAGCTTTTCAATGTTGTTGTGCTGGTAAACGTAACGCTTCCCTTGATGCAAGCGAACTCCATCTAAAATACAAGCGTGACATTCAGCGTCGTAAACGACTACGTCATTTCGATCTACTAAAGCATCAATAGCAGACATACACCCCTGATAGCCAAAGTTTAATAAGATAGCATCTTGCTTTTGAACAAAGTCCGCTAATTCTCTTTCTAACTTTTCATGATGCTTAGTGTTTCCCGACATCATTCTTGCTCCCATAGGATAAGCAAGGCCCCATTTTTTGGCTGCTTTTGCATCTGTTTTTCTAACTTCAGGATGATTACCCAAGCCTAAATAATTGTTCAGACTCCATTGTAATACTTCCTTCCCTCTAAACGTCATTCGGTTGGCCATTTCCCCTTCCAATTTTGGAAAAGTAAAGTAACCGTGACTTTCTTTAGCATGCTGTCCGAGTGGTCCCGGATTAGCTTCGATTTTATCGAATAAATCTTTCATTTGCGAAAAATTGAATTTTTAATGGTCATGTGCTTTAACACAATTACTACATTTTTTAATGTAGCATTTTATTTTTTTCTTCTAAATTTTGCACTCATTTTAAACAGGGGCAAAGGTAACTTTTTCTTGCCTCTTTACAAATTGAGCTATAAAGTAGAAATTCACAATTTTAACTTGATAAGTTTCAATTTAAGGGTGACTTACTTACTCTTTTGTATCCTTTGAATAAGCAAAGCAAAGAAAATAACAATGGCGGGTGCTATTAAATTATACCACAAATAGCCAATGTCGATAATCTCTAATCGGTTGAGTGTATAAAGTGCCACAATTATAAGCTGTGCAATTACTGCTGCTATAAATACGGCATTTCCTTTAACGTATTTAAAGAAGAAAGCGACTAAGAAAATTCCCAAAATGGTTCCGTAGAAAAGAGAGCCTAAAATGTTAACTGCCTCAATCAAGTTGTCGAATAAACTAGCCATAGCGGCAAAAGCAATGGCAAATAATCCAAAAAGTAGTGTGAATAACTTTGATCTCTGCAAATAGTGCTTTTCATTGCCGTCTTTCTTGAGGTTACGTTTGTAAACATCAACAGTGGTAGTGGAAGCAAGTGCATTTAGCTCAGCAGATGTGGAAGACATGGCGGCAGAAAAAATTACAGCCAAAAGCAAACCTACAATTCCTACCGGCAGGTAATTTATAACGAATGTGATAAAAATATAATCATCGTCTTGAGTTTCTGCTTTTGGATTAGCTTTTTGGATTAACTTCTTACTTTCAGTGATAAGTGCTTTTTCTTCAAGGTGTAAAGCGTTTATTTCATTTTTTAGTTCTTGGCTTTCCTGATTCTTAAAGCGTTCAATTAAGACTTGTTTTTCTTCAAATACAGCTGCTTGTTTTGCTTCCAGATTATTGTATTGCTCAGCGTACTCCGATGCTTTTACCTGATCTACATTGGCTTGATTAAAGTGCAGAGGAGGCATTACAAATTGATAGAACAAGAAGACTAAAACTCCAACAAAAAGTATAAAAAACTGCATGGGGATTTTTAACAATCCATTGAACATTAATCCCAGTCTGCTTTCCTTTACTGAGCTGCCACTTAAGTATCGTTGAACCTGAGATTGATCTGTTCCAAAATAACTCAGCTGTAAAAACAATCCTCCAATTATTCCCGACCAAATATTGTAGCGACTTCCGGGGTTAAACTCCCAGTCAATCACTTGCATTTTGTCCATTACTCCGGCCAATTCAATTCCTTTATTAAAACTTAAATTATCTGTTAAGTAGGCAATTAAAAACCCACAGGCGATAAACATTCCGGCAAAAATGACTGCCATTTGCTGTTTGTGTGTTTGACTCACAGCTTTGGTGCCGCCTGAAACGGTGTAAATAATTACTAGAACTCCAATAAATATTATGGTAAAGTTTAAAGACCAGCCAATAATTTGTGAAAGAATTATTGCAGGAGCATAAATTGTAATTCCGGCAGCCAAGCCTCTTTGTAAAAGAAAAAGGGAAGCAGTGAGTAAACGCGTTTTGTTATCGAAACGAGACTCTAAAAACTCATAAGCAGTGTATACTTTTAATTTATAATAGAGGGGGATGAATACTGTGGAAATAATAATCATTGCCAAGGGCAAGCCAAAGTAAAACTGAACAAAGCCCATGCCTTCCATGTAAGCTTGACCGGGTGTAGATAAGAAAGTAATGGCAGATGCTTGAGTAGCCATTACTGATAAGCCTATTGTCCACCAGTTAGACTCTTTACCACCAAGTAAATACCCCTCTATGTTTTTACTTCCTCTGCTTTTCCATACGCCATAAGCCACAATGAAAAACAAAGTACCCAGCATAACCGTCCAATCTATCCAACCAAATTCCTTCATCCGTGATAGCTGTTTGTAATCCAAATGAAAAATGCAATCAAGGCTAGCTCAAAGAGCAAAATAAAGATGTAAAGCCCACTCCACTTTTTAAAAAAAGGAGGTTTGTCATTGATTATTTCATCCGAATTATTTTCCATAAGAAATCATATTTGTCAAAAGCCTAAAAGCTCCGGGCACTCCGGCAGGTAGCTGACGAAAGAATGAAATTCCGGTGTAAATGAACTTTCCTTTTCCATAATCAGCAACTAAGATACTTCCTTTGTGTGGCTCTTCTCCCGGATCATTCCAAGCAATAATTGGTTTGTAGTTTTTGTCCCATTCTCCGGCAAAATAAAGTCCTCTCTCTTGAACCCATCCTTCAAAATCACTATCGTTTAGTTTGTTAGGACTGTTGAAAATCGGATGTTCCTTTTCTAGAAAAGTTGGCTTTGCATCTTCTTTAGTTACTCTTTTTCTGGAAAGTTCCAGTGGGTAAGGACCGATTTTTTCTGCAATTAGCCCACGGCTAGTATTGTATTGAACGATGACAGTTCCTCCATTCTTTACAAACTCATTCAAAATTTCGTTTCCATTAATCATTGCATCATTTATATTATAAGCTCTTATGCCCACAACTATCGTCTCATATTTGCTCAAATCCATTAATGGTAGTTTTTCTGCAGTAAAGGACTCTATCTCAAAACCAAGAGTTGATAAATTGTCGGCTACTTCATCGCCGCTGCCAACGACATAACCAATCTTGTTAACTTTCGACTTTAAGTCCATTTTAACCACTTTAGCGGTAGCTTTTGGGAAATAAGTTTGAGGTTTAATGTGGTCATAGTCAATTCGCTCTATACTTCGAGCAGCTTCTCCATCAACTAGGACTATTATCTCTCCTTCGCTGCTGTTTTTAGGTGGAGTAATTTCAAAGTTTAATGCTTTTTGATGACCGGCATATTCTAAAGAAAAGTCTATTTGTTTGGGGGTTGAACTCCAACCTTCGGGCAAGTCCAAACTTAGTATTCCACTTTCATTGGCTTTGTGAGATTCTACAATGACACCAATTTGAATGTTTTCTTCATTCTTAGTTAAATATACCTTTTGAGATAAATTGCTTGTCACTTTTGGACTGATGATTACATCTCGGTGAAGCTCGCCGTCTACCCTGGTACTCCATTTATAGTCAATATTTTCACTAAATTGAATTTTAGTTTCACTAGGAGGAAAAGATAAGGAGTAATTAAAAGTTTGAATAGGAGGGTTTTCTGCTAGACCAATTAACTCTTGATTTTCAACTTTAAAAACACCAAAATAATCTCCCCATAGCCAATAAGGTTGAGAGATTTTATCGGGAGCAGTAAAGGTAAATGGTAAGCTGATTTCACGGTTACTTTCTGCTTTAAAATCAGCCTTTGGCATAGAGTCGATAGGAGAGATGCTGTGAAGCTTAAAAGGAGTGTTGGTTCTGACAATTAAGTTAAAAACTCCTTTAATTTCTTCAGATGGAGCATAGCTGAATTTATCGGCAAGTGCTTCAGTGTATACTCCTGCTGCTGCAAGTATTATTTTCTTAAGGGACTCAATTTTATGTTTTACATAGAAATTGTCTTGCATTTTGTTGAGTTGCTCATAAAGCTCAACTAGGCCTTCAACCGACTGCGATGGGTCGGAAGCATTGTAATTAGCTAAAATTTGGTTGATTTTCTTTTCGATCTTTTCTCCGTCTTTGATTCTGCTCCAACTGGTATTTATACCTTCAAAAAGTTTTTCTTCAGCAGCTTCTCCTGCCGTATGCTTTAAGTATTCAATTTTAGAGCCTCTTGTTCGAGCAGTGCCAAACCCTTGGCTTTTGTGTTGCGATCGACTGTCGGAAGCTATTTCTGAATAAGATAGTCCTAAAATTTCATTGTAATCGCCAATATCTGTTTGTAAGATATTACCGGATTTAATCGCTTCGTCTCTTACTTCAGTGTTCCACCAATACACATCCCATAAAATTCTTTTTGCTTGCCAAGTTTCAACGTACTTTAATTGTTCAGGAAATGCATTTTCATCTGCTGCCAAAGCAAAAGCTTCTTCGGCGAGCATTGCAGAAGCCGTATGATGTCCATGTCCGCCTCTTGAGTCGGGAGGGAAGCGAGTAATAATTACATCCGGACGAAATTTTCGAATTACCCAAACAACATCGGCTAATACTTTTTCTTTGTCCCAAATCTCAAGCGTTTCTTTAGGTGTTTTGGAGTAGCCAAAATCAACAGCACGACTAAAAAACTGTTCACCACCGTCAATTTTTCGAGCTTCTAACAATTCTTGTGTTCTAAGAATTCCCATGGCAGCACCTTTTTCTGTGCCGATTAAGTTTTGCCCTCCATCACCTCTTGTTAAAGAAAGATAAGCCGTGCGAACCAAACGTTCATTCTCCAACCATGATATTAGTCGAGTGTTTTCATCATCGGGGTGCGCTGCTAAATATAGCGCATTGCCTACCACATTTAGTTTTTTTATTTCTTGAAGAATATCGGCTGAATTTTGTACCGGCCTTTGAGCATGAGCAAAGTAGGTGAGAAGTAAAAGTGATACTCCGATGAAAAGTGTTCTCATAAAAGAATTTTAGCAAACAAAAATAAGGCAATTGCTTGCCAATAGTTTTAGATTATGAAGAATTAACGCTTATTAAGAGAAAGTGTTTAAAATCAAAAAAAAGCCGTTCAATTATTTGAACGGCTATAACTTACTCTTAAAAATTATGTTAACCAATTAAATAAAAATTATAGAGATAAGTTTGCTTTGGTTATGTAGAAATTTAATTTCTTCTGGTAAATATACGTAAGAATTCAGAATGGGTTGCCTTTTAATCGCTATAAAAAAGCATTTTGTCGACAGTTAGTGTTTGTGTGTCTATTTGAAGTCGCTCTCTAAGATACAGTAATACGCACTATCTAAGAATTTTCCATCAAAAAAGTAATTCTCTCTTAAATGAGCTTCTTTTTTAAAATTGCTGTGTTCAAGCAGCTGAATTGAGCCTTCATTTTCAGGGTCAACATCTGCTTTTACGCTATGTATATTCATCTCTTTAAATCCGTACTCCAGTACAGCATGCATAGCTTCACTCATATAGCCTTGGTGTTGATAGTCTTGATCTAAACCAAAGCCAATTTCAGCACGAGCGTGACGGTAGTCAATTTTCCAAAAACCAATGTAGCCAATTAGGTCATTTGAACCTTTTAAAGCTATTTTCCAACTCAATCCTTCACCGGTATTAAAGGCGTGAATTATTTCGTGGATGCGATCTCTAGCAGCTGACTTTTTCTTTAAAGGGTGTTGCCCCAAATACATCATAAAATCCTCGTCAGATCTAAGGTTAAAAAAATTATCCACATCTGCGGGACTGAAACTTGTTAAGCTTAAGCGCTCTGTTTCAAGCCTTGGAAAGTCATCCGGAAATAGAACTTCTGCTGTTTGCATTTATATTGGGAATTGTGAGCGGTTAATACTAGCGTCAAGCTGTTTTGCTTGATCAAATTCAGTTTTGGCTTTTTCTAACTGACCAAGGTAATAATAACTTAGTCCTAAATCAATGTGAACTTTAGCAACATTGGGTTGGATCTTAGCTGCTTGCTCTAAAACTTCAACAGCCGAAGCATAATTTCCTTGTAGTCCGTAAACTGTGCCCATATTACTCAATAGCTCATAAGAATTGGGCGCAATCTTAAGACCTTGTTGAAAAATATCCAAGGCTTTGTTTAAATCATTTTTTTGCTGACCATACAACCTTCCTAAGTACAGGTAGTTTTTCTCTCTTGCCGGATTGTAATTAATCAATTGACTGTAGGCTTGAATATTGTAATCTACATTTTTATTTTGCCTCAAAATAACATCAATGTTTTTCCAAGCATTTTCATTTTCAGCGTTTATGGATAAAATTCTTTGATAATAAGGCATTGCCTTGGAGGCATCCTGATAAAACTCCCATTGAGCATTTCCCATTAGCAAAAGTGCATCAACGTATTCAGGATAAATCTCAACAGCTCTACTTAAATGATAAATACTTCTTTCTAATAATTCGTTTTTTTCTCTAAAGTTAGTTGCTTCTTGTGCTTTTTCTAGGAGTTGTCCGCCGGCCATTACATTGCTTTTAGCTCCATTTTTTGAAATAAATGCGTCATTCGTAGCGAGGGTGAAATTGTTCTTCCAAACGGGATTTCGACTGATGGTTTTTAGGCTGTATAAGCTCAAAATGATTATTGTAGAAATGACAATTGCTGAATTCGTTTTTGATTTATTCTCAACAAAGAGAGGTGCAAATTTTAATAGATAGTAGCTCAGAATCAAAGTGAAACCTAAAGAGGAGACGTAAATAAAACGTTCATTCATAAATGCTCCAATAGGGAACAATAGGTTAGAGGCAATGCTTAAGGTGATTCCAAAAAGTAAAATCGCAAAAGCGTAAAGTTTTTTATTGATGATCCCGCGGATTGAAATTACAATCAATGCGATGTAAGTGAGTAAACTTAGCAGCACCCATGGATTTGCCCAACCTACAATGGGAATGTGTTTTGGATAATAGTCAAACGTTAAAGGATGCGGAAAAAATAACAATTGTAAGTATTTTCCCAAGGTGAAAACAATGGTGGCGTACTTTTCAGCGATAGTTGACTCTAAAAATGGATCATTCATCAAATTATCAGCTACATTGGAAATTCCACCGCCAACCACACTGTAGCGAATATAAAACCAAACCACTGCCGTAAGTAACAACAAAGCTAACGGGCTAATTGATTTTTTCCAGTACTTATTTCTAAAAAAGTAAACAACTAAAGGAAAAATAGCCAACCAGGTAATTGCATTTTCTTTGGCCAATAATGATAGAAAGTAGAATCCAACAAGAGCGAATAAGTAGATTGCCTTTTGATTCGATAGGTACTTTATAAAAAAGATTAAGGCGATGAGAAGTAATGAAAAAGCCATTATTTCATCTCTTCCTTTAATGTTTGCCACTACTTCGGTGTGAACGGGGTGAAAAAACCAAAACAAAGCAGCCAGAATGGGGAGAAGCCGATAGTTCTTACTTAGTTGATTTTGAAAAAGTAGCTTTAAAGCATAATAGAGTAAAAAACCATTAAATATGTACCACAACACATTCATTAAGTGGTAGAATGTTGGGTTTAATTCAAAAAACTCGTACTCAATATTGAACATTACCATGGATAGCGGTCGGTAACGACCTCCGGAGACGAGTTCTTTTTTTTGTCCATAAAAACCGACAAATTGGTCATTGCTCAGCTGCTTCCAAATACCTGAAAAGCCTTCTTTCGTAAAGTCATTTTGAGTGATGACAATTGCATCGTCAAGAGCAAACTCATGCGTTAATGTATTGCCATAAAGTAAAAAGCCGCAAACAATAAATAACAGCAGGGCTTTTTTAAGACTAATGTTTGATAAGGTTGAAATCACGGCTCTAAATTATAAAATGCAAAAGAAACATTTCGGAATTTATTCGAATTATAATTTCACTTTACATTAATTTCGCCTTATGGAATTAAGAAGCTACGAAGGAAACTTACATAAAATGCCAACGGAATATGCTAATCCGGTAAAGTATAAATTGGTATTTGGAGAGACTGATATTGACATGAATGCCGCAGTTGGCAAATTTGTCAGAATGGAATACAGTGGTGTCATTAATTGTATTCGCTGTGGAAGAAAAACGTCAAAATCTTTTGCGCAAGGCTTTTGTTTTCCCTGCTTTAGAGATGCACCCGAAAACTCTGAATGTATTATTCGACCTGAGCTTTGTCATGCACATTTGCCCATTGAAGAAATGAGTGCTCGTGACCCGCAGTGGGAAAAAGATAATCACGACCAACCACATGTAGTTTATGTGGTAATAAATTCAGGAATTAAGGTAGGAGTAACTAGAGCCACTCAGGTTCCTTATCGATGGATTGATCAAGGGGCTTGGAAAGCTATAAAGTTAGCAGAAACCCCGGATCGTTATACAGCTGGAATTATTGAAGTGGAGTTAAAGAAGTTTGCCTCAGACAAAACAGCTTGGCAAAGAATGCTAAAAAATGAGTTAGCAGATGAGGTTGAAGTTGTGAAAACCAAAAATAAACTACAGGAGTTGATGGACGATAAATTCAACCAATACGATAGTTCTGATGATAAAATTTATGAATTCAATTATCCGGTAATAGAGTATCCCACAAAAGTAAAAAGCCACAACTTAGATAAAAGTCCTATTTTAGAAGGTAAGTTGATGGGAATTAAAGGTCAATACCTTATTTTTGAGGGTGGAATAGTAATTAATATCCGAAAGTATGGAGGGTATTTCGTTAAATTAGAAATTGAATCTTAGATGCTTTTTACAACTAATCAATTATTTAAATTACTCCCTTTAGCGAGTTTAGCTCTCATTCTTAGTTCTTGTAGTTCCTATAAGCCCGGCTATATTAATAGTCCCACTTTTGAAAAGAAAAATGACTTGTTTGTCAACCTAAGTGCCGGGAGTCAATTAGGGGCAAACGTTTCCTATTCTCCATTAAACAATTGGGGTATTTTACTGAATGGAAGCACCGGCTTGTGGAATGAGGTTAGGAGTGAAAGTTCAGCTTTTGTAAATCAGGATAAAGAGTTTACAGATAAATTTAGATTTCAAAATTACTTTTATGAATTAGCAACCGGAGTTTATACTCCAATTGGCAAAGCTTTTTACATTGATTTTTACGCCGGTTATGGTATGGGAGCTTCTGGAAAAGGGTTGTGGAGGTTTCATCCTGACGATGCGTGGTTTGGACAAGAATTGGTAGCATTTAAGGCAGATTACTCAAATGTATTTTTACAAAGTACTTTAAAATTTATTCTGGCTGATGATTTGCGCTTTAATTTAAGTGGTAGAATGAATATATTAAACTACAAGGACTTTAATTATATCTATGGAAGTCCGCCGGATAACAATCCTAACCGAGACAACTGGCCTTTACCACCTCAAAATGAAATTAACAGCTATTTTGATTTTAATCAGCAAACGGCTTATCAAGTAGGGCTTGGTTTAGAGGGTGATGCAAAGTACTTTGTAATAAATGCACAACTACAGTTTGGTATCGAAGCTTATGACATAAGTAATGAAGATAGTTATTTTTCAGTAAGACCCTTTAGTGTTTTTCTAGGAATAGCAATGCCGATACATCGTTGGGGGAGGAAGGATTAAAACTTAGCGCAAGGAACCATAAATCTTCTTCTTCTTCGTTTTTTTCGTTTGTTTGCATATTCGTAAACAATTGAAATTTCGTGAGAACCTCCTGTGTTAGACATTAGTTTAGAGATTGTAATGTCGTAACTGTAACCTATTCGCCAGTCCTTTGTTTTTACACCAACTAGTAATACTATTGCATCGTTATTTGAGTAACCGGCTTTATAACTCTTAAATCCGGGGATGCCTCTATACCACATTCCAAAAACCATAGGATAATCCTCATAGTAACCACCTATGTCTAATTGATCCCATTTTCCTTGAGATTTATAATGAGCAATTAGCCTAAGGTTAGAGGGTCGATGTCTTCTCCCTCCACTACTATTGACTTCAAAGTTCCATCCACCATGAATTGATAATTTTAGAGGAAGTGAAGCTTCTGAATCAATTAACCCATAGCTTGGTTGTGTTAAGTGATCGATAGCAAATCCCGCCCAGTATTTTTCTTTGTGAGCTAATACTGCTCCCACGCCAAAATCTACATAACTTACGCCTTCTTGCAACTGCTCCAAAGTACTTGCTGCTCCTCCTCTTGCAATTTGATCGGCAAAAACCAATTTTGACTGATTAACACTTCTCTGAGCATAAGAAACTTTTATTCCCGGTCGAAAGCCAATAAGTCGAGAAAACTGTAAGTGTGTAGCAAATAGTCCGCTAAATTCAGTAAAGCTTAATCCTCCGCTACCTGCTTGGTCGTATGTTGCTAGAAAACCTGTACCAATACTTGCTTCCTCAATATTGTAATCAAATCCGGCAGTGTAGGAGTTGAATCCGCCGGGAATGCTCGGCCATTGATTACGGTAAGTAGTGGCAAAGCGCATCTGTGTCGTATTACCGGTAAAGCCCGGATTTAAATAAAGGGAATTGGCATAAAACTGAGAAAATTGAGGATCCTGGGCATTTCCTTCTAGAAAGAGAAAGCTGAATAAAAGTAAACTAATAAATCTCCAAAACCGTGTCCTCATTCTCCTTTTACTCTTTACCTAAATAGTGTTAAGTCACCTGCTTTTGTTGTAACAGAACCATCTGTCCATTTTATTTCTACTTTGTAAACATAAACATCTTGTTGACAAATTTCTCCTTTATAATATCCGTCCCAACCTTTATTAATGTCAAAAGTTTCAAAAATTAATTCGCCCCAACGATTAAATATCATCATATGAAATTCTTGAACATACTCTGCAAATACAAAGAAAATATCATTATTCAATGCATTAGGGTTGTATGATCCATCCGAAGGACCATTAGGGTTTGGAGTAAAAGCATTGGGAATATCGTATTCAAAAACAGGTTTAATTCTTACATACTTTGTTATTGAGTCAGTACAGCCATAACTATTTTCAATATATAAGCTTACCTCATATTTTCCAGTATCCGGATAAGTGACGGATGGATTATTGCTTAATGAATCCTCAGCGGGAACATCAAATACCCACCTAAATTGACTTGCACCTGATGATGTATTTTGAAAGTTTATCAATGGGTTTTCGATATCTGCTTCAGGTGGACTGACTGTAAAATCTGCAGTAGGGCTTGGGTTAACAATAACTTGACCGCTATTTGCACTGCTCTCACTTTTACAACCGTGATTAGAAGTAACACTTAACTTAACTCGATAAGTGCCCGGATCCCTATAGATATAAGAGACAGTTCTGTTAATGCTGGAATTCCCATCTCCAAACTCCCACAAATAAGTAAAATTGCTACCGGGCGGATTTAAACTATCCGTAAAAAGCATTTCAACAGGTGAACAACCTTCTGCAATTTGTTGAGGTAAATTTATTGTTGGGTAATCATAAACATTTACTGTAACGGAGTCAGAGCGAACTGCACCACAACGGTCAACAACGGTTAAAATATAGGTTTGTGTATTCTGAGGGCTTACTTGAAAGGAACTTAATCCGTTGCCGCCTCTATTCCAACTGTAAGTATACGGTCCTAAAGTTCCATTGTGTGTTGCCGAAATTGTTGTTGATTCACCTCTACAGACATCACCGGATTTTTCTACCTTTAATGTGTCTGTATTTAAGTTTCTAACATAAATTGTTACTGAGTCTCTGTTACCTCTACAACCTTTTGAATCTGTAACTTCTACAGAATAGGTAGTGGTTGAATTAATAGAGATATTCTTTGATTGTCCGCTTCCTAAGCCATTTGACCAATTATAAGTGTAGTTCCCATTTCCTCCACTTGCAGTTGCTGATATAGTGTAGTTACTGCCGGCACAAATAGTGTCATTTCCACTCGCGCTCAGTGTTATAGGGTCTGGCTCAGTTATGTTGAAAATACTGTCAATTCTACAACCATTGTTGTCCGTTATTGTTAGCCCATAGTTTCCTTTACTTAAGCCTGCGGTTGAAGAGTCTGTCGTATTTGTTGACCAATTGTAGGTATATGGTCTTGTTCCTCCGGTCGGACTTACGCTTATTTGTCCATCATTTCCATTGTAACAAGATACCGGACGAATAGTAGCATTTAAACTTAATGGGTTGGGCTCATTTATAATTGCTATAGCCGTGTTTGTACATCCATTTGCATCAGTTACTGTTACTGTGTAATTTCCTTCGCTGAGGTTATTTTCTGCAGCAGAGGAATTATTAGAAGGCCATAAATAGCTGTAAGGAGCAGTTCCTCCATTGGCTGAAGCTACAGCAAAGCCATCGCTTCCTCCAAAACAACTAACGTCGGTACTTAAATTAATATTGGCAAATAACTGACTTGGTTGACTTATTTGAACACTAACGGTATCTGAACAACCATTTGCATCGCTGATGGTTACTCTGTAATTTCCTTGATTTAAGTTGCTAATGGTTGAGCTGCTTTCATTTGTAGACCAATTGTATGTATATGGAGCAGTTCCTCCATTAGCAGTAGCTGTAGCAGAACCGTCACTGCCACCAAAGCAGGAGACATTTGTAAAGCTACTCATGTTTGCAACAAGTTGATTAGGTTGATTGATGGTGACCATAGAAATATCTGTACAACCATTTGCATCGGTAACGGTAACAATATAGCTTCCTTGAGCTAGGTTGTTTTCAGTAGCATTTGTTCCGCTTGAAGGCCAGCTGTATGTATAAGGAGAGGTGCCTCCGTTAGCTAAAGCAGTAGCAGAACCATCACTTCCGCCAAAGCAAGAAACATCAGTAGAACTGCCGATTGAAGCAATCAATTGAGTGGGCTCGTTGATCGTGACCAATGAAGTGTCTGTACAACCATTTGCATCGGTAACGGTAACAATATAACTGCCTTGAGCTAAGTTGTTTTCAGTAGCATTTGTTCCGTTTGACGGCCAACTGAAAGTGTAAGGTGAAGTTCCTCCTGTAGCCGAAGCAGTGGCAGAACCATCACTTCCTCCAAAACAGGAGGCGTCGCTTGATGCACTAATTGAAGCAACTAATGCTTGTGGTTCCGTGATTGTTGCAGTAATTGTATCCGTACAGCCATTATTGTCTGTTACAGTAACTGTATAACTACCTACTGAAAGGCTATCAGCGATTGCAGTGTTTTGATTTCCTGCATTAGCATCCCACAAATAGGTGAAAGGAGGACTTCCATTAGTAACAGTAACGGTTGACGTTCCATCACTCCCTCCAAGGCAAGAAACATTTGTTGAATTTAGACTAAGCGAAGCATCAAATGAAGCAAATTGGATGTTAATAGTATCAGTCGCTGCAGGACATGTCCCATTACCCGTTGTAGTTAAGTAAAGTTGAATGGAGCCTGAGTTTATTTCAGTTTGAGTAGGTGTGTAAGTGGTATTTAGAGAAGTGTCTGTTGGTGAGAAAGTTCCATTTCCTCCGCTCCAAATTCCACCGGCAGCTGCCGTAACCAATCCATTTAGTTGGATAGGTAAATTTTGCAAACAGACTGTTTGATCTGTTCCTGCATCAGCGGTAATGGGGTTTAAAAACTCTGTTACTGTAACTGTATCATAGGTTGGAGGACAACCGGTATTGTCTGAAAGGGTGACGTAATAGGTGCCCACGCCAACTTGTATGGAGTCAGTAGTTTCATTGGTACTCCAACTAATATTGTAAGGTGGTGCTCCGCCGGAAGCATCTGCTCGAATCCAAGTGTTAGATTGTCCAAAACAAACGGTTGGGTTTTCAGGCAGAATATCCACATTTAAGGTGCTGTAAAAATTTACTCTAACTGTATCGCAATACGGAGAAGCTTCGCAGCCTCCTAAAGGGACACCACATACTTCAAAGTCAATGTAGGGTGGGTAACCATTTCCGCCTGTTACAATGGTGGTTGGACAGTCGAATTTACAACTTAAACTTGTATCATAGCTGCCTCTTGCACCGGGAAAAACAGAAGTCCATACAATCGAAGTGTCTTCAAAACCACTTGAAGTAAGCGTATCAATACAACCATCGCTTACTGCTAAATCCGGCCCGGCATCTGGCTCTGAAATCGATTGAATACAGTATAAGTTAGAATTATTCCCCGGTTTACAAAATGTGATGTTGTGAGGTCCCGGACCACTTAAACAAAGCACATTTCCAACTGCAGTTTGTGGACCACAGTCTACTTGATAAAAAAGTGCACCGCTTGGCAGAGCTCCATCACAAACATCGAAAATAATCCCTTGAGCGGCAGAGTCTAGAGTAAGAGAGAATTCTACACAGTTGCCCGAAGGTCCACAACAAGTATCTTGTCTTACAATCCAAGAACTCACCCAAGCAGAATCCGGATTTCCACTTAAATCAACGATAAAACTTGGAGTGCTAGGACCACATTGAGAAATGCTTTGATTGCTTAAAAACAGAAGTATAGTTGAAAGTAATATCGATAAAAGAAGACTTTTTTTCTTCAGATTTAAAAGCCATTTTGTTGCTACCATCTTCTAGTTATGCTTGGTTGATTAAAGTCCTACGATATTGCTAAAATAAGGTTTTAAGGCGACTTTACTACTTTTTCAAAACGCTCAAGCATTTTATCATTTATATCCAAATGAGTTACCAAGCGAATTTTTTGCTCGCCCATTGCACCAACTAAAATGTTTTGTTCTTTCATCTTTTGGATAAATTCATCTGTTGGAAATGATGTGTTTAATTTAAAGATTAAGATGTTACTTTGAGGTTTAGTAACTTCTTCAACAAAGGCACATTTTTCCATAATTTGAGCAAGGAATTTTGCTTTTTGGTGGTCTACTTTAAGTCGTTCAATGTTATTATCCAAAGCAAAAATTCCTGCAGCGGCTAAATAACCGGCTTGTCGCATACCGCCGCCCATAATTTTGCGAATTCTCCTAGCTTGTTTTATAAACTTTGTTGAACCAATTAACAAGGAGCCCACAGGACAACCTAGTCCTTTTGACAAACAGAGCGAAATACTGTCAAAGTATTGACCGATTTTTTTTTCGGAAGTGTTTGTTTCTATTAATGCATTATACAATCTAGCTCCATCGAGGTGAAGCGGAAGATTGTTTTCTTTGCAAAACTGACTGATTCGCTTGATTTCATTAAAGTCCCAAATTGTCCCACCGGCTTTGTTGCAAGTGTTTTCTATTGCTACTAATTGAGTGGGCGGAAAGTGAACATCGTCCGCATTGATTTCTGCCTTTAATTGCTCTACCGTAAACTGACCTTTATCGCCTTTAATTAGTCGACTGGACAAACCGGAGTTAAAGGCTATACCACCTCCTTCATATCGGTAGACATGAGCAGATTCTTCACAAATGACCTCTCCCGGAGCATTGGTGTGTACCTTTATGGCTATCTGGTTAGTCATGGTGCCGGAAGGACAAAATAGTGCCGCCTCATGTCCAAAAATACTTGCTACTTTTTCCTCTAATTCAATAACTGTAAGGTCGTCTCCCCATACATCATCACCAACTTTAGCTTCAAACATAGCTTGCAACATTTCTTTAGTTGGTTTTGTAACCGTATCACTTCTTAAGTCAATTAACATAAATACCTTAGTGTTTGTGTAACTTTGTCGCTTTTAATTGTAAAATTAAGATTCTAATGAATCTCCCAAGTATAAGTGTTTTTTTAATTGTCGTTTTTACAACTCTTTCTTCCTCTATAGTTGCACAAGAAGAAGAAGATAAATACGGTAGAGACTTAGACGAACTGACTTTAAAAAAGAGAGGTCCTAATAAAGATTATTACAATCATTTATTTATTGGCTATGGCTTTATTGTAGGAGAAAGCGAGTCGGACTCTACACAAATTTTATCGCCCAAATCTTCTGCTTTTATGTTGGGCTATCTGTGGAAGTGGAGAATTACTAAATGGTACGAATTGGGCTTTGATGTTCTATATCATTACAATGCATTTCACTTAAAGCAAGATAGTTTAAAAAATATACCAACTACCGTATTGCACAAAAGAGAAAAGTTAGTTTATAACAATATTCAGATTGCTCCCTTTCAGCGGTTTAAATTTAAAAATAAACATCATTCCGCAGGTATATTTTTAGACTTGGGTATTTATGCCGGTTATAACTATAGAGTAAAGCATCAAACGGTAGAGAGAAACAATACGCCCGGAGCTGGTAAGACCAAAACTGTAAATACACAGTTGAGCTTTACCGAAGACTTTAATTACGGATTATTAGCTAGAATTGGCTTTAATAGAGTCGTTTTTTACGGGCGTTACCGTTGGTCAAATTTATTTACTGAAAAAAGTGGTTTTTCGGAACTTCCAAGATATGAAGTGGGAGTTAGATTTGGTTTGCATCAGTAATAATAGTTTTACGACAGGTTTTGAACAAGCTGTTATCTGATAAGTATCTTTGAATAAAATGTTTTGCTATAAGGTGTCTTTTGCTATAAGGTGTCCGCTATGGCTCTACAATAATGATTTTTGTAGTAAAATTAAATTACTATAAAGCGGGAAATCCATCAAAGGAAATCCCGCTTTTAAAATATCATTATCAGACACTACTAATTAATAACAATTTTTCCGGTTTTAACGATAGTTCCATTTCTCTTTAATTGATACATGAAAACTCCATTTGTTAATGCACTTACATCAAGAAGCTGTTTATTCACCTCATTATTTAATTGATTGCACTTTACTTCTTTCCCTAGCATATCGTAAAAGCAAATTGAAGCATTTTCTCCCTCAATTTGCCATTCTAAAACGACGATTTCACTTGCAGGATTAGGGTATAATTTTATATTCCGGTGTTCATCCGATGGAGCTAAAACTTTTTTTCTTCTAGAATAAAATTGAGACGAGTCCATTTGCACATTCTCACACTCATTAATGAAGCCATAAAACCCAAGCTGACCTAAAATGTTACGTGCTTGATAAACAGCGTAACCACTCTCATAAGGACACTCATTAGCTAATACTTCTAAGCGGCTTATTTCTTGATTGTTAAGTCCATTGTGTTTTTTTGCTTTCATCGACATACGAATCGTAAATTTTAAGTTTCTATCTAATGGATTAGAGGCTGAAATGTTTTTCACTAAAGTATCGCTTTGCATCATTTTTTGTGCAGAGACAAGTTGACCGAGAGAAGTCAAAGCAATACTATCATAGTAATGTTGGAACTTTGGAATTGAGTGTATGCTAGTGTCTTTTATGTAATTAAAATACCCTAATTGTTGTTCAAACTTAACTCTGCTTGCATTGGGGATAGTTTTTGATCTAGCTATTAAACGATCGTGCCATTCATTTTTTATTTTCAATGACTTTAATTGATTATTTGCTAATTGATTTTTTTTGTTTGTCTTCGAATTAGATGAAGGAAATGGGGAACAAGGACCAGGAGTAAGATATAGGTTTATATCAGTCATGTTTAATAGTGTACTGGATGTGTCAACAAAAAGTCGACTTGGGTTATATGCAGATTGTGTTAAATACAAATCTGATTTTGTACCATCTGTATTCTTTACACAAGCAATGTGAAACCCATAATTTGGATTTGACTTTTCCCAAAAAATTGAATTTCCACGAAGAGTATAAGCAGTATCATTTCCATACAATACTGAGTCACCAACAATTCCAATTTCACCATAGTTCTGCAATATAAAATCATTAAAATTATCTATTAATGAAATAGCATAGAATGATGGATCAGGACGATACCCTGATGCATTTACCCCTGAAAACCGCATTCCTTGACCCATATTTAAAATTGAATCACAAGTCATTTCGAATCCATTACTATTTTCAAAAACAATTCCTTCAATATTAAAGTTTGGGATACCGGTAAACTGGTTTTGTATCTTAGTATTAGTAATAACTGCTGCAGATCCGGAAACTTTTACAGCAAAACCGGGGACATTGGGCAAGTCGCAAGGAGGGTTAAAGCAAGGACAAGGCTGAAACGGGTCTGAACAATAATTTAATGGGGGGACGTATTCAAAAATATTTTTTATTTCACTATCCCACAAGTGAAAAGATGCATTAATAATATGGACTCCTTTATTGATTCTGCTTATTTTATTAGAGCGCAAATCTGTATAAACATAGGAGGTTGCCAAGTTGCTGTTATCAACTAAAACTCCAATACTTCCATAATTAGCCTGGCCTATAATAGTATTATTAAACATCTCAATACCTCTAGAATTTGTTGTATTTGTATTATAAAATAAAATACCTTGACCAACATCAATTAATCGATTCCTTACTATATCTATTTTAACATTACCACCTCCTCCATTTAGATTATTGTTACTTGACGAAAGAAAGGTACAGCCGGGTATTGCCGGAAATGTTTGCCAGCCAGTAATGCCGGGACTAGCATTCATATAATTATAATCAACTACTAACTCCATTTGGTTAGAAGTAGAAATTGCCTGTTTTATAGATTTAAAAGTATTCTTATAAATTAAAAACTTAGGTAATGTGTCATTTATATTAGTCCTCCCATGTAGTTTTATAGCTGTTTGATTATAAGTGGGATCTCCCGGATAGTTTATGCCTCCACTATTATCATAAAAACCATCAAAACTGTTATACTCAACAATCACATCTCCTTTCACAACATTTACTCCTCCTGCTGAACCGAAAATGCGATTGGAAGAAAGTTTTGGTCGAGAAGCATTTGAACTGTATAAATTATTTAACTCAATAGCATGTTGGGGATAATAATACCCCCCACTACCATTACTTAAAGGTTCATCACATCGAAAATAATTCCAATCCACATCAAATATGTTTGGTGTTGTTGTTCCGTTGCCGTTGTAGGTAACTCCTTTGGCATTTTGGTAAAAATGCACTTTATTCATAACTATACCCGCTCCATTGGTCAATTGTATGCCTGCATTGGAGTTCTTAAAGGTGTCCAGATCATTAATTTGTACAACCGCACCGCTATCTACATATATGCCATCCCAACGGCCTTGGCAGGTTTTGATAAAACTTACCCAGGGTTGCCCGTTAAAATGTAATTTGGCGCCATTGCTCACTATAATTTTAGCTCCTTCTTCCATCCACAGTTTGCAGGAGTTTAAGGTCCAGTTGTGGTTAACCTCAAACTCGCCTTCGATCACAAAGGTTTTGCCGTTAGATTCATAGTCTCCCGTTGAAATATTTTGATCAATACTTGGGAGATTGTTATACCCCCAACTAACATCTTCCCCATCCGGTAGTACATCATAATCACTGCTCACTGTTACCTGGTCGGCGCCGCCGCAAGAAGTCCCCGGTACATCTATCCACAAGGTGTAAGTGCCGGCATTGTTTAAGGGGTCTACCGTTGGATAAGGGAAGTTGGGTATGCTCAGGCCTGTGCCGGGCGACCAATTGTAATTGGCAAAAGGGATCAAACAATCCGGCCCGATTACCACATCGTTCCCTCCGCAATAGGTAATGGTTTTGTCATCTCCCGCATCAAGATCGCTGATGTTGACCAGGCTTACGTCGTCTACATGAACAAAACGGTGATTCGGGCTTGATGGAGGCAAAGTAGGCGTATGGGCAAAAATCAAGAGACGGTCGTAATTGTCATCTGCCCGAACACAGAAAGTGTACTCCGTAAATGTTGAATTGATTTGATTTTTTGTAACAACGCCAACTTGCTGGCGATTGTTATTGATCATTGATAAGTATTTTTCTTTTGGTAAGATCAAGCTGTCCAGTTCGCTTTCTTTAATCAACCATACGCGGACTGAATCAGGGTTGCCGTAGTTGGTTAATGGAGAAGACTGCAATTTAAAGCGGAATGAATATTCTTTGTTTGCACTTACATTTACTCCAGTGTGTATACCTTCGGTATATGCTCCATAACCATTATACACCGTACTGTAGAGTCCGGCATAAGGATTGCTCAATAATGGCCCGCTATTAAAATGCGAACCGTTACGGTAAATTAATTGTGGATTTGGTGCTGCAACTTTCCAATGGCAAACTTCATTGTATTCAAAAGCATTGTATATATTAGGTGCACTAACCAGCCAGTCAGAAAAATCACCGTTCTTTACCATTTCATAGCAATTTGGAATGCCTACCGGACAGCTAGCAACCAATTGAGGAGGGTCTATTTTTATTTTAAAAGGCATCTCTTCTTCGATGTCTCCGGCTCTTTTTAAGTGCAGTAAATAATTCCCCTCTAATTGGTAGTTGGTGTAGGATAAGTAATTTGCATAATCTTGTAAGTTAGCAGAAAGACTGTCCAATAAGATCAGGTTTTCACAATCCTCAATAAAGTATAGTTCCAGACGGTTAATTTTTACATTTTGCTCACTCATTTCGCCTTGCAATACGCTTATTATTAAGCTGTCGTTATCGGCGACAAATTCAATGTAATAGCTTTCCTGATCCACTAAAAAAGTAAAGTCTTGCTCGTAGTCTTCTAAAAATGTAGCCGTTTCACAACTGTTTGCCATTTCATCGTCACCATCACCGTCACCGGCTTTGGCAATTGAAACGGTAGTACCGTAAAGCAGAAAAAACAATAAAAAAGTTTTCCAAGCGGTAGTATCTCCTAAGGTTTTCATAATATATAAAGTTTAAAAGTTTCCAACACAATATTCAAAAAAGATAAATGATCCATCACATTGTCCATCAATGAATAAAAACTGAGGCAAATGTATAAAAAATTTAATATGAGCCAAATGCGATAAGTGAAATAATATTTACTTATACGATAAAATTATTTCGAATATGGAAATTATTGTATTTTAAGCAAGCGGAAGGAAGCTTTTTGTCCGGCTGTATTTTCTACTTCTAAGAGATACATGCCGACAGGCAAATGCCCGATGGCAAATTCATGCAAATCGTTTGTTCTTCTACGCTCAAAGGATACTAACTTTCCGCTTAGATTGTATAAACGAAAATGGTTAAGTGGTTTTGAACCACTGTAAGCAACATAAAAACGTTCCTTGGCCGGGTTGGGGTAGAGCTTAATTTGAGTTTTTAAGGTATTTTCTTTTAAACCAATAGTAGTATCTTTGGCTTGTACGCTTATTTTGTCAATAAAATAATAAGAGCCTTTTAAATAAAAAACTGAATTTCCTCCATTGCCCACATTGGTAATCGTATTTTGAGAATTATCCTTAAAGCAACCGATCACTATCGTTTTTTCTCCGCCCAAAGCGGTATAGGTATAATGGAATTTCTCCCAGCCTGCTTTATTGGTGGCATTCCAAGCCGTATCGGAAGCATAAGCCGGGCTTAGGCGGCGTAATGCATTGCCCGAATCATCAGGGAGTAAATTTTTCCGGAAAGCCACCTGGATATCTTCTGGAGCCAATGCCCAATGAAAAGAATCCGCCAGGCTTAAATAGAATTCCACTTCGTATTTTCTTCCGGCAATTAAAGTATCCAGCAATTCCGTTTGCATGTATTCTTTGTCATCTGCAACTCCTTGATAAAAAACAACAAATCCAAAATAAGCCACTCCTTCATAGGCGTATTCATATCCCCTTAGATTATTAGGCGGTCTAAATGCCTCAAAGGGAGAGTCAAGGTATGGCGAAAAATAATCCGGTGATCCTAAGTTATTTTCCCAACCTATATAGTTAAATCGACCGTTTGGAAGATTAACTGTATCTTCAAAACTGGGGTTGGGTACCAAATTTTGACTTGCAATTTGTAGGCAAAAGAGGAGGGTTAAGGGTGTAACTAAAAGTCGTATCATAAATCAAAGGTAGTTAATTGGTTTTATTTATCTCATTCATACCGATTTTAAGAAGCGGAAGGAAGCTCTTTGCCCGGCTGTATTTTCTACTTCTAAGAAATAAATTCCGGTGGGCAAATGCCCGATGGAAAATTCATACAAATCGTTTGTTCTCCTACGCTCAAAGGTTACTAACTTCCCGTTTAGGTTGTACAAACGAAAATGGCTAAGTGCTTCGCTCCCGCTATATGAAACGTAAAAATGCTCCTTAGCCGGATTGGGGTAGAGCTTAACTTGAGTTTTTAAAGGGTTTTCCACCAAACCAATGCTGGTGTCTTTGGCTTGTACGCTTATTTTATCGATGAAATAATATGAAACTTTACGGAAAAAATCTGTATCCCCTCCATTGCCTACTTTTGTGATAGTATTTTGGGAATTGTCTTTAAAACAACCGATCACTATCGTTTTTTCTCCGCCCAAAGCGGTATAGGTATAATGGAATTTCTCCCAGCCTACTTTGTTAGTGGCATCCCAAGCCGTATCGGAAGCATAAGCCGGGCTTAAGCGGCGCAATGCATTGCCCGAATCATCCGGGATCAAATTCTTCCGGAAAGCCACTTGAATATCTTCCGGAGCCAATGCCCAATGAAAAGAATCCGCCAGGCTTAAATAGAATTCCACTTCGTATTTTTGTCCGGCAAGCAAAGTATCCAGCAATTCCGTTTGCATGTATTCCTTATCATCAGCAACTCCCTGAAAAAAAACTCCAAAACCAAAATAAGCCACTCCAGCATAGGCGTATTCATATCCTCTATAATTATCAGGAGGGTTACGCGATTCAAAAGGCGGTTGATAATAAGGTGAAAAATAATCCGGTGAACCCGGGGTGTTTAACCAAGTATCTAAACCCGGTTGCCCATTGGAAAGCATAATGGTATCCTCAAAACTGGGGTTGGGTACCAAATTTTGACTTGCAATTTGTAGGCAAAAGAGGAGGGTTAAGGGTGTAATGAATAGTCGTATCATAAATCAAAGGTAGTTAATTGGTTTTATTTATCTCATTTATAACGATTTTAAGAAGCTGAAGGAAGCTCTTTGCCCGACCGTATTTTCTACTTCTAAGAAATAAATTCCGGTGGGCAAATGCCCGATGGAAAATTCATGCAAATCGTTTGTTCTCCTACGCTCAAAGGATACTAACTTTCCACTTAGGTTGTATAAACGAAAATGGCTAAGTACTTCGCTCCCGCTATATGAAACGTAAAAATGCTCCTTAGCCGGATTGGGGTAGAGCTTAATTTGAGTTTTTAAACTATTTTCCGCCAAACCAATGGTAGTGTCTTTGGCTTGTACGCTTATTTTGTCAATAAAATAATAAGATCCTTTACGGAAAAAATTCAATTCCCCTCCATTGCCCACATTGGTAATCGTATTTTGAGAATTATCCTTAAAACAGCCGATTACGATCACACTCTCATTTCCTAAAGCAGTATAGGTGTAATGGAATTTCTCCCAGCCCACTTTGTTAGTCGCATCCCAGGCAGTATCGGAAGCATAAGCCGGACTTAAGCGGCGAACAATATTGCCCGAATCATCCGGGATTAAATCCTGTCGGAAAGCCACTTGGATATCTTCCGGAGCCAATGCCAAATGAAAAGAATCCGCCAGACTTAGATAAAACTCCACTTCGTATTTTCTTCCGGCAATTAAAGTATCCAGTAACTCCGTTTGCATGTATTCTTTGTCTCTAACTATTCGTAAGTCTACGACACCAAATCCAAAATAGGCCACTCCATCGTAAGCATGTTCGTATCCTCTCAAATTATCAGGAGGTCGATGTGCTTCAAAGGGTGGTTGATAATAAGGTGAAAAATAATCCGGAGAACCTGGAGTGTTTAACCAAGTATCTAAACCCGGTTGCCCATTGGAAAGCATAATGGTATCCTCAAAACTGGGGTTGGGTACCAAATTTTGACTTGCAATTTGTAGGCAAAAGAGGAGGGTTAAGGGTGTAATGAATAGTCGTATCATAAATCAAAGGTAGTTAATTGGTTTTATTTATCTCATTTATAACGATTTTAAGAAGCTGAAGGAAGCTCTTTGCCCGGCTGTATTTTCTACTTCTAGAAAATAAATTCCGCTGGGCAAATGTCCGATGGAAAATTCATACAGATTGTTTGCTTTTCTTTGCTCAACAGTCACCAACTTTCCGCTTAGGTTGTATAAACGAAAATGGCTAAGCGGTTCTGAGCCACTGTAAGCAACATAAAAACGCTCCTTAGCCGGATTGGGATAGAGCTTAATTTGAGTTTTTAAACTATTTTCTTTTAAACCAATAGTAGTGTCTTTGGCTTGTACGCTTATTTTATCGATAAAATAATAAGATCCTTTACGGAAAAAGTTCAATTCCCCTCCATTGTCCACATTGGTTATGGTATTTTGAGAATTGTCTTTAAAACAGCCAATCACTATCGTTTTTTCTCCGCCCAAAGCGGTATAGGTATAATGGAATTTCTCCCAGCCCACTTTGTTAGTCGCATCCCAGACCGTATCGGAAGCATAAGCCGGGCTTAAACGACGTAATGCATTGCCCGAATCATCGGGGAGCAAATTCTTCCGGAAAGCCACTTGGATATCTTCCGGAGCTAAGGCCCAATGAAAAGAATCCGCCAGGCTTAAATAAAATTCCACTTCGTATTTTCTTCCGGCAATTAAAGTATCCAGCAATTCCGTTTGCATGTACTCCTTATCACCGGATACTCCTTGAAACAAAACTACAAATCCAAAATAAGCCACTCCATCATACGCATGTTCATAGCCTCTCGCATTTTGTGGAGTTCTACTTGATTCAAAAGGCGGTTGATAACAAGGTGAAAAATAATCCGGAGAACCTAAGGTGTTTAACCAGGTATTTAAACCGACTTGACCATTAGAAAGCATAATGGTATCCTCAAAACTGGAGTTGGGTACCAAATTTTGACTTGCAATTTGCAGGCAAAAAAGGAGGGTTAAGGGTGTAATTAAAAGTCGTATCATAAATCAAAGGTAGTTAATTGGTTTTAAATTAGTTTTTAGCTAAATATCTTATAAAGGTATAAAGAAAGCAAGTAATACTTGCAGAAAAGGCTAAAATAATTTTTACTTTTGAGCTATAAATATTTCAAATATGGAAAAGGATAATAAAGGTCGTTCAGAAATAATGGATAAAATTATTCGAAAAATGATTGTTAAGCGCAAAGAAAAGGGGCTGACTCATGAAAATATGGGAATTGAGTTAGGGATAAGCGCGGCTGCCTATTATAAAATTGAAAGTGGGGCAACCAATTTATCGCTTGAGCGCTTTATTGACATCAGTAAAATATTGGAAATAAAAATGGAAGAAGTTTTTGATATACAAACACAGAATGTATATAATCAAGAATTTAGGGATCATTCAATAAGTCAACAAATTATTGAGAACATGTATACTGACAATAAGGAGATGACTGAACGCTATATCAGTACGCTAGAGGGGGAAATAAAACGCTTAAAAGAACTGCTTGGCCATGAACAAACAAAATAAAGCTTTTTTGACTGCCGGCGGGTTGAGGGCATTTCTCAATGTAGTACACATTTGTTTTGTCTAACAGTTTGAGTAGTATAATTCAAAATATTATGTTTAATTGGCTGTTATGGTAGAAAACAGTGTGGTTACTGTGTCATTAGCCTAAAATATCTTTCAACAAAAGTTAATTATACACTAAAGCATTAGTGGTTTTCTCCAATTGCCTGAATTTGCTATACTAACTCCACAATCTCAAACAAATCCGGGATATGACAGCTCCACTTGTAGGTATCTTCAATTTTTTGACGCAGACAATCAGCAGCATGTGGTTCGCCATGTACTAAAAACACTTTTTGAGGTTTATTTTTGATTTTACTCAGCCATTCAATAAGTTCTGTTTGATCAGCATGAGCTGAAAGTGAGTTTAAACTGTAAGTAGATGCTTTTACTTTGTAATATTCACCGTAAATTTTAAGTTCATCAGCTCCTTCTAATAATTTTCTACCTCGAGTTCCCTCTGCTTGGAAGCCCGCTAGTAATATGGTAGTAGATTCTTGGTTTAAATAGCTCTGCAAATAAGTGAGCACTCGACCACCTGTGACCATACCGCTACCGGCAATAATTATTTTGGGTGATTTATCCTCCAATATATGCAGCGTTTCTTGAAAGTCTTGTGTTATTTCAAAAGCCTGACACATGTCCACAAATTCCTTAGAACTTAGTTTATGCCAAGCATGGTGTTCGTAAAAAACTTTTAAAACGTCAGCACCCATGGGGCTGTCCATAATCATTCTCATTTGTGGGATTGATTTTTCTGCTTTCAACTGCCAAAGCAACAGCATTAAGGTTTGTGTTCGTTCTACAGCAAAAGAAGGAATGATAAAAGTGCCGCCTTTCTCGTAGGTTTTTAAAATGAGGTCTTTTAAAATTTGCTTCACATCCTCTTCAGGATGGTTTCTGTTGCCATAAGTACTTTCCAAAAAAAGGTAATCGGCTTGTTCAGGGCGTTTAGGGCTCTTCATCAGCAGGTCTTCATTTCTACCCACATCGCCGGAGAAAACTAACTTTTTTCCATTGGTTTCTATTTCAATAAAACTTGCACCAATGATATGACCGACGTATTGGAAGCGAAATTTAAAATCCGGAAAAATGGTTTTCCAGCTGTTTTCATCAACTTCGTGAAAGTAGCTCAATGATTGATGAGCTTCCTTAATGGTGTAGAGCGGTTCAGCAGGATGGTGTTTGGAGTAGCCTTCTAAATTGGCTTTTTCTGCTTCTTCCTCTTGTATTTTTGCACTATCTAACAAAATAATCTCTGCTATATCTAAAGTAGGAGCTGTACCATAAATTTTACCTCTAAAGCCCATTTTTATGATTCTGGGAATAAAACCAACGTGATCTAAGTGGCCGTGAGTCAAAATTATTGCATCTATGTTTTTAACAGAAACCGGCAAATAAGACCAATTGAGTTCTCTCAGCTTTTTTAAGCCTTGAAATAATCCACAGTCGATTAATACATTATGCTCTCCTGTTTCAATTAAATATTTAGAACCGGTAACTGTGCCTGCACCTCCTAAAAAATGTACCTTCATAGTTTTGATTTGTTTGATAAAGCTAAGATTTTAAACTCAATTTTAGCCTCTAGGTAAATCACCTATTTGTCAAAAAAATCTTTAACAACTGTTAAACTTTTGCTTAAGTTTATGCCACCTTAATTTTCTGATTTAACGATGACAAATCAAATTAATTCGCTCAACTTCACTAAAGCTTTTAATCAATCAATTGAATCTTTTCTAAAACTGTTGGTTAAAGCGACAAAGCTCCCTATGGCTTCTGTGTTAGCTTATAAAGAGGAAGAAATCATTTTTCAAAAAACAGTGGGAGTAGACCATCAACTTTTCAAAAAAGTAGATGATATAAACCTCCAATTTGACGGATATTTTAAATCAAAAATGACTCTTGTAAAGTCGGATTTAAAAGGTAGAATACTGGAATTGAATCCTAAAATTGAGTTTATTGAAGGAGTTTTAGGCAGAAAAGATGAGGTGAGCTATTGTATATTGCTTTTTACTACATCCGATAAAAGTCATCAAGAGGAATTAATATTGGCAGAAAATCAGTTAAGTCACTTATTTCTTTCTCAGTTTTTACAAAACCAAAGTGATCGTTTAGAAAACATTATTAACTCAACGGAAGTAGGCACTTGGGAGTGGAACGTACAAAGCGGTGAAGTGAAAATTAACGACCGTTATGCAGAAATGCTTGGCTATAAGAAAGAAGAGTTAGAGCCTACTACACTAGCTACTTGGCTAAAAATAGTTCATCCTGAAGACTCGGGTCTTTCAGATGAATTAACGCAAGAGTGTTTTGATAAAAAAAGAGAGTTCTATAACATTGAATGTCGATTAATTCATAAAGACGGCAGTACGGTATGGGTAAATGACCGCGGTAAAGTAATTAGTTGGACTGAGGATGGAAAACCGCTGATTATGGCGGGAACACATACTGACATTACAGAAAGAAAGCTACAAGAAGAGAGAGGGAAAAATATCATAAATAATGTGCCCGGGGTTGTTTTCCGATATCAACGCTTTAAAGACGGTAGTGATCGTTTATTGATGGTGAGTGAGAAATCTAATGAATTGTGGGGTTATTCAGCTGATGAAGTCATGAATAAGAATCAGTTGGTTTGGGATAATTACCACAAAGAGGATTTAGCGAAACACATTGAAAGTATTGAGCAGTCAGCTAAAAAATTAAGTTATTGGGTGGATGAATGGCGTTATTATCATCCTGAACTCAATGAATATCGTTGGCATCGAGGTTTTGGAAACCCTATTAAACAAGATGATGGAAGCATTATATGGGATTCAATTATTAGAGATGTAACCGATGAAATTAACACTCAGAATGAACTAAAAGAAAGTGTTTGGGAACTTAAGGAGCGAATTAAAGAACAAAAGTGCTTAACTGAAATTAGCCGCTTTTGTGGAGAAATTAAAGATCAAGAACGCTTATTGAGTGAAGCCGCAAAAATAATACCCAAGGGTTTCCAGTATCCTGATTTTGCATTGACAGAAATTACTTTTAAAGGAAAAAAATACAAATCCAATCAGAAAAAAGATTTTGCTCATTCGTTTAGCGTAAAAAAGAAAAAAATTACCGGAAATACCATAAAAATAGAATGTGGTTACACCTATGATGAGCATCAAGTATTTTTAGAAGAAGAAAGAGAACTACTTCAGCGTATAGCAGATATGCTCATTTTAGCCTTAGAGCGAATTGCTTTAGCGGAGGAAGAAAGAAAATCAAATGAACGTTACGAATCATTAGTGAATACAGTTGATGGTGTAGTTTGGGAAGCGAATGCAGAAACTTTTCAGTTTATTTATGTTAGTCCGCAAGTGGAGAAATTACTTGGTTATACATCTGAAGAATGGTTAGCTGAAAAGAACTTTTGGCAAAATCACATCTATGAACCGGATAGAGAAGCTGCAATTAGCTTTTGCCATGGGAAGACTATTGACTCGGTGAATCATAGTTTCGATTATCGAATGTATAGAAAAGATGGCAGTTTGGTTTGGATTCACGATATTGTTTCGGTAGTTGAAGAACAAGGAAAAGGAAAGTTGCTAAGGGGAATAATGGTTGATATTTCTGAATCCAAAGCAGTAGAGAACCGATTAAAATCGCTGTATAAAGACAATCACTTGATTTTACAGTCTACTGAAGAGGGAATTTATGGAGTTGATAATGAGGGGTGTTGTACTTTTATTAATCTGGCAGCAGCTGAGATGCTTGGCTATGAAGTGAATGAGTGCATTGGAAAAAATATGCATGAGTTGATTCACTATAAGTCCATTGATGATAAGAAGATTGAAGAAGTTGATTGCCCGATTTATCAAGCTAAAAAAGAACTGAGACCTTGTAGGGTAGAGGAAGATGTTTTTTGGAGAAAAGAGGGTAGTTCTTTTTATGTTCGTTATTCTTCAACTCCAATCATCGACGAAGGAGAAATTAACGGAGCGGTAGTCGTTTTTAACGATATAACCGAACAAAAGAAAACAAAAGATGAACTCGCTAAAAACCGTCGACGCTATGAAGCTCTGGTGGAAAATGGAGGCGATGCCGTGGCCATTTTAGGTTCCGATGGCAGCACGAAGTACGTTTCTCCTTCCATTCAGAATGT
This sequence comes from Flavobacteriales bacterium UBA5081, assembly GCA_002415785.1. Classification (GTDB taxonomy): domain Bacteria; phylum Bacteroidota; class Bacteroidia; order Flavobacteriales_E; family Vicingaceae; genus UBA5081. Next base: position 81,322 of record DIAJ01000009.1, read on the forward strand.
TTTAGGTTATTCTGTTGAAGAAGCACTAAAGCTAAGATTAGTGGATATTGTGCATGATGATGATTTTCATCAAATTGGAAATGTAGTTGAAATAGCAATTAATAATCCGGGGATACCACAACCACCCGATATTGCAAGAGTACGACATAAAAACGGACATTTCATTTATGCGGAAGCTATTATTACCAGCATGCTACATGATCCGGCGGTTGGGGGCATAGTTGACAACTTTAGAGATGTAACTCCAAGAGTGTTGGCTCAGCAAAAAATTAAAGCCAGCGAAAAGCGCTTTAAGGCATTGGTGCAGGATGGTTCTGAATTGATAGCTGTATTAAATGCTGATCGAACTTATCAGTACTTTAGTCCAAACTATAACATTTATACGGGTATAACCGATGAAGGCTTAATCGGTAAAAAAGCCATAGACTTTATTCATCCCGATGATCAAGCTTGGGTGCATGAAGAGTTTAATCGATTGAATGTTGAAGAAAGAATAAAAACTCCCCCATTTAGATTCAAGTACAAAGACGGTTGGCGTTGGATTCAAAGTACGGCCATAAATCTTATTGAAGATAAGAATATAAATGGCATTGTAGTGAACAGTGCTGATGTAACCGAAATGATGGAAACGCAAAAGGAGTTGAAAGAAAGTGAGGCGCGTTACCGTGGTTTTTATGATTCACAGACCAATTATGTGATTCGTACCGATATGGAGGGCAACTATTCTTATGTCAATAAAAAGTTTTTAGAGGATTTTCTTTGGCTTTATCCCGATGGGAATGCTATAGGGAAAAGTTGTTTTCCTTCTATTTGTGAGCACCACCACCCAAGAGTAATTGAAGTAGTAGAGGCTTGTATACACAGCCCTGAAAAAGTATTTAAGGTAGAAATAGATAAACCCAAGGAAGACGGTAGCATTGTAACTACTTTATGGGATTTTGTTTGCGTTTTAGACGCAGCCGGAAAACCATCTGAAATTCAATGCATGGGAATTGACATTACAGAAAGAATTCAATTTGAAAAAGAGCTAAAAAGTAACATTGCCCGCTTTGAACATGTGAATGAGCTAACCAACGACGCCATTTACGATTGGAATATTTTGGCAGATCATTTTTATTGGGGAAAGAGCTTTAGTCGAATTTTCGGACATGAGATGTCGGTCATTAAAACAACCTTAGAGAAATGGGAGAAATTGATTCATTCGGAAGACATTAAGGCAGTTGATGAAAGTCTTTCTAGGTTCTTAAACAATCCTAAACAAAAGCAATGGGATATAGAATATCGCTTTTTAAAAGCCGATGGAACTTATGCTTGGGTGCTGGAGAAAGGTCAGGTTGAAAGAGACCAAAATGGTGCCCCTTTTCGAATGGTGGGAATTTTAAGAGACATAACCGAGCGGAAAATTGAAAGCATTCGAAATAGCATGGAACAGCAGTTGGCTGCTTATTTCCGTCAGAAGAATACATTAAAGCAAACACTAGACAAAAGCTTAAAGTATTTGAGCATTTTTGGCAAGTTTGAAGGAGCAGAAATTTGGTTGGTGGGGGCTGAGAACAAACAACTAAACTTAGTTGCCAATGTAGGGGTAAGTAAAGAATCAAAAGCATTCATTAAGTCAACTAAAAATGTAAAGAGCTTTAAAAAGGGAGAAGGAATTCCCGGAACAGTATGGCAAAGTGGAAAGTTACAGCAATGGGATAATATTGGAGATAATGAGCGTTTTATTCGAAGAGTGGAGGCAAAGAAAAAACATTTTAAATCGGCCATTGGTATTCCACTATACCACAATCAAGAGTTGATTGGTAGTTTGGTATTCTTTGGCAATAAGCTTTCTAAAGATTACTTAGATAAGGTGCAGCCATTTTCTCATTTAAAAGATTTTTTGGGAGCAGAGATTAAGCGAAAAAAACAAGAAGAAGAGTTGAGCTTGCTTTTTGAAAGTTCTCCGGATATTATGGCGATTGCCTCACCAAATAATCATTTTGTAAAAGCAAACCCTGCATTTTGTAAGCTTTTGGGCTACACTGAAGAAGAGTTATGTGAAAAGGATTTTAACGAATTCTTACATCCTGAGGATTTGGCAAAAACCATGAGCGAATATGTTGAAACCGTTGGTGGAGAGCGAAATGCTAGAAACTTTGTTAACCGCTACCGCACTAAAAGTGGCGATTACAAATGGATTTCATGGAGTTCTTCGAACCCCTTTGGCGATGAAGGTTTTGTGTTTGCTTATGGCAGAGATGTAACAGAAATGAAGGAGCTGGAGGAGTTGTTGGAAACGGCAACAAATTTAGTGCGATTAGGGTTTTGGGAGGTTGATTTAGAAAAGAAAGAGGTATATTTTTCGAAAATTACTAAAGAAATTCACGAGGTTGATGACAGTTATAAACCAACAGTAGAGTCTGCGCTTAGTTTTTACAGAGAAGATTATAGAGATGAAATTACTCAAATTGTTGAGAATGCAATGCTGAAAGGGGAGGAGTATGATTACGAAGTTCCTATAATTACAGCTAAAGGCAATGAAGTTTGGGTAAATGCCATTGGAAAGGTAGAACAAAGAGATGGAAAAACGATTCGTTTTTATGGCAGTTTACAGGACATAACTGATAAAAAACTTCAAGAAAAAGAAATTAACTACCAAAATGAGTTGCTTAGTGCTCTAACTCAAATTATTGGTAAACTATTGAGTGAAGATGATTGGTATGAAGTGCTCGATGAGGTATTTGCTTTTGCCGGTAGATCTGTAGAAGTAGACCGACTGTATTATTTCCAAAACCACAAATCAGAGGAAGGCGAGCTATTGGCTTCACAGCGCTTTGAGTGGACGAAAGAAAACATTAAACCGGAAATCAACAATCCAAACCTTCAGAATATGTCGTTGAACATTTTTGAAGATTTTATGAGCGAATTGCACGAAGTTGGCTATTTTCAGGCGGTAGTGAGTAAAATGAAGGACTCTCCTTTTAAAAGAGAACTGGAGTTTGAAGATATATTAGCGGTACTCATTATTCCACTTTTTATTGATGGGGAGTTTTACGGATTTATTGGTTTTGATGACTGCACTATAGAAAGAGAATGGAATCCGGCTGAGGTAAACTTTTTGAGAAGTTTGGCTTCTAATTTAGCCAATGCCATTAAACGTAGAATCTATAAGCAAAACCTTGAGAAATCTTATGAAGAGCGAAATCAGATTTTGGAAAGTATTGGAGACGGATTCTTTTCGATTAATAGAGATTGGGTGGTTACCTATTGGAATCAAAAAGCAGAAGAACTATTGCAAACTCCCAAGAGTGTAATCTTAAATAAAAATCTGTGGGAAGTTTTTGAAGATGCTAAAGAATTAGAGTCCTATCGAGCTTATCATAAGGCTATGAACGATGGAGTCATGGTTCATTTTGAAGATTTTTATGCACCAATAAATCGTTGGTTCGAAATTAGTGCCTACCCAAGCAAAGAAGGGATTTCCGTTTACTTTAGAGATGTTACTCAGCGTAAGAAGGTTGAAGAAGAAATTAGAGAATCTAACGAGCGCTTTGAGAAAGTGGCTGAGGCGACCAGTGATGCGATATGGGATTTTGATGCTTTGACAAATATATCTTATTGGGGAAAAGGATTCGAAACCCTTTTTGGGATACAATCGGGTGAAATTAAAAATGGTTTTGATTATCTTGTTAGCTTAATGCACGAAGAAGATGCCCAAAAGATTAATGAGAGCTATAAGGCTTTTGTAAATGATAAAAAAGCTACAAAGTGGTATGCTGAATATCGAATAAAAAAATCAGATGAAAATTATGCATACGTTATTGATAGAGGATCTTACATTAGAAATAAAGAGGGTGATTTAGTTCGAGGAATAGGGGCAATTACCGATATCACTTATCGAAAAGAATATGAAGATTCATTGCAGGAGTTGAACACAGAGTTAAAAGAAAGAGCACGTGAGTTGGCAATATCCAATGCCGATTTGGAGCAGTTTGCCTTTGTTGCTTCACACGACTTACAAGAGCCGCTTCGTATGGTCAGCAGCTTTTTAAGTCAGTTGGAAAAGCGCTATGGCGATCAATTGGATGAAAGGGCGCATAAGTACATTGATTTCGCAGTAGATGGAGCTATGCGCATGAAGCAAATTATTTTAGATATTTTGGAATATTCTCGCGTGGGTAAACACAATGAACGTAAAGAAGAAGTAGACTTGAATCAGGTGGTAGAAGACGTTAGAAAAGTGCTTAAACAGTCAATTGAAGAGCGGAAAGTGAAGATTCTATACAAAAACTTGCCAAGGGTTTCTACTTTTAAAGGACCATTAACTCAAGTAATGCAAAACTTGATTAACAATGCCATTAAATACAGCAAGGCAGATGTAAATCCGCTTATAAAAATTACAGCTAAAGAACGCAAAGAAGATTGGGAGATTGCCGTTGCAGATAATGGAATTGGAATTGATTCTGATTATTTTGAGAAGATTTTTATGATTTTCCAACGACTACACAAAAAAGGGCAATACGATGGCAGCGGTATGGGTTTGGCAATCGTAAAGAAAAACATCGACAAATTAGGAGGTGAAATTTGGGTGAAATCTAAAGTAGGCGAGGGCAGTACTTTCTTTTTTACGATTAAAAAATAGGACGTAACAGAGCTGGCTCATTTCTTGAAAAGGAAAACCGTTAAAACGGTTATTTTGTTAGTACTTTAGTGTTACCCACCACTGAAGTTGTGGGTTCTGCTGACCTCTGTCTTTTGACAATTCAGATCATTTAGTAAATTCCTAATATAATAAAATAGCTACTTTGTAGTCATTTTTTCTCCACCCACGGTTGAAACCGTGGGTGGAGAACATAGCCAAAAATTAAAAATGGTTTTAATCATTTCAAGAAAGTAAAACGGTTAAAAGTTTAGTTTGCTGATTCGGTAGTATCATCCACTACTGATGACTATTTTCTCTGTGTTCAAGAAGTATTTCATTAATAGGTTAATGTTTACTTTTATTCGTAAATAATTTAGAAAGATTCTAATTTGACTTCGGTTTGAACAATTCAAGGGCATTTTTCGTATATTTATGAAATGTCAAAACGCTATGCATGCCTACTACTTGAGTATTAACTACAAACCGAATAGTATAATGAAGAAGTTGAAAGTTTTATTGGTGGAAGACAATGAGGGAGATATTTTATTAACTTCGGAAGCATTGGAAGATAGTAACTTGAATCACGAACTTAGCATTGCCAGAGATGGTAAAGAAGCCGTTGACTTTGTGTTAAATAATGCAGGAACAACTCAATTACCGGATTTAATTTTATTGGATATTAATTTACCTTTCAAAAATGGACACGAAGTGCTTAAAATATTAAAGTCCAATGATGAAGTAAAGCATATTCCTGTAGTGATGTTAACTACTTCCTCATCTGTTCAAGACATTAGAGAGGCCTATAAAAATCATGCGAGTTCTTATATCTGCAAACCTTCAGAGTTGGAGAACCTAACAGAAGCCATGAATGCGTTTAAAGAATACTGGGGAGATACAGTAGTTTTCCCAAAGGTGTGATTGCTTTTTTTCTAATCGTAGCAAACAACCTTCTCAAAAAAACACAGATATTCTCTTTAAATAACAGATTGTTTAGCAGCTTGTCAAAAACAATCTTGTCTGCTTTGTTTTGATGCTGAAAATTTAACTAATTATTTTTTCAAACATTCATTTGATTCACTTTAAATTCAGAATATTGTACCATAGTTTGATAGAATGAAGAATCGAGTTCGCAAGGCAAATATTGATGATTTAGAGTTTATTAAATCGCTTGAAAAGTTGTCTTTTCCCGAATTTCAACAGAGCAGTTTAGTCGCTCTTAAAAGAAGTTTAAGTAGTCAAAACCAAAGTGTTTTTATCGCTGAAACGGAGGAAGGGAAAGCTGCAGGAGCCTTAATTCTCTTTGTTTTTAAAAGGTCAATTCGCATTTATTCTATTGCAGTTCATCAAGATTTTAGAAACTTAGGATTTGGTGAGTTACTCTTAAGTTATGCAGTTGACTTTGCAAAACAGTTTCAAAAAGAACGTTTGTTTTTAGAGGTTGATGCTCAAAATCAATTATTAATAGATTGGTATGCTAAGCGAGGCTTTTACCTTTTAGAAAAGTTAACTGATTACTATCAAATTGGTAGAGATGCTTATCGAATGGAAATGAGTTTGCAGTTGTTTTTAGAGCGGAAGTCATTGCAAAACATTATTGTCATCAATCAGCCACATCAGTGGGTGTTTGAGTCAGTAAATGCTCAAATTGTTCCTGTAAAAGAGTATATCAATAATCCTGCTTACCATAATAACACAGACTTAAGGGTTTTTAATCTTTGTACTTCATATAAATATCAAAGTTTTGGGTATTACGTTTCTCTTTTGGCTACAGCCCGAAATCAGAGGGTAATTCCAAATGCTGTAACCATAAGTGATTTTAAGCTGATCAATGTCATTCGTTCAGTTACAGCCGAGCTAAAAGAATTGATTGATGATGCACTCAAAAAAGTGAATGTGTCCAATTATGAGTTGAATGTATATTTTGGTCAATCTGTCCAAAAAGGGTTCAGTCGATTGGCAATGAAATTATATCAAATTATTGAAGCGCCACTTTTTAAAGTGAGTTTTCACAAAGATGCTAATAACACTTTCATAAAAGAGGTAAAGGTGTTGAGCTTAAGTCGGCTTCCGGAGAGCGAATTGCCATACATAGGAGAATTTGCTAAACGATATTTTGCCAAAAAGAGGTTTAACAAAGCGAAACTAGTCAATTATAAATACGACTTGGCAATTTTGATCAACCCAAAGAAAGAAACTCCACCTTCTTGTCCTAAAGCCCTTCAAAAAATAAAAGACGCTGCCAATAAAAGAGGTATATATACAGAATTTATTCACCCTAAAGACTTTGATAAAATCAATGAATTTGATGCATTGTTTATACGAGAAACTACCAATGTTAATAATCATACCTATGAGTTTTCGCGTATGGCTTATGCTGAGGGTTTGGTGGTAATTGATGATCCTTGGTCGATTTTAAAGTGCTCCAATAAAATTTACCAGAACGAAGTTTTTAAAAAGAATAAGATTAAAACGCCCGATACCATTGTTTTTACAAAGAACCACTTTAAAAAAGAGATGCTTGATCAGCTTGAGTTTCCATTGGTGTTAAAGCAACCCGACAGTGCTTTTTCATTAGGAGTAACAAAGGTTGAAAGTAAAGAAGAAGCTGAGAAAGCTTTGCAGAATTTGTTTAAAAGTTCTGATATGGTTATTGGTCAGGCTTTTCTGTATTCAGATTATGATTGGCGAATAGGCGTATTAGACAATCAAGCTTTGTATGCTTGTAAATATTATATGTCGAAAGGGCATTGGCAAATTTACAATTGGAAAACAGCCGATAACAAAGAATTAGAAGGCGACTACGAAGCATTGGCTTTGAGTGAAGTGCCGGCAAAAGTGATTGAAACCGCATTAAAAGCTGCTGCTCAATTTGGAGATGGGTTGTACGGTGTTGATTTAAAAGAGGTGAAGGGAGAAGTTTATGTAATTGAAGTAAATGATAATCCAAACATTGATTTTGGGGTAGAGGATCAATTTTTAAAAGATAAACTCTATGATCGTTTAATTGATTCAATTTATCGAAGAATTGAACAGTCTAAAAATATTTTGGAGCGATAGTATTTTTTCTCTTTAGGAAAGTGAGTAAAAGTTTCCTTTCCATCTTGCAATTAGTTAATTTTATAGGAATCCAAAAAGAATGTAGATGAACAATTACGCCAATGCCAATTACATCAATGGAGAATGGTATTCCAATGGAGATGGCACTTATTTAGAAGTTAAAAATAAGTTTAGCGGTGAAAACTTGAGCAAGTTGCCCAATGCTACTCAACAGCAAATGAACAAGGCAATTGAATCTGCTCAAGCTGCTTTTGAAGTGTATAGAAGGCTTTCTGTTGGAGAAAGAGTCAATTTAATGCAAAAACTTCTTCAAAAGTTGGAGGAAAATAAAGTTCAAATGGTTGATTTAATTGTTGCTGAAGCCGGTAAGCCTCGAACTTATGCTGAAACAGAACTAGAACGCTCATTGAGCACCCTTCAATTCGCAATCGAGGAAGCAAAGCACTTTAGTGGAGAAGTTATTCAAATGGATTTTGCCAATGGCGAAGGGCGTAAGGCTTTTACTCAGCACTTTCCAGTTGGAGTAGTTGCTTGTATTACACCTTTTAATTTCCCACTAAACTTGTTGATGCACAAAGTTGCTCCTGCATTAGCCGTTGGCTGTAGTTTGGTTGTTAAGCCACCACCACAAGCTCCATTATCGGCATTTGCTTTGGCAGAAATGATGCAGGAAGTTGGTTTTCCTCTTGGAGTGATTAATGTGCTAAATTGTAAAATAGAAGTCGCTGAGCAGTTGGTAAGAGACGAGCGACCTAAAATGCTTTCTTTTACCGGTAGCGATAAGGTGGGTTGGCACTTAAAGTCGATTTGTGGAAAGAAAAAATGTGTTTTAGAATTGGGAGGCAATGCCGCTGCATTAGTTGATCTTGATGTAAGTGTAAAAGAGTCGGCAGAAAAGTTGGCTAAAGCCGCTTTTTTATATGCGGGGCAGATTTGTATTTCTACTCAACGGATTTTTGTTCATAAAGCTATTTTTGAGTCTTTTAAAAAAGTCTTTATTCAGGAAACGGAGAAACTAAAAGTAGGTGATCCCAATGAAGCAAAAACATGGGTAGGTCCTTTAATTGACGAGAATGCCTTTAAAAGAACAAAAGAGTGGATAGCAGAGGCCAAAAAGCAAGGGGCTGAAGTTTTATTGGGCGGTAATGTATTGGACGAAGAAAGTCGATTGATTGCGCCGACAGTCTTTACGAATACCAATAGAGAGATGAAAATATACTCAGAAGAAGCTTTTGCTCCTATTGCAGTTTTAGAAAAGGTAGATGGCTTTGAAGAAGGATTAAAAGCGGTGAATGATTCTCGTTATGGTTTGCAAGCAGGGGTTTTTACAAATAACTTAGCCCATTTTAAACTTGCCGTAGATCAGCTTCAAGTTGGAGGAATCATTTTTAATGACTCTCCCGGTTTTAGAATCGACCACATGCCTTATGGTGGAGTAAAAGATTCCGGTCTAGGCAAAGAAGGCTTGAAGTACAGCATGCAGGAAATGACTGAAGAGAGGTTTGTAGTGTATTAGCTAATCTATATTCACTTAAGTTATTCTAGCTGTATGTATATTAACTTTTCAGTTGAATCATTATTTTGATATAAAATTTTACTGTTTACTTCGTAATTATTTGAAGTGAATTGATTTAGTTTTTCTTTAATCAGTTTATAATTTTCGGGGTGGTAGCTATAAATGTAAAGTGAATTGGTTTTGTTAAAAATGTGTGAAAAGCCAACAAAATTATCCCAGTGGTTGAAATTGTCATCCCAACCAATAAACCAATAAAAGTTATCATACTTTTCTTTTAATGCGGTTTTATAATATGTTTTTCTTTTATGTGTCTTCATAAAACCAAAAGCATGAGCGTATGCTTCAAATGGACCACCCCAGTAGGGAGCATCTACAAGTATTGCAGCATTTCTATCAGTTATTTTATTTTTTATCTCCCGATGGGATTGTTCCAATGTTGCTCTTCTATTTACATTTTGATTATAATTTTGATGTATTAAGCTACCTTCAAAAAAGACAAAAATTAAGGCAATAGTAAAAGTTAATGAAGGTATAGTTTTTTTTGGGTTATAGTTAAGTTTATTTGTAATAATCTCTTTAATTGAAAAGGCCGCAAGCAGCACTAGAAAAACCTTTAAAAATAAAAAAGGCATAAAGTAGTGGTATGCAAAATGTTTAATTGTTAGAGCGCTAATTATCAATGTTGTTATAATAATTGAAGTTTGTGCTCTTCTTACTCTTTTTCCGAAAGCAGATAATGAAGGAATAAAAAAATTAATTGTTACTAATATGATATTAAAGAAAAGTAAACCCCAAAAAACGGGATCTAATTGAAAAAGCAGTTTACAGTTTAAGGGAATTACTTCCCAATTAATAAAGGCACTTTCACCGCTTCCATGCATTCCACTGTGAGATACAATGCTCGTAAACCATTGAAATGAAGTTTTAAAGTTAGTAAGTATCGGATAAGCAAAAATTGCACAGAAAAGAAAACTGTATAATGCTAATCTTAACTTTTCTCTTAAATTAGTTTTTAAGAGAATAAATGGAAAAAGAAGCATAGGGGCAAATGAAAGTTTACACCCAACTCCAAAAGCTATTATTAGTGGAAATTGCCATAAGTACTTTTTCGGTACATTTTCCTCTGATGAATAAATGTATTTAATTGTAAGTGTTACAATTAATGCAAGCGGGATAATCATACTTGCCTCCGGAATTAGTCTGCTGCTGATACCAACGGTAGTATGGTTTGCAAATAAAGCTAGCTGAAAGCCAATAGCCAATAAAACTGATTTAGAATACTTATGAATTTTAATTGCTGAAAAGCTTAATGTAAAAGCGATCAGAAGAACATTTAAAAAGTTTGCAGCTTTAATATAAGTCTCCGGATTATTTAAAAAGTCATGCAAATAGGGTAGTTCAGCGAAAAGTAAATGGTATGCTCTAGCAGCAAAGCCTATAATAAAAATCAGTGGAGTTGCCGGATGATCTATAAAGTTTATAGCAAAAGTACCTGTTCCTACAACAATACCATTGTATAGTAGAGCGTATTCAGGGTCGATAGATAATTGGTGAAAATTTCCAATTGAAAGGTGTAAGAGATAAACAACAGTTACAAATAGTACAGGTACAATACAAAAAAGCAGAAATTGCTTAGAAAGTAATAGTTTGTTGAACAATGCGTTTATAATGTTTCTGAGTAGTGTCACAAAGGTAGCCTAAAATTAAAGTGAATTCATTTTCAATCATTTTTATCACATCGAAATAATACCGATTATGATTTTAATTGTCGCAAAAAATTGCTCCTTAAAATCTATATCGGCATTATACTTTAGGAATTATCTAAGCGTCATAAAAAGCTAAAAATGTATAATATCCAAATCTTTATTAGGATGCTTTGAACTCTCTAAAAGCTGAGGAACTGTTGACTGTATGAGTTTTGACAGTTTTCTCATTGCATTCTTCTTTTGAAGCGGTTGATTGGCTACTAAACTGATTTCTCTCACTGGAATAGGAGCATTAAAGCCTTTGGTTCTTTTTTTGCGCTGAGGCGATAAATTTTTAAAATATAGTTCGGGAATTAGTGTAAATCCGCCAAATTGATCACTTAAGTTGATTAAGGTTTCAAAGGAGTTAGCTTTAAATTCTAACTGCTGCTCTTTGAGTTTTTTTTCTTGAATATCGCAAATGGTTAAACTTTGATTTCTAAAACAATGTCCCTCTTCCAATAACCATATTTGTCCGCCTTTTACGTCTGCCGAACTTATGTACTCTTTTTTATTATCATCAACTCCATAAACCATCATGGATTCATAGTATAGAATTACCTCCTCTAAATTGTGATAATCTTCCGGCAGGGGAGTAGATAGTATGCCTAAATCAAGTTGACGGTTTTTAAGTTGACTGATTATTTCTTCCGTTGTTAGCTCTATGATTTGTAGTTTTAACTTTGGATTTTCTTTTATGAAGTCTGCTAAGAAAAGCGGTAGCAATGTGTTTGAAACAGTTGGAATAATTCCCAACCGAAGTTCGCCAACTAATTCTTTCTGCTCATCTTCTTTTAAAGATAGAATCTCTTCTTTTTTGTTTAAAATATCTACAGCCAATTGCATAAAGTGAATGCCTTCTTCTGTAGCTTGTATGGGGTGAGCACTTCTGTCAAAGAGCGAATAGCCAATTTCTTCTTCCAAACGTTTTAACATCGCGCTTAAAGTAGCTTGAGTTACATTGCATTGATCGGCAGCTCTAGCAAAGTGCTTGATCTCATGTAAAGCTAAGGCGTATTCTAGTTGTTGAAAATTCATTTAATAGATTTTGTCTATCAAAAGTATAGAAATATTCGTTTGTGTCAATTGAATTGTAGGTCTAATTTTGTCTCAGAAATCATTTAAAAATTTAATAATATGTCATTTGTAGGTAAAAAATTCCCAAATATCAGTGTTAAAGCCATGAACGAAATGGGAGACACGAAAGAAATCAACGTATTTGAAGAAGCGAAGAAAAACAATAAAAAGGTATTACTTTTTTGGTATCCAAAGGATTTTACTTTTGTTTGTCCGACAGAGTTACATGCATTTCAAGCAGCTTTAAAAGAGTTTGAAAAGAGAAATACCATGGTCATTGGTGCTTCTTGCGACACTCCTGAAGTACATTTTGCTTGGCTAAATACATCAAAAGATAATGGAGGGATTGAAGGTGTAACTTATGATATTATTGCAGATAGCAATAGAAATTTGGCTTCCATTCTCGATATTTTAGATGTTGAAGAAGTGGAGTATGATGAGAAATTAGATGCCGACTTAATCAAAGGTGATTATGTAACTTATCGTGCCACTTATTTGATCGATGAAGAAGGAACTGTTTTTCACGAAGGAATAAACCACATGCCTTTAGGTAGAAATGTGAACGACTTTTTACGACTAATTGACGCTTATTCTCATGTACAAAAGAACGGAGAAGTTTGCCCTGCTAATTGGGAAGAAGGCAAAGAAGCAATGGCGGAAAATCGAGATGGAGTAATGGATTACCTTAAGAAGAATTAAGAGTTAAGAATTAAAAATTAAAAATTAAAAATATGTATACCGAATTAGAAGAAGATAACTTAGCAGCTAAGCTGCAAGAATCAGATACAGTAATTGTACAATATTCAGCTGGATGGTGTGGAAACTGCCGATTAATGAAACCAAAGTTTAAAAGAATGGCCGGTGAGAATGAAAATGCTACTTTTTTAGTGGTGGATGCCGAAAAATTTCCTGAATCCAGAAAGCTGGCTGATGTAAACAACTTACCTACTTTTGCGGCCTTTAAAGGTGGGGAGTTAGTAAAACAAGTTCAAACCAATAAGGCAGATGTTTTAAAAGAATTGATCGATGAAGTTACCGCTAATTAAACATATACACGGTTTTATCCAAGAAAACGATGAGGATTACGTAGAAGAGGCGATAGAGTTATTGGAGCACATTTCAGAGAGCAGTAGTTTAAAAGATGAAGAGTTAGATGTGTTAGGAGAACTATTGTCGAATCTCTATGGAGCAAAAGTAGTTCATCAGTTGGTAAAAACCGGAATGACGGAAAAAGAAGCCGCCAACCTATTTATGAAGCGAGTGTTAGGGGCAATTGATAAATAAAAGAGTAATCTGCCGGCTTATTAATAGTCGGCAGTTTTATTTTTTACCCAAACTAATCAAATAAATTACCAATGGAAGGCTCATGAGAACAATGAAAATCCATAAGAAATATCCGCCTAAGCCATTTTGATGTCCCAAAGCCGTTTGAACTGTTGAATACAAAATATAAGCAAACACAATAGCTACAAGGCTATTTACCAAGCGCAATAATCGGCTGACCTTTTTGTATTGTTCTGCTGCATTTTCTGCTGTTATTTTAACCGGATAGTTAAAAACATGCGGATAGCGATTCAGCAAAATAATTCCGATAAAAATGATTGTTCCAACAATGGGGAGCGTCCACAAAGTAGCTTTGCTTCCATAATTATCGGGCTTACCGTCGGCGCCAAAATGTATGGGAATTTCCGCGGGCAGTTCCGTATAATAAACAGTAGGGTAGAGCAACATAAAGAAAACGGCAGCAAAACCGATTCCTTCAATTGCATAATCCCATTTGTCTTTGTAGATTTTTATTTTCGGTTGTTTACTTAGATTCATACATCCAAAAAACTGAAATATTTTTGAATAAGTCAATATGCGTTAAAACATTGCAGACAAAATATCTTCTAACGTTATTTTGTGAAAATAGCCATCGATATTCACTTTTTCCAATTTTTCTCGAATTTCGTCTTTATCGTGCTTGCAGTTGGTGAGCATTTTCTCAAACTCCTCAATGGGCTTAGAACCGAAAAAGTCGCCGTAAATTTTAGCTTCTTTAATCATACCTTTTTTTACCTCTAAATTCATTTCTAGTGTTCCGCCTTCTGTGCGTACACCTTGACGGAAATTGTAATTGGGTGAATGACCGAAATTCCAATCCCAAGTAGCGTATTTTTCATCGCGAATTTTTTGAATGGCTGCCAAATCTTCTTCCGTAAACTCATAGCGCTTACAGTCTTCGTGCGTGGCTATAATGTGTTCCATAATCATTTCGGTAAAATCTTCTAAGCTCAATTCTTCCTTTAAATGATCTTTCACATTGGTTACCCTTTTGGGAATGGATTTCACCGCTCGGTCTTTGTACTTAAGCGGACTGATTTTTAATGCACCGCTAACGTCTTTCATTTCTGAAGAGTAGAGAATTGTGCCGTGATGCAATACTTTGTTCTTAAACACATGTTCTGCATTACCGGAAAACTTTTTACCGTCGATGGTGATATCGTTTCTACCCTCAAATTTGGCGTCGACACCAAGTTTTTGAAGTACTTCAATAATGGGTTTTGTGTAGCGTTGAAAGTCAACAACCTCGGAGTTTTCACCGGTACGCGTAAAAGAAAAGTTGAGGTTGCCCAAATCGTGGTAAACAGCACCACCACCGGAAAGTCGGCGAACCACTTTAATGCCTTTTTCTTTTACATAATCCACATTAATCTCCGCCAAGGTGTTTTGATGCTTGCCAACAATGATTGCATTGTCGTTTCTCCATAGCATGAAGCAATCTTCTTCTAAGTGTTTAAAAATGTATTCGTCGGTAGCAATGTTAAAATAAGGGTCGGTAGAGTGATGGTGAATGCAAAGCATAGTGAAATATTTTTGGCAAAGATAGTTGAATAAAGGGAATGACTAATGGAAAATGACTAATGATAATTGACAATGAGCAATTAAAAATGGGATACTACAGCAAAAGGGTGTTGTTTGGGTTTTAAATATGCCTCTTAATTGTTATTATTCTCCATATAGTTCTGCCATTCAACGATTAGGTATTTTTCTTTGATTTGTTGACTGTTTTTTTCTTTGAGTTTTAGGAATCCATAATCGTAACAAAAGAGGTATAAGTCGCCTTTGTTATTTTTCCAATAGTGGGTAAAGTAATTTGGATTGAAACCTTCTTGATGCAGCACTTTTCTCCTAAGAGTTGTCATGCCGTTTCGGTTGTATTTTTTTAGAATTTTTCTATTTCTTTTCAATTGCCGATCTACTTTCAGGAAAAACTTATCTTTTTCTTGACGCACTTCATATTGGTGTGCTGATTTACAAGCCAGGGAGCAATAGATTTTATCGGCTCTTCCTTTAATAGGAGCATCACAAATGGGGCAAACTCTTTTTTCGTCCATTTTTATTCAAATTTTATTCGCATAATATACGCATAATTCACTATTACATTTTCTTTTTATCTCTAAATATGTAAAATGATTTCAATTACACTCAAGCATTTACTAATTGACGGTAAAAAACAAATTGGTTTGAAATTTACTACTAGTCGTTTAATTGATAGTATTTTAAAGGGTGTTGACGGTGTAAAGTGGAGTGAAGAGTTTGGGATGTATTACCTTAGAAATACGAAAGAGAATTTCAACTTAATTATGGAAACCTTTAGGGGAATTGCATGGATTAATCTTCAGCAGTTTACCGGAAAGTCGAAAGGAA
This sequence comes from Flavobacteriales bacterium UBA5081, assembly GCA_002415785.1. Lineage (GTDB taxonomy): Bacteria > Bacteroidota > Bacteroidia > Flavobacteriales_E > Vicingaceae > UBA5081. The sequence goes on from DIAJ01000009.1 coordinate 97,031, forward strand.
ATGGAGAAGGCATCACTTCTTTAAAAGATTTTCGCTCTCGCAAATTAGCCGTAGGTTGGAGGGCTTGCCCTAAGGTATATTTAGATCAATTGGAACTGGGTCATTATTCGCTTCAAACTGCTCGAACCTATGTTTCTCTTTTTGAACGATTCATTAATCATTACAAAGGGCTCTCCTTAGTTAAAATCACTGAAAATGAGATTCAGTCTTACCTTTTAATGATTCAGCAAAAAGGCTGTTCTATAAGCATGATAAATCAAACTATTAATGCTATTAAATTTTATTATGAAAATGTAATGGGTATGCCGAATCGCTTTTATTCCATTGAGCGACCGAAGAGGAAAAAATTGCTTCCCAAAGTATTGTCTATTGAGGAGATTAAGGTTTTGATTGAAGTAACGAAAAACATTAAACATCGATGTATTATTTCATTGTTGTATTCAGCCGGTTTAAGAAGAGGTGAGTTATTGAATTTAAAGATAACGGATATTGATAGTCATCGAATGGTCATCCACGTAAGGGAAGGTAAGGGATCGAAGGATCGGATTACTGTATTAAGCGATTATTTGTTAAAAGAGTTGAGAGCCTATTATAAAATTTATCGACCTAAGGAGTATTTGTTTGAAGGAGCACATCAGCGGAAATATAGCGGCACGAGTGTATGTAAAATTTTGGAAAAAGCAGCACGAAAGGCAAAACTGAAGAAAAAGATACACCCACATATGCTTCGTCATAGCTTTGCGACCCATTTGCTAGAAAGCAATACAGACTTGAGGTACATACAAAGTTTGTTAGGCCATTCAAGTGTAAAAACCACTGAGCGTTATGCACATGTGGCCAAAAAAAACCTTGAAGGCATTAAAAGTCCTTTGGATTCATTATTTTTGAAGCAACAGACATAAGGTAGATAAAACACACTAGTGTGTTTTAGCCAATTGTTAGCCCACATTAAAAGAAACGACAGAGAATGAATTTTACAGACAGAATAAAACCAACGGACAAGGGAATTACAACCTATCTTGACGAACTGAAAAATCAGAATTACCAAATTCCGACTTTCCAAAGAGACGTAGTTTGGGAAGAAGAAAATGTTAAAAAACTGTGGGACAGTATCTACAAGTTCTACCCTCTTGGGAGCATCTTAGTTTGGAAAACCGATTTAAAACTGCAAAATCACAGACAAATTGGTGGACATAAAATAGCTGACGAGCATTTTACAAGAAGTGAATATCAATACTTACTTGACGGACAGCAAAGAACAACTTCACTTCTAACTTCTCTGTACGGTGGACAAATTGAAGGTCGTGATGGTTTCAACCCTTCCCTATACATTGACTTGACAATAGAGAGTGAAGACGAAACTGATGATGAAAGCTACAAAAAGCGATTCCTATATTGGAACGAAATTGACGACAGAGATGGAGCTTTCAAAAGGAATATCGGTAGGAAGAAAAAATATGATGACGGTCTAATTGTCAAACTCCTTGACGTAAAGCAAAACTTTGAGACGATTCAACAAAAAATTGTCAACCATCCAGATGTTGCTCAACAGTACAATCATCCTTATTGGGTAGAACTTAGAAAAGTTCAGCAGGTTCTAAGTAACTACCGTATTTCATTTATAGAATTAAAGGGTATTAAAGTCGCAGAAGTCTGCCAAATATTTGAACGAATAAATCAAGCAGGAAAACCACTTGACATCTTTGATATTGTCGTTGCAAAAACATTTAGACCTAAATCTGAGACTGATAAAGGCTTTTACCTCAGAGACCTAATTGATGATTTTAAAAAAGTCAATAACAGTAATTATCTGCAAATTGACGATTTCGACTATCTCCAAATAATTGCTGTTCTAATTCGTGAAAACATTGAAAATTCAGGCATCCATAACATTACGCCAAGATATTTAAATGACATCAAAACGGAACAAATAGAAAGTATTTGGGATTCTGCTAAAAAGGCAATTCTCAAAACATTTGATTTCTTTGAGAATACCCTAAACTTAAAAGGTCCTCAACTTATTCCATATCGTTATTTCTACCTAACGGTTGCAAACTACTTCTACAAAAACGCTACTCCTAACTATGATTTTTTGAAAAAATATTTTTGGTTCCATTCGTTGCACAGAGACGATTTACTCAGTAATACAGGAGACATCAATCAACACATAAGTCTTTTGAATGGAGAGAAGTATGATAATGAACAAAGGTTTGGCAGATTCCTAATAGACAAGGATACTTTAAGAAAATCATCATATAGTTCAAAAGGACGAATTTCAAGAGCAATTCTATCGCTTTACTCTCACAAATGTCCAAAAGATTGGAAGTACACAGATAGAAACGTAAACGTTGACAATTTTTTCTTTTCAACAGACAAGCCAAATCTGCATCATATTTTCCCGACTAACTACATTTCAAACAACAGGGCAGACAATCAGCTCGACAATAACAGTTTAATGAATATTGCATATCTCACACAGTTGACAAACTTGGAGATTAGCGACAAGAATCCGTTAGAATACATCAAGGAATACGACCAGAACCCAAATTTTGAAAGTGTTATCGACTCTCATCTGCTCCCAAAACAAATCCTAACTTGGGCGAGAATGGACGAAATGCCGTCAAATGCTCTTGACCAATTTATGGAAGAACGGGTAGAACTTGTAGTTGAAGAATTGAAAAGACAATTAAGTGGAATTAACATAGAAGTAATTGATACTGTGGAGAAAGAATCGATTGAAGAAAATGAAAACGTGGGCTAACATTGTATAAGCGTAATGCGGGCTGAACTGCTAAAAATATGCTTTTTACTCTTAATAAACTTTGCGGGTGGGCGGACAGTAAATCGCTCCGAAATCCCGCACTACGCTTATACTTGACCGTTGTAGCACATTAGCATGAAACAGACAGTCTTCATAATATCAATCCTATTTTCCATTCAGTGTCTTGGACAAAAATGGCATTTGAACAATGTTGATAAAAACGAAGAGTTTGCTTATGAGTATTGGTTTCAGTTTGAAAATATAGAAGACACATGTTCCTATACACAGACCAAGAATCTTGAAAGTCGAAATTCAGTATTTAAATTACTTAACAATCAAGGCGACACTGTAATGTTCGCGAATATCAAGGTGATAAACCTTGAAAGTCAAGCTGAAACCAACCTGATTTCAGAATTTAACGGGGAGACAGAACTTCAACTTGAGAACGGAAAATATAGAATTGAAGTAAGGGCTATTAACTATGACAACTTCAATCTAGACTTTGAAATAGAAAATGGTAAACAGGTTGAACTAAAAATAATACTTGGACTTGCTCCTGAATTGGAAGTTTATCAGATCGACTCTAAAAAGGAATTAACAGAGACTGAGATTTTAGAGATAATAGAATGTGTAAGAGTTAATCGAAGTGATTTTCACAAGAGTTGTTCTGACTTGAATAAGTATCGAATAATGATGCACATATAAAAATAAAAACGTGCTACAACAACACCTATACGCAATGCCCTACGGGACACTGCGCATAGCCAAACCGTTGGCAATAATTTGAAATGAACGAAATCAGATTTGAAACTAAAAAGGATTGGATGGGTAAATTTCTACTCGGTGGACCAACTTTTATAATTACTATCCTGACTGTATTGAGACTTTCAGGTGTTGAATTTGGAAAAGTGATTCCACCAGCAGAGCCGCTTATAATCGCTACAATCTTCTTTTGGACTTTCTCAATTGTCACTTGGAATTTTACTTTTTATAAGCTTGACGAAACAACATTCACAGCTCGATTCGCTTACTTTAAGAAAATGACAGTCAAGCTATCGGATATAAAAGATATTAAAACACAGGAATTTGGACAATGGATTTACGGGCTGTCTAAAGATGTCATAGTTATCAGATTGAATAATGGACGAGAACTAAGTATTTCGCCTTTAAGAGCAAATGACCTGATTGAAGAGATAGAAAAAAGAAAAAAACTATTGCCAACAAAACCTATACGCAATGCGGGCTGAAGAGATAAACGAAAGGCTGGTGCTTTTAGCCCACCAAAGCTCCGATTTGACGTTTTTGTTGAATAAATTTAAAAACACAAAACGCAGCTTTGGCTACAGTTTGTGCAAGATTGAAGGTTTCGGCTTTTCAATCCCGCACTGCGCATAGCCGGGTCGTTGTGCACAATTAAAAAAATGACATTGAGAACCTTGACAATATTCCTGCTCGGACTTACATTTTTAAGTTGCCAGACGACAGAGTCAAAAAGCGAATCTTCTGAAACGCCAACGTCCCAGTCGAATGAACCCAATTATCAAATAGCTATTGAAAGCTTCCCCTTTTTAGT
>DIAJ01000010.1:0-8416 GCA_002415785.1 Flavobacteriales bacterium UBA5081
GTATTGGTTTACCACGGATCAACAGATGCGCCTACAGTAGATGTTGTAGAAACTTCAGTACCTGCCGGAACAATTGTAGATAATGCCTCTTACAGTGATTTCGCAGGATATTTACAATTAGCCGTAAACGATTATACAATTGAGGTAAGAGATTCAGCAAACAGTACAATCGTAGCCAACTACAGTGCACCATTACAAACTCTGAATACCGGAGGGTTAGCAATAACTGTTTTAGCATCCGGATTTTTAGATTCAACACAAAATTCAAATGGAGCATCATTTGGTTTATTTGCAGCACTTGCCAGCAGGTGGACCATTATTAGCTTTACCTGAATTGCCAATACCAACTGCTAGAGTACAAGTGATACACAATTCAGCAGATTTAGCAGCAAGTAAGGTAGACGTATGGTTAAACGATGGAGTATTGCTAGATGACTTTGAGTTTAGAACGGCGAGTCCTTTTGTAGATGCGCAAGCAGGAGTTCCATTTGTAGTGAGTATTGCAGACTCAGCAAGTACAGATACAGCAGGCGCTTTAGCTCAATATACCTTTACTTTAGAGGAGGACAGCACCTATATTATAGTTGCAAATGGAATCGTAAGTCCAAGCGGCTACAGCCCTGCAACACCATTTAATTTAGATGTATTTGCAAGCGGTAGAGAAACATCAGCAAACGGAGCAACAGAAACCGACGTATTGGTTTACCACGGATCAACGGATGCGCCAAATGTAGATGTAAATGAAACTTCTGTACCGGCAGGACAGTTAGTAGACGATATTGCATATTCTGAGTTTGATGGTTACTTGGAGTTGTCTACAAATGATTATGTGTTAGAAATAGCGGATGCGACGTCTTCAACGCCAATCGCTTCTTTTAATGCACCATTAAGTACCTTAAATTTGGGTGGAGCTGCTATCACAGTTCTAGCATCGGGTTTTGCAGATCCAACAAACAACTCTAATGATCCTGCATTTGGACTGTATGTAGCACTTGCTTCAGGTGGTGCTTTGGTTCCATTAAACCTTGCAACAAGCATTGAAGAGATGGATGACCAATTGGATCGTGCCATTAATATCTACCCTAATCCATCGAATGGAGAAGTAACACTTTCTTACGATGGTGATGGTTTCCCTGAGTCTTTAGAAGTAATGAATTTAGGTGGACAAATTGTTAAATCTGTTCGATTAAATAGTGTAAGCACTCAAAACATTAATTTGAACGAATTATCAAAAGGTATCTACTTTGTTCGTATTATCAAAGATGATGCTCATAGCGTAAAGCGTTTGATTATTAAATAAATAGATTTATTTTGAAGGTTAAGAGGGAGCTTCGGCTCCCTTTTTTTATTTCTAGTATTCTTAACTTACATATAATCTGTGCTTAATTTCTAATAGAAGGTACAGTGGTAAATTTGAGTTGACTAAATATAAATCAGATGAGGAGTAAACCATTATTATTAACCCTTATTTCCATTTTAATATTTTTCTCTGCTTGTAAAAAGGAGGAAGATGAAGTTTTAGTGCCAAATCAGCAGACTCAAGATAAGGATCCACTTGAGGAGTAAGGTATATTAAATGAGTGGAAGTTAGAAGCTCGATCAGTTGATGGAGTCTCAGATTTATCAATTCAGTGTTGTGATTCAATTATTTTAAAATCAGATCAAATAATAGATGATTTTCAAGGCAATTTTACTGCTCGTGGACTAGGATATGAAAAGGAAGGTACTTTTGAAGTAGATACTTTAGAGAAGCTAATCTATTTTGAATATGATACAATTCTTAAAACTTACAATTTTAGGTTAAGTGATAAGAGGATAACTTTTTCATACAATGAAAACGATCAATTTATTGAGGAATGGTGGGTTGAAAGTTAAGCTTGAGTGAAACACTTTAGCAGAAGTTTTTGATTTGAATATTAATTTGAAACTTTGTAGAAGTTTTGAAGAAGTAGTTAAATCTTTTTTAGTTAAAATGAGCACATTCACCCAAATTTTTAAAAGCGATAAAGCCAAAGAAATGGCAGTTCGCCTGAAAGAAATTATAATTGATCAATTTGAGGATATAGAAGAAAATATTCTCGGTGGTGCAAAAGTAAAGTTAGTATTGTTTACGAGAGGTGGAAGCAACAATGTGCTTTGCGGAATTCAAGAGGGAAGTAGCAATAGCTGTATGCTTTATGTGCACCATCTTGCGCAAATCAATCATCCAAGATTAAAGTTCAGTGGCAAGGGGAAGCACGCCAAAAGAATTAAATTTAATGAGTTGGATGAAATTATTGAAGAAGACATTAAATGGCTACTTGGGCAAGTGGAAGAAAATGCTCCTTTTTGATAAAAAAGATCAGTGACTTATCAGCCCATATAAATATTGAAAATGGTATTGTTCATCTACATTAGTTAGTAGTAACTTCTATTTATTTGAATGATTTGGTGACCTAACTCTCTACCCTAAACAAGCCTTAATTCCTCTTTTTTAACAAAAGCAGAATCTGTAATTTTGCAGTCAAAATAATTGCAAGAAGGATGTTAGAAAATTTATCGGATAAATTAGATCGGGCACTAAAAGTACTGAAAGGTCAGGGGCAAATCTCTGAAGTAAATGTGGCGGAAACTTCCAAAGAAATTCGCCGTGCTTTATTAGATGCCGATGTTAACTATAAAACAGCCAAAGCTTTTGCCGACACAGTAAAAGAGAAAGCCATCGGTCAGGATGTATTAACTTCTGTTTCTCCCGGTCAATTATTTACTAAAATTACCCACGATGAGTTAACCAAACTCATGGGGGAGGAACAAGTTGATATCAACTTAAGTGGAAATCCTGCAATAATTTTAATTGCCGGTTTGCAAGGTTCCGGTAAAACTACTTTCTCGGGAAAACTGGCAAACCTTTTAAAGAAGAAGAAAGGCAAGAATCCTCTTTTAGTTGCAGGCGATGTTTATCGACCTGCCGCAATTGATCAGCTTCACGTAGTGGGTGAGCAAATTGGTGTTGAGGTTTATTCCGACAAGGAAAATAAAAACCCGGTTGATATTGCTCAAAAGGCCATTAAAGAAGCCAAGTCTAAAGGTCATGATGTGGTAATTGTTGATACCGCCGGACGTTTGGCTGTGGATGAAAAAATGATGGAGGAGATTTCTGCCGTTAAAAAAGGCATTAATCCATCAGAAACGCTTTTTGTAGTGGATTCAATGACGGGTCAGGATGCGGTAAACACTGCTAAAACCTTTAATGAGCGCATTGACTTCGATGGAGTTGTTTTAACTAAATTAGACGGTGATACTCGTGGTGGAGCTGCTTTATCTATCCGTACAATTGTAGATAAGCCCATTAAGTTTGTGGGTACCGGCGAAAAAATGGACGCTTTAGACGTTTTCTATCCGAAGCGTATGGCCGACCGTATTCTTGGAATGGGGGATGTGGTTTCTTTGGTGGAGAGAGCACAAGAGCAGTATGATGAGGAAAAAGCCAGAAGACTCCAAAAGCGAATTGCTAAAAATCAGTTTGATTTCAACGATTTCTTAGATCAAATTGGTCAGATTAAGAAAATGGGTAATGTAAAAGACTTAATGGGCATGATTCCCGGAGTGGGGAAAGCCATTAAGGATGTAGATATTGATGATGATGCTTTTAAACATATTGAAGCGATGATTCAGTCAATGACTCCCGAAGAAAGAGAAAACCCAAGACTGTTAGATGGTTCCCGTAGAAAGCGAATTGCTCGCGGTAGCGGTCGCTCGGTTCAAGAATTAAATAAGTTGCTCAAACAGTTTGAACAAACATCAAAAATGATGAAAATGATGGGCAATAAAAAGAATATGGCTAAAATGATGCAAAACATGCCCAAAATGCCGGGCGGATTCGGAAAATAATGCAAATACTCGACGGAAAAGAAACTTCTCGCTTAATTAAGCAAGAAATTACAGAAGAAATTGCTGCTCTTCGAGAGAAGGGGGCAAAAGTACCGCACTTAGTAGCCGTTTTGGTTGGTAATAATGGCGCAAGCATTACTTATGTAGATGCTAAAGTAGCTGCCTGCGAAAAGGTGGGCATGAAGTCAACTTTGGTTAAACTAAGCGATACAATTTCTGAAGATGAACTTTTGCAAAAGGTGAAAGAACTTAACGAAGACGACGATGTTGACGGATTTATTGTTCAGTTGCCGCTGCCAAAGCACATCAATGAAAAGAAAGTAACGGAAGCAATTGCACCTGCAAAAGATGTTGATGGTTTCCATCCTTGGAACATTGGTAAAATGATGCTCAATTTGCCGACTTTTCTGCCGGCAACACCCTATGGTATCTTGCAATTGATTGAGCGCTATAATATTGAAACTACCGGAAAACATTGTGTGGTTGTAGGTAGAAGTAGCATTGTTGGCAGTCCGATTGCTAACTTAATGTCGCGAAATTCTTATCCCGGAAATAGCACAGTAACTTTAACACACAGTAGGACGGTTAACTTAGCAGAGATAACTCGAACGGCAGATATTTTAATTGTTGCTTTAGGCAAACCCGAATTCATTACCGGAGATATGGTAAAAGAGGGCGTGGTGATTTTTGATGTAGGAATTACCAGAAAGCCGGATAAGTCAAAAAAGTCAGGTTATAAGTTATATGGTGATGTTAACTTTGAACAAGTAAAAGACAAAGCGGCTTTTATTACTCCGGTGCCGGGTGGAGTAGGACCAATGACCATTGTTTCTCTCCTGAAAAACACAATTTTGGCAGCAAAAGGAAAATAGGAAGTGAAAAAATAACTTCAAGTGAAAAAAGCGACTTTTTAAATAAAGGTCGCTTTTTTTGAATTGTATAAGTCAATTTTACACGCTGCTTAAGCGTTTTTTTGAAGGTGCGCTTTTAAAGAGCAATCGGATATCGAAAGCTCTTTAATTCAACGGAGATATTGACCGATTCTTATTTGTCGTCGTCTTGCTCAGAATTGGCAACGCTAACTCTTAAGTTGCGATCCAATAATTCAAATCCGTCTAAAGCGTCAACAGCTTTTTGTCCGGAATCATTTTCCATTTCAACAAATCCAAAACCTTTTGATCGGCCGGTAAATTTGTCTTTAATGATTTTAACAGACATAACGTCTCCAAATTCAGCGAAGAGATTACCTAGGTCATCTTCAGTTGCTTTGTAAGGAATGTTTCCTACGTAGATATTCATGATAAAATAGATTATTCAGGTAACAAAGAAAGTAATAAAATTAATAATTCCTTGTCTTTCAATAAAAAAATAAAATTAAGAAATGATATTTAGATAAAATAAATTTATTGTCAGTTGGTTACACTTGTATTTAATTTTTTTTAATTTTTTCATTTGAATAGTTTTTTAAATACTCTTCAAAGTTGGCATCTTCTTTAAGGTGTTCATTATCTGCAAAGAAGTTCAAGATTGGGGCTAAATTCTCTGCTTTTTGATATCCCGCCAAAGGTTGAATCATATTGCCCTTTTCATCTAAAAAAACAACCGAAGGGTAAGAAAGTTTTCCATTGAGCAGTGCAATGGCCAATTGATGTGGGTGTCTTTTTTGATTCGGTTTTTCATTCACAAAAGTATCGTTACCCAAACGAACCGTATCTTTCATCTCAGCATCCAATTTTACGGTATGATAGTTTTCGTTTAAAAGCTTTATAATTTTCTCGTCTTTAAATGTTGTAGCGTCCATTCGCTTACACCATCCACACCAATCGGTGTAAACATCAATAAAAAACTTCTTTTGCTCTTTTGAGTTTGCTTCGATGGCTTCTTCAAAAGCAATCCACTCAATTTTATCTTTTTCTTCATTGTTTTCTTGCGAAAAAACAATGAATGTAAAGTTGCTAATCAATATTGTTAGAAATATTCTTTTCATTTTATTTAATTCTTTTGTGAAGAACGGTTAAATGCAAACTTTGAACCAATTTGCCGGATTCATTTTTAAATTCAAAAAACCAATCGATGATTACTTCATCATTTTTTTTTGCGTTTTTAATGTTTCTAATTTCACAATTGGCGCTGATTGTTTCATTGACGTAAATGGGCGCTAAAAAGTTCCATTCTTTTAGACCCATTCCAGCTACAACTGTTTTGCCGAACTTAGGCACCCAAGCTTTAGGGTAAAAATAGTAAAAAGCTTGTCCGCCACTACAAACTAAACCTTTAAATCGGCTGTTGTTGGCCGCTTTCATATTTAAATGAAAATCAAGCGGGTCGTGCGATTTCGCAAACTCAAAGATTTCTTCTTTGCTAAAGGCTTTTGCTCCTAAAGCATAATGAGTACCAATTTGCCATTCTGTTTTTTGCATATTTTAAAGTTCAACAATTTTTTTTAGCTAGTCAATCAACTGAATAATGTTTTCGGAGTTCACCGATTTTAACCAACCGGTTATACTGTACCTGTTTACATTTGTGGGTAAAACTTCATGAGCCAATTCATCGCTCTTGAAACAGACCATTCGTCCCCATTTGGGCTCAATGATTACCTCCGGTTCATTGAGAGGGTAGAGCACAATTTCTCCACCATCACCTTTTTTCCAATCTTTGTTTAAGTACAAAATCAAGGATAAAATTCTCGATCGATCGGACTGAAAGCGATCAATATGTTTTTTGTAAAATGTGCCCGGTGGGTAACATGTGTAGTGAAATTCAAAGTCGTTAATTGATAAAAAACAACTGCGGTTGAGGTAAGCAGAATAAGCCTCAATTTGTCGGTTAAACAATTGCTCAAAGGAAATTTTACTGTTTTTTGTAAGCCAGTGAATCTTATCGCCTCTAATGGATTTGTTTACTTCATGCTCGGTGAGTTGACCAACGCCTGCTGCTTTCATTTTGTCGCTTTCTTGTAGAGTAAGCAGTTGATTAAAAAGACCGTTTAAAGTGTCCTCTTTCAAAAAAGCATCGCCTACTGCATAGCCTTTATCGACAATTTGGTCAATTAGACTTTCGTAAATTTCTTGTAAATGAATCAATTTTGATTGATAAATGTATGAGGTAAAATTAATTCTAAATTGAATGAGAAAGTTGTCGACTTAAAAAAATGAATGGTCTTTATTGCTCACAATTTATAAGGTTTAATTTATATCAATTATCTTTGTGCTCGATTTCAAAAATTGAGAATTAAAGTTTCTTCATGAATACAGACAAGCTTACTCTTGCAGACATCGAAAGTTTAGACTTTACCACCGTTATTTGGATTGCTGCACCCATCATGTTTTCTTTCGTTTTAATCGAGTTCTTAATTGGAAGAAAAAAATACAAGAATTTATATTCCGGAAAAGATTTTCTGGCATCTTCAGCAATCGGTATCGGAAACTTGATCCTTAACGGATTTATGAAAATTGGCGTTTTCTCCGTTTTTCTTTTCTTTTTTAACCTAGCGCCATTTAAAATTCCACACACCTGGTGGTCTTATGTACTTTGCTTGGTTCTATTAGATTTCTGTCGCTACTGGGCACACAGATTAGCACATGAACAACGTTTTTGGTGGTCAACACACGTTGTACACCATTCTTCAGAGCATTATAATCTCTCGGTTTCTTTTAGATTATCATGGACACAAAACTTAAAAATCGTTTTCTTTTTACCGGTTGTTTTGTTGGGTTTTCACCCATTAGTATTTTTTATCGTTCATCAAATAGAGGTCTTGTATCAATTTTGGATTCACACTGAATTAATTAGAAAATTACCTAGGCCCATTGAGTATATCTTTACAACTCCATCTCATCACAGAGTGCACCATTCTGTAAATGAAAAGTACATCGACAAAAATTATGGTTCGACTTTTATTATTTGGGATAGAATGTTTGGAACATTCCAGGAGGAAGAAGAAACACCGCGTTATGGAATTACAAAACCGGTCAATTCATTCAATCCTTTTTATCTAGTTTTCCACGAATGGATTGAAGTAGGTAAAGATATCTTAAAAGCTAAATCACTCAAAGAAGCTTGGACTATTTTGTTTGGAAACCCTGTTGATAAGCACAAAGAAGATATGGGCTTTACTTCATCTGAAGACTTGAAAAACATTGGTAAAGTAAATGAGAGCTTAGAAAGTGAACCCAAAGAGGCTACCTTGGAGCCTGTCAAATCCGAATATCAAAACGAAAAGGTAGCTGAAAAGAAGGCCGTTTAGTTGAGCTTTATTTTTTATTTTCTTTGTGAACTTGCGATTGAGTTAGTATCCAAGAAAAGACGATTCCTACAAAAATATTTTGTACAACAGCTTTTTTAATTTCAAATTCCCATTCAACTGTTAGGTGAGCGATTAAAGAAAATGCCGTAGCTGCTGTAAAGTAAACTAGAAAGTTTATTAGATACTTTTTTCTCATTCATCAAAAATACAAAATTTGATCTGAATGTTCGAAATCATACCTATAAACTATTTAAATATTATTTGAATTTTGTATAGTAGGATGGCCATTTTCATAATTTA
>DIAJ01000010.1:8618-48231 GCA_002415785.1 Flavobacteriales bacterium UBA5081
TCGGGAATGGAAAAAAGTAAAGGAAGTACATTGAAAAAAGTAGGTTAAGTTGTTAGTTTTATTAGCTGTAATCAGTGCTTTAATTTATTGGAATTTCAATTCTGCAATGAAAGCCTTTAACCGCTTCCAGATGATTAAAAAGGAGTTTTGCCTCTAATTGCTCAGCAAATAGCTCAATTAGTGTAATGCCTATTGAGTTCTCCTTTTTTTCATTCAAACTTCGATCCTTTAAAATTCCATTGTCGTTGTATGCTACAACAAGCGTGTTGTCTTTAACCTTTGCCGATATATTTATTCGAGTATGTTGTTTGTCAGATTTTGCATGTTTTAAACTATTGGTAATTAATTCGCAAATAATTAAACCAATGGGAATTATTCTCGAAATGTTTAATTCTACAGCATCAACTTGTTGACTTATTTCAATTTCTTTTTCAGTATTAAAAGATAAGCTTTCAATTAATCGGTCAATGTATTTGTTTAAGTCAATAGATTCGAAATCGTTGTTTTGATAGATGTTTTGATGTACTAAAGCGATGCTCTGTAAACGATCTTGAGCTTGAGTAAAAACGGCAATCATGCGCTCGTCTTCTAAGTTTTCTTTTTGCAAATTAAACATACTAATGAGCATTTGCAGATTATTTTTTACTCGGTGATGTACTTCTCTTAGCAAAAGTTCATTCTGACGATTCGTTTTGGAGATGGTTACAAAGGACTCTTTTAGGGCTTCGTTTTTCTCAGCTAGTTCTGCGTTTTTTTGCTGCATTTTTTTTCTGCTGCGTGCATTGTAAAAAATAATTACAAATAGCAAAAGAACGATCAAACATAAACTGATGAGCAAGTAAATTAAGCGCTGTTTTTCTAAAACAACGGTTTTTACTTCATTCTTTTTCATCAAGCTCTTGCGACTAATGTTTACAATACGACCTAATTGTTCTATTGACTTTCTATTATTGACAAGCATTTCTTTTTCTCGCTCTGACTTGGCATTTAGATAGTTGTTGTAGTAAGAGTAAATGGACTGAAAACGTTTGTCTTTTAACTTTAAAGCCAATATAGCTTCGTAGGCTTTTACTTTTCCGGCTCTATGCTTCGTTTCGTCAGCTACTTTTATTGCCTGACTGTAAAAGTAATTAGCTGAATCAATTTCACTTATACTTTTAAACGCATTTCCCAAAAGCATAAATGAGTTGAATAAACCTTCATTTGAATTGGCTTCGCTCAATAGTTTTATTTCTTTCTTAAGTAATGGAATGCTCGCAATAGTGTCGCCTTTCATTTGCAGCACAGAAGCAGCATTGCCAAAAGCAAAAGCGTGGAGTATTTGCTGGTGTTTCTTAAACTCCTGCTTTTTTACTTGATTAAAGTAGTAAAGTGCCGAGTCATACTCATTTTTTACTCGATAAATAACACCTAGGTTGTTGAGTGATCGACAAAGTAAAAGAGAGTCGTTTAGTTCTTCAGAAATCCTTAAGCACTTCAGAAAGAATGCTAAACTTTCATTTACTCGATCTTGATTTAACAACATGCTTGAGTAGGAAGAGTACAACTGATGCAGTTTTTGTTTAGAAATAGGATGATTCTCTAAATCGCCTATCATTTTCTCTAAATAGTAAAGGGCAAGGGGAGTGTTGCCAAGTCGGTTAAAGCTAATGCCTAAATAATAATTGGTCAGCATTTCTTCGTCCTTTGTTCTAAAAATCTCTTGGTCGGCTAGTTGATTAAAAATGTCAAGCGCAGCTATGTAATTAGCTTCATTGTAGAACTGCATGCCTTTTAGAATGAACTTTTCATAGGCATTTGCATTTTCAATGTTGTTGGGAAATTTTGACTCTACATCAAAAAAAACAGCAGAAAAATCAACGTTTACCGGAGCTTGATCAAGTTTTTCTTTAAGAACTATATCAAGTAAGCTGTCGTTTGAAAAATGAATGTTTTCTGCGCTAAGCTGCCCGAAAAACAGGATGAATACAATAAGAGGTAGCAACTTTTTGATAATCATCGGAAAAAAATTAGTGGGCAAAAGTAACTATTTGAGCATTAAAAATATAAAAATAGACTAATATTTATACTTCTGTAACTAAAGATACTTATAATTGAGAATAGCGCCTGTAATTTTGTTTCATAATTTAAAAATAGTTAGACAATGTTTGAAATGTTTAGAAATGCCATGGGTTTTGGCAATGATATAGACTACAATACACTAAAAGAAGAAGGCGCTATTGTTTTGGACGTAAGAAGTCCGATGGAGTTTAATGGCGGTCATTATGAAAAAGCCATGAATATTCCGCTTGAACAATTAGAGCAAAAAGTAAGTCAACTAAAAGATAAGAATAAACCTATTTTAACATGTTGTGTTTCCGGAGCGAGAAGCGGAACAGCTAAAAGAATTTTAGAGTCTAAAGGTTTTACAAGAGTATACAATGGCGGTAATTGGAATAGTTTGGGACAAAAAATGAAGTCCGCCTAACGTTTTATATTTTTTCATAAGGTTAGTTTTATTGGTTGAAAAGCCGGCTGAGTTTTATACGAAGTCGGCTTTTTTTAACATAGTCAGGTCTAAGAATGATATCTAGTACAAGTTTCAATATAGGTTGAACTATATTATAGAAAGATGGCCATTTTCATGATTTAAGTTTGGAACAAACTAAATGGGGCTAATGATTGAAGAAGCTCCAAAGGAAATCTTTGGAGATCACTGAAATCATCGCCATTTAGGAGCGGAAGACTTAAATTAGGAAACAGGCCTAGATTTTTTTGTTTACTTTTTTCATCAATGGAAAAAAGTAAAGGCAGTACCTTGAAAACAAGTTGTTTTAGCTATCTATCGATAACTTTAGGTAAATTAATGGCTGTTAAAAAACATTACTCACTAACGTCAGGCTGTTTATAAGTCCGACATTTGCATCATTTTTGTGAAGTTCCTTTCTCTATTTTAGCAAAAAGTTGACAGTTATAAAATGAAGCAATTAATTATATTTACCTTTCTAGTTTTAAGCATCTTTTCTTTCCGACCTCCTCAAAGTGAAACTCAAGCTGCTTTTTTGAGTATTCCAACACCTTGGGCTGATTCCTTGATTAAAACAATGAGCCTGGAGCAAAAAATTGGACAGTTGTTTAATGTGGCAGCTTATTCAAATAAAGATGAAGAGCATACACAAGAAGTTTTAGAGCAAATTAAAAAATACCATATCGGAGGACTCACTTTCTTTCAAGGAACTCCTTACAAACAAGCACAATTAACCAATTTATTTCAAGACAGTTCTGCCATTCCACTAATGATTGCCATGGATGGAGAGTGGGGGCTTAGCATGCGTATTGACAGCACGATTCGCTACCCTTGGCAAATGACACTAGGAGCTGTTCAAGATGATGAGCTCATTTTTCAAATGGGCAAACAAATTGCTGAGCAATTTAGAAGATTGGGAGTACATGTGAATTTTGCTCCGGTAGTAGATGTAAATAATAATCCTGAAAACCCGGTCATTAATGCGCGCTCTTTTGGAGAGGATAAATACAAAGTAGCTGAAAAGGGCTTGGCTTATATGCGTGGACTTCAAGCGGGAAGAGTACTGGCTTGTGCAAAACATTTTCCGGGACACGGAGATACGGATACAGACTCTCATGTGAGCTTACCTTTAGTCAACCATAGCAAGGAGCGAATCGATAGCTTAGAACTTTACCCCTTTAAACGATTAATTTCCGGTGGAGTAGGAAGTATAATGACGGCTCATCTTCATTTGCCGGCCTACATTGCTGAAAGCAACAAAGCTTCTTCCTTATCAGCAGCGGTGGTAGACACTTTACTCAAGCAAAAGTTGAACTACAACGGCTTAATTTTTACTGATGGTTTGAATATGGGAGGAGTTGCTCGCTACCAAAAGTCAGAAGAGGTCGACTTACAAGCCATTCAGGCAGGAAACGATATTTTACTCCTTTCGAAAGATGTTCCTAAAGCTGTTGAGGCAATTAAGCTAGCTATTCAAAATGGACAAATTAGTGAAGAACAAATTCACCAATCTGCTTATAAGGTTCTTAAAGCTAAAGAATGGTTGGGTTTACATCGTGAAAAACCAGTAGAGTTGTCTAATTTATATGAAGACTTAAACAAGCCGGATTACACTTACTTAAAGAGAAAGTTAGTGGAGAAAAGCCTCACCTTAATTCGCAATGAAAATGAGATTTTGCCGATAAAAGCCTTAAAAGGTAAACGCATAGTTTCATTAGCATTAGCTGAAGAAGGAGTTTCTTACCAAGCTTTTCAGCAAGCGCTAAATCTTTATGCAAAAGTTGATACGATGCATTTTACTGCATTACCAGTTTCAAAGCAAAAAGCACTAATGGATACGCTTTTAACTTACGATCAGGTAATTGTTAGTTTGCATAAATCAAACAAACATCCTTGGGTGAAATTTGAAATCGACAATGAGTTTAAAAACTTTATCAATATACTTCGTTTAAAAAAGAACATAATTTTAGATGTTTTTGCTAACGCCTATTCACTCCAAGATTTTTTAGGAGCAGATTTCGCTCAAGGCTTAATTCTTTCTTATCAGAATAGCGAAGCTTCACAAGAACTTTCTGCTCAATTAATTTTTGGAGGTATTAAAGCCGATGGGAAATTACCTGTTAGCGTTTCTTCAAAAATGAAAGCCGGTGATGGATTATTGAGCGAGAATCCTTTTCGATTAAAATATACGATGCCGCAAGATGTTGGTATTAGTTGTGAGGACATGGCTTTAATAGACTCTATTGTTTTGGAAGGAATTCGTGAAAAAGCTTATCCGGGAGCACAAGTTTTAGTAGCAAAAGAAGGCAAAGTAATTTACAACAAAAACTTTGGAAAACATACTTATGAAGGTATTAGGTCAGTTGAAACAGAAGATTTATATGATTTGGCCTCTGTTACCAAAGTTGCTTCTTCTTTATTGGCAATAATGCATTTAGAAAGCCAAGGAAAAATCTCTTTAGATGACAAATTGGGGAAACATTTAAAGTTGGTAAGGGGTACTGATTATGCTGACTTAGTATTGCGAGATATTCTGGCACATCAAGCAGGACTTCCTGCATGGATTCCTTTTTATGTAAAGACACTTCATCATGGAATGCCGAGATTTGATTTATACAGTAAAGATTCAACAAAGAATTTTTCAGTGCGAGTAGCGGAAAATATGTATATGAACAAAGCTTATGTTGACAGCATTTACTACCGTATTTTATACAGGGCAAAAGTTTCATCCAATAAAGAATACAAATACAGCGATATCGGCTATTATCTTTTAAAATTAATGGTAGAGGAAGTTACTAATCTGCCAATCAACGAATATGTTCAAAGGCATTTTTATCAAGACTTAGGAATGCATAGAACGACATTTCTACCAAGGAAGAAGTTTCCATTAGATGAAATTATTCCCACAGAGAATGACCAAATATTTAGGAAGCAATTGGTACATGGAGATGTCCATGATCCGGGTGCTGCCATGCTAGGAGGAGTTGGTGGTCATGCAGGACTTTTTGGCAATGCCAATGATTTGGCGAAGCTAATGCAAATGTATTTGCAAGGAGGTGCTTACGCTGATCAAGAATACTTGAAGAAAGCGGTTGTTGAAGAGTATACAGAATGTCAGTTTTGCGAAGACAGTATTGTAAGTAATCCAAAGGAAAATAGACGTGGAGCCGGCTTTGACAAACCACAATATCACGGAGAGGTTGGACCAACTTGTGAATGCATTTCATTTGAAAGTTTTGGGCATTCCGGCTTTACCGGAACTTACGCTTGGGCAGATCCGGAAGAGGAGTTAGTGTATATTTTCTTATCCAACCGTGTTTATCCCGATGCATCTAATGGCAAATTAGTAAGCTTAAACATAAGAACGAGAATTCAAGAAAAAATTTATGAAGCAGTAGCTAATGCAAAATTTCGAGCTGCTAAAGCTTCTTTAACCGAAGATAAACGATGAATATAGGAATAGTTTGTTATCCAACTTTTGGAGGTAGTGGAGTAGTGGCCACCGAATTGGGAAAAGCATTGGCGTATAAAGGTCATCATGTCCATTTTATAACCTATCAGCAACCTGTTCGATTAGATCGGTTTACGGAGAATATTCATTTCCATGAAGTAAATGTTTCCGACTATCCATTGTTTGATTATCCACCTTATGAGCTAGTATTGTCGAGTAAATTAGTTGATGTGGTTAAGCATGAAAAACTGGATATTTTACATGTTCATTATGCGATTCCTCATGCATCAGCAGCTTATATGGCGCAAAAAATATTAGAAGAAGAAGGCATTCGGATTCCATTCATTACGACTTTGCACGGAACTGACATTACACTTTTGGGCAAAGATAGTTCTTTTGAACCGGTGATTACCTTTGCGATCAATCAATCCGATGGAGTTACGGCTGTTTCTGAAAGCTTAAAAGCGGATACTTATGAGCATTTTAATGTAGTACGTGAAATTGATGTAATCCCCAATTTTGTATGTTTAAAAGGGAGAGAAAAAGCAGAAGTAGATAAAGAGTTAAAATCACAGTTGGCACCTAATGGTGAGTGCTTAATTGCTCATGTATCTAATTTTAGAAAGGTAAAACGCATACCGGATGTAATTGAGGTTTTCGAGCGGATTCATCAAAAAATTCCTTCTCGTCTTATTTTAATTGGTGACGGTCCTGAGCGCCATGAGGCCGAAGCTACAGCCCGAGCAAAAGGGTTTGGCTCTGACTTGTTGGTTTTAGGTAAGTTGATTGATACTGAGCGAGTACTGTCAGCAATGGATTTGTTTTTACTTCCTTCGGAGTTTGAGAGTTTTGGTTTAGCAGCATTAGAAGCGATGTCTGCCGGGGTTCCCGTTATTTCTTCAAATACAGGCGGTATCCCTGAGGTGAATGAAAACGGCTTTTCAGGTTATTTAAGCGATGTTGGTGATGTAGAAGATATGGCGAAGAACGGACTTAAGATATTGGCGAATGATGAGACTTTGAGTCAGTTTAAACAAAATGCTTTTAAACAAGCCCAGAAGTTTGATATTAATAAAGTGCTCCCCATGTACGAGAAACTGTATCATGAGGTGATGAAAATAAATTAAAAAAAATTGCTTTTAAAAGGAAGAAATTTAATTACTTTTGCACTCCAATTTGGCCTTGTAGCTTAACTGGATAGAGCACCGCACTACGGATGCGGAGGTTCGGGGTTCGAATCCCTGCAAGGTCACAAAAAAAGCCGGCTAACTTAGCCGGCTTTTTTACTGGAGTATGTTTTATATTAGTTTACAATTAACTTTTTAGTGATTAATTCACCATTGTATTGTATTCTTACAAAGTAAATTCCCTTGCTCAATTGAGTTCCGTTTAGCAAATCAAAATAACTGTCTTGATTATTTTCGCTTAATTGAACAGTGCTGTTAATGAGCACTTGTCCGTTAGCATTTATTAAAGCTAACGTGAGTTCGATTTAAGCGGCAAGCCACTTTTCCTCATCTACTTTGAAAATCGAAGGCTTTTTATCAAAAAAAGAATATGCAATTAGTGATGATAACATGTTTGTTACAAAGTTGTTAAAACTTCTGTGTCTTGTATGCTCTATGTTACATTCATTCTTTAAAAAATCATTAATTGACTCTATAATAACTCTTTTCCTAAGCATTATCTTGTCATTCATGAGCATCAAGCAATTTTTCATGTTCTTTCTAATTTTTGTAACTAAATGAACGCCATCTACAAACAGCTGTTCAAATAGATCCTTGCTAATATACCCCTTATCTCCAAAGAGCTTTCCAAAAACGCGATTATGAAAGTTTTTATCTTTTAGCGGCTCACGATCGTCAACATTTCCCGGGGTTAACATAAAATCTAAAATTTCACCTTTGTCGTTTGAAATTAAGTGAAGCTTAAAGCCAAAGAACCAGCCAATTGAACATTGTCCTTTTTGTGCAATGTCTTTAAAGGTTTTATGTTGTTTTTCTCGTTTAATATGACACACTCTTAAAGGAGTAGAATCAATGAAAGATATTCCTGTACAGTCTCCTAGACAACATGTTTTTAAAAACAAAGCCATTGGTAATAATGCTTTTTGTTGGAGCTCAACAAAACGATTATAAGATACTGTTTCAGGGAACTCACTCTTTAAGTGAATTTTAACGAAGTAGATATAAAAAGTCTTTAGTTTTCTAAAACCACTTAAATGAAACAGAGTTAGAATGCAAATTACCTCACTGTCAGTTAACTTAAATTTCCTATTTCTTCTTTTTAAGCCATTTTCTTGAGAAAGAAGGTGTCCCTCCTTAGTCTTTTCAAGTTCTTTGCAGAATTCGTCTATAATGAAGTAAATTTCGGTAATTTTATGTGAGTATTTCATAGCAGAATTTTTAGTTATTTATTTATCATTCAGACTATTAAAATACTAAAAATTCTGCTATTTTCTTTAAAAAAGTATACTTTTTTTATATCGAACTCACGTTAAAGCTAAGTCATACTGACCGGCTTCAAAGTTTTCTAAGGAAACTTTTAATTGATTTCCATTGGAAGGGTTGGGATAAATGGTTGCGTCTGCTTTATTGGAAAACTTACTAGTGCTGTTGCTTTTTTGAAGAGAAACGGCATTAAAAGTTTTTGATGAACCATCATAGTCAACTTGTTTTAAGCGGAAGTAATTTTCAGAGCCAATGTTTTCTAATTGAATTACACGACTGTAGTTTAACTCCCTATTGCTATTTCCTGCACCTTCTACTTGGTCTACTTCATTAAAGTTTTTGCCATCAGTAGAATACTCAATGATAAAATAGATGTTGTTGATTTCAGAAAGTGTCGTCCATTTTACTTCAACTAACTTTTTGTTGTTTTCGTTTAGGCTTGCTTCAAAACTTTTTAGCTCAATTGGAAGTCCTGCACCGCTGCCGTATTCGCATGTGCCTGGGCAATATGAAGTACTTCCAAAAAGAGAAGATTTGTTACCTATAACTACCTGCCCGTCAGACTGAAATGATCCGGTTCCATCAATTGTAGCTTTGTTTTTAGCTTCTACATCCCCTTCAACGTACATGTTACCATTCAACAGTGTGGCGTTGTTATTTTGAAGGTTTAAGTTTCCTTTAATTAGAAATACAGCACCGGTTTCAATGGTTAACTCCGAGTTGTTTTGAAAATTGGCATCCCCACCTACAATTAATGTATCGCCGCTTCTTAGATAAAATTGACTATTGTTTTGAGCATTAAAGTTACCTTGAATCTCAACCTTCCCGCTTATATCTAAGATTCCGCTTCCTTGAACTTGAATAGCGTAAGTGTTGCCACCAACTGGGTCGATTGCACTGCCAAAAATGTAATACTCTCCACCATTATCAATTTGAAGGTCTCTATTTAGAGTCATATCATTATTCACGTTGACTAATTCGGTTGGAGTAGGTACTCCATTTGACCAATTAGCAGCAGTGTTCCAAAGTCCATCTGAAGTTGTAGTGTTTTGTGCAAATAGAGTAGCTGTCAGTAAGGTTAGCGGTAGAAGGAAGTAGTTTTTTTTCATTTTCGTTTTTTTGCTTAATGACTTCTTCTACGGAAATCACCTAGCAAAGTTAGGTAAATCACCTAGTTTTTTTACTATTATTATCACCTATTCCAGCTTTAGTTTGGTAATTTTTTGTTTTTCAGTATTTTAAAAGATAAAAAAGGCGAGTAAACACTCGCCTTTAAGTAAATAGATAGAAATTATGATTACTCAATTATTATTTTTTGGATATATCGATCAGATTGGGAACTTACTCTTAGAAAGTAGAAGCCCGGCTTGAGCTTTTGTTGTTTTAGAATTTCGGCTTCAAAATAGAGTGTCTCATCACTAATTTCTTCAATTCTGGAAATAATTAATTTGCCTTTGCTGTCATGAAGTGCTATGTGGTATTCTCCACCTTCAACGCTTTCAAATTCAACGAATAGCTGAGTTTTTGCCGGATTTGGATAAACATTTATTTGCTCAGAAAGACTGGAGTGTTGTATAAATATCGGTGCATAGGTTTTAAACTTACCATCAAAATCGTATTGCTTTAATCTAAAATACCCACTAGATTGGTGTTGGTTTTTAGAAGTGTACTTGTATTGATAATCAATTTTTTTTGTAGAGTTCCCTGCGCCTTTTATTTCGGCTATAGAAATAAAGTTATTCCCTTCTTTACTAAATTCAATTACAAACTTATCATTGTTTATTTCGCTTAAAGTTTGCCATTTAAAAAGTATACTACCATTATCAGCAATAGCATCGAAAAATTTTAGTTCTACAGGTAATGCAGCTGACAAGGATTGGTTACAGTAAGTAACCGTTGGATCATAATTACCTCCACCAATTTGAGGCGGCATTTGAGTATCATCAATATTGCAAATATCGATTGTACCTGCAATGGAGCCATAGTTGATTAAATTGTTGGTTCTTAGTAGTCCTGTTCCATTCATGGGGCCGGGACCGTTAACGGTTGTTGTACCTTCTACTAAAGTAACTCCATTATTGTTATATACGCCACCGTTTTGAGTGAGGTTACCAGAAACATCAACTACTCCATCAGCGTTTACAGTTCCACCATTATTTGCCATATTTCCACCAATGTTAAATCGACCGTCAATATTAACTGTACTTGAGGAGTTGTTGCTAAAGTTTCCGTTTAGGTTAATTGTTGCTGTATTGTCAATGTGAAGTCTAGCTCCACTATTGTTTTGCATATTACCATTTACATTTAATTCATTATTTACATAAATATCCGCAGATGAGTTATTGTTAGCTAAGTCACCATTGACTGATGTTTCTCCATTTAAGGTTAATTGGCCATTGTTGTTTCTTAGAAATCCGTCTATATCGAGTGAATTATTAAAAATAACAGTGCCATTATTATTTGTAAAGTTGCCATTAATTGATACTGTATCATTAAAAGTGGCGGTAGAGTTACTTCCAATTGTAAAGCTACCGTTTAAGTCAACTTCACTTGCATGAATGGCAGAAGTATTTCCGTTTAATGTATATGAATTTAATTGTAGTTTTCCTTGAGCATTAATTGAACCACCATTATAAACAGCTAGATTATTTGAAGTGGTATATAAAAAAGCACTACTTTGAATAGTCATTGATCCGGCATAGCCAATTGATTGATTCAAGTGAACATCGTGAGCAATTATAACTTGATCATCAGCTCCCCAATAAGTTCCGGGAGAGCCATTGGCATCCCAAGTGTTTGGATTAGACCAATTGCCATTGCTAATGGTTGTATAGGTTGTAGCTCTTACAAGTAAAAAACTGAATACGACTAAGAGGAATAAAAGAAGGTGTTTTGCTTGACTAACTTTTGCCATAATGTAGATAAAGATTAAGTAAACGGGGATTAATCTTTTTATTTTATTAAGTCGACAAAAGTATGAAAAAAATTGTTCGATATAAATATTTTAAAATTAGAGCTTACTCAACAATAATCTTTTCCATATACCTCTCTTTAGAGCTACTAATTCTTAGATAATACAGTCCATGATCCAGTTGCTTACCATGTAAAAGCTCTGTTTCAAAGTAAATGTCTTCTTCGCCAATTAAAACTGTTTTGTTTACTATTAATACACCACTACTATTTAATAAATCAATCACATATTCATTGGCCTTCAAGTTTTGAAGCTCTACAAATAGTCTTCTTCCGTCTGTAGGGTTTGGGTATACGGATACAACTTTAGTTTCTTTTTGCTTTAGTTGGAGGTAAACAATATCTGAGTAACTGTATTTCCCATCAAAATCAGTTTGTTTTAATCGGTAATAACCACTTGGAGAGCCATTCTGAAATGTGAATAATTCACTATATTCGATGGCTTGGTTTGAGTTACCTGCACCGTTAATTCTTAATATAGGGTAAAAGACCTCTCCGTTTGCGCTGTATTCAACTTCAAAGATGTTATTATTTATTTCACTTAAAGTTCTCCAATTAAAATTTACTTGATTGTCAAACCCTTTCTCGACATTAAAGTAATCTAACTCTATTGGCAAAGCAGCAGAAAGCGACTGTTGACAGTAGGTTGTACTTTGGCTGATGCTACCATTTCCATTAATTTGAGGTGTATTGTCATCATTTAGATTACAAACATCATTGCCAACTAGCGATCCGTAAATAGTCATATTGTCCATTCTCAATAGTCCATCACCAATAATGTTTGCACCTCCATTTAAAGTAAAACGATCGTGTATTATAATAACGCCATCATTGTCAACTAAACCACTGTTTTGAGTAAACTGTTTTTCAAAAATTATTTGTCCTATATTTTCAATTGTACCACCATTATTTACTCCATGATTTTCAACAGTTATTTTACCATTGTTTGTTATGCTTGAGTTACTGTTTACTCTCAATTGATTTTTAATTTGAGTCTGAGAGGATTGATTAATGATGAGTTCTGCTCCGCTATTTAGAGTTAAATGCCCATTAACCGTTAAATTCTTTTGCGCTGTCACTTTTGCATTTGAATTGTTTGCAGTAAAGTGCCCGGAAATGTTAACATCATCGTTAAAAATTACCGTTCCGTTATTGTTCTCAAAGTGATTGCCAATGTTTGTTGTAGATTGAAAACTTACAGTTCCGCTATTGACTTGCAACTTTCCATCAACAGTTACACTTTTATCAAAGTTTGCTGTAGCACCTTGTCCAATAGTTAAGTCGTCCTTCAATTCAACTTCTTCATAAAAATATGCTGTTGTACTGCTATTTAAAGTCAAGCTTTTAACATCAATTTTGCCATTTGAAATGATACTACCTCCGTTATAAATTGATAAGTCTCTATTTGTACCTATTAGCTTACCTCCGTTTTCAATAATAATTACTCCGGCAAAGCCAATATTGTCATCAAGGTCAATGTTGTGACGAATAAAAACCGTATCAGTACTTCCCCAGTATGAGCCGGGTGTATTTTGGTTTTCCCAACTTTTATTATTACTCCACTTCCCATTTTTTGTAGTGGTAAAGCTTTGTGCCAAAGTATAATTTAAACCTAATGTTAAAATTAGACTTAATAGTTTGATTTTAAGTAGTGTTTTCATAGTGTGATGGTTTACTGCAAATGTCATATTAACAAACATTTTAATTTGTAGTAAAAGTTACATTAAAAAAAAATAGGGAATTTACTTAGAAGCTTAACCCTCAAACAAGAATGTTACAAAAAACATTTTAGGCAGCATTTTTTCCACCGGATTCGAAAGCTCGGTGTTGTCGTGGATTAAGGCATCATCCAAGCTGTATGCCATTTTTAACTCTATGGCAAATTTAAAATAAGGTAAAAAAAAGTCTGTTCCAACGCCTACTTCTGCTGAAGCGGTGTTTCTCTTCAATTTTACAATGGATTCCGGGATGTCTCTATTATCTACATCCTCGTTAGAGGCTAAGTCGATAGTGTATTTAGCTCCGGCAATGATGTAAGCAGCAAAATTATTTAGTCGAGCTGAACGATACTTGAATAAAACAGGGAAGTCTAAATAAGTGGACTCAACAATTTTTGATTCAAGATAAGCATCACCTTGCGGGTCGATAAACAAGTAGTCGAAATTACGCTGACCAAAAACCAGGGTAGGCACAAATCGAACACCTAAAAATTTATGAATATGGAATTCTGAAACGATTCCTAAATTAAAACCACTTTGACTAACGACATTAATACTCGCTAAACTATCCCGCAAGCTATTATAAGGCTTACGATGAACCGACATGTGAGCAGAGTTGATCCCCAAGGAAAAGCCAAAGTGAATTTTCTTCTGATCGAATTGCTGTAAGTTTTTCACTTTAGGTTTTTGTGCAAAAGCACTAAAGCTAAAAAACAAAATAAAGATAATGGTTAAGTTCTTTTTCATTTCGCTTAGCGAACGTTGAAATTACACATTTATTTCTCGACTACGTAAATCGTCGCAATCCCAAACATTAAAGGATGAGAAGGAAGTAAACGATAGTTTAATTTTGCTAAAATATCTTCAAAATCTTTGCCCTCAGGAAAAGCTTCTACTGATTCCGGTAAGTAGGTGTATGCTGATGCATCTTTGGAAACCAATTTACCGATGGAAGGCAGTAAGTTGTGAAAATAAAAGTTGTACAACTGTTTTATTGGGAATGCTTTGGGCTTAGAAAACTCTAAAATTACTGCACGTCCTCCAGTTTTTAAAACCCTCTTCATTTCACTTAGTCCTTTTTCTAGGTTCTCAAAATTCCTCACTCCAAAGGCTACAGTAATGGCGTCAAAACTTTCATCTTCAAAAGGGATATTTTCAGAGTCTCCTTTTTTTAATTCAATGATCTCTTGTTTACTATCCTTGTTAATTTTTTCTCTTCCCTTGGCCAGCATTCCTTCGCTGATGTCAATACCGTAAATTTTTTCGGGATTTAGCTTTAAGCTTTCAATAGCAAAATCAGCTGTGCCGGTAGCTACATCTAAAATTTTTTTAGGCGATTTTTCACTGAGAATTTTTACTGCTTTCTTTCGCCAAAGTTTATCAATTCCAAGGGATAAAAAATGGTTTAAAAAATCATAGCGATGAGAAATGTTGTCAAACATTTCTGCTACTTGCTCTTTTTTACTTCCTTGCTTGTCTTTGTAGGGGATTACCTTTTCTGCCATGCTTTCTGTTTGCGGCTACAAAATTACGTTTTGTTAATGGCTTATTAGAACAAATAAGCACTAGTTTCGTTCAGCTTTTTGATAAGCTCCATCTTCGGAATGAACTAATTTGAATAAACGATCCCATCTGATTTTATTTAAATCGCCCCAACTTCTGTTTGGGTCAATGGAAAGCCAAACAAATACTGCTTTTCCAACAACATGATCTTCTGGAACAAAGCCCCAAAAACGGCTATCTTGTGAGTTATGTCGGTTGTCGCCCATCATCCAATAGTAGTCCATTTCTATGGTGTATTGATTTCGCTCTTCTCCGTCAATGTATATTTTTCCGTCTTTAACTGATAGCTCATGACCCTCATAATTTCGAATGATGTGCTCGTAAATCGGCAAATTCTCTAAACTTAAATCAACAACTTCTCCTTTGAAGGGTATATTGATTGGTCCAAAATTGTCTTCTGTCCAAGAGGTGGTATCCGTATTTGGGAAAATAGGGTTCTTCATATAGCGACCATCATCGTAAAATCCCAGCTTTTTTGATGCTAACTCTACCTTTTCAACTTGCCTTAAAGATTTGATATATTCTAAGTTTTCATCGGTAAGATGCATTTCAAATAAATTGGGAACCTGTGTATTTCGCACTTCGGTGATGTCTCTGTCTAAAAAGTCTTCTCTGTTAAAGCCTCCTCCATTGGTTTTAACTAAATAACTCAATTGCATTCCTTCTGGACGGAAAGCTTTTTTGCCATTGACAAATAAAACGGCATCTTTTATTTGCAACTGATCTCCCGGTAAAGCCACGCATCTTTTAATGTAGTTTTCGCGTTTGTCTACCGGTCTGGTGATCACATCAAACTGATTCCAAATCTTTTTACGACCATAATCGCGAATCATTTGATAATAGGTTTGGTTTTGATGTTGAACAACTACCGTATCTCCGGCAGGAAAGTTAAAGACCACCATTTCGTTTCGTTTAACCGGCTGAAATTTTGGTAAACGAGCATAAGGCAACTCAATTAGTTCCGAATATGATTTTGTGCTTTCTGTTAATGGTAAAGTATGGTGAGCAAAGGGAAAGAAAATTGGCGTATTGGGAATTCTACTTCCGTAATTCACCTTACTTACAAAAAGAAAATCGCCGACTAAAAGTGTTTTCTCCATTGAAGAGGTTGGGATGGTAAATGCTTCTATGTATATGGCGCGAATAAGTGTAGCGGCAATTACCGCAAAGGAAATGGCATCTGCCCACTCTCTACTTTTTGATTTTTGATAATCTTGAACAAACTGATGTCCTTTCCATTGATATTGGTCACTTAAGCCAATGTAGGCCAAGTAAAATGGAGTAAAAACAACTCCTAGAGCATGCTCCCAATAAGATAAAATGCCCATGTGTTTAAGTAGCTCAACAATAATGCCTACCCAAACGATAAAACCAACAAATGGAATATAGTAAACGGCAATCCACCACACCGGCTTTTGAATTAACCGAATAGAAATGTAAGTTCCATAAAAAGGAACTAAGGCTTTCCAAGCTGGTAAATTTGCTTTCTTAAAAATGAGATAAAGTCCAAAATGAGATAGGACAAAATATAAAGTGAGCGTTATTATTGCTGCGGTCATAGTTAAAAGTTTAGTACATCTTTCATTTGATAGATTCCTGTTTTTCCATTTAAGAATTCAGCCGCCAAGACAGCTCCTAGAGCAAAACCTTCTCTATTTTTTGCCTTGTGAGAAATGGAAATTTGATCAATAGGTGAATCGTAAGTTACTGTATGCGTACCGGGAACTCCGGCTTCTCTATAAGAGATAATATCTAAAGTGGTATTCTTTTCGGTTTGTTGATTTTCCCAATTTTGGTAGAGCGAGTGTTTTTCAATCAGTCCTTCGGCAATGGTAATGGCAGTACCACTCGGACTGTCTAACTTTTCTGTATGATGAGTTTCTTCAACCTTTGCGGTGTATTCATCTCTCTTGCTCATTAGCTCAGCGAGCTTTTTGTTGAGCTCAAAAAATAAATTAACTCCTACACTAAAGTTTGTGGCAGCTACAATTGCTCCTTTTTTACTTTCGCATTCGCTCTTTACTTTCTCCCAATGCTCATACCATCCGGTAGTGCCAACGGCAACAGGTAAATTATGCTGAAAGCAAGCTAAAATATTGTCAACTGCACTTTCAGGACGGCTGAATTCAATAGCTGCTTCAGCGCCGTTTAACTCGCCTTTTTGCAATAAGTCAACATTATCTTGGTCAATCTTTAGAACAATCTCATGTCCACGATTCAAAGCCACTTTTTCAATGACTTTTCCCATTTTTCCGTATCCGATTATTGCTAATTTCATATTTGTAAAAGTAGTTGAAAGCTTTGTGAGGACTAAACTTTTTTTGATGAACGGTTAAAAATTTCTCAGTGGTTTTTTACTACCAAACTTTAAACTCAGCGTAACTGACGGTATAAATGTTTGCTGTGGAGCTAAATATTGAAAGTCAGGTTTAAAAACGCCGCTTAAATCATCACTTACCTCAAAGTGGTAAAGGTGGGCGTCTACTGCTGCATCTACAACATTTAATACGTATGCTAAACCGGTTAGTACAAAAAATAAATCCCTGTTTTTTCGATGAAAGTCAATTAGGTTTTCCAAATTATCATCGGTGTAAACTCCGGCATATTTATCATCTACAGTTGAAGGGTCATCATCAACTCTTTTTAAGTAAGCTGATTTAAATTCATTAAACATTGATTGTTGATCCAATGCAACATAAAGTGGCACTCCAATGGCTGCGTAAACCAAAGGGATCTTCCAATATTTCTTATTATAAGCTTGTCCAAGTCCGGGCAATGCCAAAGACATAATAGTTGCTTTTGTAGGGGAGTGTTTTACTTCAGATTCATCCAAGCGCAAAGTGTCCGTTTTTTGAGCAAACACTGTTGATGAAAATGCAATGGCTACGGCAAATAAAATAAGTTTAAGTTGAATTTTCATTTTAAAAACGATTCACTCCTTCGTAAAGAATTCTCAATTTTTGAGACTAAAGCTTCATGGCTTTAAGAATTTTGTCTAACTCATCCTCTGAGCTAAAAGGAATAACAATCCTACCTTTATCTTCTTCTTTGCGTTGAAATTTTACATTTACTTTAAAATGCTCCGATAAGTTGGCTTTAATTTTTTTGTCTAAAAGCGAAAGCGGCATTACCGATGAAGGATGTTTTTTGGGCTTTTCCTCTTTTTTGTTTTTGGCTAACTCTTCTGTTTTTCGAACAGAAAGTGTCTCGTTTAATATTTGCTCAAAAACAGCCAATTGATCTTCAGGGTTTTCAATATTAATTAATGCTCTGGCATGTCCCATAGATATTTTACCATCGCGAATACCTTCTTGAATATCAGCAGGTAATTTTAAAAGTCTTAAGTAGTTAGATATGGTACTTCGTTTTTTTCCAACCCTTTGGCTAAGCTCTTCTTGTGTTAATTTACATTCATCAATCAAACGTTGGTAACTTATGGCTACTTCAATAGCGTCTAAATTAGCACGTTGAATGTTTTCTACCAAAGCCATCTCCAGCATACTTTGGTCGTTGGCTATGCGAACATAAGCAGGAATTCTATCCAGACCGGCCATTTGCGAAGCTCTGAAACGTCGCTCACCTGAAATCAATTGATAGGTATCGTAGCCCAACTTACGAACCGTAACGGGCTGGATAATTCCCAATTCTTTAATTGATTGTGCAAGCTCTTCTAAAGCTTCTTCCTCAAACTTTGTTCTGGGTTGAAAAGGATTGGCTTCAATCTTACTAATTTCAATTTCTGCAACTGAACCGGCTGTTTTCGCAGATGATTCAGTTGCTTCTTTCTGTGTAATATCCGTTTTATCGTCCTGTAAAAGGGCGCTTAATCCTCTTCCTAATGCTGGTTTTTTTGTCATTCTTCTTCTACATCAATTATTTTCTCAGACTCATTAATTTGAGTTAAGTCGTTTTTTTGGAGAATTTCGCGGGCTAAATTAAGATAATTAATAGCTCCCTTGCTACTTGCATCGTGCATTATAATCGTTTCACCGTGACTTGGAGCTTCTCCTAATTTGGTGTTTCGCTGTATGATGGTATCGAAAACCATTTGCTGAAAATGTGTTTTTACTTCTTCCACCACCTGGTTAGATAGTCGCAAACGAATATCGTACATAGTAAGTAATAATCCTTCAATGCTCAAGTCGGGGTTTAGTCGTGATTGAACAATCTTAATGGTGTTCAATAACTTTCCTAAACCTTCTAATGCAAAGTATTCACATTGTACAGGAATAATTACAGAGTCCGCTGCACTTAATGCATTTACGGTAATTAATCCTAGTGAAGGGGAGCAGTCGATTATAATAAAGTCGTAGTCGTCTTTGATTTTATTTAAGGCTGCACGCATCATTTTCTCACGGCTGGGCATGCTAATCATTTCAATTTCTGCACCTACTAAGTCGATGTGAGCAGGAAGTAGATCTAAATTAGGAGTGCCGGTTTCCAAAACAATGTCTTTTGGCTCTATTTCATTAACGATACATTCGTAAATACTCGTTTTTACATTTTTTGGATCAATTCCCACGCCTGAAGTGGCATTTGCCTGAGGATCGGCGTCAACTAAAAGCACTTTGCGCTCCAAAACGCCTAAAGCGGCGGCTAAGTTGATAGCGGTCGTTGTTTTTCCCACGCCTCCTTTTTGATTGGCTACTGCAATAATTTTACCCATAATTTTCTTTCGCTATTCTGTGTGTATAAATATTAATATTTAATGGAGCTGCCAATTTCCATTAAAGTCAAGTTTTTTCCTGCTGCTTTAAATTTAGCTATGGCTTCTTCATGTTTTAGTTTAATGTAGGGAAAAGTGTCGTAATGCATACCAATTACATGGTCGCACTGAATAAAATCAGAAGCTCTAATTGCATCGTCAATTCCCATGGTAAAGTTATCACCAATTGGCAAAATAGCAATATCCGGACGGTCAAACTCTCCAATTAATTTCATATCCATGTGAAGCGCAGTGTCTCCGGCATAATAAATTCTTTTTCCACCCACTTCAATAATAAACCCTCCGGGATTACCTCCGTAGGTTCCATCGGGTAAAACGGATGAATGAACTGCATTTACATACTTTACTCTCCCAAAGTCAAACTTCCAGTTTCCGCCGTGGTTCATCGGCTGAACCTTTTCAAAGCCTTTATCTTGAAACCAGCTAACGATTTCAAAGTTGGAAACGATAGTAGGATTGCATCTTTTTGCTATGCTTTCAGCATCAGCTACATGATCTTGATGACCATGGCTGATCAGCATATAATTGCATTCCACTTCATCTACATTTATATTTTTTGCCAATTCATTTGGGCTGATAAAAGGGTCGAACAAAATTCGATTTGAATTGCTTACTATTTCAAAGCAAGAATGTCCATAATACTTTATTTCCATAAGTCTACAAGCTTGAGATTAAATTGCTTTCTTTGCAAAAAGTTATTTATAGGATTTAGATAAAAGTACATTTTTTTGAAGGCTTTGAGCTAATTTTTACACTAAATTTTTTACACAATTTTGTTAATTATAAGATGACAACCATTATATCAGCCAGTAACCGAGAAGGAAATTTAACGGCGCTTTTCGCCAAACAATGTCAAGTTTTTTTTGAAGAAGCCGGAGAAGCTTGTCAGTTGTTTTATTTAGATGAGTTGCCAAGTCCACTTTCACTGCAAAGCGTTTACGAATATAAAACTTCCGCTTTTGCGAATCTTTCAGAACAACTTATAGAACCAGCAGATAAACTCTTGTTTGTTGTACCGGAATACAATGGAAGTATTCCCGGCATTTTGAAATTATTTTTAGATGCGATTGAACCGGCTATTTTTAAAGGGAAAAAAGCCGCATTAATTGGAGTTTCAGCAGGAAGAGCCGGAAATTTAAGAGGAATGGATCACTTAACCGACATTTTACACTATCTGCAAGTGAATGTGATGCCGTTTAAGTTGCCGGTTTCTCGTTTATACGATTTAATCGACAAGGATTCAGTTGTTGATCAAGAGACACTTCGCTTAATGAAAAAACAAGTAGTTGATTTAATTGAATTTTAATGAAACGCTACTTCGTATATTTAATGTTTGACGGAACTCCATTTCACGGTTGGCAAGTTCAGCCCAATGCCAATAGCGTTCAGGAGGAAATTGAGCAAGCACTGCAAACCCTAGAACAAAGAAAAGTGGAGATTGTGGGTGCCGGAAGAACCGACACCGGTGTACATGCCGAAGAAATGGTTTTTCATTTTGATACCGACCAAAAGTGGGATAAGCGAACTTTTATTCATCGACTAAACTCACTCCTTCCAAAAACAATAGCTGTATTCGACTTAAGAGAAGTAAAAGCCGATTTTCACGCCAGGTTCGATGCCACTAGTCGCACTTATCGATACATTATTTGTCGTAAAAAGAATCCATTTTGGTTAAATAGAGCTTACTTTTTTAATCGCGATTTGAATGTTGATAAAATGAATAGAGCTGCTACATACTTAGTTGGGAAAAAAGACTTTACTTCATTTAGTAAAGTCCATACTCAAACATTTACAAACGTATGTGAGCTTACTCATGCAGAATGGAAAGAAGAGGGTGACTTTCTTATTTTTGAAATAAGAGCAAACCGCTTTTTGAGAAATATGGTGCGAGCAGTTGTGGGTACTTTAATTGAAGTAGGTATTGGAAAAAGAAGAGTGGAAGATGTATCAGCCATTTTAGCCGCCAAGAATCGCTCAGATGCCGGTGCTTCAGTACCTGCATCAGGACTTTATTTGTGTAAAATTGAGTATCCGGAGGAAGGTTTCATTCAAGACTTACAAAACCATAAGACTTCTTAATTAATTCAACATTTGATTGCGAAATAAACTACTTTTGCACCCATGAGTAATGTAAGCGGAAAAGCTTGGGATACGGCACTTTTTAAACGCATAATGCGTTATGTAAGACCTTATAAAAATACCTTTATTGTAACGGCATTTTTGGTAATTGTTCTGGCAATTCTAGGTCCGCTTCGTCCTTGGTTAATTCAGTACACCATTGATGAAGAAGTAAAAAACTTCAATGCCGACGGAGTGTTGAAGCTGACTTTAATAATGATTGGTGTTTTAATTTTAGAAGCCATTGTTCAGTTTTACCAAACTTATTGGGCAAACTGGTTGGGACAAACCATCATTAAAGATTTACGAGTTCAGCTCTACAAGCACATCATGTCTTTTCGCTTAAAGTATTTTGATCGCACGGCTATAGGAACATTAGTTACTCGAACAGTTTCCGACATTGAAACAATTGCTAATATTTTTTCGCAAGGGGTGTTGGTAATTATCGGCGATATACTAAAGTTAGTTGCGGTTGTTGGTTTTATGGTTTCAGTGGATTGGTTGCTTACGCTAATTACTTTGATTCCAATTCCTATATTAATTATAGCAACAAACATTTTTAAGAAAGTAATCAAGAAAGCTTTTCAGGATGTTAGAACACAAATTTCCAGATTGAATGCATTTGTTCAAGAGCGAGTAACCGGAATGAAAATCATTCAGATTTTTAATCGAGAGAAAGTTGAAATGAGCCGTTTTGAGAAAATGAACAAATTGCATAGGAATGCGCACATTCAAACAGTTTGGGCGTATTCCATCTTTTTTCCGGTGGTAGAAATGCTCTCAGCAGCTTCCTTGGCACTTTTAGTGTGGTGGGGCACAAAAGGTGTTTTAGCCGGCTACACTACTTTGGGTAATTTAATGGCTTTTATCATGTACATTTATATGATGTATCGCCCAATTCGCCAATTAGCTGACCGCTTTAATACTTTGCAAATGGGCATGGTTAGCTCTGAGCGAGTGTTTAAAGTATTAGATACGGATTCATTTATAGAAAATAAAGGAAGTTTTAGCAAGCCAAAATTGGAAGGAGAAATTGAATTTAAGAATGTATGGTTTGCATACAATGAAGATGAATATGTATTAAAAGACATTAGTTTTACTGCTAAAGCGGGAGAGACAATTGCATTCGTCGGAGCAACCGGATCCGGAAAAACATCTACGATTAATTTATTAGGTCGCTTTTATGAATTTCAAAAGGGGGATATTATAGTAGATGGTGTTTCAATTAGAGATTACGACATTAGTGAGTTGAGGAGTAGAATGGCCGTGGTGTTGCAAGATGTTTTCCTTTTTTCAGATAGTATATACAACAACATTACCTTAAATAATTCCGACATTCCGGAGGAAAAAGTAATTGAAGCTGCGAAAAAAGTGGGAGCACATGACTTTATCAGTAAACTACCTGCTGCTTATCATTACGATGTAAAAGAACGCGGCGGAATGCTTTCGGTCGGGCAGCGGCAATTAATTTCCTTTATAAGAGCTTATGTGCACGACCCCAGTATATTGATTTTAGATGAAGCAACTTCCAGCATTGATACGGAATCTGAACAAATGATTCAAAAAGCAACGGATGTTTTAACAGAAGGAAGAACGTCGATTGTTATTGCGCATCGTTTGTCTACCATTCAAAAAGCAGATAAAATTATTGTACTTGAAGCCGGCAGAATTATTGAACAAGGCAACCATCAAGAACTTTTAGCACAAAACGGACACTACAAAAAACTGTTTGATTTACAGTTTAAAGAAGAGGTGGTGAAAAGTGCTTAATCCAATGAATTTACAATAGACTCTGCAATAAGTGTAGAGAGCTCATCTTGATAATCTTGGCTGACTAATTTAGCCTTTTCTTCTTCGTTGGATATAAATCCCAACTCAATTAATGCTGATGCGCAATTGCTTTCCCTTAGTATGGTAAAAGGAGCAGGTAGCACTTTTAACTCTCCCTCGTAGTTTTGGTTTAATACTGAAGCTAAATTCATTATTTTCTTATACCTGTAGTTGGTGTCACTTCCTTGAATGTATTTGTTTGAGATATAGAGTTCCATCCCTTTTTTGTTTGGGAATTGACTCGGTGGTATATAGTTAAGGTGAAGGGATAAAAGCAAGTCAGCATTGTATTGATTAGCTAATCTTACCCTTTCATTTAGTTCTATAAACTGATCATTTTCTCTTAGTTGGATTACTTTTATTCCTTTAGCTTCTAGTTTTTTGCTAATTAATTGGGCGTATAATAAACTCAAGTCAGCTTCATAAACTGTTTCACTTATTGCTCCTTTGTCTTTCCCTCCATGTCCGGCATCAATGATTACAGTATACGGTTTGATTAAGTGGATATTTTGAAAGGAGCTAAATACAACTGCTATAATTGTTATAGTGAGTGCTATTGATACTTTTTTCATGATTTTTTGTTTTGAAGGTTTGTTTCGATAAATCATTTTTATGCGTTTTTTTAAACTTTGATAGCTAAATCCACTACTCATGGGAAGTTGCTTTCCTTTGGAAGAATTCAACAAAATAGAACAATATGCTTCTTTTTCTTTTCCCACTTTATCATCAGCGATAAACTCGTGATTTTGCTCAATTGATCTTTTCATCATCCAAACAAAAGGATTAATCCAAGCAATTATACTAGCCAGCTCTGAGATAATAAGATCTAGACTATGCAATTGTATAGCATGTACTTTTTCATGTTCAATTAATTCAGCAGGAATAGTCGACTCAATATCTTTTTTTGGAATGAAAATGTAGTTGAAGAAGCTAAATACTGTTTCTTCTTTAGTTGAAATAAAAACCAGCCCGTTCTTTTTAGTGCCTTTTTTATTAATTAATTGGATAAGATTAAATAATCTGAATATAAAACGAGCTGATAGCAGAAGTAAGCCCAATAAATAAATATTCTGAAAGCTTAAAAGAGGACTATGACTAGTATCAACAACTTCAACTGTTTTTTGATTTTCAATTGCTTTCTGTTTATCTTTAAAGAAATTGGTAGACTCTCCTAAAGGCAAACCCAATTCATCATTCGCCTGTATTTCAAATTCTATTAAAGGTAGAATTAATGTAAGCAAAAAGGTCGTTAATAAGAATATTCTGTTGAATTGAAATGCTTTAGTGTTTTTAAGCATAAGTTGGTAGATAAGGTACACTGTGCCTAAAAATAAAGTGGAATGGATAAAGTATTCAATCATTTTCTTTTTCTTTACGTTCAATTTCCTTTTGAATAATCTCTTGAAGCGATTTTAACTCTTCAGCACTTAAGTCCGTTTTTTGTGTAAAATAATTGGCAAACTGTATTTTAGAACCATTAAAAAAGTTGTTGATCACTTTTTTTAGTTGTGATTTACTGTAGTCACTTTTCTTAATCTTTGGATAGTAATGTTTGTCTCTTCCATGTTTTATAAAACCTACATAGTTTTTAGCGCACATTCTACTTAGCAATGTCGATACGGTTGTATAAGCCGGACCATCATCTCCATAAGCATCTACAACTTCATTTAAATATGCTTTTTTTAAGCTCCATAGCTTTTGCATTAATTCAAATTCAGCTTTTGTTAGTTCTACCATTTTTGTAGTTTATATACTACAAATGTAGTAATAAATTTTATAAATCAAAAATATAGGCTGAAAAAGAAGGGGTTGCTAAGCAAAAACTCTTTTATTCACTTGCTTAATTTCATCCCACGTCCAGAATCGCTTGGCATCTATGTCTTGGTAAGCATTTTCTAAATAGGAGGTAAGCAGTTCGGTAAATTGGTCTTCCGGAATAGAGGAGGAATAAATTGCTCTATTGCTTGGACTGTCAAAGCGGTCTGCTTTGCTAATCTTGTCTTTCTCCAAACGCAAAATCGGACCGGTATCGGTAATATGGTCTACTTCCCAAACATAGTCCGACTTTTCAATTTGGTTGAGTTCTTTAGCTAGCGGTTTTAAGTTAACTCTAGGTAAACTAGGGCGAGAAACAATATCTACCCAAGTGGTGTATTTGTACTCAAACTCATATCGATTGTCATCGTAAATGCTCAACACACCATCGAATCCTTTTGAGTGAGAAAACTGGGCATAATAATGAGAAGGGCTTTGGCACTTTTGAATCACAATGCCTAGATCTTTACGTTCCGTCAATTGACATTTTTCATTGAGTTTTTCAATACCACTTAAAGTGTGTTCGTACTCTTTTACCCAATCTGCTCTAAATTTTTCAGGATTTTCTAATACGCTAGGAAATAATTTAAGAAAGTATTGGAACTTATTGTCACAAAGTTTTGCTTCTGCTTTTTCGCCAAAAGGTCTGTAAAAGTTTTCTTTCTCTCTGCTGTTTACCCAACAACAAAGTTTAAGCGCAAGCTCTGCGGTTTTTGAATTGACTTTGTACTCTCTAAAATCGCCAATAATTGCCATTTCTCTAAGAACTTCGTCATACGCCTTTGCCAGCTCGGGGTAACAAAGCGCAAATACACCTACAAAACCATCAATATCAAAATGATTGGCACTTACTATTTTGCTTTCTAATCCGTTAAAATCTTTTTTTAGAGCATTCAATACAATTTCACCGGAGGTGTCTGCTGCAATTTCAGGATGTATATTACCGTCTTTCCAGTGCGAAAGGACCAAAGCGTTGGGGTGAAGTGCATCAACTACAATGGCTTTCTGATTCCCAATCTTTTCAAAAGGCACAAAAGTTCTCATAGATTATTTCAATATAAATTGTTTTTTCCTTATGCAAATTTATGAACCTACGAATTGATGATTTCTTAAGAATTACGAAAACTTTCAACAATTGTTTGGGGGAATATTTTTGTAACCTTTTTTAAAATACACGAATGGTTTAAATTACTACTGCGATTCTTCTTATTTTAGCCTTTCAAAATCGAATGTTTTTAGAAAAATTTTAATGATGAATAGAATTATAGCAGTAATCGCTTTTACCTTAATTAGTTTTGGAACTCTAACTGCCAAAGAGGGCATGTGGTTGCCCCAATTGTTGAAAAGCTTAAATGAGTCGGAAATGAAATCCATGGGCTTAAAGCTTTCGGCTGAAGATATTTATAGTGTAAACAACTCTAGTCTAAAAGATGCTGTGATTTCCTTCGGCGGCTTTTGTACCGGAGAAATGATTTCTGATCAGGGTTTGATTTTAACGAATCACCATTGCGGCTATGGAAGAATTCAATCGCACTCATCGGTTGAGAATGATTATTTAACAAACGGCTATTGGGCGAACAATCATTCAGAGGAATTTAAAAATCCGGGTTTAACCGCTACTTTTATCATAAGAATAGAAGATGTAACTGATGAAATACTAAACTCTATCTCAGCTGACTTAACAAAGGAAGAGCGTGAGAAAGCCATAAAAAAGGCCATTGATTCGACTGCTAAATTAGCAACAGAAGGTACGCATTATGATGCTGTTATTAAGCCTTTTTACTATGGAAATGAATATTATATGTTCATTACTGAAACCTTTAAAGATGTTCGTTTAGTAGGTGCGCCACCTTCTTCAATTGGTAAATTTGGTGGAGATACTGATAACTGGATGTGGCCAAGACATACCGGGGATTTTTCGCTTTTCAGAATTTATGCCGACAAAGACAATAAACCTGCAGAATACAGCGAAGATAATGTGCCTTTTAAACCGCGTCATCATTTTCCCATTTCTTTAAATGGAATTAAGAAAGGCGACTTTACAATGGTTTACGGTTTTCCCGGAAGAACACAAGAATATTTAACTTCTTATGCCATTCAACAAATTAAAGAGGTAATTAATCCTAGAAGAATCGACATTCGCGAGAAGGCACTAGAGGTTATGGACAAGCACATGGACGCTAGTGATGAGGTGCGCATTAAGTACGCTTCTAAATATGCAAGCATCGCCAACTATTGGAAAAAGTGGTTGGGAGAAAATCGCGGTTTGGAAAAAGCCAATGCCATTTCCATGAAAAAAGAGCAAGAAGATCTTTTTGTGAAAGCAACGGCGGGAAAGCCGAAGTACGACAACTTGATGAACGAATTTGAAAAACGATACACTGCCATTGAAGATTACGAGCAAGCGAGAAGTTACTTTATAGAAATTCCCTACCGTAAAGTGGAGG
The DNA here is from genome assembly GCA_002415785.1 of Flavobacteriales bacterium UBA5081. Classification (GTDB taxonomy): domain Bacteria; phylum Bacteroidota; class Bacteroidia; order Flavobacteriales_E; family Vicingaceae; genus UBA5081. Next base: position 36,213 of record DIAJ01000010.1, read on the forward strand.
CGATTGGCTTAGCTTCTGCATTTAGAGATTTGGTAAAATCAGAGGAGCCAACTGAAGAGCAATTGGAGAAATTAAAAAAACGCATAGAAACCCACTTTAAAGATTACGATTATGCTACCGACATGGAATTGGCTCAAGTACTATTTAAAAAGTATCAAACAGAATTGCCTGAGCAATTTGTTCCCAAATCTTTGAAAAGTAATCAAAGTAAATTAGACAGTTATGTAAAAGAAATGCATGATGAGTCGATTTTTACTAAACGCAAAGATATAGAGGAGTTTATTGCTGATTACTCTGCAAAAGATGCTAAGAAAATTGAGAAAGATCCCATCTTTCAGCTAACCTTAGCTTTTTGGGATATTTACGATAATCAAATACGTCCTGAATACGGTCGTTTGTCGGACGAGATTGACTCTTTGAGTAAAATTTACGTAGCTGCTTTAAGGGAATTTGTTCCGGGCAGATATTATCCGGATGCGAACAGTACCCTGCGTTTGGCTTATGGTAAAGTAGATAATTACGAACCCAGAGATGCCGTGAATTACGAATTTTTTACGACTACCGAAGGAATCATCGAAAAGTACGATCCGGGAAGTGATGATTTTGACTTACCTGACAATTTGATTCAGTTAATCGAAAATGAAGATTACGGACAGTATGCCGATGAAAATGGACACATGCCGGTTTGTTTTACGGCTTCTAACCACACCACAGGGGGAAATTCCGGTAGTCCGGTGATTAATGCCAATGGTGAATTGATTGGACTAAATTTCGACCGTAACTGGGAGGGAACAATGAGTGACATTACTTACGACATTAATCAATGTAGAAATATTTCAGTGGATGTTCGCTATGTTTTGTTTATTGTAGACAAATTTGCCGGAGCTACTCACTTAATTGAAGAAATGACTTTGGTGAAAAATACAGCTGAAGAGAAAAAAGGAGAGTAATTTGAAGACGAAAGAGGAGATTGTAAAGAATTGGTTGCCCCGATATACCGGTGTGCCGATTGAGGAATTTGGAGAATATGTACTGTTGACCAATTTCGGCAATTATGTGCGCATGTTTGCCGATGAATTTAAGGTTGAGGTAAATGGACAAAATCACCCCATGCAATCGGCTACAGCGAATGGAATTACCATTATCAATTTTGGAATGGGAAGTGCCATGGCTGCCACGGTGATGGATCTACTTTCTGCCATAATGCCAAAAGCGGTTTTGTTTTTGGGCAAATGCGGCGGATTAAAAAAGAAAACCCAAATTGGCGATGTGATCTTGCCCATTGCGGCCATAAGAGGCGAGGGGACAAGCAACGACTACATGCCACCCGAAGTTCCGGCATTGCCCTCTTTCCGATTACAGCGCTCCGTTTCTTCCATGATCAAAAAACATGAATTGGATTATTGGACAGGAACAGTTTATACGACTAACAGAAGAGTTTGGGAGCACGATGAAGCCTTTAAAGATTACTTGCGTCAGATTCGAGCCATGGCGATTGACATGGAGACCGCCACTATTTTCTCCGTAGGTTTTATGAATAAGATTCCTCATGGTGCTTTGCTTTTGGTGTCTGACAATCCCATGATTCCGGATGGTGTAAAAACTGCTGAAAGCGACCAAAAAGTAACCAAGCACTTTGTTAACCACCACCTTCAAATTGGCATTGATGCCTTATTGGAATTGAGAGAATCCGGAGAGTCGGTGAAGCATTTGAGGTATGAGGATGAATGAGTAAACTAAAAACTTGAAACAAGAAACTAGAAACGAATCTTTTGCCGATAGATATCGGTATACGCAAAAGATGTGAGAAAAGAATACGTCCATGTTTCTAAGAAGTTTTATAATTCTATTTTGCTACAGTCAGCGAAATCCTTGCTTGCCTTAGGTAGTGTGTGGAGACTTTTGAAATGGAAAAATTAAAAGCGGAAAGATGGAATCATTTTTTGCGCTGCAAAAATATAACTACTAAGAATTTTCTGAATAGTTACATTGCTGTTTATTCAGTTTGTTTTTTTATCCATCTAGTCATTGTTTCCAAAACTTTTGGAGAAAAAGTCTGCTCTATAGTTGCGTATTCATTTGGTAATCCTGTTTCGCTTTCTTGAAACAAGTGATTTAAATTTTCAAATTCAATGACTTCAACCTCTTTATTGCCACTTTCTTTCAAAATTCTTTCGATATTTTCCAGATTTTCTTTTGCAGGTACTTGCAAGTCATTCGCCCCATTAAGAGCGAGAACCGGACAGTTGGTTTTACTTAAAGATGTTTGAGGATCAAACTTTATAAGGTCTGTTAACCAAGGAAACGACAGCTGTTCTGATATACTTTGAATCTGATTTTCGGCTAGCATTCCTCCAAACTTACCAGTAAAGTAATCTTTAAGTTCTACTTGTAGTTGGACTTTGTTGTTGTCTGATTTTAAAATAATATCATAAGCACCTTTCATATTATTTTGTCCTTGAATAATTCCAAGCTCGGGAACACCCATTTTTCGTTCTATTTTTTCTTTTTGTAAGAGCATTAATTGATCGCCTCTAATGCCGGAGCCGGCAAGAAGAACAATAAAAGAAATATCAGGATTTTCACTTGCTACAATTGGGGCAATTACGCCACCCATACTATGACCTATCAGCCCAATTTTAGTATGATTAACTTCTTTTCGACTTTTTAAAAATTCAAGAGCACTCTTGGTGTCGTTTACAAAGCCATTAAGTCCTGTTTCATTATAATTACCCTCTGATTCGCCTGTGCCTCTATCGTCAAGTCGCAAAACAACAATTCCATTTTTAGTTAGGTAATCTGCAATTACTAAAAATGGCTTATGATTCATTATTTCAGAGTTTCTATCTTGTGGACCACTACCACTTATTAATATTACAGCCGGAAAATTAGTGCCCTCTTTCGGATAAGTTAGCGTTCCTGCAAGAGTAATACTGTCTGTAAAATTGTTTTTAAATTTTACATTTTCAGCAGTATACTTAAAGGGCGCTTTAGGTTCTTGAGGTCTATTGATCTGAGCGTATAAAGTAAATGAGAAAGTCGTTGAAATGATTAGAAAAAGATATTTTACTTTCATTTTGTCTGCTTTTTTAGGTTTTGAAACTTTAGGTAGGAATAGACTACGGGAACGATTGTTATAATTGAAGTGATGATTAACAATATGGTGAAATTTAATTGGTTTTCAAGTAGTAAACTTGAAATTATAATAAGAAGACCACCAATGAACCACATTTTTCCGCCTAGTTTGTGGGTTTCCTTCCAAACTGTTTCATTCTCAAGTGTCCAAGGGGTTCTAATGCCAATGAAGTAGTTGGCTTTGATTGTTTTAAAGTAGTTTCCAAGAATTAAGTATAATGAGCCAATTAATAAAACGATATAATTTGGATTAGTGAAAGTTTGATTTTTTGCAGAATAAATAATGAATAGAGCCAATATGGACATAAAAGCCGTTGTTAGAAACTTGATTGTGTTAAGCTTGTTACCCATTTTATTCAGTTTGTTCTTCGGGTCAATTTTAGGAACGATCAAAAAAATTAGATAGGTGAGTAGGGGCAATAGAATAGGAATTAATATCAGTTCCGACTTATCTCCATAGCGGTCAATTTCTCCTTTTAAATTCCAATGGATAGGAACTTTATTGGGCAAATTATTCCATACATAAGCTAAATAGGTAAATGGTAAAATAACAATTCCAATAAGCGGTAATTCTTTTTTTAAGTTCATAATCTCATTTTTTTAAGGTTAAAATCCAGTTAAGTAAATCTTCTAATATGCTTGTATTTAGTGAGTATTCTATAAATTGTCCTTTTTTTTCACTGCTAATTAAATCAGCCCGTTTTAAAATTTCCAGATGATGAGAAATGCTCGGTTTCGATATATTAAAATGATCTGCAATTTCTCCGGCATTCAAATCTTTTTCTTTTAACAGCTCGATAATCTGTCTTCTGGTTTCATCATTAAGTGCTTTAAAAAGGTAATTCATTTATTTAGTTATTTAGACAAATATCTAAATATTATTTTAAATAATCAAATTTTTAATTTTTTGGAAGCATTTATTTATAGGTGTCTATTGAGAAAGGGGGCTTTATGATAGAGAAGAAGGGAAGTTTTAATTGTTAATGAATAGACAACTCTGTTCCTGTTTTAGGGGCGGAGCTGTTTACTCGATTGGCAACATGTGTTTTATTACATTTTATTCATTGCTTCAACATCTGATTCTTTTATCCTTTTCATTAGTAAATCTCTATTTTGAGTAGGAAAACTATTCACTTTATCTCTAAAAAAGAATATGAATAATTTATTTATGAGATAAGTCGTTTTTAGATGATTCGATTTCCATTTCCCAAAATCTTCTCTCGTAATTTCCTTTGAAGCTGATGACTCTCTTTGGGTTTGAAAAAACACCGGTGCTTCGGCATGTATGTGTTTGGAAAAATTTATCCAATAACCTGTAATTTCATTAATAAGATTTTCACATTTTTGATTTTTTAGAACTGGATGTTTCTTTAGATATTTTGTCAGAACATCATGTTTAATTACAAAATCCGCTTCTTTCCATTGATTATATTCAACTTCATGCTGAAGAAAATATATGAGTTGCAATGATAGTTCAATTACACTTCTTAAGTGCATGTATGCAGAACGATAGTTGCCAAAATATGAATGAAAAAATGAGGCGTTAATATCCTCATGTAATTCATTTAAAATTTCATCATTTCCATTTAACCCAATATGATTTAATGAAATTTTCAAGTTTTTGAATAATAAGGTAGACAAATAACAAACTTTTAAGTCTTCATCTGTATAAAATTCAGTTGTAGAGTCCCAAAACTTCTTAAATTCATTAAAATATTCTGGTATATCCCGTTTTGCATTTAAAAGAATCTGCGAATCCATAATTAAATATTTTTAATGATATCTGCCCATTTACTAAATGTCTCCGCACTAATTACTTCTTTCTTATTTTTTGATGTTTTAGTCGTATGCACTTTTTCATTGCGAATCTCTAAAACTGCTTTTTTTAGTTTGTCTTTTAATTCCGGTTTTGATTTTATTCGCCCTATTATTCTTGATATTGTTATTTTACGCGATTCTTTTTGGTCTTTAAAACCTAAATCTAATTTATTGTTTGCAAATTCAATAACAGAACCAATAGTTGGAAATGCCTTTTTATCTTCAAGAAATTTCTCAATAATCGATAGTTTTTCCTCAAATGGAATAGGTTTTGGTTCATTAAAAATATCTTCATTGAGCGTCATGAATTCTTTGAAATTTTTAATGAAAATTTTTAGCGATGATGAGTCTAGCCCTTTACGCTCATAAATAGAAATTTCTTTCTGTATTTTCTCTAATTCGTTTAATATTTGATTTCCCATTATGAGTTTATTTTTCGTAAAATTTCTTTAACTAATGTTCTGTACGACTCAACACCATTACAGGCTGGATGAGTCATTGTAGCTGGTTGATTACTTGCTGCAGCTTTTCCCAAGTCCGCATTTTGTGGAATAACGGTAGAGAAGCAATCAATAACATCCTTTCTGCGTAATGCATCCATTTGTTGCGAATGCATTGAATAACGACCATCAACTTTCGTAAATACAACTCCAAGAAACTCAACATTACACTCTTTAAAGCTTCTTTTCCATTTATGAACACGATTGACCAATAATGGTAATCCAATTGAAGGAAATATTTCCGGAACAACAGGAACAATTATATAATCGCTAATTATTAAGGCATTTTGAGGAGCTAAAGTTAAATTCGGAGGACAGTCTATTAATATATAATCGTATTCAGTAGATAAACCTTCAAGCTTATTTTTCAAAACACTTTCTCTAGCGGGTACTGAGACTAAATCCAAATCTAAAAATGTTAACTCTAAGTGAGATGGTATTAAGTCTAAATTATTAACGCCTCCAACATTTCTAACTATTGCATCATTTATATCGAATTCTTCATCTCTTGAAGACATACCTTTATTCATACCTAAGACATCAGCAATTGTAGAGCGATCCTTCAATTCTTCCCACTTTTCCAATGAAATTAAAGAAAGGGTTGAATTAGTTTGAGGGTCAATATCAATAATAAGTACTTTCTTATTATGTTCTTTTGCAAGTAATGCTCCTATTTCTATTGTTGAAGTTGTTTTACCAACTCCACCTTTCATGTTAATAAATGATATTACTTTCATATTTTTTAAATTAATTACACATTTCTTCAGTTTAGCAGACTCTCCGCCTGCATTGTTGCCAACATTCATATAACTGCAATTGCTGATACAATATTTATTGTTAAATTGATTTAAATGATTGATTTTAAATTCATTGATTAAGTGGTGCCAGCTGGTTAAAAAATATTAAACGCTTGTAATCATTTAATAAGTGTTTGTATGTGTTTAATTTTTGGATTGATCGATTTGTTTTTTCAAGCTCAAACAAAGTAAATACATTTTTTTGACAATCAATAATGTAAAGCAACTGTTTTTCTGAACCGGGCTAAAAACTTTCTGAACAGGGGTATTTTCTTTCTGGATGGGGAAACGATATTTGTAATGTTCTTGGCAGTCGGCGACACTTTTACTTCTTTTCAATTAGTGATTCATAGAGTTTTGTTCTCCAGAAGTTTATAGATACTATATCATCGTGTTCAAATAAATCTTCTACTTCTCTCAAAAGTTCAAAAAGTTTAAAAGTGTTTGTTACGGAAACACTCATTAGCTTATTTAAAATATCTTTTTTATATGTTTGAAATTCAGCTTTTCTTGAGTTTTTTACTTTATCTCTAATAAATTTCCTGATGTCATCAGGATGAGAAATTCTAGAAATTCTTTTAGCATCCTCACTTACTTGACTTATAAAGAAGTCAATTAAGTCGGGCAATTTTTGTATTTTATCGAATACTCCTTGAACATTTCCTCTGTGCTGGTATGTTAATAAATCCACGGGATGATTTTTGTCCTCTTTTTTGACTCCTGTAGGCTTTAAATATATTTCACTTTTTTTATCACTCTCTTCCCACCTTAATTTAAATATGCCATTAAATGATACAGCATTCCTCTTTATTTCATCATTTTCTAAAACTAGGTTAAAAGAAAGTGTGATTTTTTCATTGACTTTAAACTCATTACGTAATGCGAATGAAACATATATGTGAGAGTCATCTACTTTATATTTGTTGATGTAAATCTCATTATTTGATTTTTCAACATAATCAGCCAAAGCAACTAGTGCAACAAATACTGAGAAATTAATACCAAAATCCTGATAACCGTTAGTTGAGGTTAGTGCTCTGATATAGTATTTATCATCTTCAAATTTATGAACTAAACGTAAGCTTTTTTGGTCTGTATTGGCGGAGTTTTTACTAAAGAGATATTCTTTAATTGTATCTATTAAGTCGCTGAAGTCCTTATCTCTACAATAGTTCGCAAATTTACTGAAACTATAGTAGTCTAATAAATCACTTTTTGCAGTATAAGTCGTTTCTCCAATTAATAAATCAGATTGATTATTCTTCAAAATATACTCATCACTTATATTGAATATTTCAAATTCAGCTTTTTCTGCTTCTAACATTTTCTTCAAATGGATGTCTTTGATTTGAGCATTAATATCTACTTTATGACATTTGGAGTCTACCTCAAGGATAGAATCTATTAACGATTTTGAATTCCCAATTTTAATCACTTGCGGCTTATCCTCTTCTACTTTAAAAGTTGAAATTAATTTATCTTTAAATTCAATTCTTTTTTCTAGAGTTTTTAAAAGTTTTGTAGTTGTCACGAAACTTTGTGTGTCGTAATCATCAAAGGTCTTAGTTGTAGATTCGATTATCATAATTCATGTAGTTTAAGTTATCTTTAAGAATTGTATAACAATACTTTTTGATATATAATTTTAAACAAATAAACCACAATTTTATGACAATCAGCAGTGTAAAACAGATGTTTTTTCTGAACTGGGCTAAAAACTTTCTGAACCGGGGTATTTTCTTTCTGAACCGGCTGTTTTTTCTTTTAAGCATTGTCATTTATTTATTGAGTTAATTTAAATATTTCTATATTAGACCCTTTAAAACTCATAATAAGATGAAAAAGCGCTTCATAACTTTAATTTTATTGGCTGTGGGCTGTACGGTTACCCATGCTCAGAACTATTCCATCCAGCAGTTACACGCTACGCAACAGTTTTACCTAAATAGCACAACGAGAACAGATTTTGGACATGGAGACAATACAACTTATTTAGCAGTGGAATTACCACCCAATACCAAGGAGTGGTATTATTCTTTTTCTGCAACACAAGAAAAAAGCAATAAAAGCCTAAACTTATTTCCTCAATTGCTTGATTTGTTTGATCAATCAGGTACTTTGTCAATGGTAATGGAGTCCATTGTTGTGCCTGAGGGAAATGCACGTACCAATATTAGGGTAACAGACTTTGATAATGCCATGAAATTTAATAATGGAGAAGCATACCATTATTTTCCCGATTTTTCACGAGAGAACTACACCGAAGGAGTAGTTAAAGTAACGCAAGGTACTGCTGAAACGGTATACCTATGTTTTGAGAACCCAAACTCACTGGATGGAATTACCTTGAATATAGAAGTATCTGCAATGGTAGGGGATAAGTCAGAAGGAGAACAAGCCTTAGAAGATTTAGGTGAGTCCATTGATGATTTCATTGAAGCGATCAAGGAGAACAAACAAGCTAAAATTGAGAACCAAAAGAAGGCAAATGAATGGCTGAATTATTCGAATACCGGATGGGTCTTGTTTGAAAGTGGACAATATGAACAATCGATGATTTATACCCAAAAAGCTCAGGAAATTGCTAATCATCCGGGCTTGTGTTTTAACATGGGCATAGCCAAGTGGGCAAAAGATTCAACCGATTGCTTGCCGGATTATTTGGAGGGATTAAATATGTTGTATGACCTTTCGTCTAAAGAAGAAGCCGTGGAGTTGCTGGAGAGTGCATTAAGTGATATTGAAACGGCTGAAGAAAAGATAGAGGGCTTTAAGCGGCATGAAGCGACATATGCTGTGGTTAAACATAAGTTAGGAGAAATTCAGACCATTGAAAACTGGAAGCGAAAAAGGTAAGGGACTTTTTTATCTATTCTTTTTCTAAAGGTGTACATATCGGAGTTCGACATGAGAGCTTTTTATGAGTTGATCAACCTGGCTCGTAACCTTTTAAACTCATCTTCAGAAATTAAATTCTCATTTCTTAATTTTTTTAATTTCTCTAGTTCATCTGCAATTGATTGCGTAGAAAAACTAGCCTGTTTCGATTGAGAAAGCTTATTCAAGGCTTCTTGTTGGCTCTGTTGAGCATTCAATATTTTAGCTTTATAGGCTTCATCTGCTTCATTTTTGGAAGCCAATGTAATAATTATCCCGATTAAAGGACTTAACAACAGTGATAGCCCAAATGCTCCCAGGAAACCTATTCTTCTTCCTATGCCAATGAAGCCAACAATAATGCTAAAAAAGAACCATCCTAAAAATATTCCCATTTCCTATCTTAGTTTCAAAACAATGCATTCTTTAAATCCATTTCTTAAGATAATGGCATCCGGTTTATCATAGTCTTGTGTTACCAGCTGAAGTGTACTGTTTAATTTTTCATGATAAGATGCTCCTTGGAATATACCCAAAGCTTTTTCCGTCCAATGTTTGTCTTTGGATAATATATCTTCAATGGCTTTTTCAAGTAGTCCATTATTTATTCTCCCAACTTCTTTAAAAGCGTCCTTATCTACGGGATTACTTTCCATAAAGATCATGATACCACTTTTTTGCTCTACTTTTGCATAGTCGATTGGTAGGTCTTTCTCATTATTTTTATAGTCATCCGGTAGATTGGGATAAACTAGGTACATAACGATTGCTCCAAGTATAAGTCCGAGAATTACTTTTGTATTCATAATGATTTGGTGTTTGTTGAAATTGGTGTTAATTTGATAGAACCCAGGTCGCCCCATGGTCGTTATCACTCTGACAAGGAGGGAAGGTGTCTCCGTGCTGAATATTAATGGTTGAACTAGGGTGTTTCTCGCAAAAGTAAACTCCCGACTTTATACATTTCTCTCCTGTTTTTCCGCGCATAATCGTATAATTTTAAAAATTGATTGGAGTCAAAGTAAATACATTTTTTTGACAATCAATAATGTAAAATAGCTGTTTTTTCTGAACTGGGCTAAAAACTTTCTGAACCGGGGTATTTTCTTTCTGAAAGGGGTGTTTTTCTTTGTAAAGGGGAGGAGTAAGGGTGTTTAAACAGTGCGTTGTTAATCACGAACTTTTACGAGAGGCGGGAAAAAACTGTCTACGCTGTATTTTATGCCTATTGATGGTGACTCACTTTGTATTTCTTTTTCGTTTGTAATGCAGTTGAGCTAATCCTGTATCAAATGATTTTACTTTCATAAGTTCAAGGAGTTGTTCATCTCTGCCATCTTTAAATAATCTTGTACCATTACCTAACAAAACAGGAACGACCGAGATAATAAACTCATCAATCAAGTCATATTTTAAAAGTTCATTAATTACTTCTGCACCACCATCACAATATATGTTTTTCCCATTTTCTGATTTAAGTTGCTCTACCAAATCACTCATTTTTCCTGTGTAAAAGGTAGTTCTGCCAACACTTGGTTTCGGGGTTCTTGTGATAACATATACGTCCCTTTGACCATTGTCATAAAATGATGAGCCAATTTCCTTAAGGACATAATCATAGGTTTTTCTACCAATAATCAAAGTGTCAATTGTATCTGTAAATTCTTTATAGCCATAGTCTTCACCTTCTTTTTCTACGAGTTTTAAGAAACTCAAATCGTCATTAGGTTTTGCTATGTAGCCGTCTAAACTTGTGGCAATGAAAAGTGATATTTTTCGCATTTGGTTTAAATTTTAATTTTTTTCAAAATTAATTTTAGACAAGCATTTAGGCTTTGTAAAAATGCGACATTTTAAAGTAGCGATGGTGAAAGTCCTGTATTTCGCTTGATTTCATTATTGAGATGTGAATGGTCATAATAACCACACTCAAATGCAATATCTAATAAACTGCGTTTTTCACATGAATTTTTAATTATGTTCAAAGCATTTTGAAAGCGAATAATGTTTGAGTATTCTTTTGGTGAAATTCCTATTTGCGATTTAAACTTTCTTTCCAATTGCCGTACGGATATATGATTCCGCTTTGAAAGTTCTGAAATACTCAATTTCCCATTTGAAGAATGAATATCATTGATTATAGATTGTAGTTGAATCACTTTGCTTTTAATTCTGTCTAAAAAATATTGGTTAAGATAATTGGAACGTTTGGCAAGAATTTTATCAATATTAAATGAATTGGGTTTTTCAAATTCAATGGTGTTATCTATCAGTTCATTCTGTGCTGCATAATTATAAAAATTGGCAAAAGTTGCAGCTTTGAGACAAACTCCTAATAGATGTGTGTTGCTATCGATAAAACTGTCTTTAAAAGAAGTCATTGCGCCAACCACATAGGTTTTTCCGAATTCCATAGATACAGTGCCATTGTCGGTCAAACAGCTTGCTCCCAAGTTCATTACTAATCCTACACAACCATCTGGGAAAATTCGCTCCCATTGTCTGTCCAATTCTTCCCCTTTCAGTTCCCAATAAGAATGAATAAAGGGTTCTAATTCTTTGTATGGTTTTATCTCTATGTATTCCATCAGTTTCGTGATGATGTTTAAATGACCGAAACTAGTATATATTCACAATAATACAATACTTTTTATGAATTTTATTTGCAATTCGCGAATCGTGAATCAAGAATATAATTTGATCAATATGGCATACAATCTCAACCGGGTTATTTTTTGTGTGAATGGGTGTTTTACTTTTTAAAGGGGTAGTAAAGTCGGCTTCTATTTAGGGGCGAAGCCGTCTAGTCGATTACAATACGTTTTTAATTATCTGAATGTTCGAAATGATACCTTAAACTATTTAAATGTTTATTTGAATTTTGTCTAGAAG
>DIAJ01000010.1:48385-81316 GCA_002415785.1 Flavobacteriales bacterium UBA5081
TGAAATCATCGCCATTTAGGAGCGGAGAACTTAAATTAGGAAACAGGCCTAGATTTTTTTGTTTACTTTTTTCATCAATGGAAAAAAGTAAAGACAGAGCATTGAAAACAAAATAGTTTAGTTATTATTTACTTATCAACCTAGGTAAACAAACGAATATTCAAATTTAATTATAGTAAATATAATAAGTCAAAATAATTGCAGTCATATTGTAAATTCCGTGAGCTACTATTGAAGCAGTCAGTCGCTTAGTTCTTATGAATAATAAAGTGTACATTATAGTGGGAGTCAATATATCAAACCAATCCAATGAAGTAACAGGCATATGTCCTAATGAAAACACCAAAATAGATAAAATTGCAGAAAACCATAATCCTGTTTTTGGGTTCTTAAAAATATCTTTCAGCACATTTATAAAATATCCTCTATTAAAGAGTTCTTCTGTAATTCCACCACCTATTACTCCTAATGCAATAAAGGAAAGTGTGCCTATTAAACTGCCATCATACATATCTAATACACCACTTATGTCTGGTCGATCTGCTCCACCCGTGTTTGGAATAATAAATACGTACTGAAGAGTTGTCCAAAAAGCACCGAAAATGAGACCTAATAAAATGTCTTTTCTAAAGTTCTCAAACTTAAGACCGATATCGCTAAAGTCTTTCTTTAGGATTTTCAAGGAAGCATAGAGCAAAGCCGTTATTGAGAAAAATTGAAAAAGAGCAATGAAAAGTAAGTTTATACCAATTTTGCCACCATTGATTTTGGTTACGCCAAAGAATACATCTGGAATAATGAAAAGAGCATAGCCTAAAATAATGGTAAGGATAAAAATGATTAACGTTTTTGATTTACTTACAGTTTTTGTAATATTATTTGTCATATTCAATGTTTTTTAAATTTCTTATTGCAATGCTTATTCTTTTCCAAACTGTCCCTGTACTGTTTTTAAAAGCAAACTGGTATCGTAACCGAAACCATTCTTAAAAACGGTTTCTACTTTTTTAATGACTGATGCATCCTGTTCTAAAATCCCATTTAAAATAACAAAATCAGCTCTTTTACCTTCTTGAATAATTCCAATATCATTTCGCTCTAATGCTTCGGCACCATTGCCTGTCATAATCTGAATAGCCTCTTCAGTTGAAAAACCTGCTTCGATAAGTAATTCGTAATTTCTTTGGTCACCAAATCCGGGAAGCACATGCCTTCCTGCATCTACACCAGCAGTTAAGGTACCACCCATTTCAAAAAACTGCCGTTCAAAGGCCATTATCCGTTTGAGTCGGGCTTCTCTTGTGTTTTCCGTTGATTGAAGGCTGTCGTATCGCTTCCTTCTTTCTTGATATTGAGCAAGCAAAAAAGGCGACATTGCAGCAATGCTTCGTTCATCCGCATAAGCCCTCTTGGGAATACTCGATTCGTAAATTGCCAAAGTTGAAGTTAAAAAAACATCTTCATCGATCATAAATTGCTGAAGTTGCTTCACTTCTTTAGCCGAAATATCAATGGAATCAATGTATCCCCGTGAACCATCACAGACTCCAAAAGTTTTATTTTTCCTAAAATCACTCGCACTGTTTAATCCATGTTCTATCCCGTCAATACCAAGCTTGGTAGCTTGCTCAAAGGTGATTGAACATAAATGTCCCGTAACTTTTGCGTTTTGTTTGTGTGCTTCGTCGATGATAACCTTTAAGTCATTTGGACGGGTATTTCGGTATACCTTAAACCAACGGACGCCCTTGTTGGTCCAATGCTGAATGGTGTCTCTAATGTGTTTCTCATCTCGGGGAATAATCATGTTCGGATTACCTCCCGATCCGGTAAAATACGGACCACTGGTTATTATATCAGATCCTGCAAATTCACCTTTTTCAACTCTTTCCGCCAATTCAATTTCTTTTTGCGGAGATGCTGAACCACAAGTTTGAATAGTGGTGACACCGGCGGCTAGATAGAGTTTAGAGGCTACCTCCCCAACAAATGGAAAGCCGGGAATGTGAAGGTGATTGTGTAAACCAACAATACCGGGAATGACGGTTTTCCCACTCAGGTTTATTGTTGTGGCGTTTTTAGGGATATCAAGCTCTCCACTTTTTCCGATCGCTTGTATATAACCATCAGAGATGATGAGTGTTTGATCTATTTTTGCCGGGCGTCCTGTGCCGTCTATAACCCTTGCATGGGTTAGGGCCAAAACATTGGAACTGTATTTTACATATTTAAGCACATGCTCAGATAAAGCTGTACGTTGCTTTCCCGTATTATTGATTGAACTTTGAGCAGTTGATTTTGAGCCGAGCTTTTCTCCGCAGTTTGTTAATGCGAAAAGTAAAGCGATGATGATGAATGGTTTCATTGTGTATTTATACGATTTGATATCAATATATCTTTAATTAGTTGTATTAGTCTTAACTGACCTTAGCAAAGGATACTTTATCGTTTTTTGAATTAGAATTAACAAGATGCATATCAAATCCATAAATAATCAACCAAAGGGCTAAGACAATTTCCAGTAAGGCTGTTGGTAAAGCTAACATAATATAGCTTGGGGTAATAATGTTTATAACATTAAACATAAGAAGTATACTTGCCAAAATACCACTTAACACAGTGGCAATAAGCCCCCAAATAGATAACCATCTAGGAATCAATTTTGATTGATACAAAATAGAATAGAACATTAGGTTACCCACGCTTAAAATTAGGGGCATGGCCACATGATTTACTAAATCTCTACCCGATCTTAATAGATTATCTAATGTTTGAAAATGAGCTGACCCTGAGCTTTCAGCTTGTAGAAATTCATCACTTAATTCCAATAAGAGCAGGATACTCAACCAACCTATGAAAATAAATGCCACAGAAATACTTCTGAAAGTTAGAAAGCCAATTGTTAGACTTGTGTTAACTTTTTTCAGCATTGTATATAATATTATTGGAATGCTAGCATAAATTAGAGCTAAGGTAAATTGCATGAAAGCTCTAATTTTTATTGCATTTGAATTGACAGAAACACTTTCAAGATTACCCATTTCATCAATAACCGGATCTATACTCAATACACCTACAACTATACTAAGAATTAGCAATACACCAATTGCAATTGATTTCTTTCTGATTTTGTCCATGATATTTTTACACTTTAATATTAGCACAAAAATATCATGGTGTTATTTTGAACTCATTGACTTAAGTTAAGAAATCAAATTATTTATTATCCTTTTTCTAATTCGGCTTAATGATTCTGCTTTAATGCCTAAATAGCTCGCTATTTGGTGCTGAGGAACTCTTTGGAGCAAGTCCGGTCTATTTTTAAGTAAGTTTATGTAGCGTTCTTCCGGGCTTGATGTTTTAAATACAGTGAAGTTTTCCTGTTGTGTTGTTAATATTACTTCCCCTATAACCCTCGATAAGGATTCTAATTGCGGGTACTTTTGATACATTTCCTGTTCTAAGGTTGGATTGCCCACATTAACAACCGTATCTTCTATACATTCTAAGTAATATTTGGATGGTGCTGATTTACCATAATTGGCGGGTGTGACAGCTTGCTCTTCTGTATAAAATTCTATGGTTTTTTCTTCTCCATTTTTCAAAAAATAGCTTCTAATACACCCTTCTAATATGAAATAGCATTCATTTGAAAAATCACCTTCTTTAAGTAGAATAGTTCCTTTTTTATAGGTTTTGAAATATGCACTTTCGTTTACTGCATGCTCTAATTCCTTTGTAATTGCAGTGTATTTTGAGAGGTATTTTAGAATTTGGTTTTTCACAATATGATTCTATATGGTTTTGATTAATCAGAAGAGCACATCCTGTAAATTTTCGTCTGATTCCAAGACTCTTTTGGCGTATGGACAGAGCGGTAAGATCTTGAGGTTTTGCTCACGGGCAAACTCAACGGCTTTCATGACCAATTGTTTTCCATAGTCTTTGCCCCTAAACTTATCGTTTACTAAGGTATGGTCGATGATAAAGCGCTTTTCACCTGCCCAGGTGTAAGTCATTTCCCCGGCAATTTCTTCATTCTCATAAATGGTAAACTTTCCTTTTTTGCCGTTGTCTTCTTTGTTGATTGTTGTCATCGATACTGCTTTTTATAACTACTATTTAACGCTCAAAGCTCCCGAAGGACATTTCGCTACTTGGTCGATTAACTCTTCTGAAGTCGCATTTTCCATTTTAATCCAGGGTCGAGCTTTTGGGTTGTATACCTTTGGTAAGGTTTTTACGCAAACTCCCGAATGAATGCACTTTTCTGCTTTCCACAAAATGGTGATGTCACCATTTGTATATTCTTTTGCTTCCATAATTTTCTTTATTTTTCTTCCATTCTTTTTTTATGTTTTTCAACATCCCATTTAATGTTCCAGTTTTTAACGTAATCTTCAATTGTTCCCAGTCCGACCTCAGCACGTCTTTCATTTACTTTCTCCGGCTCAATGAGTGGAGAAACATAAAACTCTCCGCTTTTTTGATCTCGACCGATTTGGCTGCCGTAAATTTGCTTTTTTCCCTGTCTTAAAGCCACACGGTCTTCTAAAAGCGCTAAGCTAGCAGCATTGGCATTTCCTACTTTAACAGCCTCGCGCATCATGGGCAAATAGTGAAGCTGTGTTTCCAGCTCGGCGTGTTGAATGACTAAAAACAAAGTAGAGTTTCCTTGCTTACCAATGACGTTTGTTCCCAGCCAACCTCGTTCATCGAGAATCTTCTTTACTTTAATGAGGTTAATGGAGTCGGTTTTTTGAATGAGCGCCCAATGCGCTTTCATTTCATCTGAATCTCGTCCGTGTTTTTCTTCAATTTCTCGGATTTGCATTCTGTACTTTTGATCCAATTGGTAAATGGTATCCAATTGAGCGACTAATTCTTTGTCGAAGTCTTTTTCATATTCCTCTTTATTGGCTTTTACAATTGTCAGAAGCCTATCCCAACGCTTATCCTCATGAAGTGAGTTTAAGTCGGTATCGACACTAATGTGATTGTAATCATTGTATTTCGTTTTGCTTTCAGCTAAACGAAATAAATGAAAAAAGGCACGCTCGGGATTGTTTGCTAAAGCATGAGAGCAAGCAGCATTGTACCTGTCTGTTGGATATGCTTTCCCATCAATTACCTTAAAAGCTTTTTCAAACTCTTCGGCAGACTTTTGAAATTCATTTGCCTGATAAAATTCCCATGCTTGTGCTGAATGTTTAAAGTATTGTTCCGGTGGTTGACAATAACTATTTAAAAAACTAATTGTTCCAATAATAGTGAGTAGTAAACTGGTTTTCATCTTTTATTTTTTAGTTGATTCATTTTTACATTGAAAGTCAAAGGTATATAAAAATAAAAGATATGGTAATTCTATTTGTAACTTTATACTAAATTGATAATTAAATGATTCACATTTATTATCTAAAGGTTAGTATTTAAATGACTTTGAAAAGTTGAAAGAGTACTTACTGAGCAACAGGTCGTTGACTCATGTATTAAGTTTATAAAGTATCAGAAATAAAGCTGACTTACTTACTTATCCCCAAACTCTTTTTCAACTGCTGCTAAAGCTTTTTCAATGTTTTGTTTAGACTCTTCTTGTAGCTTGTTTTGTAGGGCAACCATTTTTATGGCAGAAATGGCTGCTTCTTCCCCTTTGTTACCATGTTTTCCTCCGCTTCGGTCAATACTTTGCTGAAGCGTATTATCGGTTAAAACACCAAAAATAACCGCTTGATTGTATTTTAATGAAACGTCTTTAATTCCTTGAGAAACACCCTGGCAAACAAAATCGAAGTGCTTGGTTTCACCTTGGATAACGCAACCCAGACAAATCACGGCATCTACAGAAAGGTATTCTAACATAAATTGAGCTCCTGTAGGTAACTCAAAACTACCGGGAACGTGTTTTACATGAAGGTTTTCCTCTTTTAATCCATATTTTAAAAGAATGCTTTTAGCTCCTTTAAGTAAGTTAGAGGTAATTTGCTCGTTCCACTCAGAAACAACAATCCCAATGCGCATTGATGAAGCATTGGGAATTTGTTTTGGATCGTGTTCAGAAAGATTCTTATTGGCTGTAGCCATATTTTTTAATTTACATAAGACTCTGCTCGTGCAATGTATTTTTCAATATCAGCTGCCTCTGCAGAAGTGCGGAAATCTGATTTTATCTTACTGTAAGTGTCTACTGCTTCATCATAATCGCCTAACAACTCATAGGTTTGTCCGGCTTTTAAAAGGTACATAGGAGTTGAAAAATCGTTTTTCACAACTGTTGCAGCTTTCTCATAGTTGCTTACAGCTTTGTTATAATCTCCTAGTTCCATGTAAGCGTCGCCCATAGCGCCATATTTAATACTTTCCACAATTGTTTCATCACCTTCAAAATCTTCTAAAGCATCAATTGCTGCCTCAAATTGTCCGGTTTTTAAGAAAGCAATGCCCAAATAGTAATAAGCTAAGTTACCTGCTTTGGTTCCGCTGTATTGATCGGCAATTTCCAAAAAGCCCAAGTGTTGAGCATCTCCGTGAATCGCTAGGTTCATAGAATCTTTGGCAAAGTACTTTTCAGCCATGAACATTTGTTCTTGGGCTTCATCTTGCATTGGAGCAAGGTAAAAACTATTATAAGCAAAATATCCACCAATGATAACGGCAATTACTGCCACTACTGTTGAAAGGGTATTTTTGTTCTCATTTATAAAAGTTTCCGTTTTGCTGTAAACTTCCTGTACGTCAACAATTACTTCTTCCGATTGGTCTTTCTTATTCGCCATTTTACTGCATTTGAAAGCGGCAAAAATAAGTTTTTTTTCAAGTGATTAAAACTTTAGCGCAACAATAATACTTCCTAGCTAATTTTCTTTTTATTTAAAGTAATAAACTTTAGATTTATAGCTTGATGAGATAAAGGGGCAGGAAAACAATAAGTGTTTAATTATCAGTTTAAATTTTCAGTAGTGGTTTGCTTTACGGCTTCTCCCAAACAAATCGATAAGGCAAGAGAGCATCTTCTTCGGCATAATCGATACCAATGCGAGGACTTATTTTTATTTGGGCATTTGAAGGAGAATATTCGCTTTCCTCAATCCAAATTTTATTACCACATAAATCAATCCGGTCATCTTTAGTGCTTATGCCTAGACCCTGTGAAAGTTTGCCCGGACCGATCAACAGTTGCTTTGAGAGTCTCTGCTGATTTCTCCGCTTTAAAATGTGTTCCAAGCCTTCTTCGGCATAAGCACCTCGAATTAAAACAGCATGAGGAATGTCAACTGCATTGGTAACTACATTAAATAAATGATGAATTCCATAGCATAAGTATACGTAAGCAATTCCACCTGATTGATACATACTTTCAGTCCGCTTAGTTCTTCGGTTGCCATAAGCATGAGACGCTTTGTCCTTTATTCCGGCATAAGCTTCTGTTTCGCAGATCAGGGCAGAAGTATAAATCCCGTTTTTATAAGTGCACAAGCGTTTGCCTAAGAGTCTTTTGCTCAAGTCAACTACATCTTCATTTAAATAAAAATCTTTGGCTAGTTTCATCATTAAACAAAAATAAAAAAGCCTGCTAAAATCATCAGCAGGCTTCTTCACTTATAAAAAGGAATCAATTAAAATCTTTCTAATTCAGAAAAAAAGAAGTTTCCTTCAATAGCTGCATTTTCATCGCTATCAGAACCGTGAATAGCATTTGCAGAAATAGATTCAGCATACAACTTGCGAATGGTTCCTTCAGCAGCTTCTGCAGGATTTGTAGCGCCAATTAAAGTTCTAAAGTCAGCTACTGCATTGTCTTTTTCAAGAATTGCAGCTACAATTGGTCCGCTAGACATGTACTCAACTAACTCTCCGTAAAACGGACGTTCTTTGTGAACTTCGTAAAACTTGCCTGCATTTTCAGCGCTTAAGCGAGTGTATTTCATGGCAACGATTTTAAATCCTGCTGCATTAATTTTTTCTAATATTGCTCCAATGTAGTTTTTTTCAACTGCATCGGGCTTAATCATTGTAAACGTTCTGTTAGTAGCCATTATATCTAATATTTATTCATTTTTTTGCGCTGCAAAAGTAGTGATAAGTCAATGATTCAAATCCTTTTTTGAGAATTATTTTGTAGGTTAGTGAACAACTGAATAAAAACAAAATAATGAGCTTAACTTTGAAACCATGGAATCAAAAAGAACATTAGTTTTAGGAGCAACTACGAATCCCAATCGCTATGCATATATGGCTGTTAACCGATTATTGGAAAATAATTACGAAGTAGTGCCGGTTGGGATTAAAAAAGGAGAGGTAGGCGGAATTAAAATTGAAAACGACCTGGAGAAAATCCATGAGGGAATCCATACCATTACGTTATATTTAGGTCCCAAAAATCAACTAGATTATTACGATTATATTTTAAATACAAAACCCAAAAGAGTCATTTTTAACCCGGGAACATTCAATGTTGAGTTGGTTGAATTGTTAAAGAAAAACGGAATAGAAACAGTCGATGCTTGTACTTTAGTAATGCTTTCTGCGGGAACTTACTAATTGAGGTGAAACTTTTGCTGTAACAATTCTTCCTGCTCTTTTAGTCGATCCATTAAGTTGATTTGATTGATTAAAAAGCAATTCGCATCAGCTTCACTTTTTTGTTGAATTAATAGATTTTTACTTTCTACATCTAACTCAAGTCGGTTGGCAATGTAAAACAAATCTATAGTTGCTGATCGAGCAATTTGCTTGTCTATTTTATTTAAATAGTGACAAAACTTACTATGCAAATTATCCGAAATTTTCCACTTAGCATCAACAACATCTGCTTTAACTGCTGAATACAATTTTTTCGGAAACCTTTCGATAAATTCATTTACTCTTATTATAGAAGAGCCTTTAACAATCACATCTACTGTTTCGTCAGGATATTCATTGATTACTTTATCGATATAAACTAAAGTGCCAAAATTGGATCTTCCTCTTCGATCTTTATGAACAATGGCAAACTCACTTCCATCTTTAAAATCTTTAAAAAGTTGCTTGTATCTAGGTTCAAAAAGGTGAAGTGCTACTGACTCACCCGGCAAAACAACTATCCCTAATGGAAAAACTGCGTACATCAAAACTCTCCTGCTTGTTTTTATAACTAAACCTTAAAGTAGAAAAAATGTTCAATTAATTTTTAGAAAAAAATAGGAATCTTAATGTGTTGCTAAACCTTTCTTATAGTTAATTTTGCGCTCATGAATAAGGAGAGAGAAAGACAGCTGAAGCTCAAGAAGAAGCGGAAGTTGAAGAAGAAGGTAAATACGTATCATCATTTGTACAAGCGTAAAGGAGTGTATCCCTTTTTAGTAAAAAACTCAATTAAACTTGTTATTTTTATTGCACTTATCGTTATTGGCTTGCTGATTTTGCAAGATCAAATGCCCGATTTAGAGTACACTTTCCAACTTTTTACAAGCAAGTTTAAACCGATTACTATTCTTGCAGTTTTTTTCCTTTCAGAGACATTCCTAGGGTTAATTCCACCAGATTTTTTCTTGGTCTGGGCAAAACAATTTAGTTCGCCCTATTCTATGATCGCATTGTTAGCTGTTTTGTCTTATACCGGTGGTGTAGTATCTTATTTTATAGGAGTATTTATAGGCAACATACCCAAAGTGCATAGCTGGATGCAGAAAAGGTTTTTGGAGCATATCGATAAAATTAAAAAGTGGGGGGGAGTATTAATTGTTTTCTCTGCACTTTTTCCATTGCCTTATTCTCCGGTTTGCATGGCAGCAGGAATGGTTCGTTTCCCCTTTGCTACCTTATTATTACTAGGGCTTTTTCGCTTTGCGCGAATTTTTGGCTATGCTTTTATCTTGTTTAAGGTTACTTGATTTAAAACTTAAAAAGTCGCTTTAGCAACATCCAATCTGAACGATTGGGAATAAATTCAATGGCTTTGTTTTTTCTGTTTTTAAGCATTAAAATCAATAGAAATAAAAACATAGTTGAATATGAAAAAGCCGTTGTTAATGCTGCTCCAATTGCTCCGTAGGTAGGGATTAATGTAAAACAACCGATTAAAGTCACAATCAGCCCAATGAATGCAGAAAGACTATTCTTTTTTTGTTGCCCTGTGCCTGAAAAGTAGTGAGATAAAACAATTTCTGCCGAAAGTGCAACGATTCCAAAACTCATTGCCCAAAGAATTGGTTTAACATTAGTGAAGTCGTCACCCAGTAAGAAAGTGTAAAATTGAGAGGGGATAGCTAGTAAAATAGCAGTTCCTATAAGTGTTGCCAAAAAAGAGAGCTTCATAAACAAAATGGTTACTCTTCGGGCATAAATATCTTTCCTTTTTCTGCTAATTCGAGCATATTGAACTGTTGCAATGCTTCTACCTGGCATTAAAAGTGCTTCTGAAAATTGTACCCCTGCAGTATAAGTTCCCAAAGCGGCTCTTCCTGAAAAAGCGTCTAGGAAAAAGTAACTGATCCTGTAGTTGAGCAATTGAAAAGTGTTGGCTGCTTGTGCGTAAAAACCATATTGAAAACTTTGCTTAAAGTCCCTTGCTAATGATTTAGGGTCAATCTTGGGAAGACCTGAAATGCTTAATGCTAAAGCTAAAATCCAACTTATTCCATAGGAAATGTAAAGACTGTAAATAAATGCTAGAACAGTATTTAATTCAAATAAGTAGTAAAAGATTAGAAGTGATATAAAAGTGATTATTGTTTGTAAACTAGAAATCAAATTGCTGAGTTTAATTTTTTCTTCACCTAATAAAAGATATTGATGAATACTCATTGAAGCTTGCAAAAATGAAAGAGCGTAGAGGTGAACTGCAAGATGCTCATCAATAATGCTGTAAAGCTGATTAACTCCCCAAAAAATAAATATGCTAATCATTGACCATAGATAGGCATTGAACGTTAAATTGCTTTTGTTTGATCTACTGCTAAAATAAATGATGCTTCCGCAAATTAAATTACTCAATAAAATAACCAAGGTAATGTTGAGTACAAACAAACCGACTGTTCCCAAGCCTTCAGCACCTAAAAAGTTGGCATTTAGCAATAAAATAGCAAAACTAATAGCAGCAATAACGATCTTACTCCCAAAGGTATGAATAACGTTGCTAATCATTTATTGCTGCTTTGTAAAGTGATACAAACTGCTGACCAATAACTTCTTCACTGAAGTTCTCAAGGGCAAAGTTTCTAATGTTCTGACTGTTGTATCGACTGTAATTGTCCATCATTTGTAGAATTGCTTCTTCAAAAGCTGCTTTGTTTAATCGAGGAAATACAAGACCTAACTCATCTTCCATAAAAGCCAAAATTCCCGGAATATCAGGTACAACTACAGGTAAGCCACAGGCTTGTGCTTCGTTAATAACGCAAGGCTGATTTTCAAACTCACTGAATAAAAAGAGAAAGTCAGATTTTGCCATGATTTGCGCAATTTCTGCTCTACTTCTCGTTCCTTTTAGCTTTACTACATTTTCCAGTCTGTGTTGTAAAATTAATTCTTTGCAGACAGTTTCGTCTTTCCCTTCTCCGTATATGTTTAAGATAAAGTCTTTTCTTCGCTGACTGATTTTTGCAAATACAGAGATGATGTCTAATATCCTTTTGGGACTCTGCAACAAATTACCAACAAACAAAATCTGAATTTTTGAAGTGGGTAGCCGGTCAATTGGCTTAAAAAGTTCGCAGTCCACAACATTAGGTACAATTTTATAATTGTTTTGCAAATCATGATTAATCATAGAGTCACGTAGGTAAGGACTCACACAACTGACAAATGAGGCAGATTTAACCGCTTTTTCCGTAATCCACTTCTTCAATTTGCCCTTATACTGACTGCTTTCAGGCAAATAACCTGACCAATGCTCTGTAATGCCCAATGGAACTTTAAGTTGACTTTTCAGCCAAAGAGCAAAAATGGCTGTGCGGCTTAAAACGTGAATGTGTAGCAAATCAAATTTACTTACTTTCTCATTTTTTATATAATTGTAGGCAAGTTGTTGAGCTTTTATATAGCGAAAGGCAGTTAGTAATTTATTCAGCCATCCAATACTGCACTTTGGTTTCTTAAAATAACATCTCACTTCATTGAGTAAGCCATTATTTTTTTGCTCTATTTCATAAGTTTTACTTGCCTTTTCATCTGAGTGAACAAATAGTACTGTTACATTCGCATATTTAGAAATGGCATGCGCATGATTCTCAACAAAATTTCCATCAAAGGGATCAATTCTGTTGGGATACCATTTTGGTAAAAAGAGTAGATGTAGTTTTGGCTCTGACAAATCTTTTAATTCAGCAAATGTCGAATTTAGAGAAATTATTTCATTTCCATAAGCTGTCTAAAACGACGATAAACAGAAATTAGTGCTGCTGCCACAAAAACTTTAATAAGCGCCCCGGCTAAAAATGGGAACACTCCTTTTTGAAAGGCAGTTGCAGGATCTGTAAAACGCAGTAAACCAATAAATCCAAACAACAAGATAATCAGCGAAGCTCCTAAAAATTGAATAAAAGTTGGACTAAAACGGTTTTTTTGCTTTTTACTTAAGATGTGAATAAAGTATGCAGCAGCTAAAAAGCCGATAAAATAACCAAGTGAGTTGCCTGTGAATACAGCCCAACCGCTATTAAAGTCGGTAAAAACAGGCAAACCAAGAACGCCCAATAAAAAATAAATCAATATTGAAATAATAGCCCAAGGCCATTTCTGCACTTTTGCAATTAGCAAAAGAACTAAGGTTTGCCCGGTAATTGGAAGCGCAGAAACACTCTCCGGCAAACTGATGGAAAGTTGTGCTGCAGCTCCTAATGCAACTGCAGCAATTAGTGAGTAGAGCAGATTAATCATCTGTTTTTGTGCATTTGTCTACTTTTTCTGTGCTTAATTCAAGTACCTCTAGTTTAAACTGATCGGACTCAATTTGATCTTTTGTAAGGTTTTCAAATTGTACAATGTGTATCGGACGGAACCAATCATTCCAGAAAAAACGTTTTAAACAGTCGCTGATTTGAGCTTTCTCTTCTAAAATTCCATTGTGGTAAAATCCCAGTTCTAAATCTGTATTCAAATCAGATTTAGCGGTAGTTTTAAACTTAATTCGAAGTTCTTTTGCTCCTTCTTTATTTTCTTTCCACTTGTACTTAACTTTTATATTGTCCTCCAATTTAAGCTCGTCATAACATATTTGAGCATTTAAACTATTGAAGCTTAGTAATAAAATTCCGATTATTCCAATTAATTTATTCATCTATTTTTTTATTTGCGAAGATAAGTACAATTGCGTTTTTAACAGTCCATATAAAGGAGATAGATTTTTATTATTTTTGCGAACTAAATGTTGCATCAATAAAGAAAAAGTCTTTATTTTGCACTCCGAAATTTTATAGCAGAAAATATTTAAGCCATGTCTAAAGTTTGTCAGATAACAGGGAAGAAAGTGATTACAGGAAATAATGTATCACACTCTAAGAAAAGAACAAGAAGAACCTTTGAGCCTAATTTGTTTACAAGAAAGTTTTACAATCCTGACACTGATTCATGGGTTACCTTAAAAGTGTCAGCAGCAGGCATTAGAAACATTAACAAAAAAGGGTTGACTGCTTGTATTAAAGAAGCAAAAGCAAAAGGTTTTATGAAATAAATCTTAGTTATAATAGAACTATCAAAAAGCCTCGCAGAATAGTGGGGCTTTTTTATGCCAAAGTTTCAAATCATTTCAAATTATAAAAAAAGCCGCTCATAAGCGGCTTTTGAACTCATTGATTTTTTATCTTAATACAATGCCGGATAATTTTCCGGATCCACATCTCTCATTAACTGATAAGCTGTTTCAACCATATCATCGATGCTTGGCTTAGAGAAGTAATCACCATCAGTTCCATAAGCCGGACGGTGATCTTTGGAACTTAGTGTTTTTGGTTCAACGTCTAGGTGGTAATATCCACCTTGCTCTTCCAATACTTTTTGCATCATGTAAGCAGAAGCTCCGCCTTTCACATCCTCGTCTAAGAAAAGCACTTTGTTGGTTTTCTTTAAAGACTCAACAATGCGATGGTTTTTATCAAAAGGCATTAAGGTGCGAATGTCGATTAATTCAGCAGAAATGCCCAATTCGTTTAATTCTTTACAGGCCTCTTCTGCCAAATTGCAAGTAGAACCGTAAGAAACAATGGTCAAGTCGCTGCCTTCAGTTACTATCTCGGGCACACCCAATTCCACTTGAAACTCTCCTAAATTAGCAGGCATTTTTTCTTTGCTTCGGTAGGCGTTTAAAGGCTCAATTATCAAGGCCGGATCATCGCCTTGCAATAAGGTATTGTAAAAACCAGCCGCGGTAGTTAGGTTTCTTGGTACACACACATGAATTCCCTTTACTGAATTAATAATGGCAGCCATAGGAGAACCTGAATGCCAAATTCCCTCTAGTCGATGTCCTCTCGTACGAATGATTAAAGGCGCCTTTTGTCCGCCTGCGGTGCGGTATTGAACCGTTGCCAAATCATCGCTCATAATTTGCAGGCAGTAAAGTAAATAATCTAAGTATTGAATTTCGGCAATCGGACGCAAACCGCGCATAGCCATTCCGATTCCTTGTCCCGCAATAGTCGCCTCGCGAATACCGGTATCGCTTACTCTTAATTCTCCGTATTTTTCTTGGAGTCCTTCTAAGCCTTGGTTTACATCGCCAATGCGTCCGGAATCTTCTCCGAAAATTAAAACTTCAGGATACTTTTCTAATAATTTATCAAAGTTATCTCTTAGTACAACTCTGCCATCAACCTCTTCGGCATCGTCATTGTACTCAGGACTTATTTCACCAATTAACAAAGGACTTTCGTCTGATTGGCTGTATAAATGACTGTTGTATTTTGCTTCGTTTTGCTTTTGAATATTCTGATACCAATCGATTAAAGAACCCTTTGCATCAGAACTTTCGTTTCTACATATACGAATACATTTGCGAACAGCCGCTAATATTTCTTTTCGTATTGGCTCAGGGTTATTTTTTAAATCATCGATAATAGGCTGAATAAAGCTTTGATTGCTCGAGCTTCCTGCTAGTTCATTTAATAATTGAACTGCCTCATCTCTTTCCGCTTTAATTTCACCCAAGAAAGCTTCCCAAGCTGCCTTTTTAGCATTTCTCACTTCTTTTTTGGCTTCATCCTGAATGGCTTTAAGCTCTTCTTCAGTGGCAATGCCTTTTTCAATCATCCATTCGCCCATCTTGCGAATGCAATCGTATTCAGTCTCCCACTTCAAGCGTTCTTCCGACTTATAACGTTCGTGTGAACCGGAAGTTGAATGTCCTTGTGGTTGAGTAACTTCTTCCACGTGAATTAAAACAGGAGTATGCTCTTCTCGAGCAATTTGAACTGCTTTTTCGTAGGTGGTGATTAAAGCCGGATAATCCCAAGCCTTAACTTTAAAAATCTCATAGCCATTTTTTTGATCTTCATCTCTTTGAAAACCTTTTAGCACTTCTGAAATGCTTTCTTTTGTAGTTTGATATTTCTTAGGAACGGAAATTCCGTGACCATCATCCCAAACCGACATAACCATTGGAACTTGTAATACTCCTGCAGCATTAATGGTCTCCCAAAACAAACCTTCAGAAGTAGAAGAATCGCCAATCGTACCAAAAGCTACTTCATTTCCTTTGCGGCTGAATAAATTGTCTTCAGGAATTAATTCATTGTTTCTATAAACCTTGGAGGCTTGTGCCAAACCTAATAACCTAGGCATTTGACCGGCAGTTGGCGAAATGTCTGCCGAAGAATTTTTTTGATCTTTAAGCGATAACCACTTTCCGTTTTCATCTAAGCTTCTTGTTGCATAGTGTCCGTTCATTGAACGACCGCCCGAAGCCGGCTCAGCAGCCACATTAGGATGAGCATAAAGTTGAGCAAAAAACTTTTGTACATCAGTTTGTCCAATCGCCATCATAAAAGTTTGGTCGCGATAGTATCCTGAGCGAAAATCTCCATCTTCGAAAAATTTAGCCATTGCCAATTGAGGTACTTCTTTACCATCACCAAAAATCCCAAACTTGGCCTTTCCGGTTAATACCTCTCTACGACCTAAAAGGGAAGTTTCTCGGCTAACATTAGCTAATTTATAGTCTTCTAAAACAACTTGTTTAAACTCTTCTTTCGTCATTTCCGTGGCTTTTGGAGCCTCTGCTACTGCTTCTTTACTCATAGAACTCATGCTTGAAATTGGATTACAAAATTAATCAATTCGTGAGAATGAACAGCCTTAGATGTTAGTTGAGACTATAGGATAGTGAAATGGTTAGTGCTTAGAATTCTATTTTCAAGAGTTTAATCTTCTGTAAAAGATAATGCTTGGCTTTTTTTCATACAACTTAGTGATTGCAATGAGGAAAGAATTACTTTAATTAAATTTGCCGCCATGATTTTACCGATTGTAGCTTATGGCGACCCCGTTTTAAAGAAGGAAGCGGAGGAAATTGATCAGGATTATCCTTTTTTACAGGATTTAATCGACAATATGTTTGAAACAATGTATAATGCCGAGGGAGTTGGCTTAGCCGCACCTCAAATTGGCAAGTCAATAAGATTGTTTGTAGTTGATGCCAGTCCTTTTGAAGAAGAGGAACCAAAGTTGAAAGACTTTAAAAAGGTATTTATAAACCCAATAATTCTTGAGGAAGAAGGAAAAGCTTGGAATTTTAATGAAGGTTGTTTGAGTATACCCGGCATTAGAGAGGATGTAAGTCGCCAGCCAAAAATTACCATAGAATATTACGATCGTGATTTTAATTTGGTCGAAGAAACTTATGACGGCTTAGCGGCTAGAGTGATTCAACATGAATATGATCACATTGAAGGAATTCTTTTCACTGACCTGATTAATCCACTTAAAAGAAGATTATTAAAGAGCAAACTCAATAATATCTCAAAAGGTAACGTTAGGGTGTCTTATCGTATGAAATTTCCAAAATAAAAAATCAAAAAAATGAAAAAAATAGCAATTTACTTCCTTTCAATTAGTGTTTTAGTACTTTCTGCTTGTGGAGGACAAGAATCTCAAGATGCAGAGGGTAATTCCACTTCTTATGTGCCGGTGGACAAGATGAACATTAAAAATCTTGAAAAAGAAATTGAGAAAAGAGAAAAGGCATTAAACATGGACGATAAGTCGATGGATAAGTATAAAGCTAGGGACTTAATGGAAGCTTATGCAGCTTATGGAGAGCGCTTTCCCAATTACGAAAACGCTGCTGACCGCATGTTTAAAGCCGGAGAGTTGGCCATGGGATTAGGTCACAAGGTTCAGGCAATTAAGTATTTTGAAAAAGTTTATAATGAATACGTTGATTATGAAAAGCGACCTTATGCTTTGTTTATGAAAGGCTTTGTTCTTGAAAATCAAGCAATGCAATATGATGAAGCAAAGAAGATTTACGAGCAGTTTATTACTGAGTTTCCAACTCATGAAATGGTAGATGATGCGGAGTATTCCATTAAAAATATGGGAAAAAGTCCTGAGGAGTTAATTAGAGAGTTTGAAATTCAGGATAGTATAAAAAGAGCAAAAGAGGCAGCTTAAAGAACTTTTAAAAGATTAAAATAGGATGCAGAAGATATTAGTAGCCAATAGAGGAGAAATTGCTTTGCGCATTATGCGAACGGCAAAGGAAATGGGAATTAGCACTGTTGCAGTTTATTCAGAAGCAGATCGCAATGCACTTTTTGTGCGTTTTGCCGATGAAGCAGTTTGCATTGGACCGGCAGCTTCTGCGGAGTCTTATCTTAGAGGAGATAAAATCATTGAAGTGGCAAAGTCACTGAAGGTAGATGGAATTCATCCCGGCTATGGCTTTTTATCCGAGAATGCAGATTTTGCTAGAAAAGTGCGTGAAGCCGGTTTAACTTTAATTGGTCCTTCAGCTGAGGCTATGGAGATTATGGGTAGTAAATTAGCGGCAAAAGCAGCTGTTAAGGAGTACGATATTCCTTTAGTGCCCGGAACAGACGAAGCAGTAACCGACATTGAGGAAGCTGAAAACATTGCCAAAGAAATTGGATTTCCTATTTTAGTAAAAGCCTCTGCCGGTGGTGGTGGAAAAGGCATGCGTATTGTAGAAAAAGTAGAGGATTTTCGCGAGCAGATGGATCGAGCAGTTTCCGAAGCTGTTTCTTCTTTTGGCGATGGAGCCGTTTTTATCGAGCGTTTCGTTGGTTCACCACGCCACATTGAAATTCAAATTTTAGCAGATACCCATGGTAACATTCTTTATTTGTTTGAAAGGGAATGCTCCATTCAACGTCGTCACCAAAAAGTAATTGAAGAAGCACCTTCGGCAATACTTACGCCCGAATTGCGCAAGCAAATGGGAGAAGCTGCCGTAAAAGTGGCGAAAAGCTGTAATTATGTTGGCGCAGGAACAGTAGAGTTTTTGATGGATGAAAATTTGAATTTCTACTTTTTGGAAATGAATACTCGTTTGCAAGTGGAGCACCCTGTTACTGAAGAAATAACCGGATTAGATCTTGTCCGTGAGCAAATAAAGATAGCAAGAGGTGAAAAGCTTAGCTTCTCACAAGAAGATTTAAAAATTCAAGGTCACGCATTTGAAGTCCGTGTTTATGCTGAAGATCCGACAAATAATTTCTTGCCGGATATTGGAAATTTAAAGACTTATGTTCGTCCGCAAGGACCGGGCGTTAGAGTAGATGACGGTTTTGAAGAAGGCATGGATATTCCTATTTATTACGACCCAATGATTGCTAAATTGGTGACTTATGGCAAAGATAGAGAAGAGGCACGCCAGCGAATGTTGCGAGCAATTGATGAGTATGAGATTAGCGGAGTGAAAACAACCTTAGATTTTTGTCGTTTTGCACTTGAACATGAATCTTTTGTAAGCGGTAAGTTCGATACAAATTTTGTGAAAGATCACTTTAAACCGGAGTTTTTAGATCAACAAGATGATGCCGAAGCAGAATTAGCTGCGATTTTAGCCGCTAAGCTCATAGAAGAAAATACAAAAAGCCAGGCATCTGTTACTCCTTCGGAAAAAAGATCGAAGTGGAAGGCAAACCGAATGAGGTAAATATAAAGCTGCAAAACTTGCAGCTTTTTTTTATTAATGTGATTTAGGTCTGATCAATATTTATACTTTTGGAATTTAATAGACGATATTAAATTTCATGCGATTCACTTTTATATTAATTGTTCTAATTTCCTTTTTTTCTTGTCAAAAAAAACAGCGCTACGGGGATAAAAAGATTTTTAGGTACAATATTGCCGAAGGAATTACTTCTTTAGACCCCGCATTTGCTCGCAGCTTAGACAATGTCTCTACGGTTAATCATTTGTTTAACGGATTAGTTCAGTTAGATGATAAATTGAAAATTCGCCCGTCAATTGCTAAAAGCTGGGAGATATTGGACAGCGGTAAAACCTATCGATTTTACTTAAGAAAGGATGTTTTCTTTCACGAAAGTGCCTTGTTTGGTGAAGACAGCTCAAGATCAGTTATTGCAAAGGATTTTGTTTATAGCTTAAATCGATTAGTAGACAGTGACTTAATTTCTCCCGGTAAGTGGGTGATGAATCCGGTTAAAAGAAATGCCGACGGCAGCTTGAGCATTGAAGCTTTAAATGATACTGTACTGCAAATTCAATTGAAGGAAGCGTTTCCACCTTTTTTGGGAATTTTAAGTATGCCTTATTGTTCGGTTGTTCCCAAAGAAGCAGTGAGCTTTTACAAAGATGATTTTAGGTCAAACCCTATAGGAACAGGCCCTTTTACGTTCAAATACTGGAAGGAGAACGGTAAAATGATTTTGCTGCAAAATCCTAACTATTTTGAGTTTGATGCTGAAGGGAATCGATTGCCCTACATTGATGCAGTTGCTATTTCATTTATCAAAGATCAAGAAGTTAATTTCTTGAAATTTATTCGAGGTGAGTTTGATTACTTGAGTGGATTGAAAGGAAGTTATAAGGATGAAATCTTAAATACAAAAGGCGAACTTAATCCTAAATATGAGGAGAACTTTAAAATGCTACGCTCTCCATATTTGAATACAGAGTACTTGGGTTTTAATTTAAGTGAATCTTACTTGTCTAAAGACAATCCGGTAGCTGATTTGAGAATTAGAAGAGCGATTAATTACGGCTTTGATCGGGAGAAGATGTTAACCTATTTGAGAAACGGAATTGGCATTGCAGCGCAGTCGGGTTTTGTGCCTGCAGGAATGGCTTCTTTTAATGCTAAAGAGGTGAAAGGTTTTTCATATCAGCCGGATTCAGTTAAAAAATTACTAATAGAGGCAGGCTACCCCAATGGCAAAGGCTTAGCTGAAATTAGCTTGAGTACAACGGCCGAATATTTGGACTTATGTGAATATTTGCAACACCAGCTAAAACAGTTTGGAATTAAGATTTCAGTCGACGTTAATCAAGCTGCAACTAACAATGAGATGATTGCTAATAATAGAGTTCAGTTCTTTAGAAAGTCATGGGTGGCAGATTATCCTGATGCTCAGAATTACCTTTCTTTATTTCTCAGCAAAAACTTTTCACCAAGCGGACCTAACTATACTCATTTTAGCAGTCATAAGTTTGATCGTTTATACGAGCAAGCCATGCAAATAACAGATGATTCTCTACGATTTAAACTATACCGACAAATGGATCAGCTCATTATTGATAAAGCTCCGGTAGTTCCTCTATTTTATGATGAAGTTGTTCGTTTTATTCCGAATAATATTTCCGGTATTGGAGTGAACCCAATGAACCTTTTGGTGTTAAAGTATGCCAAGAAGGTTAACAAAAAAGTAAATTGAAAAAAGAACTGAATTATTACAGAAAATTAAGTCGATGGGTGTTACTCGCCCTTTCTCTTGTGTTACTTTTCTTGGGTTATCGAGCCTCTAAACTTCAGTTCGACTATGATTTTGAAAAATTTTTTCCCAAAGGAAATGATGATTTAAGCTTTTACAAAGATTACAGAGAAACCTTTGAAAACGACAATGATTTTATTTTAATTTCCGTAAAAAACAATGAGGGAGTTTTTGATTTAGAATTTCTTCGTCGGGTAAAAACCTTTACTGATTCGTTGCGAAAACTTCCTCACTTGCGTGAAATTATTTCGCCATTAGATTTAAAAACGATTGAAAAAAGTCCGATTGGAATTGGTTTTACTGAAAAGCCACTCTTTAGCTTACAAGATGAAAAGAGTTTATTGGAAGATTCTATTCGCTTTACTGAAGGAAATCCGCTGTTAAGTGAGATGATTAGCGTGAAGAGCAAATCTTTAATCATTTTAATTAAAAATGTTGAGCTCATTTCTAAAGAAAAGTCTGATGAATTGGCTACTGCACTAGAAAAGCTACTGCAAAAGCAAGAGTTTGATGAATTGGTGAGCATGGGGAAAATTATTGGGCAAAAAGTATACATACAGGTACTTCAAAGAGAGTTTTTGACCTTTATGCTCATTTCTATTTTTGTGTTAATTATTTTTCTAATCATTGCCTATAGATCACTTTGGGGAATAATAATTCCTTTAGCTACTGTGCTTTTGGCTGTAATTGGTAGCTTGGGTTTAATGCAACTTAGCGGAGCATCATTAAACATGATGACTACACTTTTACCTGTCATTATGTTGGTAGTGGGTATGTCCGATGTTGTCCATTTAATTGCTAAATACCTGGAAGAGATTCGCCTGGGAAATGATCAATTGAGTTCTTTAAAAGTAATGGTAAAGAAAGTTGGATTAGCTACTTTATTGACTTCTTTAACAACTGCTTTAGGATTTGCCACACTAATTGGTGTTAGTATTGAGCCAATAAAACTTTTTGGAACCTATACTGCTATTGGAGTGGTTTTAGCTTTTGTACTTTCTATTTTGTTTATCCCCGCAGTTTTTATTTGGTTGAAAAAACCTCGAGTGGCTATTTCAAAAAAAGTTTATAGTGGTTGGCATTTGTTTTTGGCTAAAGTTTTTGTTTTACTATGTAGAAAGCAAAAAGTGATTATTGGCCTATTTGGGATACTAACCATTATTTCACTATGGGGTGCTTCTAAGATTAAGTTTGACTATTTCTTGATGCAAGACTTAAATGAAGATCATCCATTAATGCAAGATCTGCGCTTTTTTCAGACAAATTATGGTGGTATTCGTCCTTTTGAGCTGGCAATTATTCCTAAAGGAGATTATAAAATTGACGATTATGAAGTATTAAAGGAAATTGATCAGCTCAGTAATTATTTGGATACAGCTTACCAAGTAAATCAAATGCTTGATCCTACTGTTGCTTATAAATTTGTAAATCAATTAATGAGGGACAATAAAAATGAGTTTTATCGACTTCCCGAGAATCCTAAGCGCTTTGAATACATTAAAAAGCAAATGAAACCTTTTGCGAATAAAGCTGAATGGAATCAAGTTGTTTCTGAAGATTTAAAAATGGGAAGAATTTTTGGTCGCATGGTTGATCCGGGAAGCTATGCGATGTTGACTAAAAACGAAAAGTTGGAGCATTTTTACCAAAGTGAGATTAATACAGAAATTATTGACTATAAATTAACCGGAAGCCCGGTAATTGTGGATGAGAGCGGACGTTATGTTTTTAAAAGCGTGTTTTATGGCTTACTAATTGCCTTTGCATTGATTGCTATAACTATGGGCTTGCTTTTCAGGTCGATAAAAATGGCATTTCTATCTTTAGTGCCAAACATTTTCCCAATTTTATTTACAGCAGGTTTTATTGGCTTTGCCAAAATCGATTTAAATATGTCAACGGCCATTGTGTTTACAATAGCATTTGGTATTGCTGTAGACGATACCATTCATTTTTTAAGTCGTTATAAGCAGGAAATTAGTAGTGGTAGAAGCAGACTGTTTGCCGTGAGAAGAACTTTTATTTCTACCGGAAAGGCGATTATTATTACTTCAATAATTTTACTAGGCGGTTTTGGTAGTTTGTTGTTTTCTAGTTTTTTAACTACTTTCTACATTGGGCTGTTTGTAAGCTTAACTTTAGTATTGGCGGTTATTACAGATTTAACACTTTTGCCGTTACTTCTTTTGGGAAAGAAAAAGGAGTTTTCAAAAACGTCGGTTTAGTATATATAAACTAATCAGCCAAATTATAAAGGCAAGCGAGCTAACAATTAAAGCAATATCATCATCTTTTGTTAACAAGTATGTTAAGCCAATTGCACCAAACAAAATAAGTGCAATAATTCCTTTAATTTGATCTTTTCTGTACATTTTGCGAAAGTACAAAAGGCAAGCTTAATGTCCGAAATAACTCGAGTAAAATATGAGTTTTATATATAATGATGGCCATTTTCATAATTTAAGTTTGGAACGAACTAAATGGGGCTAATGATTGAAGAAGCTCCAAAGGAAATCTTTGGAGATCACTGAAATCATCGCCATTTAGGAGCGGAAGACTTAAATTAGGAAACAGGCCTAGATTTTTTTGTTTACTTTTTTCATCAATGGAAAAAAGTAAAGGCAGGGTGCTGAGAATAAAATAGTTTAACAGCTTGAAAGTCATTTTCGGTAAAAAGCTGGATATACAAAAGGCAATTGGCATTTTGGCTTACCTTTGTCAAAAAGCAATTTTATCATGAACATAATCTTATTTGACCAACATAAGAAGAACTTACTTCCCTTTACTTACACACGTCCGATTGCAGATTTTCGCTGTGGTATTATCACCTTAAAAGAAAAGTGGGAAAAGCGTATAGCTAATGCTACAATTTCTTACTTAACAGACGACTATTTAAGTGAAAAATTTGTTTGCAATTATGCTAATGAGAATTACTATGTAAGCGGGAATATTTTGGCAAATGATCATTTGGTTAGAGCTATTAAAGCTTTGGAAGAAGGTCAGTATCTGAGCGACGAATCAAATCGTTTGATTGCACTTAAAACTTCAAAAAAACTTTCTTTAAGTGAAATAAGTACGGAAGGTCTTGAAGCGGTTTATTTTGAAGATTCTTACAATAAGATTGAAAATGTTTGGGACATTTTTGTTTTAAATGCAGAAGCTATTGAGCAAGATTTTGATTTAATTACTAAAGGAAGAAATTCTCAACCATTGGATAATACGAATACTCATATAGGAGATAGGTTATTCATTGAAGAGGGAGCAAAAGTACAAGCTGCTATTTTAAACTCTACTAGCGGCCCGATTTACATTGGGAAAAATGCTGAAGTAATGGAAGGTTCAGTGGTAAGAGGTGGTTTGGCCTTAGGTGAATCAGCGACTTTAAAACTTTCTTCTAAAATCTATGGAGCAACTACAATAGGCCCTCATTCTAAAGTAGGAGGAGAGGTGAACAACTCTGTTGTATTTGGCTATTCAAACAAAGGTCACGATGGCTTTTTAGGTAATTCAGTACTAGGCGAGTGGTGTAATTTAGGAGCAGATACCAATGTGTCAAATCTTAAAAATAATTACGCTTCGATTAAGCTTTGGAACTATGAAAAAGGAGGGTTTAAAGATTCAGGTCGTCAGTTCTGTGGAATGATGATGGGCGACCATTCTAAAAGTGGGATTAATACTATGTTTAATACAGCTACAGTTGTTGGTGTTAGCGCTAATGTTTATGGAGGTGGATTTCCTAGATCTTTCATTCCTTCATTTGCTTGGGGTGGAGCCGAAAAATGGATGACTTTTCGTTTTGAAAAAGCTATGGAAGTTTCAGAAAAAATGATGGAGAGAAGAGGGATTGCTTTAGGAGAAATCGACCGAGCTATTTTAAAGTCAGTTTTTGAGCAATCGGCTATTTACCGCAATTTTTAAAAACAACTGACAGATAAGCAGACTTCGCCTTTGGCATGCTGCTTGACATAATCACATCCGTGCGAATAAATCGCGATGTGTTATTTATTAACTGACAATTTGACGAAGAGATATATGAGTTCATTTAATTTTGATAAATTTTCTTTTGCAGGAGTTATTGACGATGAAACTGAGTTTATTCCACTCATGACGTCGGAGGATGAAGAAGAAATGAATCAGGAAAAAACACCTGATACACTGCCTATATTACCGTTGAGAAATACGGTTTTATTTCCGGGAGTAGTAATTCCAATAACTGTTGGTAGAGATAAGTCCATAAACTTGATCCAAGATGCTAATAAAAAGGATAAAACCATTGGAGTAATTTCTCAAACTGATGATTCAGTAGAAGATCCTGACTTAGAGCACTTGTATAGGGTAGGAACCATTGCCCGTATTTTAAAGATTTTTAAAATGCCCGATGGGAATACAACTGTAATTATTCAAGGTAAGAAACGATTTAAATTAATCGATTTAATTGAGAAATCTCCTTACTTAAAAGCCAGCGTACAAGCTTATGAAGTAGGCGAGGTGCCAAAAGACGAGAAGTTTAGCGCCTTAGTTGACTCGATTAAAGATATGGCGATTAGAATTATTGAGTCATCGCCCAATCTGCCTTCTGAAGCAACTTTTGCCATTAAGAATATTGAAAGCAGTTCTTTTCTCATCAATTTTATTGCTTCGAATATGAATGCTGAAGTGGCTCAAAAGCAGCAATTGCTAGAGGAGCCAAATATTCGCAAAAGAGCGCAAATTTTACTTCAGCACATACATAAAGAGTTTAAGCTTTTAGAACTGAAAAATGATATTCAGTCTAAAGTTAAAACAGATTTAGACAAACAACAGAAAGAATACTTTTTGAATCAACAAATGAAGTTGATTCAAGAAGAGTTGGGAGGGAATCCGCAAGAACAAGAGATAGAGGAGTTTAAAAAGCGCGCAAAAAAGAAAAAGTGGACAAAGGAAGTCAAAGAGCGTTTTGATAAAGAGGTGGCGAAATTGCAACGTATGAACTCAGCATCGGCGGAATATTCAGTTCAAGTTAATTACGTTGAAACGATGCTAGACCTGCCATGGAGTCATTACTCAAAAGATAAATTTGACTTGAAGCGCGCTAAGAAAATCTTAGATCGAGATCATTTTGGTTTAGATGAAGTAAAAGACAGAATAATTGAGCATCTGGCAGTTCTTAAGCTAAAGGGAAATATGAAGTCTCCCATACTTTGCTTGTATGGGCCTCCAGGAGTGGGTAAAACATCCTTAGGCAAATCGGTTGCTGAAGCCATTGGCAGAAAATATGTTCGTATGTCATTAGGAGGTTTGCGTGATGAAGCAGAAATTCGTGGTCACCGAAAAACTTACATTGGTGCAATGCCTGGTAGAATCCTGCAAAATTTGAAAAAAGCAGGAACTTCAAATCCCGTTTTTGTTTTAGATGAAATTGATAAAGTTGGTAATAACTTTCAAGGAGATCCCTCCTCCGCACTTTTAGAAGTACTCGACCCCGAGCAAAACATGGCCTTTAATGATAACTTTATTGAACTAGACTACGATTTGTCGAATATCTTGTTTATTGCTACGGCAAACTCATTAGGAACCATTCAACCTGCTTTAAGAGATCGAATGGAAATTATTGAGATTAATGGTTATACTATTGGGGAAAAAGTTCAAATTGCTCAGAAACATCTGCTTCCAAAATTGTTAAAAGATACCGGACTGGATAATTCGAAGATTAAAATTTCTAAAGCTGTAATTGAAACCATTTGTGAAGAGTACACTCGTGAGTCCGGAGTTAGAAATCTGGAAAAGAAATTAGCTAAAGTGGTTCGTTATGCGGCAAAGTCCATTGCAATGGAAGAACAGTATGAACCTAAAATATCTAAAGAGAAGGTTTACGAAATATTAGGACCGGGTCACTCTAAAGACAAGTATCAAGGAAATGATGTAGCAGGAGTAGTGACAGGTTTAGCCTGGACACAAGTTGGCGGTGATATACTGTTTATTGAAGTGAGCTTGAGTAAAGGAAAAGGCAAACTAACCTTAACCGGAAACTTGGGAGATGTCATGAAAGAATCAGCGATGATTGCATTAGAATACATAAGAGCTCATGCGGATGACTTTGATATTGACATTGATGCTTTTGAGAATTGGAATGTGCATATTCACGTACCAGAGGGAGCTACACCAAAAGACGGACCTTCTGCCGGTATATCAATGTTAACCGCTTTAGCTTCTGCCTTTACTCAAAGAAAAGTGAAGAGTAAATTAGCCATGACCGGTGAAATTACGCTTAGAGGTAGAGTACTTCCTGTAGGAGGAATTAAAGAGAAAATCTTAGCCGCTAAAAGAGCAGACATCACAGAGATTATTCTTTCAAAAGACAATAAGAAAGATGTTGATCAAATTAAGCCGGAATACTTGAAGGGTTTGAGCTTTACTTACGTTGCAGAAATGAGTGAAGTGATTGAGAAAGCGTTATTGAAAACGAAAGTAAATAATCCTATTCAGTTGAAGTAATTTAAAAAGGCAGCTTGATAATTCATAATTAAGCTGCCTTTTTTATGTAGATTTTCTATCGTTGAGGGTTTAAGAACTTTCTTTTATCATTGTATTCGTTAGAAAGTCTTGTTTCTTTCCCATCGTCATTCTCTAGAGTTCTCAACCAATCACCATACATTGGGTTGGGCAAAACTATAAATTTAGCACCGAATAAAGGGGACATTTTCTTAACGGTTTCATTGCGTTCGCTAAGCGCTAAAGGTTCTTCAAATTGGTTTTCAAAATCAGCTAAATTATCGCCAATTAGCATAACTATATTATTTTCTTGAAGTACTCTTCTTCTTCTTTCTGCTTTTTGAGATGTTTCCGATTTTAGCAGCAAAAAATTTGGCTCAGCATTAATACCGTGTTTTTGTAGATTATCAATTGTAGCGCTGATCATCTCTTCGCTTCGGTTGCTGATATAATAAATTGGAAACCCATTTTCTTCTGCAAACTGAATAAACTCTCGAGCTCCGGGAACTAAGGGCGCATCAGCTTCATTGACCCATTGATTCCAGGTGTTTTCAGAAAAACTTTTTCCATCTAAAATTAAGCGAGCGTTGTAAGCTGAATTATCTATAACAGTTTCATCAAGATCCATAACAATTACAGGTTCCCCAACATCACTAGCCTGATTTCTTGCAAAATTTCCACGCTCTAAGTATAGTTTTGCAGCATTAAATGCTTGATAGCAAAGCGCATCGTATTCACCTGCGGTTTGTTGCCACAATACTGCATTTAAGGAGGGGTTGTTACTGCTGTTTGTATTATTTGAAGTTGAAACACTTTGAGAGCTTCCACAAGATGTTAAAATAAAAACTAAAGAAGTACTAATAATAATCAGTTGTTTTCTCATTGTTGTTGGCTTATGGTTAAACTAAATTTACTTATCGCTGACAACGAAAATACACCTAAAACTTCATTTTGTGAATTTCCCGCGGCATCTTTTATGTTGCTTTTTATATTAGCCGGTGGCGTTGAGAAAAGTCCGCCGTTATTTGCTTCAAAGATAGCTTGTTCTATAAAGTTATATGCATCTTCATTCATACTTAAAAGTTCAACAGTAGAAACATCTCCCGGTTGAAAAGGGTCTTCTGAGTTTGTAATGGCTGCTCTGATTGGTACTATAAATTGAAATCCATCAGCTTCAGCACCAAAAAAACCGGCATCTTTTGAAAGGATAATGTCTGTTGGATCTTCGCTAATGGGTTCACCATTTTTAAAGGCTTTTACCCAGTACCAATCTTCTCTGCCGGCAAAGTCACGAGCAAAAAATTCCGGATAATAGCCTTCTTCAGTAAATCCACTCCCTTCCTCAAACTTTTGAATCATACTGTCGATAGTAGGTACAGGTTGCAATTTTTGAATAGCGGTGTAGGTATTATTATTGAAATTGATTTCTAGTTTATAGTTAAATCCGATGCTGTCTAATGCACCTAAACTGTTTGGATCGTAGACATAGTTGCCGTCTTGGTCATAACTAAAATCATACTCTACACCGGCAGGACCGTGAACTTTAACTTGAGCATCGCTCACCTCCGGTGTTGGAGCATTGTAAAAATAAGGAGCAGAGAGCGTTAAACGGATGGTTTGTAAGTTGCTGTCGTTGTTTATAAAACCATCAACTACTAATTGTCTCTCGCCTTCATCTAGTTCAACATCAATTTCGTCTTCACAGGATGCAAAAACTAGCGTAAATCCTAAAAGAAGTGTAATATTTTTAAGTAATGTAATTTTCATTTTTACAAAATTTATAATCGATTTTTAGGATTAAAATTTAAAGTTATATGAAACTGCCGGAACAAAATTTCCGATAACAGAATAACGGATTGCTCTAGTTAGGTTTTGGTTTTGAGCATCTTGTTCGAAGAAAATGGCAAATGGGTTCCTGCGATTGTACACATTGTAAACTGAAAATACCCATTCTCCTTTTATTCTTTTATTTTCATTATTCCTTGGAACAAGTGTTGCCGATAAATCTAAACGATGATAAGCCGGAATACGGTAATTGTTTCTCGATTGATTAATATTGTGTGGCAGTACTATGTTTTGAATTTCATATCGGTTGGTGGGAAATGTTGCCGGTGTTCCACTAGAGTAAACAAAGTTTGCCGAAAAACTCCATTTATCGTTTAATTGATAAGAGCCAACTAAGCTTAAGTTATGCAATCTATCAAATCTGTTTGGGTACCAATCACCTCGATTTATTCCTTCTACTTTTCGTTCTGAACGAGAAAGAGTGTAGGAAATCCAACCTGTAAAGTCGCCTTTGTTTTTCTTTACAAATAACTCTAATCCATAGGCTCTACCGCTACCGCTTAATAAATCTCCTTCTAATTGGTCATTAAAAAAGATTTGAGCATTGTCGATATAATCTACTTGATTTTGAAAATCTTTTGCAAATACTTCGGCAGAAGCTTCGTAAGTGTTATTCTTGAAGTTTCTAAAATACCCAAGCGCAATTTGATCGGCTACTTGTGGTTTTAAATTATTACTCGTCGGCAGCCAAATATCAAGTGGAGTAGAGGCTACTGTATTTGAAATTAAGTGTAAGTACTGTGTCATTCGGTTATAACTTGCCTTTATTGAACTAAACTCATCTAAGCTGTAATTTACTGAAAGTCGTGGCTCAAAAAAGTTGTAATCTGAAATTACTTCATTTTTATCGTAGTACTCTTCACTTTCTAATTCTTTACTCAGACCTGGTACGGTATCTCTAAAAGTTTGTTTGATGCCTTCACCTAAATAGGCAAAATACGACCATCTTAATCCATAAAGAAGTGTTAATCGTGAACCTACTTTTTGCTCATTCTGGAGGTATAAACCACTTTCTAAAGCAAACTTTTCTTGAATGCTAATGTCTTGTTCTCTACCTTCACTGGAAAAGTCTGCAACTGCAGGTTTAAAGTTATAATACAAAGCCTGTCCGCCGAATTTTAAGGTGTTGTTGCTATTTAGGTAATATGAAAAGTCGGGTTTAATGCTGTAGTTCAAAACTTTTGAGCTCCAATTGAATCCGTCATTATTGTCATCTTCGTCGGAAGAAACACCGAAAGAGTATTGGTAATCACTGAAAATAGCCGTAGTATTCATAAAAAGTTTGTCGGAAAAAATGCGATTCCATCTGGCAGTAGCCGTAGCATTTCCCCAGTTAAACTGAAAGCCGGCTCCAAAAACATCTCTTCCGAAATACCCTGAAAGGAACAATCTGTTTTTTTCATTGACTTGCCAGTTGACTTTTGCTGTTAGATCATAAAAATAGAATTTACTCTCGCTTAAATCTTCATTTAAAAATGGCTTTGCTAATATATCGGCATACGATCTTCTACCTGCAACAATAAAGGAAGCTTTGTCTTTTTTTATTAGACCTTCTAGCGAAAGACGACTG
Source organism: Flavobacteriales bacterium UBA5081 (assembly GCA_002415785.1). Lineage (GTDB taxonomy): Bacteria > Bacteroidota > Bacteroidia > Flavobacteriales_E > Vicingaceae > UBA5081. The sequence goes on from DIAJ01000010.1 coordinate 79,160, forward strand.
AAAATAACACCAACTCCGCCTGAGCCTTCAAACTTTTTGCTGTTTCCTTCTTTCATTCGAATGTCTAGAATTGAAGAAAGACGTCCTCCATACTCAGGAGCAATTCCTCCTTTAATCAATTTTACATCTTTTACTGCATCGGGGTTAAAAACTGAAAAGAAGCCAAACAAATGAGAGGAGTTGTAAACCGGAGCTTCATCCATCAATACTAAGTTTTGATCGATTCCACCACCTCGAACGTTGAAGCCTGTACTACCTTCGCCCACTGTACTAACTCCGGGGAGTAGTAAAACACTTTTAACTACATCTGCTTCCCCAAGTAGTGCAGGAATTTTTTTAATGGTTTTAGAATCGATTTTATTGACGCTCATTTCTACACTTTTAATGTTTTCTTCAGCGCCGTCAGCTTCAATCTCAACTACATCAATATCTTGAGCTTGCATTTTAAGCTCCATATTAATCGTTTGATTTGATTGAAGATTTACAGACTTCATTTGAGTTTGAAAACCAATGTAGGAGAACTTTACTTCGTGTTTCCCTTTTGGCAAGCTGATGGAATAGTAACCATAAACGTTGGCGCTAACACCAATGTTTAGGGCAGGAATAGAAACGGTGGCTCCAATCAATTCTTCTCCATTCTCAGCAGATTTAATGGTTCCGCTAATGGTGTATTTTTCTTGTGAAAAAGTAAAGCTAGAAATGGCTATTGATGATAGTAGAAAAAGTAGTTTTTTCATTCACAGAATTTTTGAGCGCAAATGTAATGGCTAAGGTTCAAATTTTAACCATAATAACTACTATTTGAGTAGATTGTTTATAAAAGGAAAAAATAAATGTTGAGTGGCAAATGCACTTAATGTTTTAAAGCCCTTCCAATTTGTCTTTTGGCATCTTTTTCCTTGAGAGATTCCCGCTTATCATGTAATTTCTTTCCCTTTGCAAGCGCAATGCTAAGCTTAGCCAAACCTCTATCGTTAATGTATAGTTTAATCGGTACAATGGTTAAACCAACATCTTTCTTCTTTTTTATTAATTTATCAATTTCGCTTTTATGCAAAAGCAGTTTTCTCGGACGCTTTGGGTCGTGGTTGTAAAAACTAGCCTCAGAGTAGGGGGTAATGTCAATATTAAAAACGTAGAGTTCTCCCTTTTTAAACCCACAGTAGCCTTCTTTTATGCTTGCTTTTCCTTCTCTTATGGATTTAATCTCAGTTCCTTTAAGCTGAATTCCCGCTTCAAATTGCTCGATAAATTCATACTGAAATGAGGCCTTTTTATTACGAATAACGATATTGTTGGATAGCTTTTTTGCCATAAGGCAAATGTAAGTAATGTCTTTTGAGTTTATGAGCTGAAAAAATGGCGCATTAAAGTTAATTTAAGTGACTTATTGTCAGTGTTTGAGCTAATGTATTTAATGGTATTTATTTTGATTAAGTGAAAGTGTAAAAAAGAAATTACAAACAAAAATTATAGGAGGACATTAAAATGACGCTAGTAAAATTTAAAGACAGTTTTCCCTCATTTTTAGATGAGTTTTTTGGCGGAGATATTTTTGATTCACCAAGAAATACAGGAATCGGAAATTCTCTTCCTGCAGTAAATGTAAAAGAAAACGAAAATAACTTTGAGTTAGAAGTTGCAGCACCGGGAATGAAAAAAGAAGATTTCAAGATTGAGTTAGACAACAATGTACTTGGAATTTCTTCTGAAACAAAATCTGAAGATGTGGAGGAAAAGAAAAAATACACTCGCAGAGAGTTTAGTTATCGATCTTTTAAAAGAACATTTACACTTCCGGAAAATGTAGATGTTGAAAACATTAAAGCTAACTATTCAGATGGAGTGTTAATGATTGATATTCCAAAAAGAGTGGAAGAGAAAAAAAGTGGTAGTCGATTGATTGATATCCACTAATTATTAAAGTTTGAACTTGAAAGGCTGTGCTAAAGTGCAGCCTTTTTAGTTTATTGAATATCCGGAATGATACCAAAAACAGATCTTAATAGATGTTGAAACATTTTTATGTAGGATGGCCATTTTCATAATTTAAGTTTGGAGCGAACTAAATGGGGCTAATGATTGAAGAAGCTCCAAAGGAAACCTTTGGAGATCACTGAAATCATCGCCATTTAGGAGCGGAAGACTTAAATTAGG
>DIAJ01000011.1:0-3925 GCA_002415785.1 Flavobacteriales bacterium UBA5081
AAATAAACATCCATATTTAATTAATTTAGCCCACTGATTGAAAGCAAGTATAATTTTTTGCAATTTATTCAGTTAGTAAACCGCAATTTTATCCACTTTTTGTGCATTTAAGGATTATCACATTTTTACTTTTAATTATTGGCTTGGGAGCTTGTTCTACTAAAAAGAATACTGCAATCAATCGGGCTTATCACAACACCACTTCTCGATACAATGGTTACTTTAACGCTCGTGAATTGATGAAGGAACGAGTGCAAACGCTTCGTGATCAGCACAAAGACGATTACTCTCAACGTTTGCCCATTTTTATTTATCCTGATGAAAAACAGTCTCAAAGCATGTATGATGACATGGATGTTGTGATTGAGAAATGCTCTGAGGTAATTGAACGCCATTCAATGTATATACGACGTCAAGAAAAAGTAAAATGGATTGACGACAGTTATTTTTTAATTGGGAAAGCGAGATTTTACAAGCAGGAGTATGGCTTGGCAGAGGAGACTTTTCTCTATGTTTATCAGGCTTACAAAAAAATACCTGAGCGCTACCAGGGTTTAAATTGGTTAATTAAAACATATATTGAAGATAAAGAGTGGGACAAAGCAGAAGAGTTTCTAGATTTGGGAGAGTCGGAATACAATAAAATCCCGGAAGAGTTTAAGGGGATGTTTAATGCAGTATATGCTGATTATTATTTAAAACGAGATAAAGATGTTCCCAAGGCGATTGAAAGACTCGAGAATGCCTTAAAGTTTACAGATGATAAATTTCACTCAAGGAGGTATACTTATGTTTTAGCTCAGTTATATCACGAACAAAGAGAATATGCGCCGGCAATGAGGTATTATCGCTCTATTCTTAAAATGAACCCAGACTACACCATGCGCTTTAATGCCAAAATTAGCTTGGCAATGGCATTTGATGTAAGTGGTGGAAGTAGTGAAGAGATAAAGAAAGAGCTGAAAAAGATGCTAAGAGATGAGAAAAACGAAGAGTTTAGAGACCAAATTTACTATGCTTTAGCAGAGTTAGCATTAAAAGAAAACGACGAGCCATTGGCGATTGATTATTTAAAAAAATCAACAAAAGTTAGTGTTTCAAATAACAAGCAAAAAGCACTTTCATTCTTAAAGTTAGCTGATATTTACTTTGAGCAACCTAGTTATGTGCTTGCTCAAGAGCACTACGACAGCACTTTGCAATTTCTGCCGGAAGATCATCCGGAATATTATACAGCTGATGAAAAAAACAACAGTTTACAAGATTTAGTCGCCAATTTAAAAACCATCGAAAAGCAAGACAGCCTTTTAAAACTTTCAGAGCTTCCTGAAAAAGAGAGGGAAAAGTTGGTGAAAAAGATGATTGAAGAGATGAAAGCTGAGGAAGAGCGCAAGAAGCAAGAACGATTAATGGCTTTGGAGAGGCAGCAGGCAGAGGCAGAAGCACAAGCAAATTCGGGCTTGTTAGGTGGCTTAGTGAAAGGGAAATGGTACTTCTATAATACGGCTAACATGGCAAGCGGTAGGGTGGAGTTTAAACAAGTTTGGGGTCGGCGTCAGTTGGAAGATAATTGGCGAAGAAAAAACAAATCTAGTGGTTTTTCCTCCGGCTCAGGAGACGATGGATCAAAACCCAAAGAACAAATTGCTCAAGCAGCAAAAGACTCTTCCGCTCAAGCAGAGAAGTATAATCCGGAAACTTATTTAAAGGAAATTCCTTCGAACTATCAAGAGCAACTGCAAGCACACGCCAAACTAGCCGAAGCATTGTTTAATGCCGGTACAATTTTTAAAGAAAGTTTTGACGACCCTAAAAGTGCAATCGAAGCATTTAAAAGAATTACAGAAACATACGACACTTCTAAACATAATTTACCCGCGCATTATCAACTTTACCGCATATATTCTGCGCAAGAAATGAAGGAAGAGGCGGAAATAGAAAAGAATTGGGTGTTAGACAATCACCCCTTTAGTGAATATGCTTATTTGATAAAAAATCCTGATTATGCGAAGCAGTCAAAAGCAACTAAAGAAAAGATTGAAGAGTATTATGAGGCTACTTATCGTCTGTATGATTATGGTTTGTATAATGATGTAATTGAGAGTTGTAACAAAGCTGACTCTGTATTTAAGGATAATCACATTCAATCCAAATTTGATTTTTTAAGAGCTAAATCTATAGGATATACTCGATCTAAAGAGGAATTGAAAGTGGAGTTAGAAAAAATTGTAGAAAACTATCCCGAAGACCCGATTAAGGATAAGGCACAGAAGATACTTAACTTCATGAACAATGTAGGTGGAATAGAAGAAGCTTCTGCTTTTAAGGTAAATCATCAAGATAAACACATGTTTATTATGTCAATGCCACAAAATCATAAAAACTCAAATGAGCTAAAAATTAAGCTTTCAGATTTTAATCAAAACTCTTTTCGCGAATCAAATCTAGAGTTAACTACCACAGCTCTCCCGGGAAAACAACTTTTTATGATTAGAACATTTAAAGATCAAGTGGAAGCTGTGCGTTACTACAAAGCGGTGAGCAACAATAATCAGTTGACGATAATGGCTAGTCAAATGAATGCTGAAAGCTATATTATTTCCTTAGAAAACTTTAGATTGTTGTTTAAAGATAAAGATGAAAAGGCTTATTTAGAGTTTTTTATGAGACAATATCCACAGTAAGACTTTTTCATTCTATTAGAAATGTTACATTTGCGGCAGATAGAAATACAATGTTTACAAAAAAAGACAAACACATGGCCAGAAATAATGATGTAGATGCATCTTCAATTAACATTATCAGAAGTGGTACTGAAATCAGTGGAGACATTAGTTGCAAAGGCGATATTAGAATTGATGGTAAGTTGATTGGCAACTTAAAGTCAGAAGGTAAAGTAGTAGTTGGAGAGAACGGTTTAGTGGAAGGAACCATTGAGTGTGCTTATGCAACTATTTCAGGTGGGTTGAAGGTAAACATTAAAGTGAATGAATTACTGACACTTAAATCTACAGCAAATTTAGTAGGTGAGATTGCCACCAATAAATTGCAAATTGAGCCCGGAGCAAACTTCTCAGGAAGCTGTAAAATGGGTGCCGTGATTAAAGGCATTGAAAATGGCAAAAAAGAAGAAAGAGAAGGACAAAGAGGAAAAACGGCCTAATCAATTTCTCAAGTTTACCGGTATGGCTGCACAAATGGCCATAACTATTCTAATTGGTGTTTTTGGTGGAATTAAAGTGGATGAGTACTTTGAATTAAGTAGCCCCATTTTTACCTTAGTATTTTCATTGCTTTCAGTGGCGGCAGCCATGTATTTTGTGATTAAAGATTTGAATTCTTAAAACAAAATAATAATTGTAAACATAGCCTTAATGAAAAATTTCTATTACCTAATTGCTCTAATAACTTTTGCTTTAGCTTGTATTCATTTTGTTGCAATACAATTAAGTGATCTTTTTTGGCATAATTCATACATCGTTTTATATGTATACTTTCCTTTAATTACACTTTTAATTCATTCGGTACTTTTAAAGCAAATCAATAAGCGCCCTCAACTTTTTATCAACTACTTTATGGGCAGCATGACAATCAAGCTTTTTCTTTCTATGATCTTGCTTTTAGTGGTTTTGTACACCCAGCCCGATGTTAGAATTTCTTTTGCGCTAATCTTTATGTTTATGTATCTTGTATACACAGCCTTAAGTGTAGTGGTGCTTTTTAAAAAACTAAAGCAAAACAGTTAATCTTTTTAGGAGAATAAAAAAAGCCTAAAAATTATGTTTTATATCCCCTATTTATTCAGTACTTTTGCGCTCGAATTTCGAAGCGCCTGTTTGTTTAAATTTTAAGCAGATTTAAGGCCAATAAAATAAGCACTTAGATGAAACAATCCTAAGTTTTGATTTTGCGAAATGTTTATGAG
>DIAJ01000011.1:4043-34596 GCA_002415785.1 Flavobacteriales bacterium UBA5081
AATAGTAAAATTTGGGAATTATGTGACTTTAAAAAGATATTTGCACAGATGAAAAAAGGCTTCATTCTTTTCCTTGCAGTTTTTGCACTTTTGAGCAGCTCAGTTAGCGCTGCTTCTTCTGAGGACGGGAAGTTTAATGCGGGAGAAATGATTATGCATCACATTGCTGATGCACATGAAATTCACTTAATCGGAGATTTGGCGATTTACTTACCAGTCATTGTTAAAACCGACAATGGATGGGATGTTTTTTCCTCTTCTCACCTTTATCACAATCCACAAACGGCAGAAACTCCTAGTGGAGATAAAGTGAGCTATTACCAATATGGTGATTACATTATGTTTCACGAGCATTTGTACATGGCTGGTGATGGTATTGAGTTAAATGAAGAAGGCGAAGTGATGAACCAGGCCGTTGCCATAGATTTATCCATTACTAAAACCGTAGCGGGAATGTTTTTAACCATTCTCATTATGATTTTAATCTTTACTTCTGTAGCGAAAGGTTATAAGAAAAGAGGTGTCGCTGCGCCAAAGGGTTTGCAATCTTTTATGGAGCCACTTATTTTATTTGTGAGAGACGAAGTAGCGCGTCCTTCTATTGGAAAGCACGCCGATCGTTTTGTTCCATTTTTATTATCCGTTTTCTTCTTTATTTGGATCAGTAATATTTTAGGCTTAATCCCATTTTTGGGAGGTTTGAACATCACCGGTACGCTTAGTGTAACTATGGTGTTGGCGGCAATTGTATTCATTGTAACATCAATTAATGGAAACAAACATTATTGGGGGCATATTTTATGGCCTCCCGGTGTACCATTCTTTGTAAAGTTGATTTTAGTGCCAATTGAATTTGCCGGAATTTTTATTAAGCCATTGGTATTAATGGTGCGTTTAACGGCAAACATTACCGCAGGTCATATTATTATTTTGGCATTTGTAGCGTTAATTTTCATCTTTGGTGAGCAAAGTGCATCAGCCGGATATGGAATTGGAATTGGCTCAACATTGTTTATGATATTCATGAACTTTATTGAACTTTTAGTAGCCTTCTTACAAGCGTATGTATTTACCTTGTTGGCGGCATTGTATTTTGGAGCAGCTGTAGAAGAGGCTCATTAAATTTGTAATCTATTTATTAATTAAACTATATATTTAAAATGGATTTATTGACAGTATTACTCGAGGTGTCTTTGTCTGTAGGATTAGCAGGCTTAGGAGCAGGTGTTGCAGCTATTGCAGCAGGTTTAGGTATCGGTAAAATCGGTGCTGCGGCCTTAGAATCAATCGCAAGACAGCCGGAAGCTACCGGAGACATCAGAGCAAGTATGATTGTTGCTGCAGCCCTTGTAGAAGGTGTTGCACTTTTCGCAGTAATCGTTTGCTTGTTAGTGGTATTAGGCTAACATTAAAGCGGCACCTTAGCGGTTGGCTGAGGTGTTGTTTTTACACTCATTGAAAATTAACTCTAGAGGAATATGTTATCAGTAAGTATAGGAACTGTTATTTGGACGACCATTGCGTTTTTAGTGGTGGTATTTATCTTGGCAAAATTTGCTTGGAAGCCGATTTTAAAGTCGATTAAAGCAAGAGAAGAGTCTATTGAAGAGGCTTTGGAAGCTGCTGAAGCTGCAAAAGAGCAAATGAAAGACTTGCAAGCCAGCAATGAGAAATTATTGGCTGAAGCTCGTCAAGAAAGAGAGTCAATTATTAAGTCGGCGCGCGAAGCAAAAGACAAAATGATTGCTGAGGCAAAAGAAAAAGCCAAAGCTGAAGGAGATAAGATGATTCAAAATGCGGAAGCAGCTATTAAGGCTGAAAAAGCTTCTGCCATTAACGAATTAAAAACCTTAGTTGGCGAACTTTCTGTAGAAATTGCCGAGAAAATTTTAAAACAAGAGTTGAGCTCTAGCGATAAGCAAAATGCATTAATCGAGGACGCGATCAAAAACTCTAAGCTTAATTAATAAAGCAAACTTTATCATCCATGAAAGGAAATAGAGCAGCTGTAAGATATGCAAAGTCGCTAATTATATTGGCCAAAGGAAAAGGTCAGTACGATGCGGTTTTAGCAGACGTTCAAATGCTTTCTAATTTAATTAAAGAAAGCAAAGAATTGGACTTATTTCTTTCCAATCCATTAATTAAAATGGAAAAACGCAGAAGTATTTTGGCTTCTATGTTTGAAGGAAAAGTAAATACATTAACTTACGATTTCATTCAGTTGGTTGTAACGCAAAAAAGAGAATCGATTCTAAAGCAGATTTTCAATCAATTTATTGCGCAATACAATGAGTTGAATAAAATTGCCAATGTTAGTGTGAGCACTGCTGTTGCCATGGACGATAAATTGAAGTCACAATTGATGGATTCGCTTAAAAAAGCTTACAATTATTCTGAAATTAAGTTAGAGGAAAAAGTAGATGAGCAATTGATTGGCGGTTTGTTATTGCGCATTGGCGATCGACAAATGGATGCGACGATTCGCAGACAGTTAAATGATATTGAAAAAGAATTAGTACACACAAAATAGATTAAAAACAATAAAGATGGCTGAAGTTAATCCAGCAGAAGTTTCTGCAATACTTAGAGATCAATTAGCAGGAGTAAAATCTGAAGCGGATCTTGAAGAAGTAGGTACCGTACTTTACGTAGGTGACGGTATTGCTAGAATTTACGGAATGTCTCAAGTACAATCCGGTGAACTTATTGAGTTTGAAAATAACTTGATGGGAATCGTATTGAACTTGGAGGAAGACAACGTAGGTGCGGTATTATTAGGTTCTTCAAACCAAGTGAAAGAAGGTGATACGGTGAAAAGAACCGGTAGAATTGCCTCTGTTAATGTTGGTGAAGGTATGCTCGGAAGAGTGGTAAATACCTTGGGTGAGCCTATTGATGGTAAAGGTGCTATTGAAGGAGAAACTTTTGAAATGCCTATCGAACGTAAAGCGCCGGGTGTAATTTACCGCCAGCCGGTAAATGAGCCACTTCAAACAGGTATTAAGGCAATCGACTCTATGATTCCTGTTGGTAGAGGTCAGCGTGAGTTGATTATTGGCGACCGTCAGACCGGTAAAACAACCGTAGCGATTGATACCATTATTAATCAAAAGGAATTTTACGATAGAGGCGAGCCGGTTTACTGTGTGTACGTAGCTATTGGACAAAAAGGATCAACTGTTGCCGGAATTGTTAAAACATTAGAAGATGCAGGTGCAATGGCTTACACTACAATTGTAGCAGCCAACGCTTCTGACCCTGCACCAATGCAGTTTTATGCTCCATTTACAGGAGCTGCAATTGCAGAATATTTTAGAGATACAGGTAGACCTGCTTTAATTGTATTTGATGATTTATCGAAGCAAGCAGTTGCTTACCGTGAGGTTTCATTGTTGTTAAGAAGACCTCCGGGACGTGAAGCATATCCTGGTGATGTTTTCTACCTTCACTCAAGATTGTTGGAGCGTGCGGCAAAAATTATTGCCGATGACAACATTGCTTCTCAAATGAATGACTTACCTCCTTCATTAAAAGGGAAGGTAAAAGGCGGTGGATCCATTACGGCACTTCCAATTATTGAAACACAAGCAGGTGACGTTTCTGCATATATTCCAACCAACGTGATTTCGATTACCGATGGTCAGATTTTCTTGGAGTCTAACTTATTCCTTTCAGGTGTGCGTCCTGCAATTAACGTAGGTATTTCCGTATCACGTGTGGGTGGTTCAGCTCAGATTAAATCCATGAAAAAAGTAGCCGGAACCTTAAAGCTAGATCAAGCTCAGTACAGAGAGTTGGAAGCATTTGCTAAATTCGGTTCAGACTTAGATGCAGCTACAAAATCGGTATTGGACAAAGGTTCAAGAAACGTTGAAATCTTAAAGCAAGCACAAAACTCTCCAATGAGTGTTGAAGATCAAGTAGCGATTATCTACTTAGGAACTAAAGGTTTGTTGAGAGATGTGCCGGTAGATAAAGTGAGAAAATTTGAGGCTGAATTCTTGGAGTTCATGAATGCGAAACACAGAGATACAATGGACGCATTAAAAGCCGGAAAATATACAGATGCCGAAACTTCAGTATTGGAGAAGGTAGCTGCCGACATGACTGCAACTTATAAAAAATAATTGACCATCTGATTGATTACAACAAATGGCTAACTTAAAAGAAATACGTAGTAGAATTACCTCAGTATCTTCCACAAGGCAGATTACCTCCGCCATGAAAATGGTGTCGGCTGCTAAGTTGAGAAGAGCTCAGGATGCGATTACTCAAATGAGACCTTATGCCAACAAATTGAAAGAGTTGTTGGGCAACTTAAGCGACTCAGCAGAGGATAGTGCAGAGGGAATCTACACCGAGGAGCGTGATGTGGAACGCGTTTTATTGATTCCAATTACGTCAAACAGAGGCTTGGCAGGTGCATTTAATGCTAACATTATCAAGGAAACAAAGCGCATTATTGCCGAAAAGTACACCGATAAAAATGTGACTGTTTTGTCGATTGGTAAAAAAGCAGATGACTTTTTCAAAAAGACAGAATTCAACATTAAAGGCACTACTTTACCCAATAAGTTAGATACGCTTTACGATGATTTGACTTTTGAGAATGTTGCCAATGTGGCTCAGAAAATCATGGATAGCTATTCGTACAAGCAGTTCGATAAAGTGGAATTGATTTACAACAGCTTTATAAATGCAGCGATGCAAAAAGTTGAAGTAGAGCAGTATTTGCCAATTGTACCTCAAGAGGTAGATGAAAATGACAACTCTCAAGTGGATTACATTTTTGAGCCATCTAAGGAATTTATCATTTCTGAATTGATTCCAAAATCATTGCGTATCCAATTGTACAAAGCCATTTTAGATTCTTACGCTTCTGAACATGGTGCACGTATGACGGCCATGCATAAAGCAACAGACAATGCTACAGAGTTGATCGGTGATTTGAAATTGGTATACAACAAAGCACGTCAAGCTTCGATTACCAACGAAATTTTAGAGATTGTTGGAGGTGCAGAGGCATTGAATAATTAAGCTTTAAAACAAGAAAGATTATATGAATCCATTTCTTGCGACAGCGAGAAATGGATTTTTTCTTTATTTGGTTTTTGTAGGTATATTGATCAACTATTTAGTCATTAATCATTGGTAATTACCTTTCTCCAATTCACTCTCATCTCTAACAGCGAAGCGGGCTTTGAAAAATATGAAATGTGAAATATGAAACCTTGAAACTGTCTCGCTGTCGCGAGAATTGGTTCATTCTTCGCAGCCTATTGATGCAAAACCTCTAACTTCTCTCCTCTAACAGCGCAGCGGTCTAACTTCTATCTTCTAGCAGCGCAGCGATCTACTCTCTATATTCTAAACTCTAAAAAAAAACTTAGTAAGTAGGTCTGATTTTTGCTATCATTGCCAAATGCAAAAATTGAAAACTACACTTCTGCTGCTTTTAGCGTTGCTCTTATTGAGCCTTCAATATTTGCCATCGTATGATTTCTTTCTTAACAAAAGCAATCAAGCTCTGCACTTTCAAGAGGTTTTAGCGGAAAAAGAAAAGCTTTTACAGTCTAAGTTGAGGGATGTCCAACAAAATCATAGCAGTGGACTATTGCAGCGAATTGATCGTGAGTTGAGCGAGGATTTTGAAGGAAATGGGTTTTCTTATTTTATTTCAGTTAAGGGCGAGCTTGAGTTTTGGTCGGAAGATGCTACTGCAGTTGATGCAGAAATGTTGGTTAAACCAACAAACTTATTGATAAGTGAAAATGCAATTCACGAAAAAATTAGTCTCCACAAAGGAGATACTATTTATTATGGATTAATTCTCATACAACAAACTTATCCTTATCAAAATCGCTTTTTAAACAACCAATTGCAAGAAGATTTCACGATTAGCGGAATTGAAGGAATTCAACTGGAGAAAATAGAAAACTATGCCATTAAAGGAGTTGATGGAGAACATCTATTTTCTTTAAAGTTTAAGAAGGAAGGTAGCTTACTTGATAGCTATAATACACTAATTGGGTTGTTAGGTGGTTTGGCATTTTTACTGCTTTTACATTATGTTCCCTTGCTTTTCCATCCATCACCTCAACAACGGGCTCAAATTGCCATTCTATGGGGTATTTTAATCAGAGTATTGGTCTTTTTTGCCCTGCCCAACAGTTGGGCAAAGTGGGATCTTTTTAAAGCAGAAAACTTTGCCATATCGCAATGGATTCCTTCTTTAGGAGATTTTATTTTGCACATCCTTCTTCTTTTTTACATTACCTCCCTATTGCCCAAAGCCTTTAAAAAAGTAAAGAGCAAATACTACTTTTCAGCGCTGTTTTTAGTTGCGGTTATTTTAGCAGTTTTTGCAGTTGACTTAATTCAATCTTCCGTTTTAAACTCTACCATTCGGTTTAACCTCAATCGACTTTTTCAACTTTCATTGTTGAGTTATCTCACTTTTGGGGCGTTTGCCTTATTACTATTTTCTGTTTTATCGCTCTTTAGTCAGGCGATACAAGGATTGTTGAGGCAGCTAAAACTCAAAAAGTCGATTCGGAAAGCTTTAGGTATTAGTTCGCTAGTATTTGTTTACTGCTTTGTTGTGATTGACTTTAGTTGGATTTATTTATGGATATTGTTGCCGATTGCAATCTTATTCTTTCATCACAATCGAAACAAAAACAGAGCAATCGGTACACCCATTGCACTTCTGTTGATTTTCTCATTACTTACTGCTTATGCTATTTATGAAGTAGCTTTTGAGAAAGAAGCCAAAAAAAGAGAGATGTTACTTGCTAAACTCTCAGAAGAAAAAGATCCGGTTGCAGAATATTTATTTCAGGATGTACAACAGAAAATGCGAGAAGATGATAAGCTGAAAGAATACTTGAACAGCTTTTGGGAACAACAGAAAGAGGCTGAAGATTACATACGTTCAACTTTCTTTTCGGGCTATTGGGAAAAGTACAAAATGGTTTTTACCCCTTGCTTACCCAATGATTCTCTTTACATTAATCCGGATAATGTATACACTTCCTGTCATGAATATTTCCAATCGAAAATTAGAAGAGAGGGAGAGCAAATTAGCTCTAACAATTTGTTTCAATTGAGAAATTTCCCCGGACGGATTGAATACTTGGCAGAAGTTTTTATTCCGGTGGATAGCCTTGTGTTTAACTTTTACATTGAGATGCTAGCGAATAATTTCAATGAAAATGAAGGTTATCCCGAGCTTTTACTCGATGCAAAAAGCCAGGGCGATGATTTGAGCTTAAATAATTATTCATTTGCTGTTTACGATGAAAATGAACTCATCTACCACTACGGAGATTACAACTACTCAAGGAAGTTGAAGATCACGGAAATTGCACCTACTTCATTTTATCAAACTCAATCAAAAACGGCAGAGCATTTATTGTATCAAAAAGATCAAAAAACGACATTGGTGTTAAGTCGTCCCTTGCCTAGTGTGCTGAATTTCTTGACTTACTGGGCGTACTTGTTTGTTATCTATGCACTTTTGTTTTTCGTTATAGCTGCTCTTGTAAAAACTTTTCCTTTTCATTTCCCCTTTCCTTTCACAGACTTTTCTGCTAAAATTCAATTTTTTCTCGTCAGCTCTTTGTTGGTTGCTCTGATTTTATTTGGAGTGGGAACCACATATTACATTCAAAAACAATATCAACAAAAGAATTTCAAGAACTTAAGTGAAAAGGTGCGTTCGGTAAACTTAGAGTTAGAGCAAAAAATTGGAACAGAGGAATTTATGTCGGAGCAATTGCAGTCTTACATTGCTGCTTTGTTGGTTAAGTTTTCCAATGTTTTTTATTCCGATATTAATCTCTACGATACTGAGGGGAACTTATATGCAACTTCTCGACCGGAAGTGTTTGATAAAGGCTTAAAAAGCCGAAGAATGAACCCGGAAGCCTACCGCCAGCTGATTTTGAAAAATCGAGCGGAGTGGGTGCAAGAAGAGCAGATTGGGGAAATGACTTACCTTTCGGCTTACATTCCTTTCAAGAACTACAACAATGAGGTATTGGCTTATTTGAACCTTCCTTATTTCTCAAAACAAGGAGAACTGGAACAAGAGATTTCTACCTTTTTGGTTTCAACCATTAACATTTACGTGGGCATTTTTACTTTGGCACTATTGGTTTCTGTGCTGTTGATTAATCAACTTTCAAAACCGCTTTTAATGATTAGAAAGCAAATCAGTCGATTAAAATTGGGCTCTTCGGTGGAGTTGATTAATTGGGAAAGTAAAGATGAGATTGGGGCTTTGGTAAAAGAGTACAACCGCATTGCCATTGAGTTGAATGAAAGTGCTGAGCAATTGGCACAGTCGGAAAGAGAAGGCGCATGGCGAGAGATGGCGAAACAAGTGGCGCATGAAATTAAAAACCCACTTACGCCAATGAAGCTGAGCATTCAACACTTGCAGAGAGCTTATGAAAGTGGTGACCAAATTGACCAAGGTCGGATCAAGCGAACCACCCAAAACCTCATTGAGCAAATCGATACGCTTTCTAACATTGCAAATGCCTTTTCCACCTTTGCTAAAATGCCGGAAAAAGAGCTGGAGAAAACCGATTTACTTTCTGCGCTACAAGCAGCCATTACCATTTATGAGCACGAAGTAGAAATTCAATTTACTAAACAGTTAAGGGCTGACAAAGCTTGGATCATGGGCGATAAAGACCAATTGCTGCGCTTGTTTAATAATTTGATTAAAAATGCCGTTCATGCAATTGAAGAGAAAGAAGACGGAAAAATTGAAATTGTTATTTCGGAAAGCGATCAAAACTATAAAATCAGTATCGTCGATAATGGAGTGGGAATAGCCGAAGAGCAAAAAGACCGAATTTTTGAACCCAATTTTACCACCAAATCCTCCGGCAGCGGCTTGGGCTTAGCCATGAGCAAAAACATTGTCAACCACATAAATGCCTCCATCAGCTTTAACTCTCAACTGGGCGAGGGAACGGTTTTTTATTTGGAGTTTGGGAAGGTGGTTGATTAAGTAACAAATAAACACTCATAAAAGTCTAGGATGTAAATGAAATCAATTTTTGCGGTACCGATAACAATCGGTAAAAAAACCAAATCAAACTTTAAGTACTTAAGGCACTTTTAACTTCTCTCTCCCTCATTTCAATTACCTTTGCCTGCAAATCAAAATCAGTAAAATGTCGAACCTTAAGATAGAAAAAAACGGAAGTGTTGAAATCATTACCATCAATCGTCCGGATAAGTTAAATGCACTAAACAAAGCAACCATTAAAGAATTAGGCGATGCAGTAACTGCTGCCGCTGCCAGTAAAGAAGTAACGGCAATTATTATTACCGGAGCCGGTGAAAAGGCTTTTGTCGCCGGAGCAGATATTTCTGAGTTTGCCAATTACAGTGCAGAAGAAGGTAAAGCGCTCTCTCAAAGTGGGCACACCAATTTATTTGATTTAGTAGAAAACACTGAAAAGCCTGTAATTGCCGCAGTAAATGGTTTTGCACTTGGCGGTGGCTTAGAATTGGCAATGGCTTGTCATATTCGTATAGCGTCAAGCAATGCACGTATGGGCTTGCCGGAAGTGAGTTTGGGAGTAATTCCCGGCTATGGAGGTACTCAGCGTTTAGCGCAATTGGCAGGAAAAGGCAAAGCCATGGAGTTAATTGCCACCGCAGGAATGATCAAAGCTGATGAGGCTTACCAGTTTGGTTTGGTAAATCATGTGGTTGAGCAAGCAGAACTAATGGACAAAGCCATGGAAATTGCGCAGCAAATTAGCAAAAACTCATCAGTAGCCATTGCAGCTGCCATTCGCACGGTAAATGCAGGCTTCAACAAAAAAGTTGATGGTTTTCAAAAGGAAATTGAAGAGTTTGGAAAGTGCTTCGAAACAGAAGATTTCAAAGAAGGAACACAAGCTTTTTTAGGAAAAAGAAAGCCTAATTTTCCCGGCAAATAAAAACTTTGAATCCACTAAAAAAATTAGCGGGGCAAACAGCCATTTACGGTCTGCCGAGCATTGTCGGCAGGCTGTTAAATTACCTTTTGGTGCCTTTACACACCGCCGCTTTTGTAAAAGAAAGCTTTGGGGTAATTACTGAAATGTATGCCTACGTCGCTTTTTTAGTGGTTATTTTAACTTATGGAATGGAGACGGCTTACTTTCGTTTCCAATCGAAAAAGGAAAATGACTCAGCCGAAGTTTACAGCACCGTGCTTTTTTCGCTTTTGGGAAGTACTTCGCTTTTTTGGTTGATCAGCATAACTTTTTCACAATCAATTGCCAATTGGATTGATTATCCGGAGAACAGCGAATACGTTATTTGGTTTGCTTTTATCGTCGGCTTGGATGCCATTTCCTCTATTCCCATGGCGCGTTTGCGAACAGAAAACAAAGCTTTTCACTTTGCAACGGTCAATTTTGCTTCCATTTTAGTAAATATTAGTTTAAATGTATTTTGGATTGGCTACTGCATGCCGGCTTATGAAAAAGGTGTTTCCAATTTTCTGATCGATACTTTTTACACTCCTGAAATTGGCGTGGGTTATGTATTCTTGGCAAACCTATTTGCCAGCATCATTAAGTTTGCTCTGCTTAGTCCGTTAATGGCAAAAATTAAAGCTGTTTTTAACCGACAAATGCTGAGGGAAATGCTTTTTTACAGCAGCCCGATTTTAATTGCCAGTTTGGCCATTATTGTCAACGAAAGTGTCGATAAAATTTTACTTAAGCGATTATTGGTAGATGATTTGGGCGTAGATGGAGCCAATGGACAAGTGGGGATTTACGGAGCGTGTTATAAGCTTTCCATCATTATCACGCTTTTTATACAGGCTTTTCGCTATGCGGCAGAACCATTCTTTTTTAACCAATCGCAGGAGAAAGATGCCCGGGAAACTTACGCCAAAATAATGAAGTACTTTACGATTGTTTGTGCTATAATTTTTACCGGAGTGATGTTGTATATTGATGTTTTAAAGCATTTTATAAGCAACCCGGAATATCATGTAGGTTTGCATGTTGTTCCCATTTTGCTTTTTGCAAATATTTTCTTGGGCATGTTTTACAATCTTTCCATTTGGTATAAGTTGAGTGGTAAAACGCGCTTCGGGGCTTACATTGCTTCTTTTGGAGCGATCATTACAATTGTATTAAACCTCATTTTTATTCCCATTTATGGTTATACTGCTTCGGCTTGGGCAACTTTAGCCTGTTACGGGAGTATGGTGCTCATTTCTTATTGGCTGGGGCAAAAACACTATCCTGTACCTTACCCTTTGGGGAAAATGGCTTTTTATTTGATTTTAGCTTTGGGAATTTACTTTTTAAGTGATGTATTGAATTTGGAAAATCAATGGTTGAAATACAGCACACACACCATTCTAATGTTATTATTTATGATCTTGGTTTACGTTTTAGAAAAACCTAAAAAAGCCATAATTTCGTAAGTTTTATTAGCAAAACTTTTTAGCCAATTCAAAAATGAAAAAAAATACATTTGACGCAGTAAAAATGATGCGTGAAATTAGGGATAAGATAAGCCAAGAAACCAAGGATTTGAATTATGAGCAATTAAAGGCTTACATAAAAGAGAAGTTAGAAAAGGGGAATGTCAAGCTTATTGGTCAATCATAAAGTATTTTATATGCAAATAAACATCATAAATAAATCCAAACACGACTTGCCGGAATACGCTACAGAAGCTTCGGCAGGTCTTGATTTAAGAGCAAATATTGATGAATCGATTGAGATTGATTCGCTTGAAAAAGCAATTGTTCCCACCGGGCTTTTTATGGAGATTCCGATTGGCTATGAAGCACAAGTTCGCCCGCGAAGTGGTTTGGCTTTTAAGCATGGAATTACCGTTTTGAATTCTCCGGGTACAATTGATGCCGATTATCGTGGAGAGATAAAAGTGATTTTAGTTAACCTTTCCAAGGAAAAGTTTGTGATTGAAGATGGAGAGCGCATTGCGCAAATGGTTATTGCTGCTCATGAACAAGCTGAGTGGAACCAAGTAGATGAATTAAATGACACCAGCCGTGGTGCCGGAGGATTTGGCAGCACCGGAAAAAAATAAATTAGTGCGATTAATTCGCAAAATTCAAAAAATTAGTAGAAGATGAAGATTATTGTTCCTATGGCCGGAAGGGGAAAGAGAATGCGGCCACACACCCTTACCATTCCTAAACCACTATTGCCTATTGCCGGCAAACCAATTGTGCAGCGATTAGTAGAAGATATTGCAGCTGTTTGCAATGAGCCCATTGATGAAATTGGGTTTATTATTGGCGATTTTGGTGCTGAAGTGGAAAATGATTTGATGCAAATTGCCAAAGACTTAGGGTCAAAAGGACATGTTTTTCACCAAGAGGAAGCCTTGGGAACTGCTCACGCTATTTTGTGTGCTAAAGAAATTATGGAAGGCAAAACCATTGTGGCTTTTGCCGATACACTTTTCCGCGCCGACTTTAAGCTGGACGATAGCAAAGACGGCATTATCTGGGTACAAAAAGTGGAAGACCCACGTGCTTTTGGCGTAGTAAAAATGGACGACAATGGCATCATTACTGACTTTGTTGAAAAGCCGGAAGAATTTGTTTCCGATTTAGCCATTATTGGAATTTACTATTTCAAAGACGGAGAATATTTAAGAGAAAATTTGCAGTATTTGATCGACAATGACATCAAAGACAAAGGAGAATATCAAATCACCGATGCTTTGGAGCGCATGAAGCAGGCCGGAACTCAATTTGCTCCCGGAGCTGTTGAAGAGTGGCTGGATTGCGGTAAAAAAGACGCTACAGTACACACCAATCAACGAGTACTGGAGTTTATTAAAGATCAGGATATTGTTTCTGCTTCAGCAAAAATTGAAAATGCGACCATTATTCCTCCTTGTTTTATCGGAGAGAATGTAGTGATTAAAAATGCAGTTGTCGGGCCGCATGTGTCTGTAGGTAACGGAACAAAGATTGAGCGATCAATTATTTCTAATAGCATTATACAAGAAGAGTCTAAAATTAAAGGCTTACATTGCGATAATTCCATGATTGGAAATCATACGAGCATTAAACTCGACGCTAAAGAATTGAGCGTTGGCGACTACAACGAAATTGAGGACTAAAATAGATGTACAATAAAGTTGGGTATTTTTTCATTTTTGCTTTTTTGTGGGCATGTAGCCCCGCTGAAAAAGTTCAACAAACGCAACCAAAAGTTGAGTTAAGTGAGAAGGATGAAATTGCCTTTGGAAATGCCTATATGGAAGGTGCAAAAGCTAAGATTTTAGGCAATTTCGAAACCGCCAAGCAACATTTTAAAAATGCACTGAACATTAATCCTCAAAGCGCCGCAGCTCATTATGAATTGGGTTTAACTTTCAATCAACTAGATGAGTTGAATGAGGCTTTCCAGGAATTTGAAATGGCTGCTCAACTTGAACCGGATAATTATTGGTATAAACTTTCTTATGCGAGCTTTTTAGAGTCGCAGGGGCAAGTAAATAAGGCGGTTGAGGTTTTTAAAGAATTGGTGGAAATGAAGCCCAACCAAATTGAGTTGAAGTACGAATTATCGAAACTTCTTTTAGGACAAAAGAAGTTTAAAGAAAGCATTTACTACCTCAATGAAATTGAAAAGGAAGTCGGCGTAAACGAAGAAATTACTTTTCTAAAACAGCGGATTCACTTAGCAAATGACGATGTTGATGCTGCGGCAAATGAACTTAAAAAGCTCATAGAGTCTAATCCGACGGAGATACGATATTATGGTGTGTTGGCGGATATTTACATGACCAATGGAAGAAAAAAAGAGGCCTTTAAGGTGTATCAGCAAATGGAAGAGTTGGAAGAGGACAACTACCTTGTTCAGTTTTCATTAGCAGAGTATTATCGTGCAGAGGGAGAGCGGGAGAAGTATTTTGACGCCATTCAAAAAGCTTTTGCTAGTCCGGAGATGAGTATTGACGATAAGGTAAAATACATTTTGTCGTTTTACCAGGTAGATAGCAAAGATCAAGAACGTAAAGCGGAGGGAATTGCACTTTGCAGAACCGTTGTTAAGACACACCCTTCCAATGCAAAATCACACGCATTATTAGCCGACTTTTTGTATTTTGATAATCAAACTGAAGCTGCTAAGCAACAATACATTGAAACGATAGAGCTAGATAGCAGTCGCTTTCCGGTTTGGAACCAATTGTTAATTATTCTTTCAGAAACCAATGATCAGGAAAAGCTGATTGATTATGGGCAGCGTGCGGTGAATCTTTTTCCTAATCAACCAACTGTTTATTTGCTTTATGCACTTGGACTTTCATCGGATAAACAATATGAGGAAGCCATTGAGTATTTGGAGTTGGGGAAAGATTTAGTTTTGGAGAACAATGCCTTGAAAAGCCAGTTTTATTCTTCATTAGGAGATTCCTACCATGAGTTAGGAGAGCATGCTGAATCCGATAAAAATTATGAAAAAGCACTTTCGTTGGATCCTAATAATGTATATGTTTTAAATAATTACAGCTATTACCTTTCGTTGAGAAAAGACTCTTTGGAAAAGGCAAAAACAATGTCGAAAAGATCAAATGATCTAGCGCCAGGACAGCCTTCTTTTTTAGATACCTATGCGTGGATTTTATATCAATTAGGGGAGTTTGAAGAAGCTAATGAATGGATTGATAAAGCCTTGAAAGCCGATGGCGAAAGAAGCGGGGTATTGTTAGAACACAAAGGAGATATTTTATTTCAATTAGAAAATAAAGAACAAGCGATGGACTATTGGAAAAGAGCTGAAGCAGCAGGTGACGCCTCTGAAAATATAAAGAAAAAGATTGAAGAAGGAAAGATTGATGAATAAGCAGCTGTTTTGGTTAGGATTAATGATTGTTTTTGCATTTACAGCCTGTAAAAAGCAAAAAAGTGGCTTGAGAAAGAGCATTGATGGCCGTTCTACTGAGTATTTGATTGAACAGGTAAAAAGCAATGAGGTGAACTTTAGCAGTGTTTCTACAAAAGCTGATTTTAAGGTTAAAACGGAAGATAAAACTCAGTCATTTAAAGCTAACATTCGTATTCAAAAAGACAGTGCGATCTGGATTTCAATCACTCCTCTTTTAGGAATTGAAGTAGCCAGAGTATTGATAACTCAAGATACGGTAAAGGTGATTAATCGCTTGGCAAAGGAGTATTTTATTGGAGATTTTAGTTATTTGCATGAGCGATTTAACATTGATCTAGAGTATGAGGTAATCCAATCGATTTTAGTGGGAAATTCAATTCCCTTTGAAACTGGTGAAGGAACAAGGTTCACCAAAGATAAATCAGATTACTATTTGGGAAATATGAAAAAGCGCAAAGCTCGAAAGGTGGATGACAATCCTCAAAAAGTGGAGCGCAGAGATGAGCAAGTGGTTAGTTTGTGGATTGACCAAGCCAATTTTAAGTTGAGTAAGTTTTTACTTTCAGATTTGTCAGCCGATCGTTTTTTGTTGGGAGAATATGCCTCCTATGAAGAGGTAGAAAGTCAGTTGTTTCCCAAAAAGTTAAACTTTCAGTTTCAAAGCAATGAGGCGACATATATTGAAATTGATTATTCCCGTGTATATTTGAACAAATCTTTAAACTTTTCATTTAATATTTCTTCCAAATATGAGCAGGTGTATTACTAAAGGACTTTGGATTTTTGCCTTGCTTTTCGGTTTGTTCGCTTTGGGCGCTAATGCTCAATCAAAAAAAGAGCTGCAGGACAGGAAAAGGAAGCTTCAGGAAGAAATTGAATACTCTAACAAGTTGCTCCAGCAAACGGAGCAGACAAAAAAGGCCTCTTTAAATCAGCTTTTACAGTTAAATAAGAAAATATCTAGTCGTGAAGCCTTAATACAAGCAATGGAGGAAGAAATTGAAATGATTAACGACAGCATTCAATTTCAAGAAGAACAGCTAGACAGTTTGGAAGCAAGTTTAAAGCTTCTAAAAGATGAATACGCTGAGATGATTCGGAGTGCTTATAAAAATCGTTCTGCTTATGATCGATTGATGTTTATTTTTTCAGCCGACAATTTTAACCAAGCATTTAAGCGATTGAAATATTTTCAGCAGTATGCTCAATACCGTAGAGCTCAAGCTGACAATATATTAGAAACGCAAAATTACATTGATGCGCAGCTTCGAATGTTAGAGGCAATACGTAGAAGCAAGAAGGGCTTGTTGCAAGCTAAGTTAAATGAGCGAAATACATTAGCTCAGGAGAAAAATCAAAAGGAAAGCGTTGTTAGTCAGCTTAAAGGGAAAGAAAAACAGCTGAAAAAGGAGTTGAAGGAAAAGCAAGCAGCCGCCAGAAAAGTGGAAGCTGCCATAGAGCGAATTATTGCAGAAGAGATACGTAAAGCTAGAGAGGCAGCAAAAAAGGCCGGTAAAAACAGCGATGGTTTCCCAATGACTCCCGAGGCTAGAGAGCTTTCGAACTCGTTTACTGCCAACAAAGGTAAATTGCCTTGGCCGGTGGGAGAAGGTGTGATTACAGAAAAGTTTGGAGAACATCCTCATCCTACACTTAGAGGGGTTAAAGTTCAAAACAATGGAATAGATATTTCCACTAAAAAGAACAACTTAGGAAGAGCTGTTTTTGAAGGAGAAGTGAGAAAGATAATTATCATACCCGGAGAAGGTAAGGCTGTTTTAATTCGCCATGGAGAGTACTTTACAGTATATAGATATTTTAAAGATGTTTATGTAAATGCTGATGATAAAGTAACTACCAAAGAAGAGTTGGGAGTGCTCATAGAGTCAGACGATGGAGCCAACTCTGAAATGCACTTTGAGATTTGGAAAGGCCGAGAAAAGCTCAATCCTGAGCAATGGATTTTTAAATAGAGTTTATCCACTCCAACTGCCTATTTAGCGACAAAACATTAGATTTTATCAGAAAACTAAAATCTATTTTGTACCTTAGTCGCTTATTACTAACTAACTTCTTGACAAATGATACAAAGTCGAATAATTTATTCTCTTTTTTGTGTTGTTGTTTTCTCTGTTCTATTTGTTCCAAAAGTAAAGGCACAAGTTCCTGAAGGAGTTAATTATCAAGCAATAGCCAGAGATAATAATGGAAACGCTTTAGCCAACCAAATGATTTCAGTCCGCTTTGGAATTATACAAACTTCTGCTAGCGGAACTTTACTTTATGAGGAAGAGTTTAGTATGATTACAACCAATGATTTTGGACTGTTTAATCTGCTAATTGGTCAGGGTGTAAATACAAATAACGGCAGCCTAAATAGCTTTAGTGAAATTGACTGGGGTAGTGATGTTCACTTTTTAAAAGTTGAAATTGACCCCGGAAGTGGTTATGAGAATCTAGGAACCACTCAATTAGTTTCTGTTCCTTATGCATTGTATGCAAAAGAATCAGGTTCAATACTAAATGCAGGAGCAGGAATTCTAATTCAGAATGATTCAGTTATAAATATTGGTGATTTGTCTGAAAGTAATGAACTCATAAATCAATTTGGACTAAATGGAGAAACTTTGGAGATAACCGATGCCGGAGGAACACAATCTGTAGACTTAAGTGTTTTCAACGACAGTTTGCAAATAGTGGATAGTTCTGCCGCCATTCGATCTGATATGCTAAGTCAACAGACTTTGAACGATAGCTCACAAGCCATACGAATGGATATGCTATCTCAACAGACCTTGAACGATACTTCCGTAGCCATACGCACAGATTTAAACACATTGAGCATAGGAGCATACAAGGATTCCTCAGCAACTAATGAGTTAAATACCAATGCTGTATTGAATGGAGAAACTTTGGAGATAACCGATGCCGGAGGAACGCAGTCTGTAGACTTAAGTGTTTTCAACGACAGTTTGCAAATAGTGGATAGTTCTGCCGCCATTCGATCTGATATGCTTATTCAGCAAACTTTGAACGATAGCTCACAAGCCATACGAATGGATATGCTTTCTCAACAGACTTTGAACGATACTTCTTTAGCCATACGCGCAGATTTAAACACATTGAGTATAGGAGCATACAAGGATTCTTCAGCAATTAATGAGTTAAATACCAATGCTGTATTAAATGGAGAAACTTTGGAGATAACCGATGCCGGAGGAACGCAATCTGTAGACTTAAGTGTTTTCAACGACAGTTTGCAAATAGTGGATAGTTCTGCGGTTTTGAGAAACAGTATTAATTCATCAAATAATCAACTTAGAACTGAAATTGGTGATACGGCGAATGCTTTACGCACTGATCTGTCAACTTTTAAAGCTTTGAGTGACAGTTCTGCTGCTTTGCGGTTTGACTTAGTTAATAATGCAAATGTTTTTACGATTACACCAAATACAGCCAATCGATTAGCATATTGGATAGCCTCAGATACAGTTGGGTACTTCAATGTTGTAACAATTGATGAAGTAAATAATCGACTAGGAATAGGAACGACTAATCCCAATAGCCTGTTAGATGTAAATGGAGTAGCTATTATCGATAGTTTGAATATCAATAATCAATACTCGCTACCCTCAAATGATGGAAATGCAGATGATTACCTTCAAACTGATGGCGCCGGAAACCTATCTTGGGTGAGTATAGATACAGCTACTTGTCCTACCGGGATGACAAACATAGCAGGTAGAATTTGTATTGAAACAAATCAACGAGCTCCTGCTAATTGGTTTACTGCAGCATCTACATGTGTTTCAGAAGGAATGAAATTACCTTCCTGGGGAGAGTGGTATGGAGCATTAGATAATGGAACGCTCAATAATGAAGTGGATGATTGGGAGTGGGTAGATGATGGAACTTCCAATACTGTTAGAAAAGTAGGAAATGGTAGCTTAACCAATAATGCCAATGATGACCCGGCTACAGGCTCAGCGAGTTTTAGATGTATTCTGATTTTAAAATAAAGTATTCTTAGCATGAAAATGAAAGAATTTTGTAGAAATAGAATGAATGATACATTGACAGCTTGCCTGTTAATAACCTTTACTTTGTGCTTGAGTTTTTCAATTGAGGCGCAAAATGTTTCATTTAATGAAAACGGTAGCTCTCCTGACCCTTCGGCAATGTTAGATGTCAGTGCTACAGATAAAGGGATACTTATACCAAGAATGACAGCTGCAGATCGCTTGGCGATTACAAGTCCGGCTAACGGCTTACTGGTTTTTCAAACTAATCCACCAAACGGTTTTTATGTATACTTTGCTTCTACCAATAGATGGTCGAGGATTACTCAGGACTCTACTTTAAGTTTGAGTGATGTACTTATGGTAGGAGATGATGCAGCTAATCAAAACATCGTTAATGTGAATCAACTTTCTATTGGGAATAGCTCACTCAATGCAAAACTTCAAGTTTATGATCCTATATTTCCAAATATAAGGTTATCGACAAGTAATGCTGCTACTTCAAATGCTGTGAACAGTGGAGTAATTGAATTTATGGAAAATGGAGGCGACTTTGAGAGTGGAGGGCTTGGTTTTCAGATGAGGTATATTGCCTCTACTAGTGATCGTTTTCAGATTCGCTCTTCAGCAGCAGGAATAGATACTTTACTTACAATTTTAAGAGGAAGTGGGAGAATGGGAGTTCGGAAAGATGCGCCTACTTCTCAACTGCATGTGAATTCGTTATCGCCCTCAGCTTTGAGTTTAGAAAGAGGAGTAGCAGATGACGTTTATATGCAATATATTAATTCAGGCTATGACTTGACTAGTGGATTGAGCACGAATGGAAGTTATGGAATTTATAACTCGGCAAGCGTCTTTGGAAGCAAGTTTATAATAAATAATGCAGGAAATGTTGGCATAGCACAAACAAATCCAACCGCTAGATTACATTTAACAAGTGCTTCAAGAATGAGCCAGATTATTGAATCAAGTAATACCGATGGAACTTGGTTGACCTTGGGCAATAATTCAACAGGAGGAAGGTTTCATCAAATCATTTCTACAGGTTCAACAAATGGAGAGGGTGCAGGAAAGTTGTTATTTGGCTATGGTAACAGCGCTACAATTACAAGTGTAGCAATGACTATTGATGAGTTAAATGTTGGAATTAATGTGGATACTCCTGCGACTACACTGCATGTGAATCATCCAACAGGGGTTACAAATGGGTTTTCATTAACAAATAACATCAACCCTTTAGATAGGTGGCACTTTTATGTTTGGTCAACCAATAACCTGACACTATACTTTAATAATGCCACTAGGGGTGATTTTAATTCAGTAACCGGGGTGTATAGTGCACTATCTGACATTAAATTTAAAAAGAATATTTCGGAGGCAAAACCTTTGTTGGAAAAGTTAAAGCGACTTGAAGTTAAAGAGTATCATTTTATTGATCAAAATGAAACTGATGATAAATCGATAGGTTTCATTGCGCAAGATTTAATGAAAGAGTTCCCTTCATTAGTTACTATAAAAGAGGCAGAAGATGGCTTAGTAGATAAGGTCCATCTTGTAAACTACAGTGGGTTAGGTGTTCTTGCTATAAAAGCAATCCAAGAGCAGCAAGAACAGATTAATGAACTTGAAAATAGAATTAAAGAATTGGAAAAGCTGATTGCTAAAATTCAAAATGATGAATAAAGTTAAGTACAGTCTTTTTATTAGTAATGCTATTTTAATCAGTATTTTAATGCTTAACTTGAGCGTTAATGCACAAAATATTTCCATTAACGATGGTGGTGTAGCACCAGATTCGTCAGCCATGTTGGACATTAGCTCCACAGATAAAGGAGTTTTAATTCCAAGAATGACGGCTGCAGAACGTTTGGCAATAGTAAATCCGGCAAACAGTTTATTGGTGTATCAGACGGATGGAACTGAAGGTATATACATTTACAATAATAGCAGTAACCTTTGGCAACGCTTAAGTTTTGATTCGAATTACGATTTGGCAACTGTATTAGCTAGTGGGAATGATGCAAATAATGACACAATACTTAATTTAAATGCATTAGCTATAGGTCAAAATACGCCTCCAGTTTCTACCATTCAAATTGACTCTTTTATTGTGGTTCAAGGTAAACCTTTTAATGGCTTTCGTTGGTTTGGGTTTAATACTTATTACGATGGTGTTAGTACTAACCCAACTTATATATATGATGGAGAGGCTGCTTTATTAGGAAAAGGGAATAATCGACTTGTTTTGGGCTTTTGGAATTCAGGAGTTTCAGGCTCTATGTTGTCTAACGATGCTAGTAGCTCTATTGCTTTGGAGAATAATAGAGTGGTGGTGGATGGAGAGTTGAATGACTTCAATATTGACCTAAGAGGAATTGTTACAGTTGATTCATTAAGTATTGATGGTAATTATGGCTTACCGAAAAATGTTGGAGCTGTTAATCAATTCTTGAAAATAAATAATTCAGGAGATTTAGATTGGTCAAGTACACTTTGGCGTGAGAATGGGACGGATATTTTTTACTCATCGGGAAATGTAGGAATTAATAACAATAACCCCACTGTACATCTTGATTTGCAAGGGAACTTTCGTCTGTCAGATGGGACTGAAGGTACGGGGAAAGTTTTAGTATCTGATGCAAACGGAAATGCTTCTTGGGAAAGCAATTCTATATACAATAGTATTACTAATTTAAACAACTCTTCAGTAAATCCGACTACTACTTGGCAAACGGTTGGTCCTGTTCTTACAATTAATAAAGTACATGCAAATTCGGTAATTGAGGTAAATGTGAATACTTCTGCAACAGTTAGTTCATTTGGTACAGCTACTGCAGTACAATTTGAAATTAGGGTAAATGGGGTTTCATCAACTATAGATAGTAAGGCCATTATTAGAAACGGGCTGAATAACCACGACATGATCGCAATGATGGCTGTTTTTGAGAATTTGCCAACCGGGTCGCATACTGTTCAAGTTTATGTTAGAAGTGTTGGGGGAAGTTCTACAGGAGTTTTATTAGACTCAGGTGGCTTTGGCGGAGCAATAATAACAAAAGAAACATTTTGATGATGAAAATAGTAATTATTGCCATATTGCTTTTTAATGGAGCTGCTTTTTCTCAAACTCAAATTGAAAGAAGCGTAATAGGCTCTGCGGGAGAAGAAAGTACAAGTGCAACAATTACTCTTTCATCAACAGTAGGCGAAGTTGCAGTAAGTACACAAGCAAATAACATTGTTATTACGGAAGGCTTTCAACAAGCTATTTCTGTGAATTCTTTACTTTCATTTAATGTAAATGTTCAGCATGCCAGCTGTCGTGGGTTAAATAATGGATACGCTGAAGTTATTAGTCTTTCAGGTTGTAATGCGCCATATCAAATTATGTGGAGTAACGGCCAAAGTGGGAACAGAGCAACAAATTTAGCGCCCGGAAATTATTCTGTTCAAGTAATTTCCGACGATGGATGTCAAAGTCAAAACTATAACTTCTCGGTTGAACTATTAAATGAAGAGTGTAAGCTGAAGTTTTATTCAGGAATTACACCCAATGCTGATGGAGTAAATGATAGTTGGGAAATTGATAATGTTTCTCTTTATCCGGAGAATGTGGTAAATATATTTGACAGAAGAGGAAACTTGGTGTATTCCGGTAAAAACTATGATAATAAAAATGAAGTATGGAAAGGAGATTCCAAAAATGGCAAACCATTGCCTTCAGGAACCTACTTTTTCATCTTTGAGTCCGATGAATTAACACAAAAAGGGTGGATTGAGTTAACAAGATGATGAAATCTTTAAAGATATATATTGTTTTTATTTTGTGTGTTGTGTCTTTCCCGACAATCGCTCAACAAGACCCTCAATATAATCAATATTTTTTTAATCCATTGGGAATAAACCCCGCTTATGCAGGTAGCAGAGGAATGGTAAGCGCAGTTGCTTTGCATCGTTCACAGTGGGTTGGGTTTGATGGCGCTCCTACTTCTCAAGCTTTTGCAGTACATGCACCAAGTAGGAATAAGAAAATGGGTTTTGGTTTACAGCTTTCTAATGATAAAATTGGACCAAAAAACACAGTATCATTTTCTGCGGTTTATGCTTATAAAGTTAAATTGGGAAAGGGACGCTTGGGCTTTGGTCTTAGGTCAAGCTTGTATAATCATCAGTTTAATTGGAATGAAATTGAATACAAGGATAATGATTCCTATGCTAGCTCAAGAAGTGAAAGTGAGAGTTATTGGGTGCCCTCGTTCGACTTTGGAATGTATTATCACGATCGAAAAAATTATATAGGGTTTGAGCTAGCTCATTTAAATGAGGGTAAAATAGGTTTGAAAGCAGATAATATAAATGTCGATTTTGCTGCCAAACAAACTGCTCAGGCTATTTTTACTGCCGGAAGAGCAATGAGGTTAAATAAAAACTTAGTTTTTAAGCCTTCTGTTCTTCTAAGGGCAGCAGAAAACTTACCTTTATTTGTTGATGTTAATGCAAGTCTGTTGATTAAAGAAAAACTTTGGCTTGGAGCTTCCTACCGTCATGGCTATGGGGGAGTTGCAATTTTAGAGTATAATGTAAACAGAGCCTTAAGGATTGGGTATTCTTATGATATGGCATTAAATGAAATGTATCGACACCACGGAGGTGCTCATGAAGTTTTTGTGGGTTATGATTTTAACCTCTTTAAATCTCAAATTGTTTCACCTCGCTATTTCTAAATGAAAATATATTACAGTAATATATCTATTTTAACTATCAGCTTGTTAGCAGTTTTTGGTTTTACGCTATTTTCTTCTTTTGATTTAATGTCGCAAGAGAAGCAAATTAGTAAAGGGCTTGAACATTTTGAGATGAATGAATATGCATTGGCAGTTCCTCATTTTGAGGAAGCTATCAAGCTTGATGCAAGAAGCTATCAAGCAAATAAATTACTGGGAAATTGCTACAGAAAGTTGAAAAACTATGAAAAGGCAGAGATGTATTTTGCGGAACTTGTGAAAATGCCTGAAGTAAGTGCAGAAGATTATTTATACTATGGTCAAGTATTGCTTGCTAACAATAAATTGAACGAAGCTGAAAAATACTTTGAAAAGTTTGCTGAATTAGGAGAGAATCAGTTCTTAGGTGAACTCATGTTGCTTTCAATACAAAAACAAAAACAATGGGCAGATTTGCTGAAACATTACAAAATCGACAGTTTAATCGGACTTAATTCTCCAGCTTCTGAGTTTAGTATTCAGTTTTTTCAAGATCGATTTTACCTCGTTTCCTCACGAGGAGAAAACTATTACTCTCCGGAATCACCATCTTGGACAGGCGATAATTTTTTAGGAATATTTGAGGCTGACACTACAGAGCTATTTAACTTAGAACCGATTAACTTGAAAGAGGTAAGCGGTTCGATTAACAGCTTTTACCACGATGGGCCTATTGCGATTGATAAGACAGAGAATAGAATAGCTGTAAGTAGAGTTGATAATAGAATGAAAGGAAAAAACTTTGTGAATCAGATGAAACTCTATTTGGGTGAGTTTAAAAAAGGGAAATGGAAAAGGTTCACTGACTTTCCATACAATAGCGATAGTTATTCACTTGGTCATGCATGTTTTGCAGATAGTGGAAAAACACTTTATTTTTCATCAAATATGTCTGGAGGCTACGGTAAAATGGACTTATATGTAAGTGAAAAAGTAAATGGAGAGTGGACAGTACCTAAAAATTTAGGCGGACAGATAAACACTCCATTAGACGAAGTTTTTCCATTTTATTACAATGAGAAATTATACTTTTCATCAGATGGTCATACAACGTATGGTGGCTTAGATATCTTTTACGTAGAGAAAAATGAAGATTTATATAGCGAGCCAATAAATATGAAGGCGCCAATAAACTCTAATCGCGACGACTTTAGTATTTACTTTTTAAATGATGAAAATGGTTTTTTTGCTTCTAATCGCATGGGCAGTCAAGGTAAAGACGACATCTTCTTTTTTAAAGAAGTTAGACCTCCAGATATTAAATTGAATGCATTATTTGAATATAATGGGTTGCCTCAAGAAGGCATAAGAGTAAACCTTTTAAACGAAAATGACTCTGTTGTTGCCTATACTTTTACAGATGAAAGTGGAAAATTTAGTTTTGAAGATTTGCCTTATGATGAAAACTATTTGATTCAATTGGACGCTGAAGATAATAGCATTGTTGAAGATGGACGATTGTTTATTTTAAATGAAGAAGGGGATAAGTTGCAATTGCTTTATGCTTTAAAAAATGGGAACTATAAATATAGGTCGCTTCCATTTGAAGAGATTGTTGAGTTAAACCATTTGTTAGCAGAAGATGAAAGTAAACTGTTAGGAGGTAGCAACAATATTAATGGCACGATTTATAAAAAACTCCCCGGTGACTTTAAAGACAGTGTAATGGTTTATCTGTTAAATGATAATGGAGAAGTAATTGACTCTGTTTGGTCAGATAAAAATGGAAATTTTAGCTTTGAGGAATTACCAGCTGATGCAAATTACTTGATTAAAGTTAACTCTGAAGACCCCGGACTGCAATTAGCTACTTATAATGATGAAAATAGGATGAATCAAAATGTTAGTAGTTCAAATGGCATTTTTGAGCTCAAGAATATGAAAGATGCTTCAAAGAGTACAGTTTTAGCTACGAATCAAGGTTATACAACACTTATCGCTCGGCTAGTGCATCAAGGTGAGCCGGTAAAGCACCAATGGGTAAAAATTTATAATAAAGATAAGGAGTTGTTAGCCTCTGTTTTGACAAATGCGCTAGGAGAATTTCAGTTTAATGAATTGCAGTTTGATGACACCTATTTGATTGAGCTTCCCGAACTAGACACGAAAACACTTTATGAGAGTGTAATATATGTTTTAAATGAGAAGGGGGATGCGCTTTACTTATTAAATCAATTAAAAAATGGGGATTTTGAATTTAACTCTTTGCCGTTTGACGAGTATAGCAAAATGCAATTGATTGAACAAGCCTATGTTCCTATGATTGTTAAGCTTGTGGGGCAGCTTTATGAAAAATTACCTGGGGACTTTGAGAATCAAGAGCCTACTTTAGTATATGCAATTGATGAAAGCGGGACAGTCATTGATTCAGCTTGGACAGATGCTCGTGGAAAGTTTACCTTTCAAAAGCTTAAGGCAGATGAGACGTATACTTTTAAAATGAAAGATGAATCGAATAATCTAAATATGGCAATTTTAGATAAGAATGATTTGGTCGTTGAAAAAACCACTCTAAATGAAGATGGAGAATTTGAGTATCAAATGCTGACCTATCAAGTAGCCCAATTTGATAAATTAGAAGTTGAAGATCCTGAGTTAATTGAGCTTGATAACAAACTAAGAGGTCAGGTGTTTAAAAAGCTTCCCGGAGATTATGGAGATAGCCTGAAAGTTTATATTTATGATGATGAAGGTAGTTTAATTGCTACTACTTATACTGATTCAAATGGGAAATTTGAATTTTCTAAACTTGATTTCGATGGGAACTATTTTTTTGAAGTGGAAGGAGCAGATGACAGCTTTCAGTTAGTCACTTTGGATGAAAATAACAACGTACTCCATCGTACCATTCGTAATAAATTTGGACAGTTTACTTACAGTAGGTTAAAACAAGTCAAACATAAAGTAAAACTAATTGATACCGAAGACAAAGAATTAATTGTATTTTTAGCTGATGAAGATAGTTTTGCAAATAATGATGTTAAAATTATAAATGTTAATTACCGATTTGATAGTTATAGGTTGGAAAAATCGGAGCTACACAAGTTAGATGAGTTTTTAAAAGAAGTGAGTCAATCTAATCAAAAGATTAAAATAACTTCACATACAGACATTAGAGGACCAAAGGCATATAATATTGAACTGTCAAGAAAAAGGAGTCAGTTTGTTTTTAATTATTTAGTTAAAAAGGGGATTAATAAAAGTAAAATTAAAAGTGACTATAAAGGCGAACTATTGCCATTAATCGATTGTGAAAAAGGGGATTGCACAGAAGGAGATCATCGAATGAATAGAAGAACAGAGGTGAAACTCTTGCAAGAAAAAAACTAAGGGTAATGTTGTTAAACGAACATAATATTTTTATTCTACTCAGCAGTTTCCTCACAGAAAACTGGTGGCTTGACATTGTTTTTTTAGTGACATTGTTTCTGGTTTTCTATGTTATTTATAAAAATCGAATTCGTAGAATTGAAAAACAAAAGGATCTCCTCGAGTCTCAGGTAAAGCAGCGTACAATAGAAATTATTCGCCAGAAAGAGATGGTGGAGCGCAAGCGTAAAATGCTTGAGGAGGAGAAGGAAAAAACAGAGAAACTCCTGCTGAATATTCTGCCTCGGGAAATGGCCGATGAGCTAAAAAATAAAGGAAAGGCAAAAGCTCGTCAGTATAGAAAGGTAACAGTAATGTTTACAGACTTTAAGGAATTTACCAAGCTTGCAGAAAATTATGATCCACAGGAACTTGTTGCTGAATTAGACAGTTACTTTATTCGCTTTGATGAAATTGTAAATAAATACAATGTAGAAAAAATTAAGACCATTGGAGATGCATATATGGCTGCCGGAGGCGTTCCTATTCGCAATAAAAGTAATGCCATTGATACAACCTTAGCTGCTTTGGAAATTCAGCGAGCTATGAAAGAAATCAGCGAATTAAAAAAGAAGAACGGTCGCAAATCTTGGGAGCTTAGAATTGGACTACATACCGGAGATTTAATTGCCGGAGTTATCGGTTTAAAACGCTTTGCTTATGATATCTGGGGTGATACTGTAAATGTAGCTGCTCACATGGAAAGTAGTGGTGAGCCGGGAAAAGTGAATATTTCTGAAAGTACTTACGAAGCCATAGCAGAATTTTTTGTCACCGAGTATAGAGGTAAAGTAAAAGCCAAACACAAAGGCGAAATTGACATGTATTTCGTACATGGAATTAAGCCCGAACTATCAGAGAATGAGGATGGAATTACTCCGAATGAAGCATTTTGGCACTATGTTAATCTTAAGCTATACAGTAATATTAACTACCGAAATGCTGAGAAATACATTGTAAAACGCTTGACAAGAGATTTGCCTGATGGACTATACTATCATGGAATTCATCATACGATGGATGTTTGTGAAGCAGTAGAGAGAATTGCTCTTTGGGAAGGTTTAAAAGGAGAAGACTTGTATCTACTGAAAACTGCAGCCCTTTTTCACGATGCTGGCTTTATTCATTCCTATGAAAGTAATGAGCCGATAGGGGCTGAAATGGCAAAAGAAATGCTACCTAGTTTTGGTTATACTAAAGAGCAGATTGAGCAAGTAATTGAATTAATTGAAGCGACTAAAATCCCACATAATCCTAAAAATAAATTAGAGGAGATCATGTGTGATGCAGATTTAGATTATTTAGGACGCCAAGATTTTCACCCTATTGCAGAAACTTTAAGAAAAGAATTGGTGGAGTTTGGAAAAATACCGGATAACAATTTGGTGTGGTACGAAATGAATGTTAAGTTTTTATCGGCGCATAAATATTTTACTGACTCTGCAAAAGCTCGTAGAGCCCCTGAAAAGCTGAAAAGAATTGAAGAATTTAAAGAAAAACTAGAGCTTGCTGAAAAACATTCTGATTAAAAAAGTAAAGATTTATTGCTCAGAAACAAAAAATCTTAATTTAGTGTGCTATATTTGAAGACAATTGTTTTGAAATTGCAGATTAAGCATTTAATTTAGTCGACAAATATTAAGTGCTTTTGATAAAATGATTTATGATGAAATTTATTCAATTCCTTAGTTTACTCTTTTTGCTAACACTTGCACCTGTTTTAAGTGCAGGAGTGATTGTTTTAGAAGGGAATTACATGGGAAAGAACATTTATGTTAAAAACCCAACAGGAGGCGCAGGAGTTGGTTTCTGTGTTTTTGAAGTAACAATCAACGGTAGGCTATCTCCTGATGAAGTGAATCAAAATGCATTTGAAATTGATTTTGGCAATTTTAATTTGAATATTGGAGATAAAGTAGTTATCAATATTAAACACCGTGACGATTGTACTCCTGAAGTATTAAATCCTGAGGTGCTTAAGCCTAAAAGTACGTTTAATACTAAGCAAATTTCTTTTACTAACGATGGCGTTTTAAAGTGGACAACAGACAATGAAAATGGTAAACTCGATTATATTGTAGAACAATTTCGTTGGAATAAGTGGGTAAAAGTTGGTGAGGTTAGCGGAAAGGGAGTGCCCGGAACACACAACTATTCTTTTAAAATTACTCCGCATAGTGGCGAGAATAAAGCAAGAGTAAAACAAGTAGACTACACCGGTAAACCGCGCTATTCTAAACCGGCTACCTTTACTTCTTCGGTTTCTGAGATATCAATTGATGGAGAGAAGTTTAAAAACTCCATTGAGTTTAATGGAGGTGAAACTATGTTTGAACTCTACGATCAATACGGAACAATTGTAAAAAGAGGCTTTGGAAATTCAGTTGATATTAGCAAATTCGATAAAGGAACTTATTACCTTAGTTTTGATAATAAAACAAAAACAATTACAATTAGATAATATTACTTTACTTTAATTAAAGCCTTTCCATCAGGAAGGGCTTTTTAATTTATAGAGCCTATATTTAAACAGATAAAAATCAGTTTTTGAAATGATGAAAAAAATTGAACACCTGGGCATTGCCGTAAAGAATTTAGATCAGTCGGCTAAAATGTATGAAGCATTATTGGGTAAGCCTCACTATAAAACAGAGAAAGTTGAAAGCGAAGGAGTGACTACTATGTTTTTTCAAATAGGAGAAAGTAAAATCGAATTGCTCGAAGCTTCTAATCCTGAAAGTCCGATTGCTAAGTTTATTGAAAAAAGAGGAGAAGGAATTCACCATATTGCTTATGATGTAGACAACATTGAGCAGGAAATTGAACGATTAAAAGCAGAGGGCTTTCAAATGATTCACGAAACACCAAAAGATGGCGCAGATAACAAGAGAATTGCTTTCTTACACCCAAAGTCAAGCGGTGGAGTTTTGGTGGAGTTGTGTGAGGAAAAGAAGGTTTAGTGTTTTATGGAATCTGTTTAAGAAATAAGTGTTTGGCAAAAAAGCAAAACACTGTATGTTGATTTATATAATAATGACTTTTCAGAACTGAAAGAATTTTATTTTAAAGATCAAATATTGCGGGCAGCACTTTCAAATAATATTTCAGAAGAGTTTTGATAGTGTAAGCTCCCCCTTTTTAGTAGGGTTCGGCTTGCGAAGTTCATTCAATGTTAATTGTGGCCGAAGAACTAAAATTTCTCAACCATAACAAAGTGAAAGAAAGAATTGATCAAGTAATAGAAGTGTCAAAAATGCCGGGTGGATTGATAAAAACAGTCTCAAAAAATCAATGAGATAATCCTTAAAATTATAGTCTAACACCGATTATGATTTTAAATGTCGCAAAAAGTTGCTACTTAAAATCTATGTCGGCCTGTCTGTTCGACAAGGCAGGTATAATACATTAGAAGATCTGAATTTCCCGAACGATACCTAAAACTATTTATCTATTTGAATTTTGTCTAGAAGGATGGCCATTTTCATAA
>DIAJ01000011.1:34739-53319 GCA_002415785.1 Flavobacteriales bacterium UBA5081
TGGAGATCACTGAAATCATCGCCATTTAGGAGCGGAAGACTTAAATTAGGGAACAGGTCTAGATTTTTTTGTTTACTTTTTTCATCAATGGAAAAAAGTAAAGACAGAGTGCTGAAAACAAAATAGTTTAGTTATTTGCTAATCAATTTAGGTAAATAAACGAATATTCATTTTTAGAAGAGTTATACACGACATATAGTTTCTAAATTGGTCTAATAGCATAAAAGCTTGATTTTAAACACCAAAAGCTAAGGGCTAGAAGCTAAACGCTAACAGCTAATAACCAACAACCCTCTCCAAGCTTCTCCCCTCGCTCATGTGAAAAGTATGTAGTCCGGCTTTTTTGGCACCTACTAAATGTCCTGCCGTATCGTCGATAAAAAGAGTTTCAGAAGGAACTAGATTATTGTCATTAATAACCGTTTCAAAAATTTCAACATTTGGTTTGCGTTGTCCCATTTCATGCGAAAGGTAAACGCGCTCAAAATAATCGTCTAAATTTTGAATGCCTTTCGTTTGCTTTAATTGGTTAAAAACATATTCAATATGAAGCTCATTCGTATTGCTTAAGCAGAAAGTTCTATAATCTTCTTTTAGGCTGTTGAGTATGTTATAACGCTCATCAGGAATGGTCAATAACATGGCATTCCAGGCGTCGATAATAGCTTTTTCACTAATTCCATTTCCGATCATTGATTGAAGTGTTTGAACAAACTCTTTCGTTGATATTTTTCCGGTTTCGTATTTCTCAAAAAAGAATTCTTTGTTCAGTTCATTCATTACTTCCTCATAGCGATCGGCGCATAGCTTCTTAAAAGCTGAATCAGTGGCAGCCATATCTAAGTCAATAATGACATTGCCCAAATCAAAAATGATGTTTTTTATTTTCTTCAAGTCAATTCTATCCATTCGGCAAAAATCAACTTTTCATTTAAATTTAGGAAGCTAAATGAACAACTTCTTTGCGCGGATAAATTTTGGTAAAGATCCATCCGCTAATCATGGCTAGCAAAAAGGAGGGAGCTAGTACATCCAGCTTTTCAAAATAAGGACCGATGGGGTCAATATTTTGAACGACAAACTTAAAAAGGGGAACTGATAAGAAGCCGGTAATCATAGACGCAATGGCTCCTTTTTCTGAGTATGCAGGCCAAAAAAGAGAAAGAATTATAACCGGACAAAAAGTAGCAGCAATGCCTGACCAGCCAAATATGACAAACCAAAAAACGGTTCTTCCGGGGCTAATAACTGCAACGCTCATAGCTATGCCTAAGGCAAATAAAGCCATAGCCAAAGTAACCATTCTTGATATTCGACTCATTTTTCTTTCATCCATATTGGGGTTAAAAATTTTATGATAAAAGTCTCTAACAACAGCAGATGAAGCTAAAACCAAGAGTGAATCTATGGTAGACATGATGGCAGAAAGGATGACTGCAATATAAATGGCAATAATCGCTAACGGAAAAGCATATTCAGTCAAGGTAATTAGCGAATCTTCTCCTTGATTTCCCAAAATTGCTTCGGGATCTTGACCGGCTTCTGTAAAAAGATAACGAGCCAAAATGCCAATCGTTACTGCTGCTGCATCAGTTAAGAGTGTAAATACAATGGCTACCCAACGCCCTTTGTTGATTTCTTGAAGGTTTTTGATGGACATAAATCGCACATAAATCTGAGGAGAGCCAAGAAAACCCAAGCCAATCATAGCAAAACCGAGCATGGTAGCAACTTTCATCCAAACGTCATCACCACCACCAAAAACTGTGGTTAAACCTGGGTCTATAGCATTTAATCCA
The DNA here is from genome assembly GCA_002415785.1 of Flavobacteriales bacterium UBA5081. Lineage (GTDB taxonomy): Bacteria > Bacteroidota > Bacteroidia > Flavobacteriales_E > Vicingaceae > UBA5081. Next base: position 36,539 of record DIAJ01000011.1, read on the forward strand.
CTTATAATGTTACTTCCGTTATCTATTCCCCAATAAACCACAATGGGTAGGGCAACTAAGCCCAAAAACATGAGTAAACCTTGAAAAAAATCAGACCACACTACAGCAACAAATCCACCGGTAAAAATATAAGCTAAAACAATTAAGAAGCCCACAATAGCTCCGGTGAAATAGTTGATTCCAAGAAAGGATTCAAAAGCTTTTCCGGTCACGTCAATTTGTGCACTAACGTAAATGATAACAAAAATAGAAAGTGCAGTAGCCGCTACAATTCTCAATATATGGGTGCTCGACTTAAAGTGACTTTCCAAAAAGTCGGGAATTGTAATTGATTGATATTTGTCGCTGAGTTTTTTAAAGCGTTTAGCCATAAAAAACCATGATACTGCTACCCCTAGCAGTTCACCAACGACCACCCAATAAGCCGAAAATCCCGCCATGGCTCCCATTCCGGTTAAACCTAAAAGTAACCAACCCGATTCTCCTGTTGCTCTTGCCGAAAATGCAACCGCCCAATAACCGATTCGCTTGCCACCAACATAGAAGTCACTAAGACTTTTGATTTGTCGAGAGGCAACGATTCCAATGATAAAAAGAATGGCAAAGTAGATGCCGAGAACGATTAATTTGGTTAGCATTTGTGTCTATGTTTTTGCTGCTTGAGGCTCCATCAATTCAGCATAATGTTGCTCTACAAACTGTTCTAATGTTTTGAAAAAATTAATAATATCTTCTTTTTTGTTGTCGGCGTTAATGGTTACAAAGCGCACAAATTCTTCCGTTTTAAAAGTGCCAAAGCCCACCATCAGTTCAGCGTGCTGGTAAAGTGCTGTACATAACTTTTCCGCCGGAATATTTTTGTAATTGAAACAGACTGAAATAGAGTTGTCGAAACTGTATAATTGGTAGTCTTTGTTTTGTTTGATGTAATCTCTGGCGACATCTGCCAAATAGAATTGGTGATTAACAAGTTGTTCTAAGCCTTTTGTTCCGATTGATTTCCATAAAGTCCAAAATTTCAGCGCATCATTTCTTCTGCCACACTGAATAGAAGTTTTTCCTAAGTTATAATCATCGCCATCAGTTTGATAAAGATAGCGTGCGTCATTTGAAAATGAGTCAGAAAGATACCTTTTGTCTTTTGCAAGAATAATTGAACAGGTTAAAGGAGTGCCCAACATTTTGTGAGCGTTTACACTAAAAGAGTCAGCTTTTTCAGCACCTTTCACTAAGTGTTTGTACTCTTTACTAAATATAACCGCTCCACAATAAGCTCCATCAACATGTAGCCATAGTTTGTACTTTTTACAAATTTCTGCTGTTTCTTCAATCGGGTCGAATGAACCCAGAACAGTTGTGCCTGCTGTTACATTTACAAAAAACGGCTGAAAACCTTCTGCTATGTCTTTTTCTATTTGCTTTTCCAGCTCAGCCAACATCATAATTCCATGTTCATTCGTTGGAATGTACCTTACCTGCTTTCGTCCAACACCCATCATGGCGGCATTTTTTTCTATAGAATAATGACAGTCAGCTGAAGTGTATATGGTCATTTTATTACTCACACCATCATAACGGATGTTGCTTTCAAAAGCATCTCTCGCCATTACCATGGCCATAAAATTGCTCATAGAGCCTCCGGGAGCTATGGTTCCTCCGGAATATTGATCGTAGCCAACCAGCTCAGCCGTTCTACGAAGAATTTCTTTTTCTACCCCCACCATCGGACCGGCTACTTTGTAGGTATACATGCTGTTGTTAAGCATAACTGCCAACAAATCTCCTAGGACAGCTTTGCTTTTCCTCCCACCAAAAAGCTGGTTGAAAAACTGTTTTGTAGCTGTTCTTGGAGTGTTCATGACTAATTTTTCCAAGCTATTGTAAAAAACATCATCGCTTGTGCCCTCGTCTTCGAGTTTTAAATCGAGAGTTTCAAATAAGCTTTCTGCTTGAATAGGTTGAGCAACCGGCTCTTTATTTTCTGCTTCTAAAAGCTGTTTAACAATGCTTTGAAAGCGATCTAAGTCGTTTTGATTCATCATAACGAAAGGAGAGCGACTCAGTAAAACTTGAGCCTTTCTTTTAGTTTTAGTAAATTTGTATGAAACTGCAAAATAAGGAAAAAGCGATGCAAAATTGACTTATTTCAGCAGAAAATAAGATAAAACTCCTCAATCATGTCAAAAACCGAATCAATTACTACTATTCAACAGCTAGTTGATGAACTCGATCAAGTAAAAGATGAAAAGGGCTATAAAAAGCTGGTTAAACGACTTGAGATACCTCTTGATGAATACGAACCTTACGCCCATTTTTCAAAGGAACACTACACGAGAAACTGCATAGCTAGAAATAAAGATTATGAATTAATTCTTCTTTGTTGGGAAAAAGGGCAGGAGACTCCTGTACATTGTCACAATAATCAGGAATGTTGGGTTTATGTGGTAAAAGGGGAATTTGATGAACAGCGTTTTGTTGAAAGTGAAAAACCTTCTGAAGAAATTGAAGTGGAAGCAGAAATGCAATTAGAAGAAGATGAGGTTTCATACATGAACGACGATATGGGGTACCATAGCTTAGCCAATATTAACGATGGAAAGTCAATGAGCTTGCACCTTTATATGAATCCAATCGATGAGTGTAATGTATTTAATGAAGAGATCGGAGAGTTTGAGCGAAAAGAGTTAGAGTATTTTTCTTATAAAGGCAAACTGCTTCAAAAAGTGTAGTTTATTTTTTTCTTACAATATCTTCAATAATCATTTTGGCGTGAATGCGTGAATTTTCAATAAACCATTTATGCGTTTCCATACCTCCGCAAATTACTCCTGCTAAATAAATTCCCGGAACATTTGTTTCCATAGTACTTTCATTGTAGGATGGAATTTTTAGCTGTTCATCCGTAATTTGAATTCCCATTTTTTCAAGAAACGAAATATTTGGTTGATAGCCAATTAAAGCTAAAACAAAGTCGTTGTTAATTGTAACATCTTGTTCATTTTCTTTTTTAATGACTACTGCATGCTGCTTAATTTCTTTTAGCTCACTGTTAAAAAAAGCATCTATACTTCCCTCTTTTATTCGATTAATTATATCCGGTCGAACCCAGTACTTAACTCTTTCGCCAATATCATCTCCTCTAACAACCATAGTAACTTCACCACCTTTTCGGTAAATTTCTAAAGCAGCATCAACTGCGGAATTGCTTGCTCCAACAACAACGGTTTTCATGCCCGCATAATAATGAGGGTCGTTGTAATAATGAGAAACCTTTGAAAGGTTCTCTCCCGGAATATTAAGTCGGTTGGGAATGTCGTAAAAGCCTGTAGCAACAATTATTTTATTAGCCAAGTAGCTTGATTTGTTAGTTTTTACATTAAAGCACTTTTCTTTCCTAAGAACATTTTCTACTTTTTCGAATAGGTTGATTTTAAGATTATTGTTGCTGGCAATACGGCGGTAATATTCTAAAGCTTCCTGTTTACTTGGTTTTGGCTTAATGCTAATAAACGGAATGTTGTCAATTTCTAGCTTCTCAGAAGTAGAGAAAAAAGTCATATTTACCGGGTAGTTGTAAAGTGAGTTAACAAGCGGACCCTTTTCAATAATCAAGTAGTTTAATTTCTTTTTTTTCGCTTCTAAACCGCATGCTAGTCCAATTGGACCGCCACCAATAATAATTAAATCAAAAGTTTTACTACTCATATCTACAAAATTAACCATTGACTAAGTGTTTGTGTTCTAATTTTAAAGACTTATTTCTTGTTAATTGTTTGTATATACAGATGTATGTATTGAATTAACATTTTTCACTTTTCCCTTTGTTTTTAGATTTTATTATCTATATTTGAAACGCTTAACCCAAAACAATTACCATGGAAGAGACCTACAAAGTGCTAGTACCTACTGATTTTACCGCAGAAGCAGAGGCGGCTATTTCTCATGCTGCTTTTGTTGCCAAAAGTTTTGATGGCGAAGTGGTTTTGCTTCACGTAATATCATCAGACAAGAAAAAAGAAGAAGCTCAAAGCAAGTTAGATGAAGCAGCAACGGATGCACAAAAAGCTTATGATGTAAAGGTATCCACAGAAATTAGAAAAGGGAGCATCTTTGAAAGGATTCCTGAAGTTGCAGAAGAAATAAATGCAATGTTAATTGTTATGGGAACTCACGGAGTTAAAGGTGTTCAACATTTAACAGGAAGCTATGCTCTCAAAGTGATTGGACATTCTAAAGTTCCTTTTATTGTTACTCAGAGTAAAAAATCAGATAATAAGATAAAAGACTTGGTGTTGCCGGTAAAATTTTCTGAAGAAGGCAAATCAAAACTATCAATTACGGCTAGTATTGCTAAACATTTTGGAGCCATTGTACACATTTTTGCTTCTAATGAGTCAGATGAATTTATTCGCACTAAGGTGAGTAGAGAAATTACATTTGCCAAGCACTATTTTGATGATCGTGGTGTTAAGTACGAAGTAGAAATGGCTCCGGAGCACGGTCATTTTATCCCACAAATGTTAGATTACGCAAATGATATAGATGCTGATATGATTGCCATAGTGAATTCTTCAGGTGACGGCGGTTTTTTACCTGATGTATTTAAAGGCAGTGGAGAAGTAGATGTTTTAAATAACAAATACCAAATACCAACCATCGTATTAAATCCAACTCAGGTTTTTGTTCCTGAACACTTTGGATAAGAAAATCTTTTAAAAGTAAAAAAGCGGCCATCAGCCGCTTTTTTTGTGTTATATTTGTAACCATTGTGTAATCTTGTGTAATATGGTTATAAATAAGTATCTATCCTTATCTGAAACTGCTGAAATGCTTGGGAAAAGTAAAGAAACCTTGAGAAGATGGGATAGGGATGGAATATTGAATGCTGTTCGTGAGCCTGTTTCAAATTACAGGCTTTATAAAAGATCAGACGTTGAGAATCTAATGGGTACCTTGTTTGAAGGAAATTCATTAACTGATCAAGTCACTAATGAAGTTAAACCTTTAAAAACCTATAATGTTTTAGAATTATTTGCAGGAGCCGGTGGCTTGGCTCTTGGACTCGAAAAGGCAGGTTTGAGTTGTATCGCTTTAAATGAAGTTGATAAATGGGCTTGTCAAACGTTGAGAAATAATCGACCTCATTGGAATGTACTCGAAGGCGATGTGAAAAACTATAGTTTTGAAGAGTTTGAAGGAAAAGTAGATGTAGTAACAGGAGGCTTTCCTTGTCAAGCATTTAGTTATGCGGGCAAAAAGCTCGGTTTAAAAGATGCCCGTGGCACTCTTTTTTATGAGTTTGCAAGGGTTGTTCAGGCAGTTAAGCCTTCTATTTGTATTGGTGAGAATGTGCGTGGTTTATTGAGTCATGATAAAGGAAAAACTTTAGAAGGAATGATTTCAATTTTAGATGAAATCGGCTACAAAATTGTTCCGGTGAAAGTGTTAAAAGCAATTTATTACCGTGTGCCTCAAAAAAGGGAAAGATTAATTCTCGTTGGAATAAGAAAAGACATAGAAACTAATTTTTCTTATCCAAAACCACATAATAAGGTTTACAATTTAAAAGATGCATTAAAAAATGGAGAATTATTTGACTCTGAAGTCCCTAAATCCCCTGGAGCAAAGTATCCTGAGCATAAAAAGAAAGTGTTAGATTTAGTTCCTCCAAAAGGATATTGGAGAGATCTGCCGGTAGATATTCAAAAAGAGTATATGGGGGGAAGTTATTACCTAGGTGGTGGAAAAACCGGAATGGCTAGAAGAATTGGCTGGGATGAACCTTCATTAACATTAACTTGTAGTCCTGCTCAGAAGCAAACAGAACGTTGTCACCCTGATGAAACACGACCATTTACTGTACGAGAATATGCAAGAATTCAGACTTTTCCGGATGAATGGGAGTTTAGTGGCTCGATAGCTCAACAATACAAGCAAATTGGTAATGCCGTGCCAGTTAACTTAGGTCAAGAGTTAGGATATTCTATCATTCAGTTTTTAAACGATGTTTATCTCAAGAAAAGTCAAAAAGTGGAGATGTCTTTATCTCATTAGCTAAACTTTCGCATCCTTTAGATATTAAATCCTTAGTATTAATTTCATTGATACTACTGTGTAGTTCTTTTACCAGTTTGTTGTAAAACCCCATATACCCTGTAAGTCTATACCAAAAATCCTCTCCAATGTATACAGGGTGTGTTTTGTCAATTTTCTTATAATGCATACTCAACTCATCAGCTTCTCCGTATAAAACACCAACGATAAAGTCTGCATTTCTAATGTCTTTAAAAGCGCTATTTGTCCTTGCTAGGTTAATTGTATTAGTAAATTTTCGAATAAGAGGATTTACATCTTCAGAGTTTATGGTATTAGGTCCTGACTTCAACTGGCACCACTTTTTTCGCTGATCAACTTTGTCAAAAAACTCTATGTCCATCCCTTTAATCAAAGAACCCTCAGCTAACCCTAATTGAACAAACATATTTTGAATTCTAGTGCCAAAAGAAGTGTTAATTGATGTTCCTAATACTCTTGGGTAATAAAGTGCTTTTGCAACACCTTCTGGGCTATATTTATCTTCTAGAACTTTTGACAAATATTTTACTACAATTGGATTAATATTGTAGGACTTAAGTCGTGAATGGACTTTTAAAGACGCCTCAATATGGTTTTGAAATATCTGTTCTTCAAAATACTTTACAATATTTTGAATCATTTCATTTTCTGACATAGTTGTAAAGCAATAAGTTTAGTTTCCTTTCAACGATTTCGCCGACTTCAACATTTCTCCGGCAGCGCTTTCGTTGAATTCCATTTCGCTTAACGACTTAACTTCATACAAATCTCCATTAATCTCTGTTTCTAAGAAAAAGTGAAATTCTGGAGCAATGTCGCTGTCTTTTATACTTTTTTTATACAAAATAGATTTGTCATCCTCCTCTAAATATTCAATTGTATAAACTAAATCATTATCAAGCTCTGCTTTAAATTCATCTTTACTCAAACCAAAAGGAACCACTTCGATTCCAAAACGATCACCTACTTTTATTTCAACACCACCTGAAGCACTTTCAGTAATCATTGCTTTCCCTTTGCTTTCATTAGGAATAAAGATTTCAGCAGGGATATTGTATTCTGTTAATGATACTTTTTGCATTTGACTGTAGTCAGCTTCAGAAGAGTTTTCTGTTTCTGCTTTTTTTGCTTCTGTTTTATTTTCTGTATTTCCTCCACAGGCTGATAACAAAATTGCCAAGCTTGTAACTAGTAGTAAGTTTTTAGTCTTCATTTGTAGGATTTTGATTGTGAATAGACAAATGTAAATAAAATGAAGCTACTTTGTGAATTTGAATTTCTTCGAGTTCTTTGTGTAAGCTCTGCCTACCGCTAGGCTAGGTTAGATTATTAAAAAAGTGAATTATCAATAAGTAAATTTGAACTTTATTTTTTACCATTTGACCAGCTTTTTAGTCATTAATCATTGGTAATTCTATTTAATTTCCACTTTGCTGCCATTGCTCAAAGCTTGAAATTCGGGCGCATAATAAGATTGAAAAACAGCAGGTTCTAAACGATATGTTCCGCTAATATTAGTTTTTAATTCATACTCAAATACATAAACTCCTCTAGCCAAGTGCTCGAAAAAGAAGTTAGTAGAAGCATCTTTGGTGCTTTGATAATAATATAGCCCGTCTTGCCCGCGGTAAGCAGATAATTCGTTTAAAGGCTCCATACCCGATGCTCTGCCGTCCTTCAAATGCACGAAGGAAAGCTCTCTGTCGCTTTCTAATCTTAGTCTAACCTTTATTCGATCACCAATTTGCAAATCTCCCTTATCTATTGGAATTAGTTTTTCACTTTTTCCTTCCTGAACAATTTTAAAGAGTGTTTTACTCACTTTTATTCCACTCTGGCTGCTTTCTTCTACTTTGTCAATTTCTTGATAATATTGCATATAAACTGCGCCCCAGGCTACTCCTTCACCCTTGTTTTTTTGTTCGATTTCACCCATCTTCGGGGTAATTTCATTTTTTACCCAGCGCTTTTTTAAATACCCACTTCCTGCAACATCGGAATCTGCCGTACTTAATTGCTTGCCGTCGAATTTTAATTCAACAACATTGTTTTGGTTCAACCAATTTTCACCTTTTAAAAGCATGGCATAACAAGCTGCTGCTGTTGCTTTGCTGCTTTTCCAACGGTTCACTTGCTTGTTTTTAAGTAACCAAAGCTTCATTTGCTGAACGGACTCTTTATCGGTTAAAATTGTTTCAAATGCCTCAATGAGGAGTGCTTGGGTTTCAATTTTTTCATTTTGCCACGACCAAGAACCGCTGTTTTCTTTCCAATACATGCCTAACTCACTGTTTGTAATCGCGTGGTCTTTTATGGAAAGCAACATTTCTTTCGCGAAAGCAGAATTTCCCTTTTTGTAAAAAACAGTGGCAAGCATCGCTTTTAGCATTAGTGGGTGTTGATGCACTTCCTTTTTGGCTTTTCGCAGGTAGAAATGATATGCAGTTGGGTCTTTAATCTCAATTTCAGGATAGAAACTGCGTAAATACAAATATTGAATTTGATAACTGCCAACCGTCCATTCTGCAGTATCATAAGCTGAGTTTGCTAAAAGCTTTTGATAATCCTCCAGAACTTTTTCGTCGAGGTATTGCAAGCCGTTTTCGATAGCAGCTTGCAATTTTTGGTTTTCGGCTTCTGCACCTAGTGCTTGCAATTGACCCAAACCACTTAAGATAACTTGTGTGCTAAAACGACTTTCGGGCATACCTTTAAACCAAGGCCAAGCGCCGCTCGGTAGTTGCCAATCGATTAATTCGTTTAAACTATTTTGAAGTTGATTGCTCAGATTGTTCTCATCAAATAAATTGGCAATTTGTCGCTTTTGCTCGCTTTCACTTTTAGCCTCTTGAAGCCATGGAGTCTCTTCTAAGATGAGTGTTTTTAATTCCTGGTTTTTCTCCAATTGACTGCTTAGCTCTTCCGGACTTAGTGTAGCCCAAAGTTGAAAGACTTCTTGAATTTTTGGCTTTTCATCAACGATCTTTTTCGCCAAGCGATTCGTGAAGTATTGATGAAAAAGCTGATCGCTTGAATGTGCCTTTCCACTTTGTAAATAAGGCAGCGCCTGAACCACTTGCCAAATTGGATTAGCAGTAACTTCTATAGTGTATGTCTCAGGAACTATTCCATTTTGTTTAGATTGAATTAGTGGTGTAAAAAGCAACATTTCATCGCGATTCCCTTCAATGTTAAAAGGATGTGTTTTAGTAATTAATTGCTTCACCGGTAAAACGGGAATAATTTTTTCCTCCCCGTCTTCATGTTTTTCTCCTTTTGCTATAGCACGATATTTAATGGCCTTTACTCCTTCCGGAATCTTGACTAAAAATGAATTGCTTGCATTTTGATTAGCAGAAATGGAAAATTCTTGAGTATCGTCTCCTTGCTCAATCAAATCCAGTTTTTGATTGTTGATAGGATTGAAAAACTCCAATTGTACTTGACCACTTTGAGTTTCATTGCTTAAATTATTAATCAGTATTTTCAATTTTAACTGATCACCTTCTCTTACAAAACGAGGCGCATTTAAGCTTAGCATTAAATCCTTTTGTGTGCGAATTGTCTCTTTTCGACTTCCAATACGCAGTTCTTTGTCGTGCGTAATCAATTGAAGCTTCCATTGAGTTAGAGCATCAGGAGCTTCAAACTCAAAAGAAGTTTTTCCATCTCCATCGGTTTTTAATTGAGGGTAGAAAAAAGCCGTTTCTCTGAAATCAGAACGGATTTGAAGATTTGGAACCTTAACAGATTTCTTAACTTGCTGTATACTTTGTTCTGAAACCGTGCTTTCATTTTTAGCTGCAACACCATCTATAAAACGTTCTTCATTTTCGTAAGCAGCATCGCTGTCTGCCATCATCATTGGTTGCTTGTTGTATCTTCCAAATTGATTCAAATAAAATCCAAACCAATTGAGTTGAGGTAAAAATCTGCTTGGATAGCTAATGCTTGGGTTAGGATTTCTGCCGTAAAGGTTAGAATGACTCTTATGAAAAGTTGAATTGCTTTGCCAGTTTAGTTGGCTATGAACTTGCTGATAAATGTTCATTGACCAATCATTTGGTCTAAATACGTCTAACGATTGATCGTACATTCCGGCTAGTATTTCAGCTTCAACTGCTTTTCCGTTTTGATCTTTTAATTGTACTGTCCATTTTTCTTTAGCTCCGGGCTTAATTAAATCGCGGAAAGTGGTCAAATCAACTTGCAACTTTTTATTGCTAAAATGAACGGCTACAAACTCTCTTTGGTTGATGAGTCGGTTGGAATGAACGGCCGTTAAATGGAAAGTAATTCCGCCGCGCTGCTCTTCTTGAATTTTAAAATCTAATTTTCGCTGCTCATTGCTCAACTTTATCCATTCGGAATTAATGATTTTGCCTTGAGACTCTACTTCATATAACAAATGCAAATTTTTAAGAGCAGTTGAAAGGAGAATGGATGCTGTTTCTCCAACTTCAGCTTTCTCGTTTAATTTTTTTGTCCAAAAGAAGAAAGGGAGAGGAGCTTGTTGAGCGTTTTCATCGAATAAGACAAAAGGCTGTTCTAAGGTGACTTTTTCGCCAAAACGATCGGTGCTTTCCAATAAAATAACATAAGCTCCCGGTTTTAAATCTCTAATTAGGTCAATCGGTCGGTTGGTTGTAATTTGTGATTGAGTGACTTCATAATCATGTTTCAACTTAGAAAGTAAAGAAGGCTCATCACTTTGAATTAGTTTGTATCGAGGCATGATTTCTTCCTCCTTCGGCTCAATGATTTCCTTGGGAGATTTAAGTTTTATCAAGCGAAACATGGCTTTTGTATTGATGGGTTTTCCTTCAATGTTCTTGCTGTGAACAATGAGTTTTCTCACTTCATTTAAAGAAGCTGAAGTGCCAATGTTTGTACTTAAAAAGAGAGCTTGCTTGCTTAATCTAATTGTATGTGTAGCCGTTTGCATTTCTCCTGAAGGAGAAGTTGCCCAAATGCTAATTTCATAGTGATATTTTGGATTGTAATCGTAGTTTTCCTGTTCTGCTTCAGCAAAGAAGTTAAACTCGAAATCTCCGTTTTGGTCAGTTTTTAATTTGCCTGAAGAAATGATTTCTTTTGAAACCGAAGGAAAACGACTACTTAAGAATGGCCAAATTGGCGCTTGTGGATTCCGAACAATTTGATAACGAATTTCAGCATCTCCCACTGTTGCTCCTGAGTAGGCTGTTACTTTACCACTGACTTTTACGGAATCGTTAATCTTATAGCTCTTTTCACTGCTATCAATGCTAACTTCAAAGGTCGGGCGCTTGTACTCTTCCACCGAAAAATAATGCATAGCGTTTTTATCTTGCAGGCGGAATTGACCAACCAAACCGCCGGATGGAAGCGTAAAACTTCCCTCGTAAGAGCCAAAATCATTGGTTTTTACTTGCTGTTTAGAAACTTCTTCACCATTGGTGTTGTAGAGTTTAATTTCAGTTTCAAAGTTTGTTTTTAGGCTATGAATGTTGTTGCCTTCTTCAATTACAATTCCTTTAAAATAAACTGTTTGTCCCGGCCGATAAATGGTACGATCGGTAAATAAATGTGTTTTTAATTGAGCTTTGGCTTTTCTGCCCTGATGTAGATAATAGTTTTGGTTCGGATTTAGAGTGTCATTACCACGATAAATTTCGATTTCGACATTTTTAGTTGATTTGTAATCTAACTCAACTAAACCTTGAGCATTGCTCTTCAATTGTTCAGTTGCAACCCAAGCAGTAGTTCTGTCTTTTTGGTTGAATTGGTTTTCGAAGAGTTGAACCTTTGCATCTTGAATGGCCTCCCCATTTTTTCTGTGACGAAGATAGATTTGCGTTTTGCCACTTTGAGGATCTTGTCGTGAGAAATAGGCTATATTGCTAACTTGGAATTGACTAATTCCTACTCTGTTGTTGTCCCTTGAGAAGCTGTTGTCTGAAGAAGCCATTAAAAAATAATTCCCCAAAGGCAAGTTGCTTAATTGCAGTGTAGTATCATGTGGCTGAAAGTCGCCAAAATCTTTGAGCTCTTGAACCCATTCCTTTAAAACTTTCTGCTCATTGAGTTGATCAATTATTCTATTATTGTATTGACTGTTTTTTCCGAAAGAGCTATTGACTTTATACAGTCTAAAATATAACTGATTGTGATTTCTGTAGTCGATTTTTAGCTGAATTTCTTCATTTGGAATTTGAACGTTATCCAGCTTAAAGCTAAAGTGAGATTGTGTGATTTGCGCTTTCAGTGCTGCTGCTTGCTTACCAACAAAATGGTCTCTTTGTTCAATTATTTCACAAATTTGAAAAGCCTTTTTTAAGTAAAAACGATGACTGCTATCACGACTATGTGGGTATTTACTTCCATGTTCAAAGAAAAACTCCGCTAAAGCATAATCAATTTGATCATTTTTGTCTTTTTGAGGCTCAATTTGTTGTTTAAAATCCATTAAGGATTCAAAATACAGCTGATCAGTTTTGTTACTAGTTGAGTGATTTTTGGCAAGCTTAATTCGCTTTAAATTGTAGTAAATGAAATAGACATCGTTTTTTTGGGCTTGCTCACTGTTTAACAGTTTTTGATAAATCGCAAAAGCTAAATCGTGGTTAGAGGCTTCTGTAGTTAATTGAAGTTGGTTAGACTTGAATTCAGAAGTTCTGCTAAAATACTTCTGTGGAGTAAGCATATTTTTAATTTCCGGTCGACCTTCATTGCGCTCAAAATAATTTAACCCTCGATGTGCTAAAAAACTAAATAAATCCGGCTGAATCCAAAGGCTGCTTTTATCTTGAATGAGTAAAATTTCTGATAGCTTTTCGATGGGAGTTGCTTGTAAAATAGCCTCGTTTTGCAGAGAAAGTAAATAGTGTTTAACCGTTTCTTCTCTTATTTTCTCTAAACTCCATGTGCGAATATCTTCTGCTTCAAAATCTTCCGTTTGGCTGCGGTTTTGGAATCTCCAACGGTTTTGTTGATAATACTGATCAAACAATTCTGCTGTAGCTGAATGAAACAACTCTTTAAGTGGACTTTCGCTCTTTTCTGCTTGCTTTTGGTAGGTTTCAAGAATTTTTAAATGGGCATCTTCCTCAATATTGTTAATGTACTTTGACCGAAAAGCCATGGCTTTAAAAATCTGCACGGCGTTTTTTTCTTTAAGCGCTCTTGCTAAAATGGAATCTGTTTTTTCGATGATGGCCTTTCCCAAGCCCTTTTTTTCCATTTTCTCAACTTCCTTCCAGTCGCCCTGATAGTTGGTTGAACTGTATTCGTATTCTGTTTTTTGAGCATTAACTTTTTGTTTCTGACAAGCGTTAAATGAAAATAATAAGCTGCCCAATAAAAGAAAGGAAAAGATGGATGGTTTCATTTGAAATGATTTTAGCGCATGATTACAAACTTAGTACCAAATATTACTTGTAGAATTTTTTGTAGTTATTTTAGAAAATTAATCGATAAAAGATTCAGCTGAAAAAGGTTAAATTTGATTTTAATTTAGAGGATAAAAAAGAATGAGTTTATTTCCTGAATTTACTAGAGGGATTTTCTGGGATACCAACTACAATGACTTGAAAATTGGCAAACACGATTTGTACATAATTGAAAGAGTATTGGATTACGGGCAGCAATCAGACTGGGAGTTATTGCAAAAACTATATACAAAAGAAGAGATTATTAAGTACGCAACTCAAAGTCGAAATCTAAAACCTAAAACAGTTTCTTTTTTATCAGTCATTTATAATATTCCCCAAAATCAATTTAGATGTTACACAGAGAGACAGTCTCAGAAAATACATTTCGATTATTAGAAGAGATTGCTAAACATAATGCAGCTAGCAAGTTGGCACTGGCAGGAGGGACTGCTCTTTCACTTCAAATTGGACATCGCATATCATACGATCTTGATTTTTTTGGACAATTCAATGAAAGTGAATTGAAAGTTGATTTGCTTTCCAAGTATAATTATCAAGAATTTTTTTCTTCTGAAAATATTTTGACCATTTTGATAGAAGGGATTAAGTTATATTCTTTGCAAGATATAGCCGCAATGAAATTAGAAGCAATTAAAGGAAGGGGAAGAAAGAGAGATTTTTATGACCTCTATCACTTACTAAGTGTTTTTAGTTTGTCGAAAATGATTGAATTTAATACAGCAAAGTTTAAAAGTTCAAATGAATTTCTTATCAAAAAAAGTTTGACTTATTTTAATGATGCTGAAAACGATCCTGAAGTTGTAGTCTCTGATTTTATGAAACATGTTGACTGGGGTACTGTTAAAAGAAGAATTGAGAATGAAGTGGTTCTTTTGTCTTAAGTCTAAATTTTATAACACTATGATTTCTTAAACGGAAATTTCTTTTGATCATCTATGCCCGATAAGCCAATTTTGTATCTGATGGCGAGTATTCGCACCATGATAATGGTGAAAATGGTAATCATGGCATTTAGCTCAAAATTTAAGCCCAAACCTTGTAGCCAAATGAAAATGATGCCACCAAAAATACAGGCGAGAGCATAAATCTCTTTTCTGAAAATAAGCGGAATCTCATTGATGAGCATATCTCGGATTACACCGCCCATGGTTGCCGAAAACATGCCCATAATAATGGCAATAATGGGTTCAACTTCGAAGATGAGTGCTTTTTTTAAGCCTAAAATGGTGAAAACAGCAATTCCAATGGTATCAAATAAGAAGAGCGTTTTTCGTAGTTTGCGCACTTGTTTCTGAAAGAGAAAAGTAATGCCTACGCCCAAACTAATGACTAAAAGGTAATCTACGTTTTGCATCCAACCTACCGGGCTTTCACCCAGCAGTAAATCACGAATAGTACCGCCACCCAAAGCCGTTACCGAAGCAATGAAAGCAGCACCAAATAAATCCAGTTTTTTATTGGCAGCCGCCATGGATCCACTAATGGCAAATACCAAGGTGCCAATTAAATCCAGGTAAAACAGTAAGCTGTCGATGTTAGCCCAACCCAATGCATTCATGCTGCGAAGTTATATTTTTTATATTTATACTTCTTGGGTGACTAGTATTGATTTACTTACAGCCTATAGAGCTAGATTGTTTATAAAATGATTGATGAAAGATTTTACTTTTTGCCTTTTAATTGTTCGATTTCTTTTTCCAAGCGATTAATGTAGCGTTCAGTTAGCTCTTTGTTATCGTGGTAAATGTTTTGAATTAATTTATTTGCAGAATGATCTCTAAATTCTTGATTGTATATTTTGTGTGTTGAGAAACCAAATAGTTCTGCAATTTCAACCTCCAGCACTTCGCAAATTTCAAGCAATCTTTTGAGCGACAATTTAGTAGTCTGGCTTTCAATTTTGTGGTATGCTGCGGGGCTTAAACCTAGCTCCAGCGCCATGTTTTCATACGTCCATCCTTTCTTTTTTCGTCTTTGAATGATATTTTCAATTACTTGATCAATGATGTCTTGAATGTTGTTTTCTGTCATGAAAGTAAATTTATTTTTCCCAAAAGTAGATATTTATTCATAAAACGACATGACTTTCTGTTAAATTCTCTTAAGATTTGCAAAGTATTGGGAAACAATTAAAAAGAAAGTTCAGATTGCAAGTGATGGAAGGCTTGAGTCTACTACAGTTTTATTGTTTTTCAGCTAACAATTTATTTAAATACTAACTAAAATTTTCACCATGAAAAAATTACCATTTTTTATTCAAAAAAGCTTTATTGTTTTACTAATTGCATTGCCTTTGCTTTCTATGGCTCAATTTACAGCCAATGCAGCAGGAGCGCCGGATGAGCCAATTCCGGAACCCGGAATAGAGGGGGCTAGTTGTGAAACGGCTGTAAATATAGTTATTAATGAACCTTTTGAATATACTTTTGAAGAGGGTCAAGAAGAGATGTATTTTACATTAAATTCGGATAGCAACGCATTGTTTTTAAGTATACTTGAAGACAATTCTATAGTGAATGTAAGTGAGATAAGCGCATATGAGTTAATTGACTGTAATGATTTAACCTTAGTTTATAATGAAGTTGTCGAAAATGATAGCTTTGATGTCAAATATTATGGAATTGACGGGTTAAATAAAAATAGTAGTTACTTATTTCGTTTGTTCAGAGACCCTAATGAGCAAGAATTAACAAATGTAACATTTAGTATACTAATGCAAGAACCAATTATAACACCCTGTCCTTCCGCGTATAGTACGAATTGCTCAGGTTTTATTAATCTTGTTCCTAATGGAGGGTTCAATTATTTTTCTTGGTATCATTCCAGTTGGGATGATAAGCCATTTTACAATCTTTTTCATTATAATTACATCTGCGATTGGAGAGATGGTGGAGGATCACCTGACTTGGTTTTTAAATATGATAAAACTTATGCTCATATGTGGTCGCAGGGTATAAACTACGAAAGTATAGTTACTACATCCAACTTTAACATAGGCGCAGGGGATTACATGTTTTCTGTTGACCTAGCTGCTCATCATAGCTCATCAGTTAGTATGCCCGATGGTGTGCGTCTTATATTAAAAAACACTGTAACACAGGTAGAAAATACTGTAGTTGACATACCTGCGAGTCAATTTCAACGAACAACTCCAAATTCAATGAATTTTAAATTAACTACAGCATGCTTTAATATAACGCAAAGTTATAATAGGTTAATATTTAGACCATATAATAATATTGGAAATAGTGGATCAAGATCAAAAGTTGTGTG
>DIAJ01000012.1:0-4156 GCA_002415785.1 Flavobacteriales bacterium UBA5081
TGCCTGCTGGATCTACTATTTCGATTATCTCTGCTTTCACAGTTTGGGACTTCGCAATGATGTGCTTACTCATCCAACCTAATAGCCTCGTATCCAATTTACTCACTTCTTCTTGTTTTTTTATGGGTGTTCATCAGTCGCTTCGCTCGTGTCTGTTCGTCAGTACAGTTTACGCAGTCTGGCTTTACTCATTTCGAATTATTATTTTTATAGTATTCGTGAATGCAGAGCATTTCTTCAGTCTAAACCTCACGGTTAGCAAGCTTGCCACTTGCTTTGCTTCGGAGCGTTACCTCCGCACATTCGGGACCTGTCTGCCGACAAAGGCAGGCTTTCACCCTTTGGGACATTCATGTAAAAGAACTATATTTACCATTCAAGGCACACACAATGTATATAAAAAATAGGCTAAACAGTAGTAAAATCAAGGCTTTTGGATTGTATCAAACGTTGCGATTAAACAAAAATTATGTGCTTCGAAACCGCCTACTTTTTATATACTAACCGTTATGCTTAATTAAAAATCAATGAAACATCTTTTCACTTCGATACTTTCATTCAGCTTTTTCCTGTTCGGTTATGGGCAGTCAACCCCTAGTATTCTTGGTAGTGATGCAGTCGAAATTATCGATGAACTATCTAATAAATTATTGTCTGATTATCTATATCCAAAAAAGGCGGAAATAATAACTAAAAGACTGAATGATTACAGACCTCAGTTGATCAGTAATGAACTATTTGAAATTAAGGTATTCACTGATAGTATAAACTCAATTATGTTTGATGTCACTAGTGACCACCACTTGAAATTTTATTACGACCCACCGAAGTTTGAGACATTCCATACTAACAATGAAACAATCATTGATTCACTCGAACGAGAGCAATATCGGAGAGTCAATTTTGGTGTTCAAAAAGTTGAGAACCTTACTAATAATATTGGTCTACTTCGCCTAAACAAATTTCAACAGTACGATGATGTTCAAGAAGTGCTTCTTGGTGCAATGATGACACTTGCTAACTCTGATGCAATTATTATCGACCTTAGAATCAATGGAGGTGGAGATGGAAGAACGAAAGAGTATTTAGAAGCTTTCTTCTTGTCGAGAGAAAAGTTCTTTCATCGTGAGACAGAGTTTATCAATACAACAGAATATTTAGCCATTAAAGAATCCTGTTCAAGCTGTACCCAACTAGAAAAAGTTCCACTATACATTTTAACCGGAAACGGGACTTTCTCCGCAGCCGAAGGTTTCTGTTATGACATTCAACAATCAGGTCGGGGTCTGATAATCGGTACTAAAACCAAAGGAGGTGGTCACTCAGGTTCTAGTTTTGCTTTGTCAAAAGGATTTTTGGTGTTCATACCTGTCAGTGGTAAAAGCTCTCCTATTGAAGGAATAGGGATAACACCTAATAAAAAAACACGTGAGAATCAAGCTCTCCTTGCTGCGAAAAAACTAATTATAGACGACTTCATTTCCCAATGTTCTGATTCTAGCCTTCTCAAGCAATATAAATGGAATAACGAGACTATCACCGCTTATCTTGCTATGCATCAACTGAGCAATCAAATGCTAGAAACTTTGCAGGGCGAATACAGTCTAGGTTTTTCTGTGCAAGTTATTGATAGCGATTTATTTCTACTAAATGACGAGCTGAAAATGAAATCTAAGCTGATTGCAATTGACGAACGCTATTTCATTGTAAGTGACAATAATGAATTTGGAGAAGGTAATTATAGAATTCAGTTCCTTGAGGGTGGCAAAGCCAAACTGCAAGTGAACCTTGGAGTTAAGGTCGCAGAAATGCCACTAGAAAAGAAAAACTAAGCACAATCGACTAAACGGGTCCTGCCCTAAATAAGGAGCGAAGTTTACCTCTACTTTTGTCGGCAGACAAAAATTTATCGAAATTTAAATTCATAATCGGTATTGGGCGTTGTTTTTACGCTTTTATAGGACAGTTTACAGCAATTATTACACTTCTATCTATAAAACTGCTAATTACAGAGCTTCTTTACAAAAATAAAAATTGCTTAAAAAGTGCTATTTTTAACCAAAACTAAAGTTTTACTAAAAATTTAGAAAGGGTTTTTAGACGAACTGTGGTTGGCAAAAATTAAATAAATGAAATATCTTGTCTTATTGATAATATTAACAAGCTTGATGTCTACCACTAGAGCACAACGTGGATTAAAGTATAAAGGAACCGGGTATTATTGGACGAAAGAAGGGGAAAAAGTGAAAGGAGACTTTAAAATAAGTTACAAAACACATTTTGTTGGTGGTAGTATTATAAAACATTATGTTGATAACAAAAAAGTGGGAAGAGTCGGTATATCAAATTTGCAGAGTTTAATAATAAATAATGATAGCTTTATAGTAGGACATAACTTCACCCTAGATAGTTGGGCATCTTATGATTTTGACATACTTGAGGTGTCAGATACCGGTAAAATAAATTTATACATACACAGACGAAAAGTTAAACAAGGGTCGGGCCCCAATTCTATACCAATTGGATATCTGAACTACTCATTTGTAATTAGTAATGACAAAGGAAAGACATTTAAAGTAATAGCAACCAAAAAGCAGTTTGAAGAATACTTTATTCCTATGATTTCAGATAACAAAAAGCTATTAGATAGAATTCAAGAAATGAAAAAAAAAGAATGGCTTGACAACTTACCTTTTTTAATTCAAGATTTTAATAATAGCTAGTTTAGATTAGAGATTTAAAAAAATCTATAACTATTGAAAAAAAACTTTTGCTAATCGCCAAACCACTCCGCCCCAAAATAGGGACGCAAAGCAATAATTTGCAAAATAGTAACGCCTCATCGCCAAAACGGCTCATTCATACATCTCAAAAAACGCTGCATATTCACTTTTGAAGTCCTAATTTTACCGTAAAAATTAATTGAGCATTAAAAAACAAATTCCCAACATAATTACCGCAGCCAATTTATTTTGCGGCTGCTTAGCGTTGACTTTTATCGCGAAAGGTGATATGCAAATTGCCTCTCTTTTGGTTTTGGGCGGTGCTTTTTTCGACTTTTTCGATGGTATGGCAGCGCGCTTGCTAAAAGTAACTTCACCCATGGGTGCAGAAATGGATTCACTTGCCGATGTAGTTACTTTTGGTGTAGCACCGGCTTATATGGCATTTGAACTTTTGCAAAAAGGAAGCCTTCCGGAATGGATGCCCTACCTCGCTTTTTTAATTGCTGTTTTCTCAGCTTTTCGCTTGGCAAAGTTTAATGTAGATGACCGACAAACTGATTCTTTTATCGGTATACCAACTCCTGCCAATGCCCTCTTTTGGATTTCTATTCCACTAATGGTTTGGCAAACAAAAAGTGGTTTTGAATGGATTGACACCTCTAGCATTTCTTACTTTTTTAAAAAAATTCCGACAATTTACTTTTTTATCTTTTTACTTTCATACGCTTTAGTGGCTGAGCTTCCACTACTCTCTTTAAAGTTTAAAAACTTGAGCTGGAAAGGAAATGAAAACCGCTTTATTTTATTGCTCGCTTCAGTGCTATTAATTGCGCTTTTTGTTTTTGCGGCAATTCCTTTTATCCTACTTTTGTACTTTATTTTATCCCTTATCGAAAATAGTCGTTCAAATTATGTTGTTCAAAGCAGAGATTGATATTATGCCACTTAAGGCATTACTAGACCCACAAGGCAAAGCCGTAACTTCAAGTTTAAAAAACTTAAACCTAAGTGAAATTGAGAATGTGCGTATTGGAAAACACATTTCATTGGAAATTGAAGCTCCATCAAAAGAAATTGCTACTGAAAAAGTAGAAGAGGCTTGCAAAAAACTTTTAGCTAATCACTTAATGGAAAGCTATGAGTTTGTTTTAGAAGAAATGACAGGAGCTGAGGCTTGATGCTTAGATAAAGGTTATTTTAAGCCTTGAAGCTAAATCAGTGCCTATTTGTTTTAGATTCAAAAGAAAAGAAGCAAGAGTAAACTTGAAGAGTTTAGAGCTTAGAGTTACTTTTTTGCGAATTGCTATCGGCACTGCAAAATAGATCTTTATCTAACCTATCGTCTCTATTTAAACATAAAGGAAACTGAATGCCCGGAATGATACCTAAAACTATTTAAATTTTTATTTGAATTTTGTCTAGAAGGATGG
>DIAJ01000012.1:4300-77427 GCA_002415785.1 Flavobacteriales bacterium UBA5081
ACTTAAATTAGGAAACAGGCCTAGAATTCCTGCCCGCCGATGCACAGGCTCGTGAAAGGCAGGCGGGTTTTGTTTACTTTTTTCTCCCGATTGCTATCGGGAATGGAAAAAAGTAAAGACAGAGTGCTGAAAACAAAATAGCTTAGTTATTTACTTTTTTAACCACAAAGGCCACTAAGTAGTCGCGAAGACCGCAAAGTTTTTTTTTGCTTTTAGCAATATCCTTTTAAAAAACTATATCAATAATCAAATTTAATCAAACATCTAAAGTCTATACTCTAATTTCCTATTGAGCAAAATTCTTTCTCTTCAACTCAA
Organism: Flavobacteriales bacterium UBA5081; assembly: GCA_002415785.1. Taxonomy (GTDB): domain Bacteria; phylum Bacteroidota; class Bacteroidia; order Flavobacteriales_E; family Vicingaceae; genus UBA5081. The sequence continues at coordinate 4,619 of DIAJ01000012.1, forward strand.
AGTTTTTACCCAAGTAAACTTTTCTTACTTGCTCATCGCTGGCTAACTCTTCAGCAGTTCCTGCTTTTAGAATCTTACCTTCAAAAAGCAAATAGGCTCTATCGGTGATGGAAAGCGTTTCATTTACATTGTGGTCGGTAATGAGAATTCCAATGTTCTTCTTCTTTAAATCTGCCACAATACTCTGAATATCTTCCACAGCAATAGGGTCAACTCCTGCAAAAGGTTCATCCAACAAAATAAATTTAGGATCTGTAGCCAATGCTCTGGCAATTTCTGTTCGCCTGCGCTCACCACCCGAAAGCAAGTCCCCTCGGTTTGTGCGCACATGCTGTAAACCAAACTCATCTAACAAAGACTCCAATTTATCGGCTTGCTCTTTTTTGCTGAGCTTAGTCATTTCTAGAATGGCTTTAATGTTATCTTCTACCGAAAGCTTTCTAAAAACGGAAGCTTCTTGAGCCAAATAACCAATTCCCAGTTTGGCTCTTTTATACATAGGAAGTGAAGTAATCTCATCACCTTCCAAAAAGATCTTCCCTTCATTAGGCGTTACTAAACCTACGATCATGTAAAATGAAGTTGTTTTTCCGGCACCATTGGGACCTAAAAGTCCAACAATTTCTCCTTGGTTAACTTCTACAGATACGCCTTTTACAACCGTTCTGCTTTTATACTTTTTGACAATATTTTCAGCTCTTAACTTCATTCAATTCAGTTTTACAAACAAGAAAGCTTAGAAGGAAAATTCAAAAGCTCCTCGAATGCCAAATTTCGCAATATTTGGATGATCTAAGTAATTTAAACGCCACATGGCATCAATTCGTATCACTTTAAAGATGTTTTCAATCCCCATGGCAATTTCTGTGTAAGGTTCATTCAGTTCAAAAATGTTGTTGGGCAAAATAAATTCCGAACGATGCCGATTGCTCAAATTTCCGGCTACTGCACGAGCTGCCACTACTTCTCTCCACTTTAACTTACGCAACAAAGGTATTTTATTTAAAAAGAATCCATCGAAATGATGAGTGTACATTATTGTGGCATATTCGTCACTAATGAACTCAAAAAAGTTCATCAGGTTAAAGGCTTGTTGATCGTAAAAGTAGGTCTCGTTACCGTTGTGAATTTCCAAAAGTGGATAAGGCAATGTTCCAAAATACTTACCGGCGGTAAATCGCACTTTTGAGTAACCTAAAACACCGGTATTGATGTTATCGCTAATGGCTAATTCTAATTTTTGATAATCGTAATCTCCATCTAAAAAGTCTTTTAAGCCCATGGTTAATTGAAACTCCAAAATAGGATATTCGCTCCCCAAGCTCAAGCGTTCAAACTCGCCCTCTACAAATTTCTCCTTATAGGCAAAGCGAGTATACAAACTCACTTCAGAGGTATTAATCATCTCATCTTCCACTACTCCAATCTCCGGATCAGCATTAAACCTTCTATACTCCAAACTCCCCAACGGACGCATCAATCGTTTTGTTAAAAACAACTTATTTGAAAAGCCGGTAATCCACTCTCTTTCATAAGAAAATTCAAAAGACTCTACATCAGTTAACTTATCGTTTGGATTTCTTCGTAAAAAAGAAGACAAAATGTTGTCCTCTGCAAAAGCATTTCTACTTTGTCCCAATTGCTCAACATCTCTCTTGTATTGAAACTCTACTCGCTGTCGCGGATTGTCGCTTAACTTGTATAGAACTCCTCCATTGTATTTAAAACGCTGATCAGTTAAGCCATAAGCCAAATAGCCATTGAGCATAACCCTGGTACTAAAGTTGTTCGAAGTCCTCCCTCCAAGGCGAAAACGATGCCCCTCAACCGGATTGTAACTATAGGCTTTAAAATAAGGTCCAATTTCAAACCAGCCCACTTCTTTATAACCGGTAAAAATGAGCTGAACAACATCAATAAATGTTCTAAATGCAGGAACATTTTTAACAGAATCAACCATTTCATAAATACCCTGCTGGTTTTTGGATAAGGTATCGTGACGCGCTGTCTGCCAAAAGCTTTGTTCTTTATTATTGGCATCTTTTAAAACAGTTACATTATCAATTCCTTCGTAATACTTGTCCTCTAAGGGTTTATTTATCACAAAATCTTTATATGAAGTGTGTTTTCTTCCGTAAAGTCCCATGATTTTTTCACCTACCTGAAAATCGACTACCAACTCATCTTTGCTCAACATCCAGTATTGGTTATCCACTTTTTTATATTCTTGCTTTACTTCAAAGCCATTGATAAAGTTGATGTTGGCATTTTCATTGATTCCGGCTTCAATTCGTTTGATGGCGTAAGTGGTATCGTTCACCCACATGGTTCCACTAAAAACCGGCTCGTGCTTCATTCTTGGTACAAAATCAATTTCATAGCAGTATCTGTTGTCAATATATACACTATCCTTCAAATAATAGCGGTAGTAAAGTAAGCCTGTGGTCGAAATTGGGCTGACAAAAGACTTTCCAAATACGTCGATGGTATTTTCGTAAACATTCACTTTCTGATACATATCACCCAAAAACTGAGTAATGCTTTCGTTAGACGTTCCAGAAACTTGAGAGGCTTTGATGTACTCCTTTTCTGATTTCGGACTTCTTCTGTAATAGTAATCCGACAAAGACTCAGTCATAAACATGGGCAAAAACTGCTTCTCCTCAGAAGTACTGTCTACATAATCGAAAATAAATTGAAAGTTTTTAAAGATCTTTTTCTTCTTAAAGTCTTCTGTTACATTATTCAGGTCGAACTCTACTTTGTTATACACCTCATAGTGGTAATAATCATATTTCTCGCGATTATTTGCCTCTCGGTTTCTCCAGATTCTTCTGAGAATATCATGGGCAGGATTTCCTTCGTACTCAATCACCACTTCTTCTATGTCGACACCACCTGGAGATAAAGCGAAATTCACCTTTTGTTCTACATCTTTTTTCACTGACTTAGCAAGTGAATTATAGCCTAAAAAGCTTGCTTGTAGTGAATCGGTAGGATAGTAGGTTTCAATTCGGTAGTTTCCGTCAATATCCGTTGAAGTTCCCACCTTAGAGTCTTGAAAAACCACATTTACAAAGGGCAATGCTTCTTTGGTTTCTGCATCGATTACTTTTCCGCTAACTATGGTTTTTTGCGCATAAAAACTAGGAGCTGCGAGCAAAAGCAGCAAAAGAACTACCCAATGATTAGCAATTGAAACTCCTCTTTTGTCCATCTTAATTTAGAAGCCCTAAAAATACATAATCATTCATGTATGAGTAAATTTTCTACTGAATTATTCTTTTTCAGCCTCTTTTTTCGCCACTGCCCTTGAAATAATTATACTAATTTCATACAAAATCACTAGTGGAATAGAAACCAACACTTGAGAAGTAATATCGGGCGGTGTAATAATTGCCGATAAAATCAACACTGCAATAATCGCATGCCGACGGTAGGTTTTCATTAAATGCGGTGTTACCAAGCCCACTTTCGACAAGAAATAAACTACAATCGGCAACTGAAATATTAAACCTGTTGCTAAAGTAATGGTAGAAACTGTTGAAATGTATGATTTTAAACTAATTTGATTATGAACCAAGTCACTCACCCTATATCCTCCTAAAAACTGCACCGACATAGGCGTAATTACATAGTAACCAAAAGCTACTCCGGTTAAAAAGAGTAAAGAGCCCCAAAACACAATCCCCTTAGCGTAATTTTTTTCACTTTTCTTAAGCGCAGGTTTTATAAATCGCCAAAGTTCATAGAGAATGTAAGGGAATGAAATCACCAAAGCCGCCACTACAGAAACAAGTATGTGCATGCTAAACTGCCCTGCCATGGTAAGGTTAATCAGCTCAAATTTTAAATCTTTAAAACAGAGGTTTTCTCCGAGATTTAGCCATTGAGATAAATCGCAGAGCAGTTGATAAGTGACAAAATCATTAAAAGCAGGGGCTAAAATAATTGTATCGAAAACTATTCCCTTAAAGACAAAAGCCACAATACCGAACACTAGCAGTGCTATAACAATTCGGATTAAGTGCCACCTTAAAATTTCAAGATGATCCAAAAAGGACATCCCTTCATCTTCCTCGTCGAAACTCTGATCTAAACTCACTAGATTAACCCTTCTTTTAATAAATCATGAAAATGTACTACTCCAACATACTCTTCGCCTGAGCATACAATTAATTGCGAAATATTAGTTTGTTTCATCACTTTTACTGCTTCTACTGCCATAGCATCTTCCATAATGGTTTTGGGAGAACTAGTCATTATATCTCTGGCTTTCACCTGACTTAAATCGTGATCTTGACTCAACATTCTTCTCAAATCTCCATCGGTAATTACACCAATTGCTTTCTTCCCTTCTACTACAGCAGTAACTCCTAAGCGCTTAGTTGATATTTCAATAATAACTTCTTTTAAGCTACTTTCAGCAGACACTGCCGGCTTTTCATTTTGCTGATACAAATCCGAAACACGCAGATACAATCGCTTACCCAAAGCTCCTCCCGGATGATATCGGGCAAAATCTTTACTGCCAAACTCACGGCATTCAATTAAACAAACAGCTAATGCGTCGCCCATTACCATTTGAGCAGTTGTGCTGTTGGTGGGCGCTAAATTATTCGGACAAGCTTCTTTTTCCACCGCACAGCTTATGCGAAAGTCGGCATGTTCTCCTAAGTAAGATGAAAAATTTCCGGTTAGGGCGACAAGTGTGTTCCCCATGCCTTTTACCAAAGGCACTAAAACCTTCACTTCCGGGGTGTCGCCACTTTTTGAAATACAAATAACAACGTCCTCTTTTTGCACCATGCCTAAATCACCGTGAATGGCATCTGCTGCATGCATAAACAATGCAGGTGTACCGGTAGAATTTAAAGTTGCAACAATTTTTTGTGCAACAATTGCACTCTTTCCTATTCCACTTACGACAACTCTGCCCTTACATTGATAGATTGTTTCCACAACATCCACGAATTCATCGTTGATTGAAGCCATTAAGGCCTCTATAGAATCCCGCTCTATTTGAAGCGTTTGCCGTGCAATTTGCTTAATTTCGTCAGAATTTTTCAAAAATTTGATTTTTGTTTTTTAAACTCTAAAATTTTACTAACTTGTATTTCCAAATATGGAGTAAAATTTTGTAGCAAAAGTAACCGAAATAAAGTAAAAGACAATTAATGGAGACAGCATCTATACCATTGACAGGCGAGTTAAAAAAGTACTTTGGTTTTTCAACTTTTAAAGGAGAACAAGAAGCAGTTATTCGTAGTGTACTAGATAAAAATGACACTTTTGTGATTATGCCTACCGGTGGAGGTAAATCGATGTGCTACCAATTGCCGGCATTGATTATGGAGGGAACCGCTATTGTGGTTTCACCACTTATTGCTTTAATGAAAAACCAGGTAGATGCCATTCGCGGCTTTTCAGATGGAGATCACATTGCTCACTTTATGAACTCCTCACTTAACAAAACTGAGCTTAATCGCGTTAAAACTGATTTGGAAGACGGGAAGACCAAGCTGCTTTATGTTGCCCCGGAAACCTTAACCAAACAAGTTAACATTGATTTTTTCAAAACCATTAATATTTCCTTTTTCGCCATTGATGAAGCACACTGTATCTCGGAATGGGGCCACGATTTCCGTCCGGAGTACAGAAGATTGCGCGACATTATTGAGGCCATAGATCGAGTGCCTATTATAGCACTAACCGCTACAGCTACTCCAAAAGTTCAACAAGATATTCAGAAAAATTTAGGAATGCTGGATGCCAACGTTTTTAAGGCATCTTTTAACCGTCCGAATTTATATTATGAGGTAAACCCCAAACGCGAAGCCAATTCTCAAATTGTAAAGCGCATTAACCAAATGAAAGGTAAATCGGGCATTGTTTACTGCCTAAGCCGAAAAAAAGTAGAAGAATTAGCGGAAACACTTCAAGTAAACGGCATTAAAGCACTCCCCTATCATGCAGGCTTAGATGCTTCCACAAGAGCCAAGCATCAAGATAAATTTTTGATGGAAGAAGCCGATGTGATTGTTGCCACCATTGCTTTTGGTATGGGAATTGACAAGCCGGATGTACGTTTTGTAATTCACCACGATATTCCTAAAAGTTTGGAGGGCTACTATCAAGAAACCGGAAGAGCCGGACGTGACGGCGGCGAAGGGAAATGCATCGCCTTTTACAGCTATAAAGACATTGAGAAATTGGAGAAATTTCTCCAAGGAAAACCAGTTGCAGAACAAGAAATTGGCAGGCAGCTGATTTTTGAAACAGTTTCTTATGCAGAAACGGCAGTTTGTAGAAGAAAGCAACTCTTGCATTACTTTGGAGAGCAATACGATGAAGACAATTGTGGCAACTGCGACAATTGCTTAAATCCACGTGAACAGTTTGATGCACAAAAAGAAGTGCAGTTACTTTTAGAAACTATTTTGGATTTAAAAGAAAACTTTAAAGCCAATTACCTTTCTAATTTCCTTTCGGGGGAAATTACCAGCGAAATTAAGTCATTGAGAAATGATGAGCACCGCCTATTTGGTGCCGGTAAAGAACACGATGAAATTAAATGGAACTCCATCATTCGCCAGTGTATTTTAAACAACTTTATCATTAAGGAAATTGAGAACTACGGTATTTTAAAAGTGAGCAAGAAAGGCAAAGATTTCATGAAGAAGCCGAAAGAAATCATGATGATTGAGCCGAAAAAATACGATAGCTCCGATAATGGCAGTGTAATGGCTGCAGGTGGCAGCGGTGGAGCTGCAGACGAAGAGCTCTTCAACATTTTAAAAGACTTGTGCAAGGAAGTTGCGAGAGATGAAGACCTTCCGCCATACGTTATTTTCTCTGAGCCATCATTGGAGGATATGGCTACTCGCTATCCGATTACCATGGAGGAGTTAACAAACATCACCGGAGTTGGTCAAGGCAAAGCAGAGAAGTTTGGGGCACCCTTTTTAGAGGCCATTAAGGATTACGTAGAAGAAAACGAAATTGAACGCCCGGATGACATGGTGGTAAAATCTGTGGTCAATAAATCAGGGCTAAAAGTATATATTATTCAAAGTATCGACCGCAAAATGCCTTTGGAAGACATTGCCGGAGCAAAAGGCAAAACGGTTGATGAGATTTTAGAGGAAATCGAACACATCGTTGAAAGTGGCACCAAAGTTAACTTGGACTACATTTTAGATGAACTGTTGGATGAAGAATATCAAGAAGAAATTTTTGATTATTTCCGCGATACCGAGGTAGACTCTATTGATGAAGCCATGGAGGAATTTGAAGATGTATACTCTGAGGAAGAATTGCGCATGATGAGGATTAAGTTTTTGTCGATTATGGGGAATTGATTGTTTTTATAATAACCTTTTTTTCAGCCTTATGGATTTAAAACCAATACTTAGAATCTGAGAAAAGCAATTAACTATTAAGGATGAATCACTTAATACTAACTACAGGCATTCTACTTATTGTTCTAGGTTTCAGTTTAATTATTTAAGTAATAAAGCCTATTCCAAAAGAAGAAGATACTAATATGCACAACTATCAAGGTATTTTATCCGGTTTAGGACTTATTGTGTTTGGAGTAGTATTAATTTACAGACAACTTTATAAGTGATATGTTTGTATCTTTTAAAATAGAACCTCTGTTAATTGCTAGTATCCTTATATCGCTTGTCTTTCTATAGCTAAACCTTTGTTTGTTCCTTCTTTCTCCTTGATGAGAAAGAAGCAAAGAATCAAGACAAAACAAACTTCCCCGCTATGTCTTACGCCGCCTCGTGTTTTGTCAGGCAGCCCAATTTTCAAAGCTTCGCTTTGATTTGGAACGATTCAGTTTTAGATTAAAATCCAGTCTAATTTAATTATAAAAAGTCATGCTGAACTAGTTTCAGCATCTGTAACTAATTAGTAGTTATTTTTAATGAGTAGAATTTAAAAGATTAACAGATCCTAAACTAAATTCAGGGTGACGTTTTTATATTGTAAGATCCGTTTCAAATTTTAAGTTTTATCACAACAAGCAAAGTAAGAAAAGCTCTGTTTAATCACAAAGCTTTTCACACCCCCTACAATTTTCCTTCCAACTCTTCCGCTTCTAACTGAGCACTTTCCCAATCTTGCATGGCTTTTTCCAGCTGCTTATTCACATTTTGCCAGTCATCAATCACTGATTTATTCTCAGGATTGGTATAAGCATCCGGAGCCTTTAAAAGCTCATTGTACTTTTCCAGCTCTTTTTCCAAGCGGCTAATTTCTCCTTCGAGTCGGCTTACTTTGTTTTTTGCCTTTTTAGCATCTTTCTTGAGCTGTTTTTGCTCTTCATAGGAGACTTGATGCGCGCTTTCAGCCTTTTCCTTTACATGGCTTTTGTTGGAAGCACTATTCACCTTTGGAGAGGCTTCCCAAGTACGAACATCATCAGCTTGTTTTTTACGCAAAAATTCGTTGATTCCACTCAAGTGTTCTTTTACTTTTCCTTGGGTAAATTCATAGATTTTATCAGTTAATCCGTTTAAGAAATCACGGTCGTGGGAAATGACAATCAAGGTTCCGTCGTACCTCAAAAGTGCATCTTTTAAAATCTCTTTTGAGCGAATATCTAAGTGATTCGTAGGTTCATCCAATATCAGCAAATTCACCGGCTCAAGCAACAACTTACACATGGCCAGTCGGGCTCTTTCTCCACCGGAAAGTACTTTCACTTTTTTATCTACTTCGTCGCCACTAAATAAAAATGAACCTAGAAGAGTTCTCACTTTTTTGCGAATTTCTCCTGTGGCCGCTTCATCAATGGTTTCAAAAACTGTTTTTTCAGGGTCTAGTATCTCCGCTTGATTTTGTGCAAAATAGCCCACCTTTACTTGATAACCGTGCTCAATATTACCACTAGTTGCTTTTTCTTTACCCACAATGAATCTCGACATGGTCGATTTTCCTTCGCCGTTTTTTCCTACAAAAGAAACCTTCTCGCCCCTTTCAATCATAAAATTAACTCCGGAAAAAACCTTCTTTTCATCGTAATTTTTGGCAACATCCTCCACCTTTAGAGTTACTTTACCGCTGTGAGGTGCAGGAGGAAAAGAAAAGCGCATCGCTGATGTGTCTTCCTCTTCAATTTCAATTTTATCCATGCGACCCAATGCTTTTATTCGCGATTGAACCTGCACTGCCTTGGTTGCTTTAGCACGGAAGCGTTCAATAAACTCTTCCGTTTGCTTAATTTGCTTTTGTTGATTTTCGTATGCGGCAATTTCTTGCTCTCTACGCTCTTTTCTCAACTCTAAATACTTGGTATAAGGAGCCTGATAGTCGTAAATTTTTCCCATTGAAATTTCAATGGTTCGATTGGTGAGGTTGTCTAAAAAAGCACGGTCGTGAGAAATCAACACAATTGCTCCGGGATAGGTTTTTAAGAAAATTTCTAACCATTGAATTGACTCAATATCTAAATGGTTGGTTGGCTCATCAAGCAACAGTAAGTCGGCTTTTTGCAATAAAATTTTTGCCAATTCTATCCGCATTCTCCAACCCCCACTAAACTCATCCGTCTGACGCTCAAAATCGCTTCTATTAAAGCCCAAGCCAAGCAGAATTTTCTCAATTTCAGCTTCCATGGTTTCAGCGCCAATCAAATTCAACTTTTCATTGAGCTCTGCCAATTCATCCAGCAAACTTAAATAACTGTCGGATTCATAGTCTTCTCTAACTGCCAGTTCATGATTAATTTCATCAATGCGATCCTGCAGGCTTAAGGTTTTGCCAAATGCAGTTTCGGTTTCCTTCCATACGGTTCTACCACTCACAAAATCCATATCTTGGGGCAAATAACCGATTGTTAGACCATTTGGAAAGGAAATACTTCCAGAATCAATTGCTTGAATTCCGGCTAAGCTTTTAAGCATAGTAGACTTACCGGCACCATTTCTGCCAACTAAACCAATTCTGTCTAGCTTATTTACAATAAAAGTAATGTCATTAAAGATTGCTCGATCAGCAAAGTGCAGACTCACATTATTTACTCCAACCATGCGGCAAAATTAGTGATAAATTAGGGCTTAAAATGTGCAAAACTTCACTGTTATAATTTAGACTTGACAAATTTTAGATGTGAAAATGTAGTTAAATATTAACCAAAAACGGACAACGCTATTTAGGGAAGCACATCATATCCTACAACCAAAGGGGCAAATAAATCGACTGTTAATTGCCATTCACGGCTATGCAGAACTTGCTTCAGATTTCATTAAGAATTTTGACGCCTTGCAAAGTACCAATACTTTGGTGGTTGCACCGGAGGCACTTTCAAAGTTTTACAATAAGTTCAGAAAACCCGCCGCCAGTTGGATGACCTCTCATGAAAGAGAAGACGAAATCAAAGATTATATCAATTATTTGAACTTGCTGCTAAAAGAGTTAAAAAGTAATTACTCATTTAATGATCTAGCAATTCTAGGGTTTTCTCAAGGTGTTTCAACTGCTTTTAGATGGGCTGCTCAGCTTAATGATAAAGACATTGAGCTGTTTGCATGCTCAGGAAGTGTTCCTCCGGAGCTTACTGCTGAAGACTTCAAAATCAATCAGCTCAAAAAGGTTCATTATTTTTATGGAGACGAGGACAAACTCTTAGCGATTGATAAAGCTAAAGCACAAATTGAATTCATCAAAACACTAGACTTAGAAGTAGAAGCTCACCCCTTTAAAGGCAGACATGAGGTTTCAAAAAACTGTATTGATCTCTTAAGAAAGTCATAAACGATTAAAAATATACGATTTAGCTAAAAACGACTGAAATACTCCTCTAGAAAGCATAAAAAGGCTAAATGCTAGCCATATACCATGATTATTCAAATAATGATCTCCAATAAAAAAAGCAGGCAGGAAAATTACAAAAGTGGAAAATATCATCGTATTTCTCATTGCTTTTGAAGTAGTTGTCCCTACATAAATCCCATCCCAAATAAAGGCAAAGCTATTAATTATGGGAGCTGCGATTAACCAAGGCAAATAGACTAAAGCAGCATTCAATACTTCTTTTTGATTCGTTAAAACAAACAACAGTTCTTCCCCAAAAAAAACAAATACAATAGAAAGCAAAACTGCTATTCCAAGCCCCCACTTCATTGCTACTTTTACCGATTTCATAAAAGACTCTTTTTTGCCCAAGCCAAAATACTTACCGGAAAGGGCTTCCGCTGCGAAGGCAAAGCCATCAATTCCATAGGCAGAAATGCTGATAAACTCTAATAATAGAATATTTGCAGCTCCAAGTATAGGGTCTACATTTCCAGCTTTTGTTTTAAAAAACGACATTGTAAAGATTAAACAAAGTGTGCGAATTAGAATATCTGAATTAACACTTATAAAAGACCTCCAGCCTTTACTCTTTAAAATACGTCTAAAATCGGATAATTGAATATTTAGTTCATATTTGCTTTTGAAAATTAGTATTGCTATTAATAAACCGCTATATTGAGCTATAACTTTTCCTATAGCCACACCTGCAATATTTAGCTTAAAATAATGAACCAACACAAAACTCAAAACGGCATTAATTCCATTTACAGTTAAAGCTAAAATCATCGCCCATTTTGCATTTTGCATACCTAGTAGCCAACCACTAATAACAAAGAGCGAAATAGTTGCAGGAGCAGCAAATATTCGATAATTAAAGTAAGTTGAAAGTGGAGCAACAACTTCACTCTCAGGATTAATTAAAAACAAAGCTGCTTCTTTTAACGGATATTGAAATAAGATCATCAATAATCCGGCAACAAATGCAATGGATAAACCCTTAATGAGTAAGTCTCGACTAGTATTATTGTCGCTTTTACCATAAGCTTGAGAAACCATTCCGGTAGTACCCATTCTCAAAAAACCAAAAGCCCAATAAATAAAATTAAAGATAACCGTACCAAAGCCCATGGCAAGAATATAAGCTGTAGAGGGCATGCGACCCATGAGCGCTAAATCGACTAAGCTAACTAGGGGTACACTAAGGTTAGTAATTATATTAGGAATCGCTAGTCTTAGAATCTCTTTGTTCATTCTTTACCCTTATACAACAACAAACCCCACCAAATTGGCAGGGTTTGTGAATTATTTAATCAATTAAGATAACTTAGAATTGCCATTGATCGTGTTCGAAGTTGATGATTTCTTCTTCAATCCGACTTGCTTCTAATTGACGATCTACTCCTTTAACATATTTCTCTAGCACTCTATTATCGTAAACATTTGTTTCTCTAAAGATGTAGCTACTAAAAATACGTTTTCTAAAATAATCTTCGAAAGTTAAGCGTTCACCATCATTATTTGGATTATATACCTCCTGATTGGCTAAGACATATCTAGCTTCAGGAAAATAAATCCAAAATAAACCTTCTCTTTTAGTTTGCCCTGTTTCTGCATTTACTTTTTCAATAATTGGTAGCATTCCAATTATTCTAACTTCCATAACAGAACGTTCACGATCAAATACCCAATCTTCTTTAATCCAATACTCTTTTACATCTCCGGCATTAACGTCAATCGTATAGCTAGTTTGTATTTCTAAGCCTGTTTCCGGATCGATATCAGTACCTGTTCGCTCTTCAGAAAGTTTATCCATGGCAGCTGTTTTTGTCAATGGCACTTTAAACTGACCTCCATCTGCCTGCTCCTCATAGGCCTGTATTGAACCTTCCTCAATTCCCTTTTTTAACACATGAAATAAGGATTGTCTATTATATCCAATTTCACTTATTTCTTGAGTAGGGAAGTAAAGAGGATGATTTATCTTTTCTCTTAAATCAATCACTCTCCATACTCTTTTATAGAACATTACATCTGCCTCACGAATATGCGTATAAGGTACTACTCTTCTAGTTGGATTGGTTTCCTTAATAAACATACCATCCAAAACTTCTTGAGCTTTGAGATCATTGTTAATAAAGAAAGCACTTAAGATTAAAAATAAAACAATCCTTTTCATAATTATAGGTTTTATATGGCTTTAATTACCACCGGGCTTAATGTTCTTAACTCTCCATCAGGCATTTTAACCTTAATATTCTCGAAAGTTACTCTAGAACCCGGAGCAATTGCTCTAAGTACATTTTTAACTTGGTCATCAAAACGCGGACCGGTAACACTTATTGTCTTAGATAAACCATTCGCTTGAACATAAACAAAGTCGTATGAACTAACAACAACTCTTACATCAAACTCAAAGTTTTCCATATTAGCAATAATACCGGCTGTAGCCGCTAGTTTATTTTTTGGAACAGCACCTGAGTTTTTCCCTGATACTTCAGCTATAGGAGTAGGAATTTTTTTTACTCTAAACTCCATGCTTCCCATATTCTGACGCTTACCGTCTACTTCTGCTGTTACAGAAACGTTAGCTGTACCAACTTTTCCAGGCTTAACAACCCAACCTTCAGGTGATTTTGAAATTGAACCATTTGAAATTGATGCAGTAATTTGATCTTTTGCAACTCCCGGAGCAGAAATATCAACCGGATTATCAACACCTAAATAAAATACGTTCATTTTAGTTGCTGAAATAGTTGTACTAGGTTTTGCTACTTTATAGGCTACATTAAACGGGTAGTTATTTATTTCACCAGATGGAGCCTTATACTTAATTACACCTTCGTAGGTAAAATCACCTTCAGCTCTTGCTGGTATTTTAATAAAGCCTTTTCCTTGCTGTACTTCAACACCAATAGTATCACCTGTAACAGTAGCGTTAGTTGAGTCATACTCTTCTCCAAGAAATACTTGAGGATTTTTTGTACTATCAAATGCTGCTAAGAACACTTCAGCTCTAAATGTATCTCCTTGTATTATATAATTTGAAGGAGATATAACAGCGGACTCTAGTACGTTAAACTTATATGATGCTGCATCAACAGAAGCATATAAGTATTTAACTAAGTCAGACTCGGCATTTCTAATATCAGTTTGAATTTTCGTTAACAAGGTTACAGTTGCAGCCGTTGGTACTCCATAAAAATTATATGAAGGCCAGTTCTCAACAACACCTGAAGCATTCCTTTTCTCCCCGAACTTAAAAGTTTCTTGTAGTGAGTTTGCGATAGCAGACTCAGCAGGCAAATATGTAATTAATTTGTCTCTAAAACCTTCCAACTTAGACTTTAACTCAAGAGCTGAATATTTCCCTGTTTTTGGATTTGCGGGTTCGGAACCAACTAAAATATTAGTAGGTACTATATAGTTATCCTTAACTCTTACATTCATCAAGTTTAAGATTGTATCACTCCCGAACTCATCTTTTCCTATAATTTTCTCTTTAGGAATAGAAGGTTCAACTCCTGCAATGATTTCTACTTTAATTTGATCAATATAGTTTACAATTTCATCAGCTAATTTCTTCACTTCCATTGCCTTATTATAGAAAGGACCAACTTTTGCTTGGTTCTCACTATATGATGCTTGAAAAGCTGCATACTGATCTTCATTCTTGTCTCTAAAATTATTTTTTGTCTTTTCAAGACCGTCATTTACGGTAACAAAAGCATTTAATATGTCTTTTGATACGTTCATTGCCAAAAGCGCTGTAAGTACCAAATACATCATACCAATCATCTTCTGCCGCGGTGATAATTTACCTCCTGCCATTCTAATTTATATTTATTAGGTTAGAAAAAAAATTGGTTTAATTATGCTTCGTTTCTTGTACCCATTCCGGCATTCATTGCATTAAGCATATTTCCGTAAATAGTATTTAAGGAACTTAAGTTGTTAGCCAACTCAGTAATATTTTGTTTGTATGCCTGAGTACTTTCTACTGACTCTTGTAAGTTATCCATCATTCCATGAATACCTTCATAAGCTCTCTTACTCGCTTCCATGTGCTCAGATGCAGAGTTCAACTGTAATTCATATACATTATTCAATTCAGATAGCTTTGCACTAATGCTTCTTAAATTATCAGCATAGGTATTGCCATCTTCAGTTGAAACAGTCATTCCGGTTAAAGTTTCAGCAGCTTTTTCATAAGAATCAGACAATACGCTCATTCTTCCGGCTGCACCTTTTACATTTTCTACATACTCTTCAGTTGCTACAGAAGCATCAGAAATATTATTTAATTTAGACGCATGATCAGCTAGATTTCTAAAGCCACTACCTAAACTTTCTATTAGTTCAGGACCAATCTTCGCTTCCTCTAGCATTTTGTCTAGTTCTTGAGAAACTGCATCTCCAGAACCACCTTTACCCCTCTTTCTTGTAGCCTCAGTTAGTTGATCATCTTCAATTCCTGCTAATTCAGGGTACACTAAAGTCCAGTCAACCTCAGAATGGGGAGGTTCAAATGCTGAAACGGCAAAAATTAATGCTTCTGTTCCCAAACCAATAATAAGCATTGTACTAGCACCAGGCCAGTGTTCAATTTTAAAAAGTGCTCCAACAATTACAACAGCAGCACCGAGGCCATAAAGAAGCCCCATGATTTTTTTCCCTTTTTTTGTTTCAAATAAAAATTCTACAAATCCCATTAGTTTAATTTTAAGTTATATAAAAATTAGCAATTGAAATTAATTAGTTGTGGCAAATAATTAATTACAGTTCTTCATTATTTTCTGGACGTCCTAAATAAGACATTACGTTTCTAAATCCAATGTAGCATTTTGCTGTATCTTGGTATTCAAATGTACGAGTACCATTGTGTAGGTAATAAGCTACATCTTTCCACGAACCTCCACGAATCACTTTTCTTTTAAGAGAAGGAGGGTCGGAATCCTTGGCATCATAAGTGTAATCCGGATTCAAGTCATGAGCGAAGTCATAAGCCGCTTCATCATAAGCGTTACTTGTCCACTCAGCTGCATTTCCTGCCATACAAAACAACCCATAATCATTCGGATTATAAGCATAAGATTTCACAGTATAAAATCCACCATCATCAACATAGTTTCCTCTTAGTGGCTTGAAGTTTCCTAGAAAACAACCTGCGGTATTTCTAATGTATGGACCACCCCATGGATATTGATTATTATCTAATCCCCCTCGAGCTGCATACTCCCACTCAGATTCAGTTGGCAATCTAAAGTACTGAACATCTGTCATACCTCTTTGACGCAAGAAGGTATTTAATAGATTTGTTCTCCATATTGCAAATGCTCTAGCTTGCTTCCAAGTTACACCTACTACAGGATAGTCATCATAAGCAGGATGCCAAAAGTAAGCATTGGTCATAGGCTCATTAAAGGAATAACTAAAGTCGTGAACCCATGCTAAGGTATCAGGATATACATTAATAATATCATTCTTTATAAAAATAGAACGATCTATCTGTCCTTGCTCTCTATTAGCTCGAGCAGCTGCTTGTTTGTAATCAATCCAGAAATACTCGTAGTTTAATTTTCTGGTATCTATTTGTCGCGCACCATAAAACCTTTCATAATCAGGAAGATACATTGGCTCTAAAGCTTCACGCTCTTCCATTCCATGCCAATCAATTTCAGCATCCCAATTCAAAATTGGAGGTTCAATATCCTCTCCATAAGCATTAACAGTAAACAAATACTCCTCTTCGCTAATTTCTTCAGCTAAGATTTTACGAGCAATAGAATCACGCACCCAATGTACAAATTGGCGATACTCATTATTGGTTATCTCCGTTTGATCCATATAAAAGGGAGCAACAGAAACAACTTTTGTTTTAGAAGTTCGTGCTCCAGGAACATCTTGATCAGTATTCCCCATAGTATAACTACCTTGAGGAATCAATAACATTCCATAAGGAACCGGCTGATAGAACTCCGGTCTTCCTTGTACTCCTATTAGTTCACCGTTACCTTGATCACATGCAGTTAATGATGCAATCATAATAACTAAAATGAAGGTCAATTTTCTCATGGCCTTAAGTTTTAACAAATGCGTGTTAATAAGTCGCATTTTATTTGAGACTTGCAAGTATACTGTATTTTTTTGAATTTGTTTCAATTTTGAATATTATATTGTAAAGACTTATTAATATTATCATTACAAGAATCTCACACTCTTGTATCTTTCAATTTTCAATGCTTTGCTTATCTTGTAACAGTAACGTAACATAAATTCCATACTTCCATCACTGTGATTACTCAACTCTGATGTTGTAAAATCATAAGCCAACCCAATCTGAAGCGGTTGCAATTCAGCAGGCACCATTCCAATATCTTCCAATTTAACTCCTGCAAGGAACGAAACAGCATCTTCAAGTCTGTATGAAACGCCCGCCCACACCAGATTATTGTATAGAACATTTGTATTTAAATCTAACTGTGTAGAAACTCCATCTGTTTTAGCAAAGATGGACGGCTGAAGCTCAAGCTCTCCAAACCCAACAGACAATGGATAGTTATAGCCCGCCATTACATAGTAATGTCTTACTTGTTCGTAATTATAAGCTGACTGTTCATCAGGTTTATCTGAAATAGTTGGCTGGTTTAAATGTGTAGAAGAGATACCTACATACAAGTCTTTTGTATAATAATATAAGCCACCTCCTAAATCAAAAGAAGTTTTTCCTGCTTCGCTATTGGGTATTGAAGGATCTTCAGTACCATCAAAATTTCCACTAGAAGTTCTCCACTCACCGTTAATTGACTGGTTAAAAATTCCAAAATCTAATCCAATAGCCAAAACACCTTGTTGTATTCTATGGTGATAAGATGCAGCTAACTTAACATTTAATGATTTTATTGGGCCAAGTTCGTCCTGCATAATACTTAATCCACCACCCATTTGGTATTTCTGTCGAACTTTAAACCCTCCATCGGCACTAAAAACAGTTGTTTTTGGATTACCTTCAAAACCCATCCATTGTTCTCTATTAATTAGTGTACCACAAATAGAACCATTTGAACCGGCAAAACCGGGGTTAACATACAAGCGATTAAACATATTTTGAGTAAACTGCGGATCTTGTTGAGCATTGACTCCCACACAACTTACAACAACAAATGCAACTAATAAAATTTTTTTCATAGTCTAGGTTTCGGTGACTTTTGAATGGTTTCGTACTATTTTAAGCGCCTAAAATACCCAAAATTTAAATTCCAATTTATTTTTTCAAGCATTAATGTTAAAATTTTAACATCTCAGGCCTCATTTTAATTTCTTAAAAGTTTGAAACCATCGCTCGGGAATTTCATTTTTTGTGGCTGTTAAATAATCCTCATAATTGCAAGGCAGCATTAAATGTCGTTCGTATTTTTTTGTTAATCCTGCTGCATAGGGAACTTCCATCCACCAACGATCACTTTTGGGACTTTTATAAAAAACAATTTCTTGATTGCCCTCATCAATGGCAACAGTGTATTTTACATAATCAGATTTATTGCATGCCGGGAAATCTTTTTTCCGATTGTAAAACCCATCGATAAAGTACCAGATCATTTGCGCCATTAAATGTGCTGTCATTCCTCCATCCTTAATGCTTGGATTAAATTCGTAAAAGCCAATAGAACTTAACTTATCGCTCATTCCTGCATACCTCGCCAGCTGACAAGCTTCTTCTCCGGTAAATCCATTGGGAGATGCATTGGCGTTTGCTGCTGCAAAGGCTTGAGAAACGGCTCCCATATTAAAGCTGATAAAATCGGCATTCCTTATAATAGGCTCTGCTAGTTTTAAGTCTGCTTTTAATAATCCAAGTCGGTGGATATCGAAAAACAACTCATCCAACACACTTAACTCTTGCTTATCGACAAAGTAACTTTGATACCCTAAATTACTGTAATTAAACAACACATTCGGTTGCTGAAACAGCAATTTACTCATGTAATTGCTTGAATTAATATTGCTATCACTATTTCCCAAAGCAAACTTTTCGTCGATACTTACTAAGTTTACCATTTGCTCCAAATGAACATAGGCTTTGTAATTAGCAAACGTTAAATCTTGACTACCTCCAATAATAACCGGTAGAATTTGCTTTTTCATGAAGTAAACCAAACACTCTTCAAGTGCAAAGTAAGTATCCTCTACTCTATTGCCGGCTTTTAAACTCCCAATGTCAGCTACATTTAACTTATAGTCGCCTTGATATAGCTGATATAAATACTTTCGGATTTCATTCCCTGCTTTGGCGCAACCGGTATTATTTGAATAACGATCCTCTTGTACATCAAACAAAACCACATCCACCTCTTCTAAATCCTCTTCGGAAACCATTAGCTTTAGTTTGCTCCCCATTTGATTTGGAGCGTACTCAACATTTGGTTCAACAGGAGCGAAATAATGAAGTAAATCCATTTCTACTTTTTCTTAGCTTTTGTTGTTTTGCCTTTCTTAGCTGTCGACTTAGTCGTTTTCTTGGCTTTTGTAGCTCTACCTTTTTTGGCTGGAGCAGCTTCAGCTATCGCTTTACACTCTTCTAATGTTAACTCTTCCGGCTTTTTATCTTTCGGAATTTTGATATTCTTCTTACCGTATTTAATGTATGGCCCATAACGCCCGTTTAAAACCTGAATATCTTTATCTTCTTCAAAAGTTTTAATGTATTTGTTCTTTTCTTGCTCTTTTTTAATTTCAATCAACTCAGCAGCTCTTTCCATATCCACGGTCATTGGGTCATCCCCTTCTGCTTTTTTCAAGGAAACAAAAAGATTGTTCCAACGAATGTAAGGACCGAAACGACCGATTGCAGCGGTCACTTTTTTACCTTCATACTCGCCAACCTCACGGGGGAGTTTAAACAAGTCCATGGCTTCTTCAAAAGTGATATTTTCAATACTTTGATCCTTTAACAAGGAAGCAAACTTTGGTTTTTCCTCATCCTCTACGTCACCAATTTGCACCATTGCTCCATAACGACCGATTCTTGCATAAACCGGTTTACCGCTTTTGGGATCAATGCCCAGTTTTCTCTCTCCTTTTGCTCGGTCTGCATTTTCTAAAGTATCTTCTACATTATCGTGGAAAGGTCCATAGAAGTCTTCAATCATTTTATTCCACTTTAGCATCCCCTGAGCAATGTCGTCAAACTGTTTTTCTACATCAGCAGTAAAACCATAGTCCATAATATTCTTAAAGTGATCCGATAAAAAGTCCGTCACCACCATTCCAATATCAGTTGGAAATAATTTGTTTTTTTCAGCTCCGGTTCGTTCTGTCTGCTCATTCTCTTTGAGTCCGTCTTGATCAAGTGTAAGTACTTTGTACTTGCGCTCTTCCCCTTCTCTACTTTCTTTTATAACGTATCCTCGTTTTTGAATCGTAGAAATAGTTGGCGCATAAGTTGAAGGTCGACCAATGCCCAGCTCTTCTAATTTTCTCACCAAGCTGGCCTCTTGATAGCGAGGAGGATGCTTTGTAAATCGCTGTGTTGCGACTACTTCCTCTAAATTTAAGTCACTTCCTTTTTTTAATGGAGGCAACATACCGCTTTGCTCCTCTTCGTTCTCATCGTCAGTTGACTCAAGGTACACCTTTAAGAAACCTTCAAAAGTGATGATTTCACCTTTAGCAGTAAAGTCTGTTTTTGAATTTGAAACGTCAATTGTTGCAGTAGTTCTTTCAATTTTTGCTTCGCTCATTTGAGAAGCAATCGTTCGCTTCCATATTAAGTCATACAATCTGCTTTCTTGAGAGCTGCCTGGCAGTGAGCTTGTAAACACATTTGTCGGACGAATTGCCTCATGTGCTTCTTGTGCTCCTTTTGATTTAGTGGCAAATTTTCTGGATTTGGAAAAGTCTGCACCAAATTCCTGGCTTATATATTTCTTTGCTGCTTTAATCGCATCATCCGATAAATTAACAGAATCTGTTCTCATATAGGTAATCTTTCCGGCTTCATAAAGCTTTTGGGCGACCATCATTGTTTGAGAAACTGAAAAACCGAGCTTTCTACTTGCCTCTTGTTGCAATGTAGAAGTGGTAAAAGGCGCCGATGGACTTTTAGTAGCCGGTTTTTTTACAAGGTCTTTAATCGAAAAATTCGACTTTTCACATTCCTTTAAAAAAGCTTTCGCTTCCTCATAAGTTTTAAACCTTGAACTTACTTCAGCTTTAAATGATTGTCCTCCATCTAAGTTAAAAAAACCAACAACCTTATAAAAATCTTGTGATTTAAAGTTCATTATTTCTCTCTCACGCTCTACAATTAAGCGAACAGTAACCGATTGCACACGACCGGCAGAAAGAGAAGGTTTTACTTTTTTCCAAAGCACGGGAGATAATTCATAACCCACCAAACGATCCAATACTCTACGCGCTTGTTGTGCATCCACTAAATCGCGGTTAAGTTTACGAGGATTTTCAATGGCTTTGGTAATTGCATTTTTCGTAATCTCGTGAAAAACAATACGTTTTGTCTTCTTTTCATCTAAACCTAAAGCTTCCAATAAATGCCAAGAAATTGCCTCTCCCTCGCGGTCCTCATCCGTCGCTAGCCAAATCATTTCTGCTTTTTTTGCCAGCTTCTTTAATTCGGCAACTACCTTTTTCTTATCGTCGGAAATCACATATTCCGGTTCAAAGTTATTTTCAATATCAATGGAAATATTCTTTCCGGGGAGGTCTCTGATGTGCCCGAAGCTTGATTTTACAGTAAAGTCTTTCCCGAGAAAACCCTCGATTGTCTTGGCTTTAGCGGGTGACTCCACTATGACTAAATTCTTAGACATACTATTAAATTGTTTTGTGTGTGCAATGCAAAAATTTTGCAGGGCAAATAAAATCATTATTTATAAGCCAACAAACAACTTTAAATAAGAAATCGTTCGCTTGTTCTTCTATATTATATTTCATATAATATAAAAATTTACAAAAAATTCTCAAGTTTACACAAGAGAAATATGCCATTTTGTCACAGCTTTTATATTTTGACTAATTTTGGGCATTCATTTAATAAGCGTACATAATAATGTTAGAAACGGCGAGCAAAGAGATTGACGAAACGAGACAAGGAGAAGCTATTGAGCGCTATTCAAAAGGTGCGAGCTCTAACGGAAGGAAAGTTTATATTGAGAGTTACGGCTGTCAGATGAATTTTTCAGATAGTGAAATTGTTGCCTCCATTTTGGAGAAAGAAGGTTATGAAACTACCAAACTTATGCAGGATGCAGATATTGTTTTTGTCAATACCTGTTCAATTAGAGAAAAGGCTGAGCAAACAGTTAGAAAGCGGTTAAGTAGCTTCCACAAAGTAAAAGAAGAAAAGCCTGGAATGATTATCGGCGTTTTAGGCTGTATGGCTGAGCGCATGAAATCGAAATTATTAGATGAAGAAAAATTAGTAGACATTGTTGTTGGTCCTGATGCTTATCGCGATTTACCACAACTGGTTAATCAAGTGGATGGAGGTAGAAAAGCAGTAAATGTTATTCTTTCGAAAGAGGAAACTTATGGAGATATAAGCCCTGTGCGTTTGGGTGGAAATGGAGTTACATCTTTTGTTTCTATTACTAGAGGCTGCGACAATATGTGTACTTTTTGTGTAGTTCCTTTTACAAGAGGAAGGGAGCGCAGCAGAGATCCAAAAACCATTGTAAACGAAGTAAGAGAACTGTCGGCAAATGGCTACAAAGAAGTTACTTTGTTAGGACAGAATGTTGACTCTTATCTTTGGTATGGTGGCGGACCTAAAAAAGAATTCGAAAAGCTATCTGAAGAAGAAAAAGCTCAAAGTGTAAACTTTGCTCAGTTGATGGAAATGGTGGCTCAGGTAGACCCAAATGTGCGTGTGCGCTTTTCAACTTCTCACCCAAAAGACATGACCGATGATGTATTGCACGTAATGGCAAAGTACGACAACATTTGCAATTACATTCATTTACCATTCCAATCGGGAAATAGTCGAGTTTTAGAGATGATGAATAGAGGATACAGTCGAGAATGGTATTTAGATCGCGTAAATGCGATCAGAAGAATCATTCCTGATTGTGCTATTTCAGCTGATGTAATCGCCGGATTTTGCTCCGAAACGGAAGAAGAACACCAAGACACTTTGAGCTTAATGGAAGAAGTGAAGTATCACTTTTCATATATGTTTAAATACTCAGAGCGACCAAATACATTAGCACAAAGAAAATTTGAAGATGACGTTCCGGAAGAAGTAAAACAAAGAAGATTATCAGAAATTATTGCTTTACAACAAGAACACTCATTTGAGCAATTGAAAAAGGATATTGGAAAAACATATAAAGTATTAGTTGAAGGTGTTTCCAAAAAATCTGACAAAGAACTTTACGGTAGAAACACACATAACTCTGTAGTAGTTTTTCCAAGGGGAAATTACAAAGCTGGAGATTATGTTGATGTAAAAATAAACGACTGTACTTCAGCCACACTATTAGGAGAAGCGGTAGCATGAAACACGATCAAATCAAACAAAGATTTGGAATAATTGGTCATTCCGAAGGCTTAAACAGAGCCATTGATATTGCTGTGCAAGTGGCTCCAACTGACTTATCGGTATTAATTACCGGCGAGAGTGGATCGGGAAAGGAAGCTATGCCGCAAATCATTCATCAGCTCAGCTCGAGAAAACACAATAAATACATTGCTGTAAACTGCGGAGCAATTCCGGAAGGCACGATTGACTCAGAGCTGTTTGGTCATGAGAAAGGCTCTTTTACCGGAGCTCATGAAATGCGCAAAGGTTACTTTGAAGTAGCCGATGGAGGCACCATCTTTTTAGATGAAGTAGCGGAATTACCATTGCCTACACAAGCTCGATTACTTCGAGTTTTGGAAAGTGGAGAGTTTATGAAAGTGGGTTCTTCAAAAGTGCAAAAAACCAATGTAAGAATTGTAGCAGCAACGAATGTAAATATCCCTGAAGCGATTAAGAAAAATAAATTTCGAGAAGATTTATTTTATCGATTAAATACCGTTCCTATTGAGATTCCTCCTTTGCGGGCACGCAAGGAAGACATTCATTTGCTTTTTAGAAAATTCTCTTCCGATTTTGCCGATAAATATAAAATGCCATCGATTCGATTAAGCGATTCGGCAAAAGAGCTTTTAATAAAGTACCGTTGGCCGGGAAACATTCGACAATTAAAAAATGTAACCGAGCAAATTTCAGTAATTGAGCAAGACAAATACATTAGCGCTGAAGTGCTCAAAAAGTATTTACCTGAGCAAGCCGGAAGTAGCTTACCCATAATTTACAGTGGAGAAAAAGAAGGTTTGTCGGAAAGAGAAATACTTTACAAAGTGCTTTTTGAAATGAAAAAAGATGTGAATGACTTAAAGCATGTTGTTTACCAGGTTCTTCAAAACGGTAGCGAAACAAACAAGTCAGATGTAAATTCACAGGCTTACGAAAGGTTATATGGACAAGCAGCTCAGGCGAATGAAGGGGGAATTCAATTAGAGCAATTTGCTCCAAGCAAATCCATGGAAAGTAATGATCAAGTAAGCAAAAGCAAACATTTCGTTCCACAAGAAGAAAGTGAAGTTGAAGAAGAAATCTACCAAGAAGTAGAAGAGGAAGCGGAGGATGAATCACTCTCCATTGCTGAGGCTGAAAAAAAATTAATTATCAAAGCGCTGGAAAAACACAATGGAAAGCGCAAATATGCCGCTGAGGATTTAGGAGTTTCTGAGCGAACTTTGTATCGAAAAATTAAAGAGTACGATATTCAAAAATAAGATGATTAAAAAGCTTGTATACACTACAATTGCCCTTTTTGTGGCCACATTTTCCTGGAACTGTACCGCTTCCTTATCCTTTACCGGAGCCTCAATTTCTCCTGAAGTAAAAACGGTTTCAATCGACTTTTTCCCTTCGCAAGCATCTTTAGCACCACCCGTTGCGGGACAGCTATTTACGGAGTCTTTAAAAGACATCTTTTTATCGCAAACCAATTTAGTTTTAGTTCAGTCTGATGGAGATTTAGAATTTGAAGGAGCCATCACAGATTACCGCTCTGCTCCAGTTGCCATTCAAGGCAATGAAACTGCGGCTTTAACCAGAGTTACAATGACGGTGAAAGTTAAATTCACCAACAATATTGATGAAAGTCAGAACTTTGAAAGTAGTTTTTCGAGATTTGAAGACTTTGAAACCTCTCAAACGCTATCGGCAGTTGAGGATCAACTATTGGCAAGTATAAACGACCAATTGGTTCAGGATATTTTTAACAAATCGGTTACAAATTGGTAATTTCACTTATTCATGAAAAAAGGAGAGTTTATCGCTTATGTTCAAGAGCCTTCTGCTTTAAAAGCAGATGACATCTCTTCTTTGCAAAACATTTTATCGGAATATCCCTTTTTTCAATCCGCTCAACTGCTTTTAAGCAAGGTTTTTCAGCAAGAGGAAAATATCAATTTTGAAAAGCAATTGCGAAAGTCAGCTGCTTATGCAGCAAACAGAAAACGCTTACATTCACTCTTATTTTCAGATGCAAAGCCAAACGAAGTAGCTGCAAAAACTGAAACTGAAGATGTAAGTTTAAAATCCAAAACTGAAGCCCCTTCTGTTCAAGAAAAAACCCCATCGGAAGAAGAAGATTTACTTAATCAGCAAATACTTACTGAAGCAATTAGCAGCAGTATTTTAAC
Organism: Flavobacteriales bacterium UBA5081; assembly: GCA_002415785.1. Lineage (GTDB taxonomy): Bacteria > Bacteroidota > Bacteroidia > Flavobacteriales_E > Vicingaceae > UBA5081. The sequence goes on from DIAJ01000012.1 coordinate 30,143, forward strand.
CGAAGTTGACGAAAGGGTTGATGAAATTAATAAAGAAAGTCAGCAGCAAGAGTTTCAGCGCAAAGAAGAAAAAGCACAACCGACTGTCAGTAAAAGCTCATTTGACGAAAATAGAAGTCATCCGTTTTCTGAATGGTTAAGTCATTTTTCTGAGGAAGAGGCGAAAACAAAAAAAGTTTGGCAAGCTGCTAGCCCGGAAACACAAGAAACCATAAAGCGCTTTACTAAGGTAAATCGACCGAAGCAGGAGTTTTATTCTGCTTCAAAAATGGCAAAGCTAAGTGTTCAGGAGGACGGTGACTTAGTAACAGAAACTTTGGCCAAAATATATGTAGCTCAGCAGAACTTTGAAAAAGCAATTAAAGCTTATGAAAAGTTACAGTTGAAATATCCAGAAAAAAAGGTTTATTTTGCAGCCCAAATTCAGTCAATAAAGAATCAACTAAATACGTAAATAGATGTTTATTTTTATTTCAGTACTTGTTTTTATCGTCGCCGTTCTATTGATCTTGGTGATATTAGTACAAAACCCTAAAGGAGGTTTAGCTTCTAACTTCTCTTCATCTAACCAGGTAATGGGAGTGAGAAAAACAACCGATTTCTTAGAGAAAGCCACATGGACTTTAGGCATTGCCCTATTGATCTTAAGTGTAATTTCATCTTCATTAATTGGTGGAGGAACAAAAGAAGTAGTTAATACCAATGAGTCGGAATTAACTGATCAGGCAAATCAAGTGGTGATTCCACAAAGCCAAGCACCGATGATTCAAGAAGGCGTTCCATCAGAGCAAGGAAATTCTGCATTACCACAAGGCGATGAAGAAGTACCTGCGGATGATGAGGCAGAGTAATCCAAAAAAATAAAAGATTTTAAAATGTCAGTATGTCACCCATACTGACATTTTTTTTGCTCAAAAGTGTAGACTACTGTTATAATTTCCGTTTTAACACAGTGGCACATATTCTGCTATTGCCGCAATTGTAAATTCAAAAACAATTTTAATTTCTAAAATTTTTAATAATATGTCAGTAAATGTTAAACCTTTAGCAGATCGCGTTCTAATTGAACCGGCTGCGGCAGAAGAAAAAACTGCAGGCGGAATTATTATTCCCGACACTGCAAAGGAAAAACCACAAAGAGGAAAAGTAGTTGCAGTAGGCAACGGCAAACCGGATGAACCATTGACAGTAAAAACCGGTGACAATGTATTGTATGGCAAATATGCCGGAACTGAAATTAGCATTGAAGGCAAAGACTACTTAATTATGAGAGAGTCTGATATTTTCGCAATCGTTTAATTCAATCAAAAAAATTAAGATAAAATGGCAAAAGAAATCGTATTTGATACAGCAGCAAGAAATGCACTGAAAGCCGGTGTAGACAAGCTTGCAAATGCAGTTAAAGTAACCTTAGGACCAAAAGGTAGAAATGTAGTAATCGACAAAAAGTTTGGTGCACCAACAGTTACTAAAGATGGAGTTTCTGTAGCAAAAGAAATTGAGTTGAAAGATACCATTGAAAACATGGGTGCTCAAATGCTAAAAGAAGTAGCTTCAAAAACTGCTGATGATGCAGGAGATGGTACTACTACTGCAACAATCTTAGCGCAAGCAATCATTACGCAGGGTTTAAAAAACGTTGCTGCAGGAGCTAATCCAATGGATTTGAAAAGAGGAATTGACAAAGCAGTTGAGCAAATAGTAGCTGAGTTGAAAAAGATTTCTCAAACTGTTGGAGAAGATTCTGAACAAATTGAGCAAGTAGCTACCATTTCAGCAAACAACGATAACTCTATTGGAAAGTTAATTGCTGAGGCGATGAGCAAAGTAAAAAAGGAAGGTGTAATTACTGTTGAAGAAGCTAAAGGTACTGAAACTACAGTTGAAGTAGTTGAAGGTATGCAGTTCGATAGAGGTTACCTTTCTCCATATTTTGTAACTGACTCAGAAAAGATGGAAGCTCAATTGGAGAATCCTTACATCTTGATTTTCGATAAGAAAATCAGCAGCATGAAAGATTTACTTCCTGTTTTAGAGAAAACAGCACAATCTAGCCGTCCGCTTTTGATTATTGCAGAAGACATTGAAGGTGAAGCATTAGCTACTTTGGTAGTAAATAAAATTAGAGGTTCATTGAAAGTGGCTGCTGTTAAAGCACCAGGCTTTGGCGATCGAAGAAAAGCTATGTTGGAAGACATCGCGATTTTAACAGGTGGTACTGTAATTTCTGAAGAAAGAGGTTACAAATTAGAGAATGCCGACTTAGCTGATTTAGGTGAATGTGAAAAAATCACCATCGACAAAGACAACACAACTATTGTAAACGGAAGCGGAAACAAAGAAGATATCAAAGCGCGTGTAAATCAAATTAAAGCGCAAATTGACAACACTACTTCTGACTACGACAAAGAAAAATTACAAGAGCGCTTGGCAAAATTAGCCGGTGGAGTAGCTGTTCTTTACGTAGGTGCTTCTTCTGAAGTTGAAATGAAAGAGAAGAAAGATCGCGTAGATGACGCCCTACATGCAACAAGAGCTGCTGTAGAAGAAGGAATTGTACCAGGTGGCGGTGTTGCTTTCATTCGTGCTTTATCGAGCTTAGAAAAGCTAACTGGCGACAATGATGATGAGACAACCGGAATTGACATTGTACGCAGAGCAATTCCTGAACCATTGAGACAAATCGTTAGAAATAGCGGTGGAGAAGGTTCTGTGATTGTTCAGAAAGTGAAAGAAGGCGAAGGGAACTTTGGTTACAATGCTCGCACAGAAGTTTTCGAAGACTTATTGAAAGCCGGAGTGATTGATCCAACAAAAGTTTCTCGTGTTGCACTAGAAAATGCTGCATCAATTGCCGGTATGTTCTTAACTACTGAGTGTGTAATCGCCGATGAAGAAGACGATGACAATGGTGGAATGCCTGCCGGTGGTGGAATGCCAGGTGGAATGGGCGGCATGGGCGGAATGATGTAATTCTCCCAACCAGATAAATAAAAACAAAAAACCCGGCTATTAGTCGGGTTTTTTGTTTTTTAGGTTTCTGATTAGTCAGCAGATTCATGATTAACTATGCATCTACCGATTTAATGACCACCAATTACTAAATCAAAAAAGGGGTTGCACTTTTTACAGAACAACCCCTCTTTTATTTTATTTTATTTCTACTATACGTAGCCAAGTAATCTTAAGATTAACAAAATCAATAACACGGCAATTAATGCCCCAACTAAACCTCCTGCTAATTCAGCAATTAAACTAATAACAATTAAAATAAGCAATACTACCAAAATAATATACAGAATATCGCCTAACGCTTCATCTGAAGCCACTGGAGCAGGGCTATTCAAATAAGACGTAATGTTTGATTCTTTCTCTATTTTAAAATCAGAATTAAAAATTGGCTCTGTCTTACTTTTAGAAAGTTCATTGGTTTTTGACACCTCTGTCTCCAGCTTTTTTTGCTCAACTGATTTAGGCTGAGCTAAAATTGAGCTAACAGATGCAGTTAAATTTTGAAAATCGCTACCTAAACGCTGAATAGGTTTCACTTTAGCTTTTTCATTAGAGTTCGACTCTTCTGCACTCTCTTCCTTAAAACTACTTACTGTTTCAGGCAGCTTCTCTTTGCTTGTTTTATTGGCAAATTTTAAGTGCGGATTATATTTTACTTTATGGAAACTAGCCGACTGTGGACTTTTTACCATTGTACAAGAAAATAAGCCAATAGCTAAAACAAGAAAAAGGGATAATTTAGATGTCATATTCATGATTAAATAGTTTTATTAGTTAATACTCGCATTAAACGATAATTTTAAGCCAAAGTTGTTCAAACCTCATAAAAGACTAAAAGCCAAAAAAATGACATTTAACAAGAAAATGGCTTAACTATAATTTGTGGGAAAAAAGCTACAAAGTTGTAGAAGCCTAGACCTCATTGTGTGCAAGTGCTCTTTTCACTAATTGAGCAATCACATTTCCATCTGCTTTCCCGGCGAGTTTTTGATTGGCTTGCCCCATTACCTTACCCATATCTTTCATAGAGTTAGCTCCTGTAGCTTTAATAATGGCATCAACTTCTGAGCGAATTTGCTCTTCTGTCATTTGCTCGGGCAAATAGTTTTCAATTATTGTTACTTGCTCCAACTCTTCTGCGGCTAAGTCATTTCTACCTTCGTTGGTATAAATGTCTGCAGCATCTCTTCTTTGTTTTACTAGTTTTTGCAGCATTTTTAATTCAGCAGCTTCAGAAGATTCCTTTGCTCCTTTTTCAGTAGACGCTAGCAACAAAGCCGACTTTATAGCTCTCAGAGCTTCTAACTTCGCCTTGTTCTTTTCTTTCATCGCTGCTTTTATATCTTCGTTAATCTGATCTGTTAAATTCATAGTGTTTGTTTTTCTTGCGAAGTTACTAATACAGGTTTAATTACTAATTGACAATCATCAATGACTAGCGGAAATGGTTTTAAATTTCAAACAGAAAAATAATAGAGCTATGAGTATTTAACGACTGCTGAGCTATTTCTCATAAAAAAAATCAGTTCAATCGAGTAAACAGATATTAAACGAATAAAAAAAAGGAGCCCTCTCAGACTCCTTCACGCAAATTATGTTAACCAATTAATTTAATCTACGTTATCGTGTAAAAAAGAATTATTTTGCTTCAATGAGGTTTTATTATCCTCGTCTTCTCCTAAAGAATATCGAGAAACATTCGATTCTGAAGAGTGAGGGGTGTCTTCCAATTGAATGTTTCTTCGCTTATAGGCAGGCTCTTTTTCTAAATCATTCACGCCATTGGGTGTTCTCATTTTTAAAGCCAAAGCTTTTAGACGCTCAATTCGCCCCATGCTTCGCTTTTGCTGCTCCTCCATTTCTTCAGTATCATTGTCACTTTCTCTTTTAATGCTACTGCTTACTTTATCAGTTGATTTTGCTTGTTCATTTATCACTTCATCTGATTGAGTTTGCTCAGGATTTTGATCTTCTAAATCATCCTCTAAAGTATAGCGCTTTACTTCCTTTTCAGCTGAAGGCTTTTTTTGTTCAGCACTATCATCTGATTTGCGAATTGTAAACTCAAAAGTTTCCTGATGCTCTTTTCTTACAGTTGGCTCTTGAGGTTTTTCCTTTTCAGCTTTTTCCATTTGATCAGGCGACTGAGTAATTGAAGTTGGCACATTGTCGTTCAACTCTCTAACTACTTTCTCTGCTTTTTTTTCAGTTCCAAAACCCGTTGGTTCTTTTTGTCCGAAGCCTGTAGCTATAATGGTTACACTAATTTTATTGCCTAAAGACTCATCTACTCCGTTACCCCAAATAATATCTGCAGTATTTCCTGCTTCTGCTTGAATGTATTCCGTAATCTCATCAATCTCATCCATAGAAACCTCTTCGTCACCCGAAGTTATGTTCAGAAGAATGTAGTTAGCTCCCGTAATATCATTATCGTTCAACAATGGAGATGCCAGTGCCTGACTAACCGCTTTAGTAGCTCTGCTTTCTCCTTCAGCTGCAGCAGATCCCATAATCGCTGTACCTCCATCTTTCATCACCGTTTTAACATCCTCAAAGTCAACATTTATATAACCTGCAACTGTAATAATTTCCGCAATACCCTTAGCTGCTACCGTTAAAATGTCGTCTGCTTTTGAAAAAGCCTCAGAGATTTTTAGATTTCCGTGCATTTCACGCAATTTGTCATTGCAAATAATCAGCAAGGTATCTACATTTTCTCTCAATTGTGCCAAACCTTCATCGGCTTGCAACTTTCTTCTTCTACCTTCGAATGTAAATGGAATGGTGACAATTCCCACCGTTAAAATTCCCATTTCACGAGCTGTTTGAGCAATTATTGGAGCGGCACCAGTTCCGGTTCCACCGCCCATTCCTGCAGTAATAAAAACCATTTGGGTGTTTTTCTCCAAAATGTCTTTTAACTCATCCACATTTTCAATGGCGGCATTTTTTCCTACTTCCGGATTAGAACCTGCTCCTCTACCCTCTGTTAAAGTAGCACCCAGTTGAATTTTATTGGGTACGGGGCTCAAATCCAAAGCTTGTTGATCGGTATTGCAAATCATAAAATCTACACCGGTAATTCCTTGCTTGTACATGTGATTAACAGCGTTGCTACCGCCGCCACCTACGCCGATAACTTTTATAATTGATGATTGGTCTTTTGGCAAATCAAATTCCATGACGTTGAGTTTTTATTTGTTTGTATTACGGTTTTCTTTTTTCTATTAATCTTCTTCAAAAAATTCTTTTCCTTTGTTGAGGAGACTTTGTAACAAGCCTGGTTTAGCCGATTTGGCTTGACGCACCGGCTCACTTTCCCCTTCCTCATTTTTGTTGATTTTCCCTTTTTGTTTTTCTAAGGTTTCAAAACCTTTGAGGATTAAACCAACACTTGTAGCATACATCGGACTGGTAATTTCTTCAGAGTTTCCTTTCGCTAAATACTCGTTCGGATAGCCAATTCTCGTATCCATCCCGGTAACATACTCAAACAATTGACCGATGTGCTTCATTTGCGAGCCGCCGCCGGTGATTACCATCCCGGCAATCAATTTATTCTCATAGCCGGAGTTTTTCACTTCATAATATATGTGCTCTATGATTTCTTCTAAACGAGCTTGAATAATGTTCGATAAATTTTTTATTGAAATTTCTTTAGGCTCTCTTCCTCTAAGTCCCGGAATCGACACTATTTCATTTTCCTGGCTTTCATTTGCTAAAGCTGAGCCGAACTTAATTTTAAGCAATTCAGCCTGATTTTTAATTATGCTACAGCCTTCTTTAATGTCTTCAGTAATTACATTTCCTCCAAATGGAATCACAGCTGTATGACGAATAATGTTATCTTGAAAAATTGCAATATCAGTTGTTCCACCGCCAATGTCAACTAGCACAACTCCGGCTTCTTTCTCCTCTTCACTTAATACAGCTGCTGAAGAAGCCAAAGGCTCTAAAATCAATTCTTGTACTTCTAAGCCGGCTTTGTGAACACATTTGTAAATATTCTTTGCCGCCGTAACTTGCCCAGTAATAATGTGAAAATTAGCTTCCAATCGAACTCCAGACATTCCCACAGGATCTTTTATGCCTTCTTCCTGATCAACGATAAACTCTTGTGGAATGATAGAAATAATTTCTTCACCGGGTAAAGTAGCCAGTTTGCTCATATCATTTACCAAAATATCAATGTCTTCTTGGCTAATTTCATCCTCAACACTGTTTCTAACTCTGGTTCCTCTATGCTGAATGCTCTTAATATGCTGACCTGCAATCCCAACATTTACAATAGAGATGTCTACATTAGATTTAGCTTCCGCTTCCTCTACTGCTGTTTTTATCGATTGAACGGTTTTCTCAATATTTGCCACAACACCGCGACTAACACCAAGCGACTCTGAACGACCCATTCCAAGAACTTCCAATTTGCCGTGCTCGTTTTTTCTACCTGCAATGGCAACAATTTTTGTCGTCCCAATGTCTAAACCTACTACTATGTCTGAACTATCATCCATATTACATTCGTTTTGTACAAACCACTTGGTTTGCATATTTTAAATTGATTACACTGTATTCGTTCCAGCCTGTTTTACTTAATCCTTTGTAATAAAATATTTTAAGCTTGTCAAACTTTTCATCGATAGCAGTGGCATCTCCAATTACAATTCTATGATTTCCAACCCGTGGAATCAATTCAAGTTCAAAATCTTTATTAACATACAACTGTTCAATTTGAGCCGACCACAACTCATCTTTTCTAATGTATTCTGCTAATTCAAAAATGTCATCTACTAAAGTCTTTACTTCTAAAGAATCAGACAACTCTCTTGCATTTAAATGATTAATCTCTATAAAGTTGTCAAAAATATAACCATTTGCCACCATTACTCTGGCGGTATATTGTGCAGACGGAGGCATAATTCTACCTGTACTATCGATGTAATAACTATCTCCATTATAAGCAAAAATTCTTACGATTGGAGTGCGCTGCTCCACTTCAACCACCAATTTACCTTCAATAGTTTTGTACACTTCCGACTTTTCCACTGAGGGATGATTGTTTATTTTATGTTCTAAAGCCTCACTATTAATATCCACTAACTTTTTGCCAACCACAGTATCGGCTTCATGATAAACCATGGCATAAATATCATCTTCATCCACAAAAAAGTTTCCATTACTTCTGTCGATATAGATATCCAGACCACTGCAAAAGCGATCATTTTGTTTACTTTCTACAAAGCCTAGCAAAAACAAAATGCCTGCGCTTAAAAGCACCCACAAACTTATATGTAGCACTTTTTTTATCATTCGTAATAGCTAATTAGTTCAGGAACTAAGGTATCTATATCGCCTGCTCCCACAGTTAGTAAAACTTCTACTTTCTCATCCTTTAAATAATTCATTAACTGACTTTTATTATAAACAGGAACACTACTCTTGTCAATTTTTGAAGCCAACCAAAATGAATCAATTCCTTCTATGGGTTTTTCTCTTGCCGGATACAAGTCGAGCAAAACCGTTTGATCAGCCTTTCGCAGCACCTCGGCAAACTCATCCCCAAAATCTCTTGTTCTACTATACAAATGCGGCTGAAAAACCAAAGTTATTTTCTTATTGGGATACATTTGACGAACTGATTTCAACAAAGCCTCAATCTCTTGTGGGTGATGAGCATAATCGTCAATATAAATGAAATCTTTGCGCTTAATATGAACGTCGAAACGGCGTTTTACTCCCTGAAAAGTTGCAATTGCTTTCTTGCAATCCTCCGCACTCAAACCCAACTCCATGCATAGTGCTATTGCCACAGAAGCATTTTCTACATTGTGAATTCCGGGCAAACCGCATTTTACATCCTTTAATTGCTTACCACCTATTAATAAATCAAAATGAAAATTTCCGTCTTCAATTTTTAAATTTCCATATCGAACCTCAGCATCATCAGAACCATAAGTTTTCAACTCTACTCCGCTTTTCAACTTCAGTTGATTAACTACATTCGTTTTACTGTAGAGCACGCCATCAGAATTAATTTGATTGGCAAATTGTCCATAGGTTTTTAATAAATCTTTTTCGTCTTTGTATATATCTAAATGATCTAAGTCGATTGACGTAATAACAGCCAAATTGGGGTTTAACTGTAAAAAGGAACGATCAAACTCATCGGCTTCAGTCACCATAATTTCGGCTCCTTCCTCTACAATTAAATTAGTTCCAAAGTCACGTGAAATTCCTCCGAGAAAAGCATTAATCTTCACTCCTGAAGTATGTAAAATGTAAGCAATCATGGAAGAAACTGTTGTTTTCCCATGCGTTCCTGCTACGGCAATAGTTTTCAAACCTTCACTTAAGATACCCAATACTTGAGCTCTTTTTAAGCATTCAAACCCATTTTCACGAAAATAACTCAAAATCGGGTTCTCAGCAGAAATCGCAGGAGTAAACACCACTAATGTATCTTTTTTATCTCGATGCGTAAAGGGAATACTGTCTTCCTCCCCCATACTACTAACAACAATACCTTCCGTTTGCAGCCTTTTGGTTAAATCAGTTGTACTGCGATCATAACCGGCTACATTGTGCCCTTTTTGGTTGAAATATCTCGCCAAAGCACTCATACCAATACCTCCAATGCCCACAAAGTATATGTTCTTCTGCTCTATTTTCATGCTTTTATGGCCAATTTAATTGCTTCATCAGCGATTATATCTGCAGCATCTCTAAAGCCCATTGGCTCCATCTGTCTGCTCATTCTATTTAATTCATTTTCATTATTAATCAAGTCAATTACCTTTTCACCTAATTCTTCTCTCACCTCATTATCCTTAATAATTACTGCTGCATTTCTTCCCACCAAAACATTTGCATTTTTCGTTTGGTGATCCTCTGCGGCGGAAGGTAGCGGTACAAAAATGCTCGGCTTTTTTACCAAGCATAGCTCAGAAACGGCAATTGCTCCAGCTCTAGACACTACTAAATCTGCTACTGCATAAGCATAATCCATTCGCTGAATAAACTCATGAACCTTCAGCCAACTTTCTTTCCCTTTAGCTTGTTCTACTGCTTTTGGATGATACAACTTTCCGGTTTGCCAAACCACTTGTATGCCGGCGCTTTCAAATTTGGATATTGCTTGAGCAACTGCCTCATTCACCGACCAAGCTCCTAAGCTTCCACCAACAATTAAAAGGGTTTTCTTTGAACTTTCTAAATCAAAAAACGCTAATGCTTTGTCTTTCTTTCCGTCGATGTTTACCATTTCCTCACGAACGGGATTTCCACTAATGACAATTTTATCTTTCGGAAAAAACTGCTCCATTCCTTCATAAGCAACGCAAATTTTATGCGCCTTTTTGCCAAGTATTTTATTGGTTAATCCTGCATACGAATTTTGTTCTTGTAATAAAGTAGGCACTTTAGCGGCTGAAGCAGCTCTCAATAATGGTCCGCTAGCGTAACCTCCCACGCCAATAGCAATATCAGGTTTAAAAGTTTTCACTAGCTTTTTAGCCTTTCGCATGCTTTTTAAAAGCATGAAGGGAAATTTTAAATTTTTTAAAGTCAATGAGCGTTGCAAACCCATTATTGGCAAACCAACAATTTTATAACCTGCTTCAGGAACTTTCGTCATTTCCATTCTTCCTTTAGCGCCTACAAACAAAATCTCTGTGTCCGGTCTTTTCTTTTTTATGGCATTGGCAATGGCTATGGCCGGAAAAATATGTCCTCCGGTTCCTCCTCCGCTTATGATCACTTTTAAATTAGGCATGACTAACCTCCTTTTCCAATTCTTTTTCGCTGTGGGCGCTAACACTTAAAATAATTCCTATTGCTAAGCAAGTAAACCAAATAGATGTCCCCCCCATACTGACTAACGGCAAGGGTTGCCCAGTTACCGGAAATAAATTTACAGCCACAGCCATGTTAATCATTGCTTGAAACACCAAGCTAAAGCTTAAACCAATAGCTAATAAAGAACCGAAAGTTCTGGGTGCTTTCCGAGAAATGACGACTCCCCGGTAGAGTAAAATCAAATAAAGTAACACAATGACCACCCCTCCAAACAATCCATACTCTTCAATAACTGTGGCAAAAATGAAATCTGAGTATGGGTGAGGCAAGAAGTTTCTCTGTGTACTTCTTCCCGGTCCTTTACCAATCACACCGCCGGTAGCTATGGCAATTTTCGACTGTTCTACTTGATAATTTCCTTGAGCATCACCTTCAATGTAATTTTCAATCCTGTTTTTCCAAGTCCCAATCCTACCGGTATAGTCGCTATTCATTACAATGGCAATAAAAATACCTAAACACACCACCCCAATAGTAATTAACGAGATAATATAAGCAACATTAATTCTTCCCAAAAACATCAATACCAAAGAGGTTACAAAAAGCATGGCCGCAGTTGAAAAGTTTGCCGGTAAAATCAAGCCACAGATGATTAAAACAGGAATCATAATGGGCAAAAAGGCTTGGTTAAAATCCTTGATGTTATCTTGACGCTTTGACAACATTCTAGCTAAAAACATGATTAAAGCTAATTTAGCCAAATCTGATGTTTGAAAGGACTGATTAATCACAGGAATCATTAACCAACGGCTAGCACTGTTAATACTAGCACCTGTCAGCAAGGTAAATAATAGCAGCGGAACCGCAATAAATAAAAAGATTTGAGAAATCCTTGAATAGTACTTGTAATTCAGCTTATGAGCAAAATACATCAAAAAGAAACCCACTCCTAAAATGATGGAGTGTTTGAACAAATAAAACTCCGTATTGCCTCCTTGGTATTTGTATGCCAGGGTAACAATAGAACTGTAAACAACCAATACAGATATAATTGCGAGCAATAGAGAAACTGCCCAAATTACTCGGTCGCCTTTGATATATTTAAAAATACTCTGCATAGAATTAAAGTGCTCTTACTGCTCTTTTAAATTGTTGTCCTCTGTCTTCGTAGTTTTCAAACAAGTCGAAGCTTGCGCAGGCGGGAGAAAGTAAAACTGCATCCTCTTTAGTAGCTAAGGCATAAGCTTTTCTTACCGCATCTTCTGCCGATAATGACTCTTGAATTTCACTCACTTCTCCTTTAAAGGCATCGATAATTTTGCTGTTGTCTTTGCCTAAGCAAACGATGGCCTTGACTTTATCTCTCACCAATTGAAGCAATTCACCATAATCATTACCTTTATCTACTCCCCCTACAATCCAAACTACCGGTTTGTTAAGGCTCTCCAAAGCATACCAAGTAGAATTTACATTCGTTGCTTTTGAGTCGTTGATAAAATCAATTCCATGGATAGTAGCTACTCGCTCTAGGCGGTGCTCCACATTTTGAAAGTCTGATAAGCTCTCGCGAATCAACTCTTTTCGCAAATCCAATATTCTTCCGGCAATGCCTGATGCCATTGAATTGTAAAGATTGTGCTTTCCTTGTAGTGCTAAATCGTGTATTGACATAGTAAAATGGTTGTTGTTTATGTTTATAATTAATTGTTCGTCTTTGCTTAAATATGCTCCTTCATTGAGCTCATTTTGTATTGAAAAAGGAATTTTCTTTGCTTTGCAATCATTGCGCTGCATCGCCGATAAAGTCGCTTTACTATCTGCGCAGTAAATAAAAAAGTCGTCTGCTTTTGCATTTTTTACAATGCGCATTTTTGCATCGGCGTACTTTTCGAAACTGCTTTCGTAGCGATCTAAATGGTCTGGGGTAATGTTGAGCAAAATGCTTATTTCAGCTCGAAAATCAACGATATCATCCAACTGAAAGCTACTCAACTCCAACACATACCAATCGTGCTTTTCGGTAGCTAGCTGCCAAGCAAAACTCTTTCCGACATTTCCGCCTAAGGCAACGTTTAAACCTGCCTTTTTGAGCATGTGATATACCAAATTGCTAGTGGTTGTTTTGCCATTACTTCCGGTAATTCCAATGATTTTACCTTCACAAAAACGATAGCCGAATTCCACTTCTGAAATCACCTCAACTCCTTTGGCTATTAACTTTTTCACCAATGGCACAGTTGAAGGTATTCCGGGGCTTTTCACCACATAGTCAGATGCTAAAATTCTCGCTTCATCGTGTTGCTCTTCTTCCCATTCAATACTTTTGTTTATAAGAACTTCCTTGTACTTATCTTTTATCTTTCCTAAATCGGAAACAAAGGGTACAAGTCCTTTGCTCTGAGCTAAAACAGCCGCTCCAATGCCGCTTTCGCCGCCACCTAAAATGCCTATTTTAGCTCCATTTTTCATTTTTAATTATCTCAATTTCAATGTCACAATGGATAAAATGGCGAGCATTACGCCGATAATCCAAAAGCGTGAAACAATTTTTGATTCGTGATATCCTTTCTTTTGATAGTGATGATGAAGCGGCGCCATTAAAAACACTCGCTTTCCTTCACCTAATTTCTTTTTAGTGTATTTGAAGTAAGCTACCTGAATCATCACCGATAAATTCTCCACCAAGAAAACCCCACAGAAAACCGGGATTAATAATTCCTTGCGAACGGCTAATGCAAAAACGGCAATAATTCCACCAAGCGCTAAGCTACCGGTATCGCCCATAAACACTTGAGCAGGATAAGAGTTATACCATAAGAATCCAACACAAGCTCCCACAAAGGCACCGATAAACACTACCAGCTCGCCGGAGTGAGGGATGTACATAATGTTCAAATAATCCGCAAAAATGGTGTTGCCCGACACATAAGCAAATACAGCCAAAGTAACTCCAATAATGGCTGAAGTTCCGGTGGCCAAACCGTCCAATCCATCGGTCATATTAGCTCCGTTAGAAACCGCCGTAATTATAAAAATGACAATGGGAATAAAAACCAACCAAGCCCAATCCATGGCATTGTCACAGCACCAGTCAATTAGTTTTCCGTAATCGAATTCGTTGTTTTTAACAAAAGGAATGGTAGTGTACATCGACTTACTTTGCACCCACTTATAATCTTGCGATGGACTTTCATTTGCCCTTTCTACTACTATACTATTTTCAGTAATTTGATCAACATCTACTTTTCGCTGAACGAGTACATCATCATTAAAATAAAGCACCGAGCCTACAAAAAGCCCTACTATTACCTGACCTACAACTTTAAATTTCCCGGCTAAGCCTTCTTTGTTTTTCTTAAAAACTTTTATGTAGTCATCCACAAATCCAATTGCGCCCAAAAGCACCGTAGAAATCAGCATAAGAATGATGTAGATATTATCCAGTTTAGCGAAGAGCAAGGTGGGAATAAGAATTGAAGCAAGTATAATCAGCCCTCCCATAGTTGGAGTTCCTTGCTTTGTTTTTTGCCCATCTAAACCTAAATCGCGAACTGTTTCTCCAACTTGTTTACGGTGCAACATAGCAATGATTCTTTTACCAAAAACCATTGAAATTAAAAGTGATACAATAACAGATGCCGCTGTTCTGAAAGTGATGTACTCAAACACTCCACTCCCGGGAACATCCATTTCGTTTAAATATTGAAAGAGGTAATACAGCATATTATTTCTTTTGATTCAGTTCGGTTAAACATTCGTTGAGCACCTCCATATCATCGAAATGGTTGCGCACACCATTAATTTCTTGGTAAGTTTCATGCCCTTTGCCGGCTACTAAAATGATGTCTTTGGGCTCCGCTAAGGCACAAGCAGTTCTTATTGCTTCGTCTCTTTTGGTTATAGAAAGCACTTTTCTTTTTTCGGCTGCATTTACCCCCCTTTTCATTTCTTCAATAATGGCATCCGGATCTTCAGTTCTTGGGTTGTCAGAAGTTAAAATCACTCGATCACTCAGTTTACAAGCAATTTCAGCCATAATCGGCCTTTTTGTACGATCGCGATCACCTCCACAGCCCACCACTGTAATTACAGATTCATTACCACTGCGAATGTCTTTTATGGTTTTCAACACATTCTCCAGTGCATCCGGACTGTGAGCATAGTCAACTATTCCCGCAATTTGGTTGATGTTGACATACTGAAATCTTCCGGCAACCGGCTGCAGTGTACTCAATGCAGTTAAAATTTCTAATTTATCTTCTCCTAGTAAATGTGCAGCGGCATAAACTGCTGTTAAGTTATATGCATTAAAATGCCCAATTAACGGACTCCAAAAGTCATTTCCATCTAATTTTAGGTTTAAACCTGTAAAGTTGCTTTCCAGCACTTTTGTTTTATAATCTGCTTGCGATTTAAGTGCATAGTAATATTTGTTGGCTGCTGTTTCTTGCAGCATTACTTCACCGTTTTTATCGTCTTTATTAGAAAGTGCAAAAGCCCCTTTTGGGATTTGATTAAAAAATCCTCTTTTGGCTTCTAAGTAAGCTTTGAAGGTTTTGTGAAAATCTAAATGCTCGTGTGTAATGTTCGTAAAAACACCCCCTGCGAATTGCAAAGCTGTAGTTCTATGTTGAGCAACAGCATGAGAGCTCACCTCCATAAAACAATGTGTGCAGCCCTCCAGCACCATTTTGTCCATTAATTTATTAATCTGTATAGCATCTGGAGTAGTGTGCGTTGATTTCACTTCTTCATTTCCTATCTTATTTACTACCGTAGAAATCAATCCCGCTTTGTAACCCAACATAGAAAATAGTTGGTGTAGCAAGCTCACAATCGTTGTTTTACCATTTGTACCCGTTACGCCAAGCAATTTCAACTTAGCCGATGGATTATCATAAAAGTTTGCGGCACAAATAGCTAATGCTTCCGCAGAGTCTGAAACTCGAACGTAGCAAACATCTTCTTTTAACTTCTCGGGCAAGTCTTCACAAATAATGGCTTTTGCACCATCATTTACTACTTGTTCAATAAATGCATGCCCATCGTTTTGAGTTCCTCTTCTGGCAAAAAAGCAAGAATTTTGTAAAATCTCTCTAGAATCAAAAGTCAAGTGATCCAGTTCAACCGAAGTATCGCCTACTACCTCTTGAATAGAAACTTTATACAATATGTCTTTTAATACTTTCATCTACGATAACTCAATTTGAATTTTTTGACCTCTTTGCACTCTACTGCCGGCTTGCAAGGATTGGCTTTTCACCATTCCTCTGCCTTTCACATCTACCCTCAACCCTTGATTTTCGAGCAAGTAAACTGCATCCCTCAAACCCATTCCAACTACATTGGGAACTAAGTTTTCAGTGATTCTTCTTTCATCGATAACCACAGCTGTATCTTTGGTTTCGGTAACTATCCAGTCCTCATCTTTAGCTTTTGAAATCACCGGCACACCTAATTCCTTAAACACCTTTTCAATGGTTCTTTTTTCGCCATGTTTAGAGTAAGGAATAGCAGAAGAAGCCAAGAAGTTTTCCTGCTTTTTTAGCTCCTCATGCATATCCAAGCTGTTGGCATAAACCTTATCGGCTACTTCTTTAAAAATGGGCCCGGCTACTAAGTTTCCGTAATACACATATTGAGAAGGTGCATTTACCACCACAATACAACTATACTGAGGATTATCAGCCGGAAAATATCCCACAAATGAAGCCTGGTGACTCACCCTAGAGTTATAACTGTAACCATAGTTTTTGTTGGCGATCTGAGCTGTACCGGTTTTGCCGGCAATTTTATAATCCGCATTTCGAAGATTAGCTGCTGTTCCGCTTTCTACTACACCCTCTAATGCTTTTCTTACTTTATTAATCGTTTCCTTTGAGCAAACTCTAGGGTTTATGATTTCCGTTTCCACTTCTTTAATCACCTTCCTACCTTTTGTAATTTTCTCTACAAACCTTGGCTTTACCATTACTCCATCATTTGCAATGGCATTGTAGTATGTTAGAATTTGAAGTGGTGTTTGTTTTACCTCATAACCATGAGCCATCCAAGCCAAAGAAATTCCCGACCAACTATTGGCATCAGTATTTTTAATGTAAGGCTTTCCCTCTCCAGCTATTTCTATATTCAAGGGATCGCGCAAGCTCATTTTATCCAGTCGATCGATAAACTTTTGAGGATGCTGACCATAAGCTTTGCTCACAATTTCTGCCATTCCAATATTTGAGGAAACCTCAAAAACTCTTTGAACAGTAATTTTTCCCCAACCGCCTTCATCGTAATTGGAGTCGTACATGGTGCGATCATAGTATTGTTTTGAGCCATCGCCACAATCGATAATATCATCCATATCTACAAAACCATCTTCTAAAGCTGCCACTAAAACCGGCAGTTTAAAAGTAGAACCTGGTTCAGTACTTTCTCCAATTGCGTAATTATAACTTTCATAATAACCTCCGCCAGAAGTTCTTTTTAAGTTAGCTATGGCTTTTATCTCTCCGGTTTCAACTTCCATTAAAACCACACAACCGTGGTCAGCTTTGTGCATTTGCAATTGTTTCAATAGCGCACTTTCAGCAACATCTTGCAGATTCACATCAATGGTTGAGTAAATATCTCTGCCATCTTCCGGTTCGATTTCACTTTCATCGCCAACAGGCATCCAAACCCCACCGGCAATTTTTTGCATCAAACGCTTTCCGTCAACTCCACTCAAAACATCGCTATAAGCCCCTTCTAAACCAACAGGCAACACATCCTCTCGCTCGTAACCAATCGTTCTAGCAGCCAGCAACTTAAATGGTCGTTCTCTTTTATTTTGTTGGTGAACAATCAAACCTCCCTTGTATTTTCCGGCTCTAAAAATGGGAAACTCTTGAAGCTCTTTTAACTCAGGATACTTTACATTTCGTTGAATAAGATGATATCTACTTCCATTGTTGCGTGCATGAACCAAGCTTTTTCGATAAGCTGCCATCGACTTATCTTTAAACAACTTGCTTAAATGCCATGCTAAAGAATCAACATTAGCGTAAAAAAACTCTTCATCTAAAGCCCCTGAATTTGGATCAAAACGCACCTCATAAATAGGTATAGAGGTTGCCAACAAACTGCCGTCGGTTGCGTAAATATTTCCGCGAACCGCCTCGATATTTCGCTCTATAAGCGTTAAGCTCTGTGCCTTTTTCTTCAACTCATCACCTTCGAACAACTGAATAGCCACAGCCTTCCCAATAATGGCCAGACCAAAAAGGCAAACCAAGAAGTAGAGCAAATAAACTCGCCACGCTATGTCTTTTTTAACTTCAGTCATTTAATATCTCTTCTTTCTCATCTTCACTGATGACAATTTTTTTTGGGGGAGAAACCAACTCTCTCAAACCAATATCTTTTGTTGCTCTCGCTACTTGCGACTGCTTACTCACATACATTAAATCCGATTTATTAGTAATGTATTCAGAGCGCAATTCTTTAATTTCATTGTTCATTTTATAAAGCCTGCGTACTAGCTTTTCCGCCTGATACCCATTGGCGATATAGCAAATCCCCAAAAAAGTGAGGAAAAACAAAAAGGGCAATACATTCACCACAGAGTCTTTCGACAAAAAGTTTCCGGACAAAACATCCTTCACTCCGCTCACCGACTTTGAAGCATTTTCAACTTTTGGTTCCTCTTTCTCTATTTCCTCTTTTAATCGATTCATGCTACCTCCCGTTTTTCTGCAATTCTCAACTTTGCACTTCTCGCCCTGTTATTCTCACTCACCTCTTCTGCCGAAGGCACAATTGGCTTTCGATTCACCGGCTCTAATGGCCGGATTATATTTCCGTATAAATCTTTATTGAGTTTACCCTCGAAATTTCCGCTGCGAAAAAAGTTTTTCACCAAGCGATCTTCTAAAGAATGATAAGTAATCACCGCTACTCTTCCACCTACTTTTAACACTTCAGCCGATTGTTCCAAAAACTGCTCAAT
Organism: Flavobacteriales bacterium UBA5081; assembly: GCA_002415785.1. Lineage (GTDB taxonomy): Bacteria > Bacteroidota > Bacteroidia > Flavobacteriales_E > Vicingaceae > UBA5081. Next base: position 48,930 of record DIAJ01000012.1, read on the forward strand.
CACCTTCAGCTCTTCATTTACCTCTATGCGAATGGCTTGAAAAACTTGAGCTAAAAACTTATGCTGCACTTTCTCCGGCACCATTTCTTGCAAAAGATTTTTTAAATCATCAATGGTTTCAAATGCATGATTTTCACGATGAGCCACAATCTTATCCGCCACCTTCTGTGCATTTCTCAACTCCCCATAGTTTTTAAGAATGTAAAGCAGTTGACTTTTCTCATATTCATTTAAAACCTTAGCAGCCGTAAGCGGACGTTTTTTATCCATACGCATATCTAAAGGCCCTGAAAAGCGAAATGAAAACCCTCTTTCCGCCTGGTCGAATTGATGAAAAGAAACACCAAAATCCGCCAAAACTCCATCCACTGGAATGGCTCGATACATTTTTAAGAAATTCTTCAGAAAACTGAAATTTTGCTGAATAAAAGTCAAGCGATCATCTTCCATTACATTATCAGCCGCCTCAGGATCTTGATCAAAAGCAAACAGCTTTCCTTGAGAAGAAAGCCGTTTAAGAATTTCCGACGAATGTCCACCGCCGCCAAAAGTCACGTCTACATAAGTTCCGCTTGGCTGGAGGCTCAACCCATCGATGGTCTCTTTGAGCAATGCCGGTTTATGATACTCCATCCTCACCTCCCGTTTTTTGATTCACATTCCCCATTACTTCTTCAGCAAGGTTGGCAAAATCCTCCGGCTCATCCGTCAACAAGCCTTCGTACTTATCTTTATCCCAAACCTCAATTCTATCAGAGTAAGCAAACAACACCACCTCTTTTTCCACACCGGCGTATTGTTGCAATCTTTTAGGCAGAAGAACTCGCCCATTTCCATCCAAAGCCAACTCCGTTGCACCTCTATAGAAATAGCGAATAAATTCCCTATTCTTTTTTACATATTGATTTAGCTGATTCACCTCGGCACTAATTCGCTCCCAATCATTCTTCGGGTAAAGCACCAAACAAGGCTCAAAACCTCGATTAATCACAAAGGTTTCTTTGTTCGCCGGATCCAATTGCTTACGCAGACCGGAGGGCATCATCAAGCGACCCTTCGCATCCAGTTTGCAATCAAATTCTCCAATGAAATTCGTCATAAGGCTTGTCCGGCGTGGTTTTCAGCAATTTGAGTTCAAAAATATACATTATTTTACCACAATTTACCACTTTTTACCACTTTGTTGAAAACTTTTTTGGTTTTTTGAAGAACCACTTTTCTCAAATACCACAATAACAAGGATTTAAAACTCAATAAAAAGTGGGGAAGCTTTAATCGAAAATGGCCTAATCAAAACTCACAAAGTTGCGACACACAACTATGCGACACACTAAGTTGTGAGATCCTTAAAAAGTAAGTACATTTGAATCTATGAAACTGCCTTTTGAATTTGGAGAAGTTGTATCCGAAAGCTATTTCGTTAATCGTGAAATGGAACGCAAGCGATTAAAGACCAATTTAAGCGGTGGACTAAACACCATTTTGATTTCTCCCAGACGTTGGGGAAAATCATCTTTAATGAAGCAGCTTCAAATTGATTGTCAGAAAGAAAATTTAATCTTCTGTTTTGTTGATCTTTTCCAAATAAAGAATGAAGATGAATTTTATCACCTATTGGTCGATGAAATAATCAAAAAAACCTCATCTCATTGGGAAGAGTGGGTAAAAACAGCTCGGCAATTTTTCAAAGCACTCACCCCAAAGCTTAGCATGGGTCTTGATCCGCAAAGTGATTTCAAACTGGGATTTGAATGGGAAGATTTAAAAAAAAATTACTCAGAGGTACTTCATTTGGCGGAGAAAGTGGCCAAAGAAAAGAAAGTTAGAATCGTGCTTTGCGTTGATGAATTTCAAAATGTGAGTCGCTTTGATGACCCATTGCTTTTCCAGCAAAGACTGCGTTCGATTTGGCAAGAACACAAGAATGTTAGTTATTGTATTTACGGAAGCAAGAAACACCTGATGATGGAACTCTTCCAGAGTCAAAGCATGCCTTTTTACAAATTTGGCGATGTTATCTTTTTGGAAAAAATTGAAAGCAAGGCTTGGATTCCATTCATTCAAAAGAAGTTTGAAGAGAGTAATAAAAGCATCAAATCTAATCTTTGTCAGATGATTGTAAATGCAGTAGATTATCACCCCTATTATGTTCAACAACTTTCACTCTGGTGCTGGCTGCGAACAGAACAAAAGGCGACAAAAAAAATATTCGAAGAAGCTAAAAGCGACTTACTCAATCAGAATACAATTATATACAGTAAAGAAGTTGATCAGTTAAGTAACACACAAATCAACTTTCTGGAAGCTTTAGTTATGGGTGAAATTAATTTTCACGCCAATGAAGTAATAACAAAATACAAACTAGGCTCTTCAAGTAATGTAACTAGAATAAAAGAAGCACTTGAAAAAAAAGAAATCATAGATTCTTTTAATAAAAAAATTGAGTTTCTCGATCCGGTTTTTAAACTCTGGTTTAAGGAGCGTTATATGAACTAAGTTTGTATAAGAAAGTCTTATCTAAGCTGAAAAAATTTATTTGAAGGGACGAAATAAGTAATTTTGAACACAGAAACGAAACCATGAGTCACGAGCAGTACATTAAGAAAGAAGGAAAGTTTGAATACTTGGAGAAAGGTGAAGGTCACACCATTGTAGTACTTCACGGATTATTTGGCGCCTTGAGCAACTTTGCCGATGTCATTGAAACTTTTTCGAAAAAGTACAGGGTAATTGTGCCAATTATGCCACTTTACAGTCTGCCTTTAGTAAAAACTGGCGTAGGTAGTATGGCAAAATACATAAAGCAATTTATTGAACACAAAAAATTAGAGGATGTTACTCTTTTAGGAAACTCCTTGGGTGGCCATATTGCTTTAATTTGCGCTTTAGACATTCCCGAAAAAGTACATTCTATGGTGTTAACCGGAAGCTCCGGCTTGTATGAAAACGCCTTTGGTGGTTCTTTTCCTCGTCGTGAAGACAAGGAGTACCTCCGCAAAAAAATAGAGGTTACTTTTTACGATCCTAAAGTAGCCACCGATGAGCTGGTTGATGAGGTTTTTAAGATAGTAAATGACCGAAATAAGCTTATTCGAATTTTAGCTTTGGCTAAATCGGCAATTCGACACAATATGGCTGAAGATTTAGAAAAATTTAAAATGCCGGCTTGTTTAATTTGGGGAAAAAATGACAACATTACTCCACCGGATGTTGCTGAGGAATTCCATAAACATTTACCGGATTCTGAACTACATTGGATAGACAAGTGTGGGCATGCAGCCATGATGGAACACCCTACGGAATTTAATGCCATTTTAAATGAATGGCTAAGCCGAAAGGTTTAATGTCATTTTACTATTATGAAGATTAAAACTGCAGAATTTGTCATTAGCAATACTGACATTGAAAAATGTCCTGCTCCCGACAAGCCCGAGTATGCCTTTATCGGTCGCTCCAATGTGGGAAAGTCTTCCTTGATCAATATGCTTTGTGAGCGCAACAAACTCGCAAAAACCTCAGCTACTCCCGGGAAAACTCAGCTCATTAACCATTTTTTAATCAACGATGAATGGTACATAGTTGATTTGCCGGGTTATGGTTACGCTAAAGTCTCTAAAAAACTGAGAGAAAAGTGGGATGGCTTTATTAAAAAGTACCTTTTTAGCCGCTCAAACCTTATTTACACCTTTGTACTGATTGATTCCCGACATAAAGCTCAGAAAGTAGACTTAGATTTTATGGAGATGTTGGGAATAAAAGGAATTCCATTTGTGATTGTTTTTACAAAAGTGGACAAACTCTCTAGCTCAGCGCTCAACAAAAACATTACTGCCTACAAAAAGGAGCTACTCAAAAACTGGGAAGAACTGCCAATCATGATGTACACCTCCTCAACAACAAAAGCAGGAAAAGATGAATTGCTGAATTTAATTGAAGTTTGGAATAAAGGGTTTGGCGATTTAGGCTAAAAGTGACTGAAATTTTTAGAGGAAGGAAAAGTTAAATTCATTTCATAACAAAAAAGTAATTTCTCGTTCTCGAATTTGACTTTTAAGTTTGAAATTCAATCTATACTCCACTTTCTCTTCTCTTTTTATATTCAATAGAACGCACCTGCCTGCTGAAAGCAGGGATGACACTGATTAAGCTGATTTTCACGGATTATTTTTCGCTTTAACAAAAGTCAGCGAAAAAATCACTACTTCTCGCGAAAACGTTTCAATGTTTCCGCTTTCCTATTTCATATTTTTAAGAAATTCTTCTCTCTTAATTAAAACTAACAATACCCCCGATCCATTGCATGGTGCAACAAGCCTACTGAGTTTCTGAAACTAATTTTACTAAGCAATAAATGAAACTACAGAATTTGATTTGGGTTTAAAATCAGGTTTTTAAGTGAAGTAAAATAAGTGACTTAGAAAATTTTTACTACTTTTATACAAAACTAACAAGATGAAACCTTTATTCTACTCAATACTATTTCTTATTAATTTTTCACTTTTTGCACAATCAAATCAAGGGGAGCTTGAGAAAAAGAGAAAGCCAATTGAACAAAATAAAGGTGGGTGCTCAATTGTTTTTGATGACCTTAGCTTACAGGCACTGCTTCAAACTACATCAATGCCTAGTATTCGCATTTCTTGGAATAATAAATTTCAGAAATCAAGGAGCACTTGTCACCCTGTTATTAGTCAGACTTTAGAAAGACAAGTAGCCAATAATGGCTATGATACGATAAATATTAATATTCAAGGATTTTCTGCTGACACTCTATACATTGACACTTCAATTCAAGCCGGCTCAACATACAATTATCGATTAACCCGAAATGACTATACTACTCCAGCAACACATGTTTCTTATTCAGACACAATAAGGCTGCAAGCAGTTGGAATGCCTGAAGAAAGGATTGTAATATCTAATATTTACCCTGTGCCTGCTGACGACAATTTATTTATTGATACGGATCAAAGTGTGTTAGGAGAAACATATCAAGTAATCAATATTTCCGGTCAAACAGTTATGGTGGGAATAGTTAATTCGACCAAAATGAAATTAAACATACAAGCACTACCAAAAGGATATTACTTTTTAAAAGTAAATGGGTTTTTTAAGAAGTTTGTAGTAAATAACTGAATAAAAGTTCAACTTTAAATTCCCTTAAAAGCAACCATTTTATATCAACCACTACCTTTACCCATCAATAATGTAAAGGAGAAATTGTTCAATTAGTTTGTTGCAGATTGGTTCTATAACCAACATTAATTCATTCTAAGGCTCAAAGTATTTTGATTTTTCTTTCCTCAATGAAGGCAGGACTTTACTGAATGCCTGTATTGAGCTTTGACGAAACAAAGTCGAAGGAAAGACCTCTTGAGTTTTATTAAGGTAAATTCATTTTCATAACAAAAAAGTAATTTCTCGTTCTCGAATTTTGACTTTTAAGTTTGAAATTCAATCTATACTCCACTTTCTCTTCTCTTTTTATATTCAATAGAACACGGATGACACTGATTAAGCTGATTTTCGCGAATTAGTTTTCGCTTCAACAAAAGTCAGCGAATAAATCACTACTTCTCGCGAAAACGTTTCATGCCTCCTATTTCATATTTTCAAGAAACTCTTCTCTCTTAATTTTTAATTCTTAATTAAAACTAACAATACCCCCTATCCATTGCGAACCTGACAAGACCCACTGAATTTCGACAGCCGGTCTTACTGAGCAAGTTGCGGCGATGCGTTTCAGCAGTATGTACTGATATAAATAGCTTTTCAGCAATTTCCTGAGAGTTCATTTCTTCACAAACCAACTTTAGGATTTCAATTTCCCGAGGGGTAAGTTCTACTTCCTGCCCTTCATCTCTAGCCCTAAAGCTTTCCACCAATTGTTCATGCGCTTCCTTAGAGAAATAGTCCTTGCCCGACATTACTTGCTCAATGGCTGCTACCACCTCCTCATCGCTACTGGTTTTTAGCAAATAACCATGAACTTTAGCAGCCACCGCATCTTGAATTTTGTGACTACTTAAATGCATGCTTAAAATCACTACTTTAACAGTCGGCTTTATCTTAAAAATTTCAGGAGCAGCAGTTATTCCGTCCATTTCGGACATATCAATGTCCAGTAAAATTAAATCCACCTCTAAATCGGGCAATGCTTTTAGCAGCTCAATTGCAGATTCGTACTTCCCCACTACCTCAACTGACTCCTTTGAGGCAAGTATTACTGAAAGTCCTTGCCGAAACAAACGGTGGTCGTCTACTATGGCAACTTTAATCATCTTATCCTTTGTTTAATTCAATTATAAAAATAGCCCCTCTACCTTTTTCAGCATCAATGTGCAAGGTTCCACCCATTCGTTTTACGCGTGCTTTAATATTTTCTAATCCAATTCCACTTTTCACATCACTTGGTGAAAAGCCTTTCCCATTATCTTCGTAAATCAGATTAAAAGTATTGCCATCAAAGTTAGTTTGTAAGCTCACCTCAGTCGCTTGTGCATGTTTAATGGTATTGTTCACTAACTCTTGCACAATTCGGTATAGCTCAACCGCTACCCCTTGTCCTAGAATTGAGATTTTTGGATGTAAAAAGACATTAAACTTAAGTCCTCCGCTTTTTTCAACTGTGCTTTTCAATTGTTGCAAGGCTTGATTTAAACCGTACTTCTGCATTAATCCGGAAGATAAATTGTGCGCAATATTTCGAACTTCTTGCACTGCCTCATCTACAATTTCCAAATCTTCTTCGCTCACTTTGTTTTCCTTTCTTCTCAAGGACATTTTTAAGGCTGCCAAAGTACCTCCCAAACGATCGTGCAAATCCTGAGCTATTCGCTCCCTTTCCTGATCTTGCCCGCGCAACATAGCGGCATAAGCTTTTGACTCCTGGCTTTGCATCAATTCATCCAACTGCCTTTCCTTAATGTTTAATTCTAACTCTGCAACTTTTCTTTTCTGTCGCAAATAATAATAAATAAAAGCTGTTAAAATGGCTAAAACACCTAATCCGATAAGCATTACCGTTGCCCAAAGTCGTTGGTTTTCCAATTCTGTATTTAAGCGGCTACTTTTCTCTAAGCTCATTTGCAAGGCAGCTTCTTTTTTTTCCACTTGATAGCGTGTTTCAATCTCGTGTAAGTTCTCAGAAACCTTCTCATTTACAAGTGAGTCATTTAGCTGAGTAAACCTCTTAAGCGCAGACGATAAACTATCCGTAATTTTATATTTAGAGTACACCGCCAAGGCTGTTTTGTAAACATCTTTCTTCACATCCAAATACGCCATTTTCTCTGCTGCCTCTTTAGCCATCTGCATATACTCCAGCGCTTTTTCCTTATTGTCGATTTGGGAATAAACTGCTGCTAAGTGATTAGCATTCCAAGCAATATCGTAGTATGAACTATCTTTTATATATGTGGCTAATGACCATTCATAACTTTCTATAGCCTTTTGTGGTCGATTAGTGAATTCATATAGTTGCGCTAAATTATCATTGACACTAAGTACAGCTACCTCATCTACTATTGGGGCATTTCGATAATGCTCAAGCGCTTCGTTTAGATAGTAATCAGCTGAATCATCTATACCTTGATCAAAATAAATTAAGCCAAGTAAGTTGTATACATCTCCTATTTGATACTTATTAAAGATATCCTCATAATTGTCATCCTCCTGCCCATCATACTCTAGAAGGTTTTTTAAAGATTGTTTTGCATAATAGCTTGCCTTTTCATAGTTATTGATGTAATAGTGCACCATACCGGCATTATACTGTGCAAAAGACAACAGCTTTAATGCTCCAATCTTTTCAATAATTTTTTGGGCTTTATAATAGTATTGAAGTGCCTCTTCGTAGTGACCAATAACAGAGTATGTATTTCCAATTTTAACACATAAAGTAATGTAAGCAGAGGTGTCAATTGGCTGTGGACTTGCATTATAAAGAGCTAATAATTGGGATAACTTTTCGCTTTTGCTAGCATTTGATTCTTTTATCTCAAAATACTTTTCTTTGATTTCTTCCCAACTCAACTCTTTGTTAGCTACATTCGCATAAGCACTGCTGCAGCAGCATACAAGTAGAAAGAAGAATGCACCCAACCAATACTTTACCATTTTATGCTTTTATGTCTTTATCTCGCATTATCAACTTCCCTTTTGATCTCGTGTGACCTAGAAGCGCTACCCCATCGGTAAGCTCTTTGACAACCAAAATTAAACCATTTGAACTACCACTTTCTGAAGTAACTTTATCTTCTTCTTTAGGTGAGACTAGAATTCTTTGACCGTCATTATCTTCTTCAACAATAACCTCATATACAACCTCAACACCTTCAAGGTCTACTTCTTCTAAGAGGTCCATTCTAGGATACTCATCAATATTACACACATTATTTTTAATATATTTATAATCTAAATAATGTTCTATAATCACATAAAATCCTTTACCGTCAAAATTCTCAGTGGTTTCTATTGCCCAATCGTTCATAGTCTTATTATTTTAGGTTTGTATTTACTTTCTTAACATCGTTTTTACCACCCATAAATCCACTTTTTAAAGCGTATCCAATATATAAAAATAATTTTATTCAGTCTATATTTTAATTGACTAGCTTTCATGCAATTTTATTTAAAGCATCAAATATCAACTAAATATTCAAAAAATACACTACCGAAATATGAGTATATTTTGAAAGGTGAAATGTGAAAGAGGAAACATTGAAACTGTCTTTATAAATATGAAATGTGAAACAGTGAAAGCTGAAACTTTCTCGCTGTTGCGAGATTAGGTGACTAACTAGCAGGCTAATGTTGGAAAAGAAACTCTTGAGGCACTTTGCACAACCTTAGCCTTCTCAGTAAGAACCATGCTTTTAAAAACTTAATGACTTCCTTAAAACCTTCATGTTCTTAATGGTAAAAAAATAGTGCTCCATACCCACTTTTGTCATCATTTTGGTGCAAAATGTCTTTAAAAAATACGAAATGTGAAAGAGGAAACATTGAAACTTTCTCGCTGGAGCGAGATTAGGTTTATGTCTCGCCAGCTTTTGCAGTAGCATCTATACTTTGAGTTCTTTGCGCGAACTTAGCGTCCTTTGAGGTTAAATACCTTGCTTCTACTTAATAACTTCCTTAAAACCTTCATGTTCTTAATGGCAAAAAAATAGTGCTCCATACCCACTTTTGTCATCATTTTTGTCAAAAATGTCGCCAAAAGTATTTCAGTTAATTCATTTTTCCCGGGCACTCTTTAAAAATATGAAATATGAAGGCAGAAACTTTGAAACTGTCTCGCTGAGGCGAGAATTGGTTCTTAATTCGCTAATTATTAATTAAAATGCTAATGCTTTGAGTCATTTGAGTAAGCCCTGCCAACCGCTAGGCTAGGTTAGTGTCCTTTGCAGTTAAAAAACTTTTAACTTTAAGTACCTCTAACTTCTTGTTTCTTGCAGCGAAGCGGTCTTGCTTCTATATTCTAAACTCTAAAAAAAACTTTCAACTTTTTACTTCAGGCACTTTTAACTTACTTCCCTCTATCAGCGAAGCAATCTAACATCTATCTTCTAAAAGCGCAGCGGTCTATTTTTATGCTGTTTGTTTTAGCAAAGAATAGTGAGCAGAACTCTTTAAGTTCATAGGAATGTTATTTACCGAGCTTGGCTCACAAATTTCAATTTTTTCAAAGCTCAATTTGAACGACTCCGGAAAGCAATTGACTAAATCACGCCATTGTTCCTTATTTACACTGCAATCGTAAAAATTAATCAGGTTTTGATCATGATTAAATTCATTAAAAAAATCTGAAACCGGAGAATAATAAAAAACCTTCAAGCTTCCAGGACGCAAATAAGACAAGTGTAAGTACTCTTCCATTCGGTCGCGTACTACTTCCCAACTTGCCTCTTCACCTTGGAGAATATCTTCCGGCCTCAGATTTACTTTGTATTTCTTTTCTATCTTACTTTTAATTGCCCAAAAGTCTGTTTTGAGCATGGAAGAATCACTCCCATGCTCTGCAAAACAGTTGACAAGAACAAGCAAACAATTTGTGGTAGTATTTTTTTCGGCTGTTTTCATCTGTGAATTTTTTTCAATCTTAAAATCAACAGTACAAAGCTGAGTGTTTAGTATTTCATTTCCCTCACGGTAAAAACTGAAATCACACTACTGTGAATTGAGTATTTTTCAAAGGGAGAATTCATCTTCAGGCAACGTTTAAGTTTCTGAGAGTGTTTATTAAGAAACTAAAAACCAAATCTTATGAAAAAAGCAATTTACTTTCTAATCTGCCTTTTAGCAATCATGCAGAATGCCGAAGCACAACCTTTCACCCACTTAGATATTGGAAACGTTAGAGCAAGAATTCACGCCAATGGAGAGTTGTTTCAAGACAAAGTGAATCAAAGAGCTGCCTTTGAAGTTCCCAAAAACTCCAATAGCTACACTATTTATTCATCTGCACTTTGGTTTACTTCGGTGGGTCAAAAAAATGGAAGCCCTGAAATTGCAGGCTCCTACGAAATTTATGGGAATCAAAATATGTTCAATATCGGACCGGTGGACATCATCAACCAACAAAGTGAGAACTCCATGCAGTTCCAACGCTTGTGGAAAGTTAATCAAGACAGCATTGATTATCATATACAAAACTGGAACAGTCCTAACTACTCGGCTCCTGCTGAAATTCTCGATTGGCCGGGCAATGGCAACAGCAATACAGTTCAAAATTTAGCACCTTATGCCGATTTAGACAATGACAATATTTACGAACCCAATGATGGAGAGTACCCAATTATAAAAGGAGACCAAGCCGTTTATTTAATTGCAAACGACTACCGTCCAAATGATTCTATTATTAATCCAAATGAAACTATTTACACAAAATCTGCTAAAGTAGAAATGCACATGATGCTATACGCATTTAACCATTCAACAGAAGCCATTGCCAATACTGTTTTTGTGAATGTAAAGTTGTACAATCGCTCAAACTCCTCTGCTGACGACCATAATGACTTTAAAATCTCTGTTTATGCAGACTTTGATATAGGCTATCCGGTAGACGATTACGTTAGTACAGATACAACTAAAAACATTTTCTATGCATATAATGGAGACAATCTTGATGAAAATTATTTTGGTAATAATGGATATGGAGTTAAATTAGCTACACAAGCAGTTCAGTTTTTAAATTATGATATAAGACATTCACTCTACTTTAATAATAGTTCAGGAGTCAATGGAGACCCAAGAAATTTATCTGATATAGCAAACAATCAAAGAAATCATTGGAAAAACGGACAATCAACTTATTTCAGTGGAGATGGGTATAATTTCTGTGTCGACACTAACCAAACTACAAAATACATGTTTAGTGGAAACCCAACCCTAACTAACGACACCACTCAATGGACGGAATCAAATCCCTGTGTAATTGGCAGCAGCTATCCTAATTCTCCCGGAGACCGCAGAATAATTGGTGGCCCAAATACGCCTTCGCAATTGTATCATGGAGATATGATTGAATTTGACTACGCTTACGTTTTTGCAAGAGATGATGATAGCAGTCAACACATCAGCGATCCGGTTGCTAAATTGCTTTTAGTAAGCGATACGGTTCAGGACTTTTACGACAATAACATTTTCACCTCAATTGAGCAGAATAAATTAAAAACGGAAAACGATTTCAAGCTTTTCCCAAACCCCGCTGCCCGAACTGTGAATTTAGAATTTGAAGAAACTCAGTTTGAGGTCTTACTCTACGACATCAATGGTCGATTGGTCAAAAGACTACAAAATCAAAAGCAATTTTCAGTAGACGAACTGGCTGAAGGTTTGTATTTTTTGAAGATTGAAACGAATAATTTCCGCCAAACGGAGAAGCTGATTATTCAGCGGTAGAAACGACTAATTATTCTCACCAAAGGCCAAGGAGTTGTCTTCTTGGCTTTTTTTATTTTCAACATTAAGAAATGAAGGTAGATTAAGGACTTCATTAAGTTTTAATTGGAAATAAGCTAATGAGGAATGCTTAATTCTCTAAACTTCTTAATGCCCTTAATGTTTTAAAAAAGATTAGAGAGATTTGGCTTTTGGGTAATTAATCATTGGTCATTAGTAATTATAATTTTTGCTTCAATCCTTTACATTACATTTCAAAGATTAAATTAGTACTAGCCACCCGCAACTCTTACATTAATCAATTACTTTTGCCACACAAAAAGGAAATCGAGATTGACATGGAGTATAATTTTCCGGAAATTGAGAAAAAATGGCAAGCCTATTGGGCTAAAAACAAAACTTTTAAGGCATTTGATCAAAGCGAAAAACCCAAGTTTTACGTTTTAGATATGTTTCCTTATCCTTCGGGAGCGGGTTTGCATGTAGGGCATCCACTCGGTTATATTGCCTCTGACATTTACGCCAGATACAAGCGCCACAAAGGCTTTAATGTGTTGCATCCTATGGGCTACGATTCTTTTGGCCTGCCCGCCGAGCAATACGCCATACAAACCGGACAGCATCCTAAAATTACGACAGAAGAGAACATTAATACTTATCGCCGACAACTCGACCAAATTGGTTTTTCTTTTGATTGGGATCGAGAGGTGCGCACTTCAAATCCCGAATATTACCAATGGACGCAATGGATTTTCCTGCAATTGTTCAATTCATGGTACAACAAAGCTGCAGACTGTGCTGAAGACATACAAACACTCATTGCGCATTTTGAAAAGCAAGGAACTGAAAATTTAAATGCACATACTGATAGCGATTTGAATTTTACCGCCGATGAGTGGAAAAATAAAAACGAAAAAGAACAAGCCGATATTTTAATGGATTATCGCTTGGCTTTTTTGGCGGATTCTTATGTGAACTGGTGTCCTGCTTTGGGAACGGTTTTGGCGAACGACGAAATTAAAGACGGTGTTTCTGAGCGTGGCGGTCATCCGGTAGAACGCAAAAAGATGAAGCAGTGGAGCATGCGCATCACTGCTTATGCCGAGCGTTTGTTGCAAGGTCTTGAGCAAATTGATTGGTCAGATGCCATTAAAGAAATACAGCGCAATTGGATTGGCAAATCCGAAGGAGCGAGCATCTGCTTTGCCGTTGAAAATAGCAATGAGCAAATTGAAGTGTTTACCACTCGTCCGGATACCATTTTTGGTGTTTCTTTTATGGTTTTGGCACCGGAACACGATTTAGTAAGTGAACTAACCACTGCCGAGCAAAAGGAAGAAGTAGGCAACTATCAAAAATACGCCGCTGCCCGTTCGGAGCGCGAGCGCATGACGGAAGTCAAAAAAGTAACCGGTGCTTTTACCGGAGCCTATGCGGTTCATCCGTTTACCGGAAATAAAATCCCGATTTGGATTGGAGATTATGTGTTGGCCGGTTATGGAACCGGAGCAGTTATGGCTGTTCCTAGCGGCGACCAGCGAGACTGGGATTTTGCCAACAGTTTTGGTTTGGAAATTCCTCCGGTAATTGAAGGGCAAGATGTGAGCCAAGGTGCCGATGACCGCAAAGACGGTAAATTAATCAACTCCGATTTCTTAAACGGTTTGTCGGTAAAAGAAGCCATTTCCAAAGCCATTGAAGCCATTGAAGAAAAAGGCATTGGAGCCGGAAAAATCAACTACCGCTTGCGCGATGCGGTTTTTAGTCGTCAGCGTTATTGGGGAGAACCCATTCCCATTTATTACGAAAATGGCATCGCCAAAGCCTATCCCGAGGATAAATTGCCTTTGGAATTGCCGGAAGTAGACAAATATTTACCCACCGAAGATGGAGAACCTCCCTTGGCGAGAGCTAAGGATTGGAGCTACAATGGAAACCCATTAGAGGCGAGCACCATGCCGGGTTGGGCAGGCAGTTCTTGGTATTTGTACCGCTACATGGATGCCGAACGCACAAACGGTTTTGCTGACCAAGCAAGTTTGGATTATTGGAAAAACGTAGATCTCTATTTTGGCGGAGCAGAACACGCCACCGGACATTTGTTGTACTCTCGTTTTTGGTGCAAGTTTTTAAAAGACCGCGGCTATTTAAACGTAGAAGAACCTTTTCAGAAATTAATCAATCAGGGGATGATTTTAGCTGAAGACGGTCAAAAAATGAGCAAACGCTATGGGAATGTAATCAATCCTGATGATGTTGTAGCCGAATATGGTGCAGACACATTGAGATTATTCGAAATGTTTTTGGGTCCCCTTGAGCAATCCAAACCATGGGACACCGCTAGCATCGAAGGCGTTCATCGCTTTTTGCGCAAGTTCTGGCGTTTGTACCACGATGACGAAAACAACTTAAACCTCAGCGATGAAAAAGCAACGGTAGAAGAGTTAAAAGCCCTGCACAAATGCATTAAAAAAGTAACGGAAGACATTGAGCGTTTTTCATTCAATACAGGAGTTTCTGCCTTTATGATCTGTGTGAATGAGTTGAACGACCTCAACTGCTCAAAGCGCGAAATTTTGGAACCACTTTGTGTGTTAATTGCACCTTATGCACCACACATTGCCGAAGAATTGTGGCAAAAAATGGGACATACGGAGAGTGTAAGTCAGGCTGAGTACCCCAAATTTGAGGAAAAACACTTGGTGGAAAGCAGTCATAAATATCCGATTTCTTTCAACGGCAAAATGCGTTTCACCTTGGAGTTACCGCTAGACCTCAGCAAGGAAGAAATTGAGAAAACTGTTTTGGAGCACGAAAATTCGCAAAAATGGTTGGAGGGCAAAACACCTAAAAAAGTGATTGTGGTGCCGAAGAAGATTGTGAATGTAGTAATTTAGTCGAATGATTAAGCGATTAATCCTATTTGCAAGTTTTATTGGTTTTTATACTTTACAAACTAAGGCACAAACTGAAGTTAAATTTGACTTTGGTTTGGGAGTAGCGAACATGCATATGGAGCGCTTTGATTCATTAGAAGCTCCGAAAGGAAAATCGAAAGTCGGAATTTCACTTGGCTTCATTTTTTCATATCAATTAAATGAGCAACTTTTTATCGAAAGTGGAGCTCAATTTTCTTCAAAAGGATATCGTGAAGAAAACACTGACGACTACTTTTCAGGAGGGAGCAGCAGTGGAACTCATTTGAAAAGCATTCATTACTTAGACTTTCCTCTACAGATTAAATACCAGTTGACTAACAGCGAGAAAGCAAAGCCTTTTTTCACCCTTGGCGGCTACTATGGCATTGCATTAGGAGGGCGGTTTTCTTCTACTTATGGATCAAAAAATTCCTTTGCCCAAAACCTTGACTCTAGAAATGAATCCGGCAAACTTAAAATTGGAAATAAAAACGAAGACACAATTAAATCAACAGACTATGGCTTAAGTATAGGTGGTGGAGTGAGCTTTGGAAAAGTAGATTTAGGTTTGTATTATGATTTGGGTTTGTCAAATGTTGTTTCTAAAAGCCACCAAGCTGATGTTAAAGCTAAAAATCGCCTTTTTAGAATTAATTTAGGCTTGAAGTTATATAGTGGTTTTGGCAAGGAAAAGTAAATATTTGTTTATCCTTTACCTTTCACTCCCACCCATTTCCCAATGTAGTAAGCCGCTATAATTGGAATCAAAATATAATATTGCAATTTTTCCAGCCAGTCAAGCTAATTAATGATTAACAATACCAGTATATAATTGTCTTTGTCGGCTGAAAGACAGGTATAGCTTTAAAGGAGTATTTTTTTTTGCTACATTTAAAATAATAATCGGTATAACTCCCTGCCAGAAATAGTTTAATTTACACATGTAGTAACATAGTTATAACATTCAGCCCTGAAAGGGCGACATACCTTAGGATAGGACTTTAGTCCTATCGGATAAAACACTATTCATTAAATTAGTGCCGGAGGTACGGTTTAGATTGAAAAAAGATAACTAGTCCCACAAGTATTTTTCATCATATTCAACTTTATACTTTTTTAAAAACTTCAGATACTCTTCTTTAAATGTTGTATTTCGATGATGTTCGTATTGATTACTAATATACTCACTAACAACATCCACTTCACTAGGGTTAACACTAAACGAACCATAACCATCTTGCCAATAAAAGTGTCGGTAATCACTCCCTTTGCTTTTTATCCATTTTGATGATAACGATTTAACTTTCTTCATCAGTTCTACTATAGTTACATTCTTTGAAAGCTTACATAAGATATGCACATGGTCAAGATAACCTCCAATTTTTATTGGTTTACATTCCAAACCATTGCAACATCCACCTAAATACGCAAACAAATCATTTTCAATAGAACCATCAATCAACTTTTGATGATTTTTAGTGCTAAATATAATGTGTACGTAATTTTGAACTAGTGACTGTCCCATATAACTTTAGTTTTAAAATCTGCTAATATAGTTGATTTTTAGACATCGTCCCTTCAGGACTTCTTTATCATTTCATCCTACATTTTCGATGGATTGCATCCATCGCTAAGATATCCCGTCCTTTCAGGACTTTGAAAACATGCTTCACTTCAACCGTAATGCTCTGAAAATCAACATAAAATAGATAAAAACATCATTCACTCAAGTCAAAACTCCATTTAACGCTAATTTAGAATTTAGATCTAGTATATAATGTTATAAGGTAGTAACCTGACTTTGCCAGCTGATAGACCGATATAAATTTCAAGGAGCAATTTTGGGCAACATTTAAAATAATATTCAGTACAAAACAATCGTAGTTAGAGTGATAAAAATTGCATCGGTTAAATAACTTTTCTTCATAATCTAGTCTTGTTTTCCGGCTTCGCTTTTAAAGTCGGTGTAATAGATGAGCCAATCTGCCTCACTTTTAAATTTGGTAAAATAAATCAAGTAATCCGCTTCGCTTTTAAAATCAGTCCAAAACCAAAGTCCGCTACTTTTCTTCGCTTCACTTTTGAATTCAGTTTCGTAAATTAAATAATCAGCTTCTGACTTAAAATCAGTAACGAATACCAATCGGTCAGCTTCACTTTTAAAGTTTGTTTCATAAACCTTTTGCGCTTTAAGCAATGGCGAAAAAGAAGTGAATGTGACAAATAATAGAAAGCCAATCGGTTTAATAAAATTCATGATTATTTCAATTCTTAAGAAAGACTAAATTACTTAAAAATAGATAGTTTATGCTTAACTTAGCCGAAAGTTAATCATTGTAAGAAATGAAGGCATATTCACTCAATTATTTTCAGCTTAACGCTTACCTTCACGATGATGCTTTTCTAAAAAGCGCTAAGGAATTTATTGGTTAAGCCCTGCTAAACCCAAAGCAGGGAAACTTCCGTTTTCACCTAATTTATTTTCAAATCGCTTATTTACATTGACTGCCGTTGATTTATAAATCAATGTTTGGGTTGGAAATAGTTGTAATTAAGCGACTAATATCTAAAAAAATGGACAATCCAATAATTTTAACTGTTGGGGTCTACGACCTCATTAAGAATCATATTATACGACAAGAAGTCAGCAAAGAAGTAGAAGGAATTTTGCTGAAAGAATTAAAGAAAGCTCAACAAGTTGTGAGGAGAGAGCTCCCTGAGGATGTTGTGAATATTCGCAGCAGCGTGAGAGTGAAGTTTCACGATGATGGAAGTGAAGAAGTTTACAACTTTAGCATTCCCAAAAAGGCGAAAAAGAAGAAAAAAACTACTTCAATACTTAGTCCCATTGGTTTAGCGGTTGCCGGTAGAAGGGTTGGCGACAAAATAAGATGGCCTTTTGATGATGGTGAAAAAACCATTGAGATATTGAGAGTTGAGCGTTCTTCTTAGTTTTTTTAGTCGGTTTTCAGCGGCGAGTGCAAAATACACTTGCCGCTTTTTTTGTAATTTTAAGCTAGCAAACAAAGCATTATGCAAGACCTAGCCGACAAAAACGCCTACAAAGTTTATCGTTGGTGGCATCCGGCTCACCTTTTTTGGATTATTAATCCGGGTTCGGTCATTAATGAGCTGCTGCTCGGTCAGCGTATCCCTAAACTATCTCTGCTGAACAAAACATCCGGAAAATCAAAATTTGAAAGTAGCTACATTCCTTGCCCTCATTGTAATCAACTGCACCAAAGCAAAAAATGGGCACCTCAAAGTAATACCGCTTTTGGAAACTGGTTTGGTTTATACTGCGATAATTGCGGAAAAACAATTCCTTGTTTATGGAGCATTTGGTCGTGGATAATAATAGTAATCACATCTCCTTTGTGGATTTGGTATAAAAAGCCACTCAAAGAAAAATGGTTAAAAAATCAGGCTAAAAAGTTTGAAGAATTAGTAATTGCAGAAATCAAAAACCCTTATGCCGGAAAAGGTTGGATAAAAGAAGGTTTGGGCTGGGCGTTTTTTATGTTCGTGTTTATGAACTTTGTATTTCCATTAATTAAGGAAGAAACAGTTACTTTAAATAAAGTACTCATCAGTATTCCGATATGGATTTTAGGTGGCTTGAGTTTTGGTTATACCATGAAGAAGTATTACAATCGCCAAATTAAAGAAAGGGAAAGTTATTTTAGATGAGTTCATTTTTTCTAATGGAGTTAATCCTTTTTTAACTTCTTAACTTTGCCAAAAATTACAATTTAAATGGCCGAAGATTCAAAAGAAATTAAAAGCATTTTAAAAGACCTACAAGCATCTGATGAAAAAATTGTTTTAGATGCCATACAGCGCAATCGCAAAGAAGGGAATAACAAAACCTTCGCAGCAATGCTTGAAACCTTAAAAAAGACTGATGAGCCTACTGTAGAGGCAGCCATCATAGAGTTCTTATTTGACTTAAAGGATCAGGGTAGTGTTGATGTTTTAGTGAAAGCGCTCAACAATAAAGAAATGGCTTTTTACGACAGTTTCTTAATTGCCGCTTTTTGGCAGTCTGCAATCGACGGCTCAGCGCATTTACCGCTTTTCGTAAAAAAAGCCATTGAAGGTGATTATATGGTTTGCTTAGAAGCACTTACAGTGGTCGAAAACTTCGACAGCAGCTTTAACCACGAAGAAATTGTTAACCTTGAAGCCGATTTAGAAGAAGCGATTGAAGCAGAAAAGGAAAAAGATAAGATGAATTTACTAATTAGCTTACGCAAA
Organism: Flavobacteriales bacterium UBA5081; assembly: GCA_002415785.1. Taxonomy (GTDB): domain Bacteria; phylum Bacteroidota; class Bacteroidia; order Flavobacteriales_E; family Vicingaceae; genus UBA5081. The sequence continues at coordinate 68,009 of DIAJ01000012.1, forward strand.
GTTGTAAGTGAACTACCAAGGGAGGAATAATATGGCAGATGACAAGTTTCAATCGCTAAAGGACAAACTCAATGAAGCCGGGAAATGGCCAAGAGTTTACTTTTTTAAATTTATTATTAAAGCAGACAATAAAAAACTCGCACAAGTAGAAGCTTTATTTGGCACTGAAGCTGAAGTAAAAATCAAACAATCTCATAAAGGGAATTACCTCAGCATTAGCGCTAAAGAATTAATGCTTGATGCAGAAAGTATTATTGAAAGATACCGTAAAGCAGAAAAAATTGAAGGACTATTATCCTTGTAATGCAAGAGAGCGGGAAATACATTATTTACATTGGAATAGGCATTATTCTAATTGGAGTGATTGTTTACTTTTTTGGTAATAAATTTTCTTTTTTTGGAAAACTTCCGGGAGACATAAGAGTTGAAAAGGAAAACTTTAGTTTTTACATGCCCATAACGAGCATGATTTTACTTTCCATTGTTATTAGTGGAATTCTTTGGTTTATTAGGAAGTTTTTTTAGTCATTTCGCATTAATAATTAGTCATTATTAATTAACTCATTCCTCTTCACTTACTTTTGAATCTAACGGATGTCTCAGGCCTTTCATTGATTTTACTCTTGCGCGAATAGAGCCCACCAAAATCGGTGTTTCAATTAAAATGGGAATGCGGTTTTTATCATCGGTTACATAAACTGTCATGTCCTCACCTGCATTAAAAATAGAACCTTCAATAAGTAAAGGTGAAAAAACAATGGTATTAAATGTACCTAATCCCTTAACTTTTATCTGCTTTCTACCTAGGTAACGAATATAACTTCCGTGAGAAGCATTGTCGATAAAAATATTAATCGGCACTTTTTCATTGAGCTCCACATTGGCAAAGTCAATATTACGAGCATAGTAAATCATTGTCAATACATCGTGGCTACATTGCTTTAAAGGCACTGTGTCTTTTAAAAAAGGTCCATCTTCCTCTAGTTGACGAACAGTTAATGCGTAGCCGCTATTGTAATCAAACAAGTAGTCCTCTCTGGCATAAGTACTGCCTTCGTTAACTTTTCGCTTAAATCGAAGTGGAATAAAATTATCCGGATTAGTATAAGCTTGATAATGATCGCGCACCTTGTAAATCCAATCGTATTTACTGTAGGTTTGTCCATAGCTATCAAAATGCCAATAGGTACGTTTCCCAATTTTTGCAGAATCAACTGCAAAGTACACCTCCCCTGCTCCTACCCACATTCCGGCTAGATGATAATAAATGGTATAGTCGATTCGCTCACCAAATTGAAAAGCATTGTTTTTTAGCAAGCAATCTTGAGCTTGTAAATTGTAGCCTGTGAATAAAATGAGGCCACAAAAAAAGGAAATCAGTTGTCTATTCATTATAAAAGACAAAATAACGAAATCAATACTTAGTAAAACATAAGTTGAAAAAGATTCGTAAAATCAATTAGCTTTGCATCAATTATGGAATTTAAACTAGACAACGAATACATTGAACTAATTAAACTGCTAAAAGCATGTGGAATTGCTGAAACGGGTGGCATGGCCAAACAAATGGTAGAGGAAGGATTAGTAAAGTGTAATGGAATAGTTGAAGATCGCAAACGATTAAAAGTAAAAAAAGGCGATCTTGTAGAGTTTGAAGGTGATCAAATACATATTGTTTAAAAATAAAAAATGATGAAGAAGATATACAGTTTATTATTTGCTCTTATAACATTAAGCACACTTAATGCTCAAAATGATTTAGAAGTTAGGAGTTTTATTTCTCCGCAACTAAATTTCAACTACGATACTACTGCTCTAGTCGACATTAAAATTGAAATGAAAAACAATGGATCAAGCACTTTAATCGCCGGTGACACCATATATATTACTCTTCGCATTGCTACAAATGACACCACCACTTTTATTGATTACAGCAAACTATTGACTGTTAATGTTCCAAATGGTTCGGTAACAGAACTACTGCTTGAAGAAGATTACCACTTTGACAAATCAAACGATTACTCTGTTTGTGCAGGTATTGATGGAACTCATCAAATTCCAAACAACACAAGGTTTCAAAAAAGCCCGACTTGTGTAGCCTTTGTAGTTGGAGTTAATGAAATTAAAACAAAAGTTGAGAAACTTTTCTATGCTAACAATAAAATCAACTTCAGATTTAATCAAAAAGTCAATGCTCAACTTCACGTATATGACATTAGCGGAAAAGAGATTTTTAGCAGTAGAGTTAATCAAAAAGCGGGTGAGCTTGATTTTGCTGCACCCGCTTCCGGATTTTACCTTTTGCGATTAGTTGAAGAGAATGGCAACACCACTACCTCCAAGTTTATCGTTTCCAATAAATAGAGCTAAAAAGTGCCTAAAAGTTTTTTAGATTCAAGAGACAAGAATCAAGACGTAATAGCATTTTTTTGCTTCGCAAAAAATTATCTAATTTCTATACTCTAGTTTCTATCCAATCGCAATAGTCATTCTCAACTTAAGGCAAGTAATACTTGCTCACTTTCTTAAACTCGTCGCTACTCCATTCTTGATTGGTAACATAATCAAAAATCATTTTTTTGTACTCTTTTTGCTCGTAAAAGTGGTCGATTACACTACCTACAGGACTACTTAAGCGTCGATTAAAACTAAAAGTTGCATTTAGCATATTGGCTAATGCTTGTTCATTTAACACATTTAATTCTTTCAATGCTCTGGCAGCATTCACTCGGCTTAAAAACTCATAAGAGTTCGATGTCAGGTCAACCAATTCATTTAGACTCTTTTCATCCTGACTATGTGCATATTTCAATTTAAGCCTGCACACTTTTACATTATTTGAGCGATCTCCATCAACACCTTCTGTTAAAGCTAAGTAATCTTCAATGTTTTGAGGGTAATAAAAAGCAAGGAGCTCAAGCGTCTTTTCAATTACCTGATAAGAAGAGTCTTGCAGCAGATTTCTGTACTTCGGCTCCAATTCGTCACTCACTCGTACTGTGTTTTCTACGATACTTTTTCTAACTTCAGAATCTTCATCCGCCAAAGCTAGCTTTGTTAACTCCAAAGCTCTTTCATCCAATTGAGGAACGATATGCTGAATAATTTCATTTTTAATTCCGTAAAAATCTTCTGCCATAAAACGGCGCAATAAATAAGCAGACTTTCCTTCAAAATCCCGATTTGTCAAAGCTACAATTGCATCGTAGCGGTCGAGCATGTGCTCAGCACTCTCGGCTTGATTCAACAACATTTCAGTTGATTTTGAAAAGCTAACTTTTTTCATTACTTGATTATTTGGATCAAATAATACATAAGCTACTTTCTTGTTATTATCTAAGTCAAAGGACACTCTATGAAACTGCTTTTCAATAATCACTTGTTTTTTCTCAGCACTTCCATCAGTGTAATGAACTTCAAAGTAAATTGGCATTCTAAACAAGTCAACCAAGTCGTTCATCTCATGCACTTGCTCTACTAAAAACACCCCTTCATTTTCGTACTCTTCAAAACTCACTTTGTATTCAGGTTCACCACCACGATAAATCCAGTCTTCCCAAAACCAGTTGAGTGAAAGCCCTAAGCTTTCGTGAAAAGCCACCAATAAGTTCTTACTGTCAACATTACCATAGGCGTGTTTTTCTAAGTAATACTTTATCGCAGCATTAAATTGATCTCTACCGACAACGTACTTCAACATTTCCAATACAAAAGCCCCCTTCGGATAATGGCGAACTGTTCCTGCTGAGCTATGCGCCAAAGGTTTTAAGTCACTTTTTGAGGCATTTAATGATTGATCATTGTAATTTCTTCTCACCCAATCAAAATAATCTTTACCAAAAGCTTCTTTCTGATACATCATATCATAATGTGTAGCAAAACTTTCTTGCAACCAATGGTGTGCACTTGAACGAGCCGTTACCATATCCCCAAACCACTGATGCGCTAATTCGTGTGCATTTACTCGAACATAATTTCGATCTAAATAGGTGCGACTATCAACTAAGTAAAAATCTCCGAAAATAGTGGCTGTAGTGTTCTCCATTGCTCCGTACATAAAATCTTGCACCGGTATTTGGGAGTATGTTTCCCAAGGATATGATACACCGATTTCCTTTTCGAAAAAATCAAACATTCGCTTAGAGAAACGGTAAGTTGGCTCTAGCTGCTCTTTTTGATCCGGATAGTAATACAAATCCATATTTACTCCACTTTCCGACTTACGCTGCTCTATGGCATAATCGCCAATGCCCAACATGATTAAATAAGTAGGATGAGGATGACTGATTTTATAATGCCACAGCTTTTTCCCTCCTTTTACCTTCTTTTCTTTTAACTTCTCTCCGTTAGAAAGCACTTTGTATTTTTCATCAAACTCCACTAGTATTTCGCTAACAACTTTGTCGTTTTTCTCATCATACATTGGAATCCAATGACGGTTATCAATTCCCTGCCCCTGTGTCCATATTTGTTTTCTGCTTCTTCCTGTGGTGTCATCCCAACCAATAAAATAAAGCCCTTTCTTTGGCTGAGCTACATAATCAATGGTTAGAGTATGCTCAGTTTCCCATTTTAAACTTTCGGGAAAACGAATGATTAAGTCATTTTTAGTGTTCTCAAATTGAACCTCTTTGCCATTCCACAAAACAGAATTGATCTCCATATTTTTGGCGTCTAAGCGAAGCGTATCCACTTGCTTTTGCAAAACAACAAATTGATGCTCTACATTTCCAATAACCTTTTTCTCTTCAGGCTGAAAAGACACTTCTAACTTTAAGTGTTTGAAATCTACTGAATGTTCCACGGGCACTAAGCCACCATCTGTGTAATAAGACCTTAGTGGAACTTGTGCAAATGCAATGCTTGTTATTGAAAATAATATTGTAAAAAGTAAAGTTCTATAATTCATCATGATATATGGTTTTTGCAAAATCTCTTAAATTGTATTGTGAGCTCATTACTTGCCCGTAAGCTCCAGCAGTTCGAATCGCCATCAAATCGCCTCTTTCGGTTTTAGGTAGCAATATGGCTTTCCCAAAACAGTCAGAGGATTCGCAGATGGGTCCAACAACATCATACTTGTATGTTGCCTCCTCATTTATTTTACTCAAGTTTTGAATATGATGAGAAGACTGGTATAATGCCGGGCGAATCAACTCCGTCATTCCGGCATCTAAAATAGCGAAATTGGTTTTAACACCTTCCTTCACAAAAAGAACTTTAGAAATCAGCGCGGCACATTGAGCCACCACTGCTCTTCCCAATTCAAAATGCAAACTTTGATTGGGCAGTAAATCAATAAATTGATCAAAAATAGAAAAGAAAGCGTCAAAATCTGGAATCAATTCTTCATCGGGACTCTGATAATTAACTCCTAATCCACCGCCAACATTAATGTGATCAAGGTCAATGTTTCGCTCTCTGAATTCCGACTGAAGTTCATTTACACGATTACAAAGATTCTTAAATACACTCAAGTCTCTAATTTGTGAACCAATATGAAAATGCAGTCCTTTTAATTCAATATTTTGAAGCTTTTCCAATTGCTCAAAGAGTTCATTAAGTTCCCAATAATTAATGCCAAACTTATTCTCTTCTAGTCCTGTGGTAATATAATGATGTGTTTTTGCATTCACATTAGGATTTAAGCGAATGGCAATAAGTGCTTTCTTTCCTGCCTTAGCAGCTAATTCATCAATTACCTGCAGCTCCGGAATTGATTCCACATTAAAAGTAAAGATACCTGCTTCCAAAGCTGTTTGAATCTCTTCGTCGGATTTACCGACTCCGGCAAAAGCAATTTCATTGCCTTTAAAACCATTTTTTAATGCCCACTTAATTTCGTTTCCGCTAACGGTATCAATTCCAAAACCTGATTTTTTAATTCTCTCTAAAATACGCTCGTTGGCATTGGCTTTAATGGCATAGTGAACAACATAAGGCTTATTTTTTACGGCATTTTGAATCGCCAACAAGGTAGCATCCAAAATATCTAAATCGTAAAAATAATAGGGTGTGGCGTGAGATTTTAGCTGCTCAACTCTTTCTTTTGTAAACATTTTCATTTTTCAAACAATTGATTTAATTGAGTTAAAGCAGCATTTTTATCGCTAGTATTTACCAAAAGTGAAATATTGTGATTACTTCCTCCATAAGAAATCATTCGAATAGGCACCTCCTTCAACGTTTGAAAAACATTTAACGCTACACCTTTATCTTTCTTAATAAAATCTCCAACAACACAAATAATCGTTTGTTCCTGATCAACCTCTACTTTGCCATATTCTTCCAATTCATCCACAATTTGATCGAGATTTGTTGTATCGTCAATCGTTACAGAAACAGCCACTTCAGAAGTGGTAATCATATCAATTGATGTCTTGTACAACTCGAAAATCTCAAATACTTTTCGAAGGAAGCCATAAGCCAGTAACATTCTACCTGACTTGATTTTAATGGCGCATATCCCATCCTTTGCGGCAATCGCCTTGATGCCGGTTCCGGAGGATTCAGCGGTGATCAAAGTTCCTTCGAGTTCAGGCGACAAAGTACTCTTTAAACGAACAGGAATATTAGCATCTTTTGCAGGAAGAATACTAGATGGATGTAATATTTTAGCTCCAAAATAAGCTAACTCAGCTGCTTCATCAAAAGATAAGTTTTTTATGGGCTTGGTTTTTTCAACTACTCTTGGATCGTTGTTGTGCATTCCGTCAATGTCAGTCCAAATTTGAACTTCATCTGCTGCTGCAGCCACACCAATTAGAGAAGCTGAATAATCGCTCCCCCCTCTTTTTAAATTATCAATTTCACCATATACATTTCGGCAAATAAATCCTTGAGTAATGAATAAATCAATGGACTTATTTTCATTTAGCAAACGCGACAAGTTTTCTTTAATGTAAAAATGATCCGGTTCCAAATCTTTGTCGATGCGCATAAACTGCAAAGCAGGCAAAAGTTTCGACGCTTTACTCACCTCCTCCAAGTAAAGATGAAATAGCGCTGTAGACAACAATTCCCCTTGGGCTAAAACCGCTTTTTCTTCGTGAATCGTGAATGAATCTTGCGTAAAAGTCAATAAAAAATCAAAATGAGAATCAACTAACTCCTTTCCTTTGGTCTTAAAAAAATCATCAGTAAAAAGTTCATTCACCTCTTTGTAATACTTGGCGCGAAGACCTTCAATTAAGTCTGCAGCAATACTGTTTTTCTTTTCAAACAAGTAATTGGCTATTTCCACCAAACTGTTTGTAGTACCCGACATAGCAGACAAAACAACGATTTTTCTCCCTGGAATCTCTTGCAGTAATTCAGCAACTTTTTTCATTCGAGCCGCAGAGCCAACGGAGGTTCCTCCAAATTTCAGAATTAACATGATTATGATTTTTAAGGCTGCAAAGATATGTAAAGAGAGAGGCAAGAAGAAAAACTTTAGAGTTTAGAGATAGCAAATCTCAGATGTCAAATGTCAAATGTGGAGAAAAGACCATAAAGCTAAGACTTTAGAAGTTAGATAAATTATTGATTACAGGATAATGTGTGTCGATTTGATTATAATCATTTAGAAAACAAACGAATCCGCTACCGCCTATCCGGTCAGCTTAATTAGTGTTCTATCAAGCTTAATGAACACCTTAACTTTCTTAATGCCTTAATGTTTTGAACTCGGAACTACGAAACCACTTTTGTCACCATTTTTATAAAAAATACCGCCAAAAGTTACATCCGTTTTATTATTTATCCCGGCACCTCGTACCAGGCTATTAGCTTTCGCCCCTTTCAGGGTCTTTATAAATTAAAAATATGAAAATTGAAACATGAATCAAATCTTTAGTTTCGCAAAAAATGAATGAAGAATATTTAATTTCTGCTTTTAAAATGGTCAACGTTATTTAGGCATTAACAATTAACATCTTGGTTCTTGATTCTTGCCTCTTGCTTCTCATAAACCCATTTAGAAAATATAACAAAGAAAACAGCTGTAATTCCTTACTTTTGTTGACCTCAAAAATTTGGGCAAAATGTTTAGTTTACTCAAAAAAGAAATTCAATCATTCTTAGGCTCCTTAATCGGGTACATTGTCATCATTGTTTTTTTGGCAATTATGGGATTAACACTTTGGGTTTTCCCTTCTGAAATGAATGTTTTAGATGGTGAGTATGCCAACCTAAACGGTCTTTTCACCACGGCTCCTTGGATATTTATGTTTTTAATTCCGGCGGTAACCATGCGGCTGTTTGCAGATGAAAACAGTAGTGGAACCATCGAGCTATTGTTAACTAAGCCACTCACAGACATACAAATTATACTAGCTAAATACATCGCCGGTTTGCTTTTAGTTGTATTTTCACTTTTGCCAACCATCATTTATTACCTTTCAGTTTATTATTTAGGTTCGCCTGTTGGCAACATCGACCAAGGTGGATTTTGGGGCTCCTTTATTGGTTTGCTTTTTTTAGCTTCCGGCTTTGTAGCCATAGGTCTATATGCATCTTCGCTTTCAAGCAATCAAGTAATTTCATTTATTATCGCTCTCTTTTTGAGCTTTTTCTTTTACATCGGTTTCGACTTTATTGGCTCTTTTGGCATGGGTGGACTTGACTTATTGATTATGAAAATGGGTATTAACGAACACTACATTTCCATGAGTCGTGGTGTCATAGATAGCAGAGATGCCTTGTATTTTTTCTCGCTGATCTTTTTATTTTTAAGCCTAACGAAACTAAAACTAAGTTCAAGAAATTGGTAATGAGCGCAACAAAAAGAAAAGATGTATTCGGATTTTTGATTAGCTTGGCAATCCTAATACTTGTCAATGTTATTGGCTCCATCTCTTTTTTTAGAATCGATTTAACTTCAGAAAATCGATATTCTATTTCTGAGCCAACTAAAAAACTATTAGAGAACATAGATGAAGATGTATTGATTAAAGTATATCTTCAAGGAGAAGACCTACCTTCTTCTATGCTTCGCTTGAGAAATGAAACCAGAGAAATTCTCAATGAATTTAGAGCCTACTCCGGCGGTAAAATGGATTATGAGTTTATCAATCCTTCAAAACATCCGGATAAAAAAGAGCGTGATAGGATTTATAAAAATCTTTATGAAAAAGGCTTGCGTCCTACTGATTTGCAGATTAAGAATGATGATGGAATGGCCCAAAAAATTGTTTGGCCGGGGGCAATTATCGTTTATCAAGGTAAAGAAATGGCAGTTCAGCTGCTAAAAAGCCAGTTTGGTGCGCCACCTCAAGTTATACTTAATCAATCAATAGAAAGTTTAGAGTACTCTTTAGCCTCAACCATTAAAACAATCAGTTCCGATGAATTAAAGTCGATTGCTTTTATTGAAGGACATGGAGAGTTAAGCAAGTTTGAATCAGCAGATATAATTGGAAGTTTGCGCGATTATTTTC
>DIAJ01000012.1:77496-124700 GCA_002415785.1 Flavobacteriales bacterium UBA5081
GGATATAAAAATTAATGGAAATATTAATAGTTTAGCTCATAGAGTTGCTGTAGGAAAAGACAGCACCAATATGTTAGTTAAAAACAAATTCGATGCTATTGTAATAGCAGGACCTGACTCTACTTTTAGCGAAAAAGACAAATTTATCATCGACCAGTTTGCCATGTATGGCGGAAAAACAGTTTGGCTGATTGATCAAGTTCAAGCCAGTATGGATAGCCTAAGAAAAGGAGGTTATACTATGGGATTGGCAAAATCACTAAACTTGGATGACTTGTTTTTTCAATATGGCGTTAGAATGAATTACGACTTAGTGCAAGACCTTCGAGCTGCACCAATTCCAGTTGTTACCGGGCAGTTTGGAAACCAAGCCAACTCCCAATTATTCCCATGGCTGTTCTATCCATTAATGGTTTCTCAAAACAACCATCCTATTAATAAAAACATTGACGTTGTTCGTGCTCAATTTGCCAACAGCATCGACTTGGTAGGTAACAACTCATTGAAGAAAACAGTTGTTCTTTCTACATCAGACAAAACAAAGCTGGTTAAAGCACCTACGCGAATTAGCTTGAATATGGTGAGTTTTAATCCACCTGAAGAGCAGTTTACAAAGAAAAATGTGCCGATTGCGGTTTTAGTAGAAGGTGAGTTTACTTCCGTTTTCGACAATCGATTGCCTCCTAATATTACCAATGCCGGAGAAATCAAATACAAAAACAAGAGTCCGGAGACTCAAATGTTGTTCATTTCCGATGCTGATTTGATTCGCAATCGTTATAACCCTCGAACAAACGAATATTATGCATTAGGTTTTGATCAGTATACCAAACAACTTTATGGCAATAAAGACTTTTTTATTAATGCCATGCATTATTTATTAGACGATTCAGGCATCATTGTTTCGAACACAAAAAGCTTTAAAATTCGCTTACTAAACAGCGATTTAGTAGAACATAATCGTTTGTTGATTCAAATTTTAAATACAGCACTCCCGATTGCGCTAATCATTCTAATTGGCTTAATCTTACACTTTATTCGAAAGAAGAAATACACCCTAAAGAAATAAACTTATGAAAAACTTTATTGGATTAATTGTCGTTCTTGTTCTAGGTGGTATTGCATACTGGATGTACAGCAGCAAAGACAAGCCGGTAAATACAGAAGTTTACAAGGATTTTGCTATTGAGGACACAGCCAAAGTAGATAAGGTTTTTATTACACAAGCAAATGGTAAAAGCGTAACCATTAGCAGAAGAGGTTTTGATGAATGGATGATTGAAGGAGAGTTTCCGGCAAGAAAGGATGCTATCCAACTAATACTTAAAACCCTACACGACATAAGTATCCAAGCACCTGTATCAAAAGAAACCTTCGACTGGGTGGTGAAAAGCATTGCCGGTAATCACACTAAAGTGGAGTTTTATCTAGAAGGAAAAGATGAGCCGGAAAAAGTATGGTACATCGGTGAACCCACTGCTAGTAGAGTAGGTACATATATGCTGTTAGAAAAAGACGGAAAGAAGTCAGCGAAGCCATTTATTACTCACTTACTAATGGAAAGAGGCTATTTAGGAACTCGCTTTTTTACCGACAAAACCCTTTGGAAAGACCGCATTGTTATGCGATGCAACCCTCGAGAAATTAGAAGAATTGAAGTAAAGCACCAAAGCGACACATTAGGCGACTTTAGCATTGAGCAATACGAAAAAGACCGATTTAGATTAACCGATTTAAGCAATAACCAAAGTCAAGAACTAAATCCGGAGTTAGCAATCCCATACTTTAAGCTTTTTAGTGGTGTATACTATGAGTATGTTGATAAAAAAACTCCAAGTGAGCAATTAGACTCTATTTACTTGTCTCCTGAAAGACATAACATTAAACTAGAGTTAATGGATGGAAAAACCATTGAAATGAGGGCTTATAATATGCCGGTAAGAGAAGGCGCTACATTAAATGGAAAATTACTCACACATCATCCTGAGCGCATGTATGTTTACAGCTCCTACTTAGGCGAGGAAGAGCATCCTATTGTGCAAAATTTAACTTTCGACCCTTTAGTTCCCGGTATTAAAGAATTTACGTCATTAACAACTGTTGAAAAGTAAATGATTTTTTGGCTTTATAAGCCAATTGAAATACCCTAAATTTGTTTGCTATATCGTAATCAATATTCACGCAAATGAGATTTATTGTATCCAGTTCTTCATTATTGAAGCAATTACAAAATATTAGTGGGGTACTTAACACCAATAATTCACTTCCTATTCTCGATCATTTTCTTTTTGAGATTAGTGAAAATAAAATTTTGGTAACCGCATCCGACTTAGAAACAACAATCAGTACCTCAATTGAGGTAGAAGCAAAAGAAGAAGGAACTATTGCAATTCCCGCTCGTTTGCTTTTAGACACGCTAAAGTCGCTTCCGGATCAACCTTTGACTTTTACCATTGAAGAAGATGAAAATTTCGGCATCGAAATTAGCTCAGATTATGGTAAATATCGATTAAGCGGACAGTCGGGAGACGAGTTCCCAAAAACCCCTGAAGTGGAAGCTCCTTCTACGCTAGAGGTTCCCGGAGAACTATTATTCAATGCGATAGAGAAAACTATTTTTGCCAGCGGCAACGATGAGCTTCGCCCTGTAATGTCAGGAGTGTTTTTCCAACTAACCGATGAAGGCTTAATTTTTGTCGCTACCGATGCACATAAATTGGTAAAATACGAGCGCAGTGATGTTAGTGCAAAGAAGTCTGCAGACTTTATCATGCCTAAGAAGCCTTTGAACTTGTTGAAAAACATTTTGAGCTCAATGGATGATCAAGTGAATATTGAATACAACGACACCAATGCAGCTTTTAAATTTGATAACATCAGCTTAGTTTGTCGATTAATCGACGGAAAATACCCTAATTACGAAGCCGTAATTCCAAAGGAAAACCCAAATGTATTGTCGATTTCAAGAACAGCACTTTTGGGCTCGATAAAAAGGGTGAGTATTTTCTCCAGCAAGACAACGCATCAAGTTCGCTTAAAAATGAGCGGCAGTGAATTGCAAATTTCTGCTGAAGATGCTGATTTTAACAATGAAGCTAACGAAAGATTAACCTGTCAATACGAAGGTGAAGATATGTCGATTGGTTTTAACTCACGGTTCTTAATTGAGATGTTGAGTAACCTCGATACCGAAGAAGTAAACATTGCCATGTCTGCGCCTAATCGTGCAGGAATTTTAACTCCGGCAACAGGAAATGACGAAAATGAGAAAGTACTTATGCTCGTTATGCCGGTGATGTTAAACAACTAATCTGAAAAAATAAATTATATTTGAAAACACCTTCTGACTTGCTTAGAAGGTGTTTTTTATTGAAACCTATGAACACTCAAGAAGCGGAATTACTAGAACAACTTTGCTCCATTCATGCTCCATCAGGTAGCGAGTTGGCACTGAAAAACTTTTTAAAAGAATACATCCAAGCACATCAATCGCAATGGAAAGTACAACCATCTATTATTGATGGTGAAGATTTTCAAGATTGCATGATTTTAATTTTCGGCAAACCCAAAACAGCCATTTTTGCTCACATGGACAGTGTAGGTTACTCTGTTGCTTATGATAACAAACTCATCAAAATTGGCGGTCCTAAGGCTCAAGAAGGAAGTCTTTTAGTCGGACAAGATAGCCAAGGAAAGATTGAAGGGAAACTTCACTACAAAATAGAAGACGAAACCGAAGATGAAAAAGTCATTGATACTGTCTTGGACTTTGAGCGAAACGTAGATCGTGGCACAACACTCACCTATAAGCCACAATTTATACTTTCAGAAAACTACATTCAATCGAATTATTTAGACGATCGTTTAGGGATTTGGAGTGCCTTAAAAGTAGCAGAGACACTAGAAAATGGAGCAATTGTTTTTTCGGCTTGGGAAGAAGTTGGCGGAGGCAGTGTAGGTTATTTAGCAAAATATCTTTACGAAAAGCACCAAGTTCGACAAGCTTTAATTTCTGATATCACATGGGTAACAGATGGCGTTAAACATGGTGAAGGTGTGGCCATTTCAATGCGAGATTCCGGAATTCCGCGAAGAGCATATATTGATAAAATCATTGAATTAGCTAAAAAAGCAGATGTTAAATTTCAGCTTGAAGTTGAAAGCGCCGGAGGAAGTGATGGAAATGCACTCCAAAACTCGCCATACCCCTTTGATTGGTGTTTTATTGGTGCTCCGGAGGACAATGTGCACATGCCCAACGAAAAGGTTCATTTAAGTGATATTGAGAACATGCATAAACTATACAGCTATTTAATGTGTCATTTATAATGTGAATTCAAAGAATGAAATACAGCAGAACTCCCCGTCTAGCAGAAAGCTAGAAAGCATTAAGCGGGACAATATGGGCAACTTTACCGTGCTCATGGTTTTTTTGTATTTTATTTCACTGTTTGTCAGCCTTCAGTTTTTTCAAATCATTGATCTAGGTCTATATGAATTTTTTCGTCTAAATCTGCTGTTTATTGGAATATCATTTTTAATTCCAATTTATTTGTATCGCAAGAAACTCAGCATAAGCTTTTATGAATACACATTAATCAATATTTTATCCATTGGTCCATTTTTGTGTACACTTTGCTTAATTTTTAATTTCATTTTCAGCGGTAACAGTTATGTTGAAAACTATACTATAGTAGAAAAAAAAAGAGAAGGAAGCAATGTAGTTTTAACACTAGAAGGTAATCATTACTCCGACAAGGAGTACTTGCGAACAATATCTGATTTTGAAAGCGCCGGCTCAATTGGCGGTGCAAAACAATTACACATTCAATTTTCAGATGGCTTATTTGGGATTAGAATAATTGAGGAAAAGCGGTTAAACAATTAGCCCCTCTTCTTCAAAAACCCTTTTTAATTGGTCATACTCATAACCTCTACTTAAAAAATAGCGATATTCTTTAGCAAGCTCTTCGGGATACAATTTCCCATTTAATCCGCGCTTTTTAATCAAATACTTAATGTTTTCCTTAAAAGTATCTTCACTTACTTTGCTCAAATACTCTTGTACTAAATTTTCTGCAATACCTTTTGACTTCAATCCTTCGCGAATTTTATATTTGCCCCATCGTTTAATTTCAAGCTTACCTCGAACATAAGACGCAGTAAACCTATGTTCGTTCAAAAACTTTTCGTCTTCTAAATGCTCAATTAGTTTTTCAATTTCAATTTTATTCGCGCCTAAGGTATATGCCTTTCTTCTCACTTCTAATTTGCTGCGGTCTTGGTAACTGCAATACTTCATCAGCTTGCTTAAAACTTCCTGAAAAGAATATTGTTTATTCCTTGAATACATCGAAAAGTTGGGTGTTATTTTGCAAAAAATTATCAGCAAAAAATATTTCACGAAAATAAGCGGCAGATTCCAAATTGAAGAACAAAAAAGCACTTTATTTATTGTTAAGCGCCAATGCCATTTCCCATTTTGCACAAGGAATTAGTATGTTGGCAATTCCTTGGTACTTTGCCAAGCATTTAAATGCGGCCTCAACTTTTTCAATCATCTATTCTCTAGCCACCTTTGCTACGCTTTTTTGGGGGCTTTATGCAGGAACATTAATCGACCGCTTTCCGCGAAAAAACATCTTTTTAGGCATTTGTTTATTGAGTGCAGTAGTGCTGCTTTCCGTTGCAGCTAGTGGTTTCTATCTTGGAGAAACACCCATGTATGCGGTAGCTTTCGTTTTTTGTTTCACATTACTGAATTACAACATCCACTACCCTACACTTTACGCATTCGGTCAAGAAATTACCGAAAAGCACAATTACAGTAAAACCAACTCTCTATTAGAGGTAATGGGACAATCTACCAATGTGTTGTCGGGTGCTATGGCAGTAGTATTAATCGAAGGCGTTGACAATAATCTTTTCGGTATTCCAATGCAATTTAATGCATGGTCAATCCACGAGATATTCCTGCTTGACGGCAGTACATACATTTTAGCCATGATTTTGATTTACTACATCAAATATACACCAACGGTTAAAAACACAATTTCTAAGGAACCTATTCTTGTGCGTCTAAAAGAGGGCTTTCGCTACCTAAAGGAAAATCCATTGCTTTTCCATTTTGGCAATGCATCTTATACAGTTTTTATTTTTGTGTTGATTTCTACTCATCTTCTTTGGCCAAGCTATATTAGTCAGCACTTACAAGCAGAAGGAGACATTTATGCAACTACAAAAGTGCACTATGCCTTAGGAGCACTATTTGCGGGCTTTTTTATCAACAAACTATTTAAAAACAAAAGCACAGTCTACTCTATTTTAGTTTTAATGGTTATCGCTTTAATCGGTTTCACTGTTTTAGCGAGCACTAAAAATGCCTATTTACTTTTTGTGTTTGCTTTAGGTTTAGGAATTGCCAATGCCGGCATTCGTATCCAACGAATCACTTATTTGTTTAACCACATTCCTAACAACATTATAGGTAGAACTAACAGTGTTTTTCAAAGCATCAACATTTTTCTGAGAGCTGTCTTTTTGGGCGTTTTTTCCTTTCCATTTTTTAGTAAGGGCTCTAATATCATCTGGGCATTTGTGATTGCAGCAGTTGCTGTTTTTATCTCCCTTTTCCCATTGATTTCAAATTACAAAAAGTTAAGAGAATTGAAGACGAATTAGAACCCCACAACTGTAATCAGTTTAAAAAAAGTGGTTTACAATATTTATTTTGTATATTAGCAATCTATTATATCAAATTACTAACTAAAGATACAACTATGTATAGATATCTATTCACTTTATTTGTAACACTTAGTTTGTCGTTTATTATTTCAGGACAAACAAATACCTACTACTCCTTTCCAGACAGCAATGCTGTATGGAACTTCCACTATCAAATGCATTGTATGCAAAATGGAACTGCAGATGAACAATACTCAATTACAATTTCAGGAGATACATTAATTAATAATCAGCAATACAAAAAGCTAACAACTCCTTTTAATAACAATAATTCAAGTGGGACATGCGGTGGCAAACCAATAGGGTATAAAGGAGCTATTCGTCACGACTCAGTTAACAAAAAAGTATATTTTATACCCCCATCGGATAGTGCGGAGCACATACTCTATGATTTTACATTAACTGTTGGTGATACGCTCAGAGGTTTTTTAGCTGATTTTGATCCGGTTGTACAAAAAATTGATTCCGTTCAAGTAGGTAATAGCTACCGCAAAAGATGGGTTATAGACAGTAGTTGTTATTTCATCAACATTATAGAAGGCATAGGTTCTACCTATGGGCTAATTGAGCTTATTCCTCCATGTATTACTGATCTCGCTGACTATAGCTTGTTGTGCTTTCAACATAACCAAGACACCTTTAACAATTCAAATTGCCAATTAATTACTACCATTAGGGAAGAAAAATTATCTCAAGAAAAATTTAAAATTTATCCCAACCCTAGTTCTGGCAGCATTCAATTTGAATCCTTCATACAATTGCAAAGCGTAGAAGTCTATAACATACAAGGTCAAATGTTAAAGTCATTTAGCCCTCAAGATCGCAGTTGGCAATTACCTAAAGAAAAAGGTCTGTATTTAATTCGATTGCAAAATAAAGACGGTGATGTTTACACTGAAAAAGTTATTAGGAAATAAAATCTAGCTAATTGATTCTACAATACCTTCGTAGAAGTATAAACTCAATCACGCTTCAGCGTGATCGGTTTCCAATTTCACATTTCAGCTTTCCTATTTTAAATTAATCTCTTCTCCCTGCGCATCAAAAAAACGATACTCCAAAAATTGATATGCATCAGAAGGTCGAATGTTTACCCACTTTTTGTACTTGATGAACCATTTTCTTTGAATAGAGTAAAAGCCTTTAGTAAGGTACGCTTCTATGAATGGATGAGTAACCAAACTCACTTTCTTCTGATTCTGCTGCTGCAAAATATAACGCAAATTATTCTGAATCTCGTCGATTAGCAGAACGGTTGCTTGAGTTTCTCCCGTTCCATTGCAGCATGGACATTTCTCAGAAGTTTTAATATCCATTTCAGGACGCACACGCTGGCGAGTAATTTGAATTAAACCAAATTTTGATGGAGGTAGAATTGTGTGTTTAGCTCGATCTTCTCGCATAAACTCCTTCATCTTTTCATAGAGCTGCTCTCTATTAGAGGCTTCTCTCATGTCGATGAAATCAATTACAATAATCCCTCCCATATCGCGTAAACGCAACTGGCGAGCAATCTCTTCTGCAGACTCTAAGTTAACCTCCATGGCATTCTGCTCCTGATCGTCTTTTGAGCGACTTCGCTGACCACTGTTAACATCAATAACGTGCATAGCTTCCGTATGCTCAATAACTAAATAAGCACCGGATTTCATAGTTACATTTTTACCAAAAAGTGATTTAATTTGTTTTTCTATTCCAAAATATTCGAAAATTGGAATTTTACGTCTATAGCCTTTTACCATTTTCTCCTTTCCTGGAGCAATGCTTTGAACGTAAGTAACCAACTCTTTTTTGGTATCAGAATCATCAACGTAAATCTTATTAAAGTCTTTATTTAAAAGATCACGAAGCATGGCAGAACTTCTGCTAATTTCTCCTAAAACTCTGTGTGGAGGTTTTGCTTTTTGTAATTGTTTAAAACAATTTTCCCACTTCTCCATCAAATCGCTTAAATCGGAGTGTAAATCAGCTACTTTTTTATTTTCAGCAACTGTTCTTACAATAACTCCAAAGCCCTCAGGACGAATACTTCGAATCAAGCGCTTTAAGCGTTCTTTTTCATCGTAATTTCTGATTTTTTGAGACACAGAAATCCTGTCGGAAAACGGTACTAAAACCATGTATCTTCCGGCAATGGAAATTTCACTGCTCAATCGTGGACCTTTTGTGGAAATAGGTTCTTTCGCTATTTGAACTAAAGCATATTGATTGGACTGAAGCTGATCGGCGATTTTTCCACCTTTATCAATTTCTTCCTCAAACTTAAAATTCTTTAAGCTAGCTGTTCGTTGCTTTTTACTAATTACTCCTTGGACGTACTTATTCAAGGATGCGAAATTTGGCCCCAAGTCCAAATAATGTAAAAAAGCATCTTTACTATATCCAACATCCACAAAAGCGGCGTTTAAGCCGGGCATGACTTTCTTTATTCGAGCCAGATAAATATCTCCAACAGAGTAATTATTATTACTCTTTTCCTTGTGTAGCTCAATCAATCTTTTGTCTTCAAGAAGCGCTATGACATCTTCAGACGATCGTGAGCTAATTACTAAATCAACACTCATTATCCTGTACTTTTATGCTCAGAAGAGCAAAAAAAGTTATGCAAACACAAGAATCCCAAAACATAAAAATGCAGGGACTCTTGAAATGAAAAAGTTATGAGAAATGGTATGCTCTCAATTTAAAAAGCAAGCCTTACTTTTTCTTTTTGTGGCGGTTTTTGCGTAATCTCTTTTTACGCTTATGTGTTGCCATCTTATGTCTTTTTCTTTTCTTACCGCTTGGCATAACTGTAATGTTTTAAATATTTATTAATTCGTTTTAATTTCTTTGATGTAATCATCCACTTGCTTTTTCACCAACGGATCATTCACCATTTTCTTGTATTCTTCTAAAGTTTCAATCCCTTTTTCAACCTCATCCTGAGAAAGGTACACATCGGTTAAATAAAGATAAGCCTCTGCATTAAGGGAGTCAATCTGCAGTACTTTTTCAAAGCGTTCTATGGCTTTATCATACTGTCCGGATTGGATTGCAAAATAACCCAAATTTGTTAAAGCATTTACATTTTCGGGGTCAATATTTAACACTTCTTGCAAAATTCCTATTCCGCGCATTGGTGGTTGCCCCGTAAGTGACGCTCCCTCAACGTAAGCCACACCAATTGCCGTCTTTGCATCTAAGTTATCAGGATTAATTTCTTGTACTTTTTCGTAAGCAGCAATGGCTCCGTTTAGCATTTCTTGAGATTGATTCTTCGACAATCGAAACGCTTTAAAGTAATTATCGCCGGCTAGCATCCAATTTTTTTCAGTTGAAACTGCCATGGCTTTTTTCTTACTGTACTTAGCAACCAGGTTTGGGCGCTTTTCGCGAATACTAATTGAAATGAGTGAATCATATAAGTTCAACTTCGTATCTACATCAGATACTTTTTCCGCTTGTTGCTCTAATTCTTTAACACCTTCCGGTAAAGCTTCCGATTTTTCAGCAACTTCATCCTCGTGCCCTTCCCCTTCTGCATGGTCATGACCTTCATGGGAATCAACAGCCAACTCCTGCTTTTTTTTCTGATCCGCTTTTCGTTCAGGAGCAAATAAGATAAGGGCTATAACTACAACTCCCGCTAAAATTAGCAGGAGTTGTGTTAATCTTGTATTTGATTTTGAGCTCAAATTATTAAGGCTTTACGTTTGCCTTAACCTTCTCTACAAAGCTTTTTGAAGGCTTAAATGCAGGAATGAAGTGCTCAGGAATAATCATGGTAGTGTTTTTAGAAATGTTTCTACCTGTTTTTTCAGCTCTTTTCTTTGTAATAAAGCTACCAAAACCTCTTAGGTAAACATTCTCACCACCTTCTAGTGAGTTTCTTACTGTTTTCATAAACTCTTCAACAGTTGCTTGTACTGCTGCTTTTTCAACTCCAGTGTTCTCTGAAATCTCTGCTACGATATCTGCTTTCGTCATCTTAAGTTAAATTTGTGATTAAATAAATTAGTTAAAAAAATTATGGTTAAGTGAAACTTTTTTTGTTTCGAGGGCAAATATAATAATTTTTTAATATTCAAAATACTAAATATCACAAAGTTAAACTTTTATTTCGACAACTTGCAAAATATCATAGACGAGAAGCACACAATCCTCTCTGAATTAACGAATTGGTACAAAAAAAATCAGAGAGATTTACCTTGGAGAGAAAATAAAAATCCATATTACATTTGGTTATCGGAAATTATTCTTCAACAAACCCGAGTAGCTCAAGGATTGGACTATTATAATAAGTTCGTTCGCCACTATCCGGAAATTGCCGATTTAGCCAATGCTCCGGAAGAGCAAGTGCTGAAAGACTGGCAAGGTTTGGGCTATTACTCTAGAGCGAGAAACTTGCATGCAGCAGCTAAGCACATTCAAAAAGAACACAAAGGCAATTTCCCTAAAGACTACAAAGAAATAAGAGCATTAAAAGGAGTTGGCGATTATACCGCTGCCGCCATTGCTTCTTTTGCCTACGATTTGCCCTATGCGGTATTAGACGGCAATGTGTTTCGTTTTTTATCGCGCTTATTTGGAATTCAAACTCCAATCGACAGCAGTGAAGGCAAAAAAGAGTTTCAACAAATATGCAATGAACTCATCGACAAAAAAAATCCTGCTGAGTTCAATCAGGCTATTATGGAGTTTGGAGCATTGCATTGCACCCCCAAAAAAGCAAAATGCGACAGCTGTCCTTTTCAAAGCATCTGTTTTGCTTATAATAACGATATGGTCGATCAGCTTCCGATTAAGGCAAAGAAAACAAAACAGCGAAACAGGTACTTTCATTACCTTATTATATATGCACAAAATAAAATCCTGATTACGCAGCGAAAAGGCAGTGGAATTTGGCAAAATCTGTTCGATTTCCCATTAGTGGAGCTGGAGAAAAGAACCAGTCCAAGCAAGATTTATGAGAAAGAAGAATTTAAAAAGCTACTTAACGATACCGAATACAAAATAGAATCTACTTCAAAAAGCTACAAACACATTTTATCTCACCAAATCATTTACGCCCATTTTCATCACCTAAAAGTTGCTAATTTTGGCAGCCTTAATTTAGGAGAGATGCAAGTAATTGAAGAACGAAATCTAGCAAAATTTCCAATTCCTAAATTAATCGAAAACTATTTAAAGGAAGAAACCAATTTGCTATCTTTGTTAGATACGTAAACCTTAAACTAAAACTAAAATGGCTGGTGTAAATAAAGTAATCTTAGTAGGAAACTTGGGTAAAGACCCTGAAGTTAGACACCTTGAAAGCGGCGCTGTAGTAGCTAATTTCCCAATAGCAACTACAGAAACCTACAAAGACAAAAGCGGTAACAGACAAGAGCAAACTGAATGGCACAATATTGTGCTTTGGAGAGGATTGGCTGAGATTGCCGAGAAATATTTACGCAAAGGAAATCAAGTTTATATAGAAGGTAAGCTTCGCAGCAGATCTTGGGAAGATAAAGATGGTAACACACGATACATTACAGAGGTTGTTGGCGACAATATGACGATGCTTGGTAGTAAGTCAAACTCTTCGGACAGTAGCAGTTCATCATCCCCTGCTGCATCGAACAACGACAACTCACCTTCTGAAAAAGCTGCCAACACACCTGACTTAAGCAGCGAAGAAGAAGATGACGATTTGCCCTTTTAATTCATGAAAATGCAATGCCCTATTTTGCATTTTCGATTATTCACCAAATCTACCCGCTTTGGAAGACCCTTATGAACGGAGCTTCGGCTTGCTTTTAAATATTCAAATTACTGACTCCATCGAACTCATTGCCTCTGCTGTGGTAATGGTTATTTTACTAGCTTGCTCTGCATTGATCTCAGGCTCAGAGGTGGCTTACTTTTCACTAAGTCCCAACGACCATGAAGAAATACAAAATGGCAAAATAAAAGCCTCTGCCATGATTATGGCGCTTTTAGAAAAGCCCAAAAGACTATTAGCTACTATATTAATCACCAACAACTTTGTAAATGTTGCGATTGTAATTATCTCCACTTTTATCACCGATCACTTGATTAGTGATTTTTCAGAAAGCATTCAATTTGTTATTCAAGTTGTAGTTGTTACTTTTCTTTTGCTCTTATTGGGTGAAGTAATTCCGAAAATTTACGCCAACAAAAGTCCACTTAAACTGGCTGCACTTATGGCTAGCCCTATTTATTATTTAAGGATCATACTCAAGCCATTTAGCAGCATACTTGTTAGTTCTACCAACTTTATCGATAAGAGAATTAAGAAAAAAGGTCACAACATTTCTGTTGATGAACTCTCACAAGCACTTGAACTAACCTCCGATGAAAATGAATCCGATGAAGATCAAAAAATCTTGGAAGGCATTGTTCGCTTTGGCAATTTAGATGTAAAACAAGTAATGACTGCCCGAGTGGACGTAATTGGCATTGATGAAAAGCTCAACTTTCAGGAGGTGCTCGACATTATTTTAGATTCGGGTTATTCGAGAATTCCGGTTTTCAAGGACAACTTCGACAACATTAGAGGAGTTCTTTACATTAAAGATATGCTTCCTCATTTAGAAAAAAAGGACAGCTTTGATTGGAGAAAGTTGATTCGCAAGCCTTTCTTTGTTCCTGAAAACAAAAAAATTGACGACCTACTAAGAGAGTTTCAAGGAATGAAAACTCACCTTGCGATAGTGGTTGACGAATATGGAGGAAGCTCTGGAATCATTAGCTTAGAAGATATTTTAGAAGAAATTGTAGGTGAAATTAGCGATGAGTTTGACGATGATGATTTGGTTTACTCTAAGCTCGATGACTACAATTACGTATTTGAGGGAAAAACGCCCTTAAATGATGTTTACAGGGTATTGAACATTAGTGGCGAAGATTTTGAAGCGGCTAAAGGCGAATCAGACACATTGGCCGGTTTTGCCTTGGAAATTTTTGGAAAAATACCTCAAAAAAATGAACGCACTAAATTCAATGGCTATACTTTAACCATTGATGCGGCAGATAGAAGGAGAATAAAAAGAGTAAAAGTAACCATTGCTCAAAACCAAGAAGAGGAGGAAAATCAATGAAAATTAAAGTAGTTTTAGCTGTTGTTTTACTTTCAGTTTTGGCTTCCTGTGGCAATGAAAACATACCCCGACCTACCGGTTATTTTAGAATTGATTTGCCGACAAAAGAGTACCGAACGGTTGATAACATTCCTTTTTCTTTTCAATTTGAGCTCCCTCAATACGCACACCCCAATTTAGAAAGAACCAAAAAGGATTCGAACTTATTTAATATTGATTTTGCAAAGTACAATGCTCGAATTCACATGAGCTATATAAAGGTTGACTCGAACATCAATCAACTTTCAGAAGAAGCAAGATCGCTTGTTTACAAACACGTTGTTAAGGCGCAAGACATTAGAGAGGAACTCATCATTAACCCCGAAGAAAAGGTTTACGGCACTTTTTACCATATTGAAGGCAATGCCGCTTCCGGTTCTCAGTTTTACTTAACCGACAGCAGCCATCATTTTGTGCGAGGTGCACTCTACTTTAATGTAGAACCTAATTATGACTCCATTGCCCCGGTACAGCAGTTTATTAAAGCGGACATTGAGCGAATGATTGAGAGTTTTAAGTGGGCTGGAGATTAATTTTTAATCAACTTCTCAACAGAGACTTTATCGCCAAGCGACAACCTTAAGAAATAAAGACCGTCAGCATAATTTGACAAATCAATTTGCTCCATTGGGTTGTTAAGTCTTCGTTTTAGAATCAAACCACCATAAGTTGAATAGAGTTCCATCTCTAACGCTTCTAATTGAGCATCAATCTTGGACAAGTCAATATTAAAAATGTTTTTAGAAGGATTGGGATAAACTGTCACTCCTTCCAGTTTAGCATCTGCTTTGGCTAAATCTTCAACAGAAGTCACAAAGTTTGAATCTACAAACTCTACCGTAAAGCCGGAAGATTTTAAATTCCCCAATGAATCTAAACCAACGGAATCGCAATAGGTATCGCTACATCACTGACCATTTGTAAAATTAGAAACAGTTACACAAACTTCATAAGTTCCATATTGGCTATAAGAGTGACTCATATTTTTTGAAGTTGAAACTACATTTGGAGTTCCATCACCAAAAGAGTATTGATACTGAGTCCCCGCACTACTAGATGAATAATTTGCTAATATTATTCTATTGTTTAATGTATCCAAAGACTTAGTAAAAGCAGCATGGCATTCTGTATAATATACCATTATAGTGTCTCTACAAGTATTTCCAAACTCATCAATTACACTTATAGATGCCTCATATGAAGAGTCAATTAAATAATAATGTTTTGTTTTTGTATGCAATATAGAGCTATTTAACCAGTCCCTTGTAAAAGAGCTTGAAACACTCCCATCTCCAAATTTCCAAATCACACTATCAAAATAAGTAGACATAGAGTGAATTTTAAAAAATACTGAATCTCTACTAACATCCCATCTTAATGGACAAAAGTTTACAGAAATAGTATCAGATATTCCACACTTTTTCCCATTAGGTAATGTTGCCATAAGATTTGGATAATAAACACTTGGCTGCTGATATGTATATTGCAAATCTCTAGTGATGTCTACTATCGCTGAAGATCTGATAAGTGGTCTCCATTCAAAAGCCAAAGAGTCTATTGGATTTGATTGATTCACAAAATTAATAGTATTCGTGCTATCAAAAGAATAATCGAATTTCGCATCACACTCTATCTTTACTAATTGTGTATCTCTACAAGCTACTTGCTGAGTAGCATTATCTATAAGGGTCAACACAGCTTCATAGGTTCCCATTGAATCATAAGTAAATTTACCTTTCGTCTTCCCTGTTAAGAGATTATGTACCATATTTACAACTGTATCTCCTGTTCCAGTCTCAAGATAAGTTTGTACACCGCTAATCCATGACCTATCTATCGTAAATTCTACATTATGATGGCTCCTAAGCGTGTCAT
This sequence comes from Flavobacteriales bacterium UBA5081, assembly GCA_002415785.1. Classification (GTDB taxonomy): domain Bacteria; phylum Bacteroidota; class Bacteroidia; order Flavobacteriales_E; family Vicingaceae; genus UBA5081. Next base: position 93,240 of record DIAJ01000012.1, read on the forward strand.
ATTCTATACTTAAAGATGAATCACACTGAGCAATTAAATTAATATTTAACAAAAGAGTAATGGCTAGTAATATTCGCTTCATAACATAAAAAGTTTGAAGGGCAAATATAGAGATAAAAACTTAGCTCAAATTAATGAACTATGTCGCAAGCGTCTGCGCATAAGTAACTTTACCCTCATGAAATCGATGAAGGGCATAAACCGTAGCTCCTAGCAACACAAAAGCGCCCAATTGATGCAGTAGACCTAAGCTCACCGGCACGGCAAAAAGCAAAGTAAAAACGCCCAAAACAAATTGCAAGCTCACGGCAAATAGTAAAAAGTAAATGCCTTTTTGTTGAGAGTTGCTCAATTTAAGTTTTCGGCTTTTTACAAAGAGATAAATGATTAAAGCAAGAACGACATAGGCCAAATAGCGATGAACAAACTGAACGCCGGCAATTCCTTCAATAAAGTTACTCCACCAAGGCTGCATGGCAGTTACTGCTTCAGGAATTAAGGTATCTCCCATTAAGGGCCAAGTGGTATAAACTTTTCCGGCATTTAATCCGGCAACATAAGCGCCCCAAACAATTTGAAAAATTAAAATTAACAGCAAAAAAACCATTGGCTTTTTCATTCCTTTCTGCAAGACGGGAGGATTGGGATAAATCAAGCCCAGAGCTACCCAAAAAGTATAAGCAAAGGTTAAAAAGGCCGTAATTAAATGCATCGCTAAACGATAATGACTCACATCGGGCATTTGCTTTAAGCCACTTTTTACCATGTACCAGCCCAACAATCCTTGAAAACCTCCCATTATTAATATGAGTATAAGTTTGGGTTTTAAACTACTGTTCAATTTTCCCTTCAACCAAAACCAAAGGAAAGGAACAATAAAAACAAGACCGATCATCCGTCCAAACTGACGGTGAATATACTCCCACCAAAAGATGCGTTTAAACTCTTCAACACTAAAATTAAAATTGACTTGCTGGTATTCCGGATATTGTTTGTACTTATCGAAAAGTTCGTTCCAGTGGGCTTCATCGGAAGGAGGCGCACTGCCAAAGAGCGTCCACTCCACCATCGAAAGCCCGGAATGTGTTAAGCGCGTCATTCCGCCAATGGCTACCATTATAAAGATTAAAACACATCCGGTTAATAACCAGACAACAATGGGCTTGTGTTCTTTATTCATGAAAGGTCAAAAAAAATCCCGCTAAAAAAGCGGGAAAAGTTTATCGTAATTGTTTTAAAAAGTAAGTCAGCAACTCCGGAAAGTTAATGTCTAGTTTTTCTCGAACTGAGGAAATGGGATTTTCTTTTTTTGAATCCTTAGAAGGTGATGTAGACTCAGTCTCTACTTCTTCTGTCTTCACTTCTTTTTCTTGCTCAGCAACTAAAGTAGCTTTGTATTGTCCGTCGTGAATTTCACTTATGAATGTTTGAATTTCTTCGGCAGTCATCGCTGATTTATCAAATTCAAAATCGGCAAGACCGGCTTCGAAATCAACTTTACTGCTTAAAACTCCATCTAAGTCGGCTACTTTATCTTCGATGTATTTTGCACAACCCATTGCGCAAACCATTCCATCAATTTCCATTTTAACAGCGGATTTGTTTTCTGCTAAAACTTCCACCTTTTTTTCTTCCTTCTTGCTTTCCTTGTTAGTGCTATCTGCAGAACTGCATGCTACAAAAAACAATGAAGCTAGAATTACTGTAAGAGAGAATGTTATTTTTCTCATGACATTTTGATTTAGGAGACAAATTTACTCATTTTATAAATTCATAACATCCGCCCCAAATATTAAAACTAATTTTGTCGGCACAAAAGCTCAAACGCCCTATGAACCTTGACAAGCCTATCATTCAGTGGATTTTACTTCTTTTTTTAGCATTCACTTGGGGCAGTTCATTTATATTAATGAAGTTGGGTTTAGAGTCTTTTAACGATTTACAAGTGGCAAGTTTGCGTTTAGTCATATCCACATTATTTCTCTCTCCCATCATTATAAAAAACTTTCGAAAAATAAAAAAAGACCAATGGTTGCCCATTTTAGTTGCAGGATTATTGGGCAGTGGCATTCCCGCTTTTTTATTTACTAAAGCACAAACGCAAATAAGCAGCTCGCTAACGGGTATGTTAAATTCATTGGTTCCGCTTTTTACGGTGGTTATTGGCTTGCTTTTTTTCAAAATGCCGTTTCGCTTATTAAAACTGCTCGGGGCTATAGTTGGCTTGGTAGGCGCCATTGGTTTACTATCATCCAGCGGCGGCTTGAGTTTTGAAAACAGCAAAATGTCTTATGCCTTTTTAGTGGTTTTAGCGACAATCTGCTATGCAACAAATGTAAATTTTATCAAGCGATTTTTAAAAGAAGTTAATTCGGTAAACATTACGGCATTTGGCTTTTTGCTCATCGGTCCGGCGGCGGCTATTTATTTGTTTAGCTCAGATTTCACCACCATACTCAGTGAAAATGAAAATGCATGGCAAAGTCTTTTTTACATAGCACTGCTCGCCATATTCGGAACAGCCATTGCGGTAATTCTATTCAATATGTTAATTAAAAAAGTTTCTCCGGTTTTTGCTTCATCTGTCACCTATATTATTCCCATTTTTGCTATTTTTTGGGGAATACTAGATGGTGAAAATGTAAATATTAGTCAGTTTCTTTTTATTTCAATAATTTTAACCGGCGTATACATCATTAATCAGGACAACAGATTAGAACGAAAAGCCGCTGCAAAAAAGGCAAAACTGCAGAATACTGCAATTGATTAAAAAAGTATTTGTGTAGATAAAAGGCTTTTGTTAAATTTGCCCTCCATTTTTGGAAAACTAATATTAAACCCTTAAGCATGTACGCAATTGTAGAGATAGCAGGGCAACAGTTTAAAGTAGAGAAAGACCAAGAACTATTTGTTCACCGTTTAGAAGGAAAAGAAGGTTCAAAAGTAAATTTTGACAACGTTCTTATGACAGTAGACGGCAGCAAAATAGAAGTTGGCGCCCCGGCTGTAAAAGGTGTTTCAGTTTCAGCAAAAATTGTTGAGCACCTTAAAGGCGACAAAGTAATCGTCTTTAAAAAGAAGAGAAGAAAAGGATACAAGGTGAAGAATGGTCACCGTCAGTATTTGAGTAAAATTCAAATTGAGAGCATTGGCGCTTCAAAAGGAACGGCCAAAAAAGCTGAACCTAAAGCTGAGGAAACGAAAGCTGAAGCGAAGCCAAAAGCTGAAAAAGCTGCTCCAAAAGCAAGTACAGAAAAGAAAGCTGAGACTGCTAAAAAGGAAACAAAACCAAAAGCCGAAAAGAAGCCGGCAGCAAAAAAACCGGCCGCTAAAAAAGAGGCTACTAAAAAAGAAGATAAATAATTAGTGAAGCAAAAGCGAAGCTAATTTTGTAATCACCATAAAAACTATAGATCATGGCACATAAAAAAGGAGCCGGTAGTTCTAAAAACGGTAGAGAATCGGAAAGTAAACGATTAGGAGTGAAAATTTTCGGTGGACAAAAAGCCATTGCCGGAAACATCATCATTCGTCAGCGTGGCACTAAACACCATCCGGGAGAGAATGTAGGTATTGGTAAAGACCATACTTTATATGCATTAACTGACGGAGTAGTTTCTTTCCAAACAAGAGGAAATAAAAAATCATTTGTTCACGTTAGGCCGGAAGCAGAAGCGTAAGGCTTTAAACCGAACAAATAAAAATCTTTATACGAAGCCCACTTTACATTGTGAAGTGGGCTTTTGTCGTTTAAGGCAAATTAAGCTTGAAGAGCCTAAAGTTTGACTGGTTCAAGAAGAATAGACTAAGAACTAAGGCAGAATGAGTTTAGAAAAAATAATTAAAAGTTAAGAGTTGATTTCTTTGCTCTATCATCTATACTCTATATAAAGCAAAATCGGCTTAAAACAAATCCCCATTAATTACTCAATCTCTCTTACCTTTGCTCACTGAAAAAATTTGAGCATGTTACAACTTTCTATACTTAGAGAAAACAAAGAAGATATTATTGAGCGATATAAAAGTCGCCAATTAGACGCTAGGGAAACGATTGAGGATATTTTAAAATTAGACGAAGAGCGTAAATCTACACAACAGAAACAAGACACTGTTTTAGCTGAGTCAAACCGTTTAGCAAAAGAAATTGGAGAGCTATTTAAAAGTGGGAAAGCTGCTGAAGCCAATGAAATAAAAGAAAAAACGAAAAGCTTAAAAGAAGAAGCTAACTCATTAAAAGAGCAACTGCAGTCTATTGAAAAGGAGCAGATCAATCTGTTGTACAATTTGCCCAATGTGCCAAATGCTATAGTTCCTGCCGGAAAAAGCGATGAAGACAATCAAGTGGTTTCTGAACATGGCACAGAAGTTAAATTCAACTTTGACGCACTTCCTCACTGGGAACTTGCAAAAAAGCACAATTTAATCGACTTTGAACTAGGTGTTAAAATTACCGGTGCCGGTTTTCCACTATACCGAGGAAAAGGAGCCAAACTTCAAAGAGCATTGATTAGCTTTTTCTTAGACGAAGCCGAAAAAGCAGGTTATGAAGAAGTACTTCCGCCGCTTATGGTAAACGAAGATTCAGGAATCGGCACAGGACAGCTCCCTGATAAAGAAGGACAAATGTATCACGTTGGAGAGGATGATTTATATTTAATTCCTACAGCTGAAGTTCCAATCACTAACATCTATCGCGATGTAATTTTAAAAGAAAGTGATTTTCCAATAAAAAACTGTGGTTACACGCCTTGCTTTCGAAGAGAAGCCGGTTCTTATGGTAAAGATGTTCGCGGCTTAAACCGCCTACACCAATTTGACAAAGTTGAGATTGTACAAGTCACCAAAGCTGAAGATTCTTATAAAGCACTAGAAGAGATGAAAAACCATATTCAAGCTTTATTGGAAAAATTAGGACTTCAGCATCGTGTTTTATTGCTTTGCGGTGGCGACTTAGGTTTTGCTTCAGCTATTACTTATGACTTTGAAGTTTACTCTGCTGCTCAAGATAAGTGGTTAGAAGTGAGCTCTGTTTCTAACTTTGAAACTTTTCAATCGAATAGATTAAAGCTTAGATATAAAAACGAATCAGGTAAAACAACTCTAGCCCATACTTTAAATGGAAGTGCTTTAGCTCTACCGAGAATTTTAGCGGCACTTTTAGAAAACTATCAGACTGAAGAAGGTGTTAACATCCCTGAAGTTTTAGTACCTTACACCAATTTTGATAAAATATAAAATATAAATTATGCATAAAATTATTGTCATTTCAACATTAGCTTTGTTTTTCATCGCTTGTCGACCAAATATCGATGAAGCAAAGTTGGCTAAAATCGACAGTCTACAGAATGTTTTAGACAGTAGTCAGCAATTATTTAATAAAGTTGACTCTGTCAAAATAATGAAGTATTCTAACCATTATTTTGAAAACTTGGATTATGTTAGAAACGAATATTACGACACTGTTGAAACAGAAATTGCGTTTTATATTGACAAATATTACGGCATGCGAAAAGCGATGAAGCTCATGCGAAAAAATTACAGCAAAGCAAAGTCAGAGTTAATTATTTCTCAAAATCAACTTAATCTTTTAACTCAAGATATTGATAACGGTCTAGTTGAAAAGTCTCAGCTGGATAAATATTTAGAATTAGAAAGTAACAATGTAAATCAAGTAAAAGGTGTAGTCAATAAAATTTACGAAGCCTATGATTACAATATTCAACTTTATGAAGAAATGAATCCTAGAGTAGACTCTATTATTGCAGATAATAAACAAAAAGCTAGGTTAGCTAAAGCCAACTCCTAATGCGTTTTTGGCATTACATAACAGTATTATTTCTTTTTTTGCTTTGCGCAGAAAACAGCATCGCACAATCTGACATTCAAACTATTTACTCACTAGCTCGCCAAGCTAAAGACAATGGAGAGTTTGCCAAAGCCATCACCTACTACGAAGAGATTTACGACAAAACCAATAACGAAGGTTATTATCGGGAGCTGGTAGAACTCTATCCACAAGTAGAAGATTATCGTTCAGCTGAGAAAATAATCAAAAAAAGGCTGAGAAATTTTCCCGATCGATTACATTATCAAGTTGACTTAGGTCATATTTACGAATTGCAAGATGATGAGAAGTCGGCAAAAAAGGAATATGAAGATGCCATCGACGAAATGAGTGGCAATCAAAACCAAGCGAGATTACTTGCCAACCAATTTAACCAGTATCAACTTTACAGTTATACTGAGCAGGTATACTTAGCCGCAAGAAAGCAAAACAAAAACGACCAACTTTTTCGATTTGAATTAGCGAATGCCTATGCACAACAAGGCAAAAGTAGCGAGATGATTGGCGAGTATTTAAATGTGCTAGGAAGCAACAGAGGTTATATTCAGAGTGTTCAAAATATTTTTCAACGCATCCTTCACCCTGATCCTGAAGGGAAACAAATGGAAGACTTGCGCACACAACTTTTAAAACGCATTCAAGATGAGCCGGAGAAGGAAGTTTTCGCAGAGTTATTAATTTGGCTTTACATTCAAGATAAAAACTTCACAGGCGCTTATCTTCAAGCACAAGCACTTGATAAGAGAAGCAATGAAAAGGGAAAAAGACTTCATTCATTGGCTAAGCTTGCTTTATCAAACAAGGCTTATGATGCGGCCGAAAAGAGTTTGAACTACGTAATTAATTTAGGTGATGAAAGTCCGTATTACTTATCTTCAAAAATGCTTTTAGTTGATGTTCTCAAAGAAAAAGTTACAACTACTGAGAAATACGAGAAAGAAGATTTAGAAAAACTGCAAGCCGTTTATGATAAAAACATTTCTGAATTGGGCAAAAGTGCTTATACTCTTCCTTTAATCAGAGGTAAAGCTGAACTTCATGCTTACTACCTAAACGAAGTAGATACAGCCATTCAGATTCTTGAAGATGCGCTAAACATCGATGGACTCTCCGAAATAAATCGTGCAGAAGTTAAAATCGATTTAGCAGATTTACTACTACTTACCAACGATATTTGGGAGGCATCACTTCTTTACTCACAAGTAGAAAAAGCTTTTAAATATGACCAAATCGGAGAAACGGCAAAGTTCAAAAATGCCAAGGTGGCATTTTACACCGGCGACTTTAACTGGGCTCAGGCTCAATTAGATGTTCTAAAAGGTTCTACTTCAAAATTAATTTCCAACGATGCTATGCACTTGTCGAATCTGATTACTGATAACATTGGTTTAGATAGCATGCCCGAACCTCTAGAAATGTACGCTAGAGCTGATTTGGCAATTTTCAAACAAGATTATGGTCAGGCTGAGCAAATTTTAGATTCCATTCCCAAATATTTTCCGGCAAGTAGTTTAAAGGACGAAGTGCTTTTTGCTCAATTCAAAATTGAAAAAGCTAAAAGAAACTTTGAAAAAGCTGCTACTTATTTGCGTAAGCTCATTGCAGAATATGGAGAAGACATTTTAGGCGACGATGCTTTGTTCCAACTTGCCAAGCTAGAGGAAGAGTATTTGGGAAATAAAGAGAAGGCGATGGAACACTACAAGCAATTAATAACCACTTATCCTTCCAGTTTGCATGTGGTTGAATGTAGGAAGCGGTATAGAATGCTTCGTGGTGATAATTTAGAAAGTACAGAAATTCCAAAAGAAGAAGAATTATGATTGTTTATAGCGTTACTGTAAATATTGAAGATGAAGTGCATGACGACTGGCTACAGTGGATGAAAGAAACGCACATTCCCGATGTAATGAACACCGGATTTTTCAGCAACTACCGTATCCTAAAAGTTATTTCTCATCAAGAAGAAAAAGACGGCACAACCTATAATATTCAATACGATTGTGTGAGCATGGCTGACTTACACAAATACCAGGTGCAACATGCGCCAAAGCTACAAAAAGAGCATAACGATCGCTATGAAAATAAATTCGTAGCATTTAGAACACTTTTGGAAAAGGCCTAATGCAAAAAGTACGCGCCAAAAAACAACTGGGTCAGCATTTTCTCACCGACCTCAACATTGCCCAACATACGGTAGATGCGTTTAATAGTGAAAGAAAATTCAACAAAACACTTGAAGTTGGTCCGGGTATGGGCGTATTAACCGATCTACTTTTACAGCGCGATGATCTCGATTTACACATTGTTGATATAGATCGGGATTCCATTGCTTTTTTGAAAGAAAAAGGCCTCATGCCTGAGAATAAAATCATTGAAGGTGATTTTTTGCAGATGAACCTCAATCAGCTTTTTGCCGGAGAAGCATTTGGTATCATTGGTAATTTCCCCTACAACATTTCCACCCAAATACTATTTAAAGCACTTGAATATAAAGACCGCGTAGTTGAAGTAGTCGGAATGTTTCAGAAAGAAGTGGCTGAGCGAATTGCTTCGCCGGAGGGTTCAAAAGTATATGGTATTACTTCGGTTTTACTACAAGCATATTTCGACATTGAATATCTTTTCACAGTAGATGAAGATGTGTTTGATCCACCACCCAAAGTAAAATCGGCAGTTATTCGCTTGCGAAGAAACGATACTTTTAAGTTAAACTGCAACGAAAAACGATTTACTTCTATCGTAAAAATGGCTTTTAATCAGCGCAGAAAAACCATGCGTAATTCCTTAAAGTCATTAATCCCAACTGAATTAAAGGAAAATGAAATTTTTAATAAACGTCCTGAACAGTTAAGTGTTGATGAGTTTGTGGAACTGACGAATTTGTTGGATTAGAATTCAACCTCAACATTTCATCTCAAAACCGTAAATTCGTGGCAGAAAAAAGACAAAGCCGTGCAATTTGAATTAACCAAAGAATTTATTGACCAGATTCGCGAGGATCTAGAACTTGGAAAAAGCACTTCCACCCTTGTTCAGGTAAATGAATTGCATCCGGCTGATATTGCGGAAATTTTCGATAACATTTCTGCTGAGGAAGCCAAGCAGTTATTTCATTTTTTAGATAAAGAAAAAGCATCTGACGTTTTAATTGAGCTAGAAGAAGATGTAAGGGAAAAATTTCTATTCTCCTGGTCACCTAATGAAATTGCCGAAACTTTCATTGAGCAAATGGATTCGGATGATGCGGCAGACATGCTCCAAGAGCTTCCCGACCGCAAAAAGGACGAGGTAATCTCCAACATTAAAGATGCGGAGCAAGCATCTGACATTGTTGATCTACTTAACTACCCGGAGGACTCTGCCGGTGGTTTAATGGCCAAAGAATTAATAAAAGTCAATATCGATTGGTCGATTTTAAAGTGCGTAAAAGAAATGCGCAAACAAGCAGAAGACATTGAAAATGTATACACGATATATGTAGTTGATGATCGAGAACGTTTAAAGGGAACTCTTTCTTTAAAACGCTTGCTCTTGGCTCCTAGCGAAAGTAAAGTAAGGGATTTGTATTACGAAGATGTGCTTTCCGTAAAAGCGTATGAAAAATCAGAGGAAGTAGCGTCTATGATGGAAAAGTACGATTTGGTTGTGCTTCCTGTAGTAGATGAACTGGACCGCTTAATCGGACGTATTACCATTGACGATATTGTAGATGTAATCAAAACCGAAGCTGACAAAGACTACCAAATGGCTTCCGGTATTTCAGAAAAAGTAGACTCCGCAGATAGTGTAGGTGTATTGACGCGTGCACGACTGCCTTGGCTATTAATTGGACTTTTGGGAGGAATTTTAGGTGCTTTGGTCATTGGTCAATACGAAGGTCAGTTGCAGATTTATCCTGAAATGGCTCTTTTTATTCCATTAATTGCCGCCATGGGTGGAAATGTTGGCGTGCAATCTTCTGCTATCATTGTGCAAGGTTTAGCGAACAATTCACTGGGCTTCGACAGCCTTTTTGCCCGTTTGGGTAAAGAATTTTTGGTAGCCATACTTAATGGGCTTGCTTGCAGCATTCTCATCTTAATATACACCCTCATTTTTAAAGATAGCATCGATCTGGCACTCACGGTTAGTATGGCGCTGGTTCTGGTTATTATTTTTGCCGGCTTATTTGGCACTTTTGTTCCGCTGATGTTAGACAAATATAAAATTGACCCTGCATTAGCCACAGGTCCTTTTATCACCACCATGAACGACATTGTAGGTTTGTTTATCTATTTCGGAATCGGGCACTTGATGTATAATATTTTTTAATGACTAATTACTAAAGCCCAATGACTAATTAAGCATGAAAAAAGTCATTTTTATCGATTCAGTACACCCCATTTTGGCAGAGCGATTAGAAGCTGCCGGATATGTTTGTGAGTGGAAAAATGAGCTTGACCGAGAAGAGATCTTGGACACCTTAAAAGATTATGAAGGTGCGGTGATTCGCAGTAAATTTAAATTTGACCGTGAAGTATTTGATGCAGCTCCTAACTTAAAATGGATCGCCCGTTCAGGTGCCGGAATGGAAAATATTGATACCAAATTGGCTGAAGAAAGAAGAGTAAAATGTTTTAATTCGCCGGAAGGCAATCGAGATGCAGTGGCAGAACACGCCATCGGCATGTTATTAGCTCTTTTTAATCAGTTGATCCAAGCCGATGCCGAAGTGCGGAAAGGCGAATGGAATCGAGAAAAAAACCGGGGCATAGAACTGAGAGGAAAAACGGTAGGCATTTTAGGTTACGGCTTTATGGGCGAAGCTTTTGCTCAGCGATTACAAGGTTTTGGGGTGAATATAATTGCCTACGACAAGTACAAAAGTGGATTTGGAAACGACTTTGTTCAAGAAGTTGATTTACCAACATTGTTTGAACAAACGGATGTTTTAAGCATTCATCTACCGCTTACCGAAGAAACTACTTTTATGGTAAATGAAGAGTTTATCAATCGATTTAAAAAACCGATTTACCTCATTAACACCGCTAGAGGAAAGAATGTAAAAACTGCAGACCTTGTTGTAGCACTTAAAAACGAAAAAATATTAGGTGCCTGTCTGGATGTTTTGGAATATGAAAAAACATCCTTTGAAAGTTTAAAGGCTGATGAATTACCGGAAGCTTTTCAATATTTAAGCAAATCAAATAAGGTAATATTAAGTCCGCATGTAGCGGGATGGACGCAAAAGTCTTATGTAAAACTGTCGACTGTTTTGGCGGAAAAAATATTACGTCAATGAAGTAAACTTAGTATCATTAAGGTTAAATTTATGAATGAAAAACCCATTTTTATTTTAGGCTCACACAAATCGGGAACTAGTCTTCTTCGCAACTTGTTTGATGGACACTCAGAACTATGGACAAATCCAATTGAGACACACTTTTTTAAACATTTTGGAAGTTGGGTTGACTATGAATACCATATGAGAAAACCCGAACAATATTCTAATTGCGAGATAAAAGACAAATTAATTGAAGTAATTAAAAAAATTAATCAAAGAGATAATCCACTTTCAGATTCACAAGCTAAAGGCTTATTTGATTTAGAACGTTTTTATCTAAAAATTAATGATATTACAGAGCAAAACACTAAAAAGGAACTTATTAAGATTTATCTTAATGCAATTCACTATTCAATATATGGAAGTGAGCTGAACCCAAATCATCGGATTGTCCATAAAGCTGTTGGTTTAGCTGAATTTGCTATGGAGTTACATCAACTCTTTCCAAATGCTAAGTTTGTTCATATTGTTCGAAACCCATACTCAAATATAGTTTCTTTTAGAAGGTTCTTTACTAGTGGAGGAACCTATCCGCTATTAAACCGAATGATTAGCTCTATGAGAAACAACTATTATTTTCTTTATAAGAATAGAGATCTAATTCCAAACTACTATATTATTCGTTATGAAGACCTTGTTCAGAATTTTGATAAAGAGATTAAAAAATTATGTGACTTTTTAGATATTAAATTAGAAGATACTTTATTTCAACCAACTTCAGCAGGAAAAGTATGGAAAGGCAATAGTACGACAAATCAAAAGTTCAAAGGCATAAACAGCTCTCATTTAAACGTATGGAAAGAAAAGATTCACCCTATTGAAGTTCATTATATGAACAACAATTTTAATCATGTTCTAAGAGACTTTGGATATGAGACTTTTAACACACAAAAAACTAAATTTCTACCCGCACCTAAAGAAAGCATAATCAGATACTTGTACAATCGATTGTACATGGTTTTTAATCGTTTTTACGATAATTAAAACTATTTACCCAAACTTCTTTATAAGAGAAGTATAATATAACCCGTTTAGCGGTTTAAACCTTAAACAGCAAGTGCATACTTAACTTGGTTAATTGGTTTTCCATTCTTATAGTTTATTAATTGTAGGCTAGTAAAGGCAGTCACCTTACAAATTACTCTCGCTGCTAAACCACTAAATGTTTTAGCATAATTTCTTTTTAGCATCATTTGATCACATAGTTGAGAAAACACTGTTTCTACTTTTTTTCTTGACTTTCTATATGCAGGGTCAAAAGGCTTAAAGTCTTTTTGATTTGAACGTTTTGGCGTCTTAAGTACTACATTACTTCTTGAAAACAGGTTTGTTTGTTTTTCCTAACTTAAATATCCTGCATTACCTTTAAGAGTACAATTGTTAATTCCATTTGCTTGCACATCATTTAGGTAATGAAGCCCATGCAAACTTTTGATTAGGCCATGCTATAACAAACACCTTTAAGTGAAATAACTAAATGAAATTTATTACCTATAAAGTAGCTGTTATTTACAGCTGAGAATCCTTTGTCAGGAGCTGTTTCAAAGTCTTCCCGACAAACTTTCAGTCTTTTTCTCTGGCGTTTTTACATATCGGTATTGGCATGGAATCAACAATAAAATAGTTCACATTCATTAATTTCAACAGCCATTGCTTCATTTAATCTCTAAACCCAAAAGGAGAGGAGTTTTCGTCTATAGTTATATCAAGTAATATGGGGTAGATTTGGAATGTTAGCGTGGTAGTCATTCATAAGTTTACTATGAAAAAACAATCTCACTATCTATTCCAGGTGCTTCTTGGTAAATAGAAAGTGCTACTATCTCAATGTCTGCCATTTTAGGAGAACTTCTATAGTATTAAAAATTTCCATTTTCATTCAGATAGTTAGCTAAATACTCTTTGGTTATCTGGTGGAATTTCTCGAAATTTGATTTTAAGTTATGCATAGGTTGTTATTTTGCGATGATTCTATCAATGTACTAAATAACAATAACTATGCACAACTTTCTACTAAGTTTTTTCAACAATTTTTTGTACAAAAAAAACCGCTAAACAGGTTATAATATATTTTAACAGTACATAGCCTTTATTCATCAAAGATTAACATTAAGTCATTACATTTGAGATAGCAATGCATGAATAACTTATCATAATGAAGCAAAAATTAATACTGTTTATTCTACTCTTTTGTGGTTCAATTCTTTTTTGGCATTGCTCAAAGGGTGATTGCGAGTTTGCACATTCAAAAGTTACCATTAAATATAATTCAGCTGAAACAAGCATCAGAACATATCAAAACATGGGTGATACTATTCCATTTAAGAAAATAGAAGAGCTATTAATTTATTATAACTTCAACTATGATGTTTTGTCCTCAGAACCATTAGCTTCAAAACTTAGCTTTTCAAATCCTTTCGCCTTGTATGCTTGCCCTCCTTCATTCACCGAATACCATCCGATTCATCAAATGAAAAATATTATAATTAAAACCTCAGCGGATATTAATGATACTATAAAATCGGGAGATACCATTAATCCATATCTTTTATTCAGGCATCCATATCGTTCCAATTATCATGACTCTCTTTTTACTTTACAAGAAGTCCTAAAAGATTCAATTCATTTTTTTCATAGCGAAAGTAAACATGCTCCTCTATACATTAAATTACAGTTAGATTCAACCATTCTTCCCAAAAACAAAAACCTACAACTTTCTGCAACATTTACTTTTGATGATGGCACTACCCTTTTAAGTGACAGCAAAAAGTTATTTATCAAAGATTAATACCGCCTCTTATTCGCATAAGCCACCAATGAAAGCATCAAGGGAACCTCTACTAAAACACCCACTACACAAACCAAAGCAGCCGGACTTTGCAATCCGAAAAGTGCGATAGCAACTGCAACCGCCAATTCAAAGAAGTTACTGGCGCCGATCATAGAAGCCGGCGCACAAACGGGATAAGGCAGTTTAAGTTTTTTACCGCTAAACCAAGTAATGAAAAAGATAAAATAAGTTTGTATGATTAGCGGAATGGCGATAAAAACAATAATCCAAGGGTTACTCAAAATATTACCTCCTTGAAAAGCAAATAAAAGCACCAAGGTTAGTAAAAGAGCAATAATGCTCATGGGTTTAAGCTTAGGTAAAAACTTATCTGTAAACCATTCTTTGCCTTTTGACTTGATCAGGATAGAAGAAGTAATCGCTCCGGCTACTAAGGGAATCACTACATAAACTAAAATACTTAACACAAGTGTATTGTATGGCACACTCACATTAGTAATACCCAAAAGTAGGGCTACAATGGGCACGAATGCTACCAAAATAATCAAATCGTTTACAGAAACTTGAACCAAAGTGTAATTGGGATCGCCGTCGGATAAATAAGACCACACAAAGACCATGGCCGTGCATGGTGCAGCTCCTAAAATAATGGCACCGGCGATGTACTCTCCGGCTAATTCAGGTTCAATAAAAGCCGAATAAAGATTGTCGAAAAACAACCAAGCAAAAAATGCCATGGTAAAAGGTTTGATTAGCCAATTGACAATTACGGTTAACACAATTCCTTTGGGGCGTTTTCCAATCTTTTTTATGGAAGTAAAATCTACTTGCAACATCATGGGGTAAATCATCATCCAAATAAGAACTGCAATGGGAATATTTACATTCGCAATTTCCATTTTGCTCAACGCTTCCATTGATGCACCAAAAAAGTGTCCTATGGCAATTCCACCAAGAATGCATAAAGCCACCCAAAGACTTAAATACTTCTCAAAAAAGGCCATTTGTTTTTTAGGTGTGTCGGTCATTTTTTTAAACTTTTAAATACGTAATTCATTTCTTGGGCTATACGCAGAGCGCAGGCTTCATAGGCTTCTTGAGCAATCTCACTATCGTCGAATTTCTTTGGATCTTCGTAGGTTAACGAAACTCTCCTCTCCGCCGATGGAATAAAAGGACAATTGGCATCCGCCGAAGAACAAGTCATTATTGCAGCGAAATTCGTCGAAGGATTAGAGGCATCGTCGTATAATTTAGAAAAGGCTTCTATCGGGCTTTCAGTTTCGCTATAACGTAAAAAGTAATGTGGGTTGTTCGAGCCTTCTTTTTGGATCTCTAAACCCATTTTCTCAAAAACAGCTAAAGCATTAGGATGAAAAGCCGTTACTTCTGTGCCACCGGAAAAAGTTTCCAATTCTACTCCATAAAAGTCAGCGAGCAATTTGGTCCAAACTTGTGCCATCTGACTGCGACGAGAATTGTGAGTACAAATGAAGTTTAGCTGTGCTTTTTCTCCTTTGTGAATTTTCGTTTGTAAATACTCCACCAACTGATTGAGTGGAATCAATCGTTCAGGGCTTGGCGCTAATTGCGCCAAGCCCCGGATTTTATCTTCTATACTTTTAAACATCCTACCTAAAAATTAACAACAACCTCCACCCGGTGTGCAAGCTGCAGCCTCACTTTGATTCCCCAATGAAGCTAATTGCTTTTTGGGTTTAGTTTCCGGAACTCCACACTTGTCTTTGGCTAAACAATCCGTTTGTTGACTAACTAATTGAAAGCTGTTACCATAAAAAGCCAAATCGTATTTACCAATGGTTTCTCCTTGATACTCCACTTCCACTTCTAAATCTTCCATGCCCAATACTTTTTCGGAAAGTTTAATAATACTCAACAATTTCTCCGGATGTAAACGATGGTCGTAATCATCGGCTTCCCACAATTGAAAGTTGGCTTTATACTCTTTTCGGACGGTTCCTCCACAATCGATAAAATGTTTATCCACCACCCCAACTTCAGTAATGTGAAAATGGCGTGGAACTAATTCTCCATTAGTTTGAAGAATGAGTAATTCTTCAATGTTTTTAAGTTGGTCTTTTACTTCTGAAATTTTCATTTTATAAATTTTTAATTAACAACACGACTGACTTTCGGGATTTACAAATTGGTCGAACAAATCGCCAAAAAGCTTCTTGGTAGCTTTCCAGTTTTCCGCATCAATGCAATAACACATACTAGCTCCTTCAATATTTCCTTGAATCAACCCAATGTTTTTCAGTTCTTTTAAATGCTGACTGATAGTTGATTGCGCTAAACCCAGCTCTTGAACTAAGTCGCCATTTATACAAGCATTGCTTTTTAATAAATACTGTAAAATTGCTATTCGCGCCGGATGGGAAAAGGCTTTTGCCAAATTGGCTAATTGGTTTTGCTCAGTTGAAAATAAATTTGATTTGGTAATTCCCATTGCAATATTTTTATATTGCAATATTACGATGATATATTTAAACAAAGATAATTTTTGATATTTTTTTATTGCTTTAATAAAAATCTTCACTTAACATATACAAATTCAATGTATTTATATTTAAATAGTTTTAGGTATCACTACGGATATACAGTTATTCTTATTTAAATCGAATAGAAACATCTAAATGTCCCCCAAGTCCTGCATTTATAATTCTTTGCAAAGTTGAAAACCTTATATCTTTTAAGTTTCGTTCTAATTTAGAAATATACGACTTATTAGTTCCGGCAAGCTTTGCAAGTTGTTCTTGAGTCAGTCCCCTTTCTTCTCTTGCCTGCTGAATAAGCACACCTAATTTAAATGAATCATATTCATTTTCAAAAACTTCTCTCTGCTCAGATCCGAGTTTTCCTATTTTTTTATCAATAAACTCATCTAAACTTGTTAAATTTTTATTCTTTGCTCTCATAATACTCCCTTTTTATCTGTTCAGCTTTTTCAATTTGTTGTTTAGGTGTTTTTTGACTTTTCTTTTGAAAACCATGTCCGATTACTACAATATTATCTACATCAAAGAAGCAAAAAACCCTAAATATATTATTACCTACCTGAACTCTAATTTCATACAAGCCTGATGAATTCTTAATATATTTCAAATAAACCTCAGGAATTTGGTCAAGCTCTCTGATTACTCTGAGCGTCCACAAAATCTTATTTTTGACTTTATCGGTTTGATTATCATAAAACTCTTCAAAGTAAGTCTTGAAAAAATAAAGTTCACGTTTATTTTTCATTGAGTAAAAATACAAAAAGTAGTCCAAATAGACAACTTAAGTTATTTTGACAGTTAGTTTTTTTAATCATTGCCTCAGCAACAATCGATCAATCGACCATTTTCCGCTGCCGTTCCGAATTAAATAAATTGAACAAACGAGCATAGCTAAATCGGTACGAGATGCATGCATCATTTCCCAAAAGCCTTCATGTGCCCAAATTGGAAATTTTGTGGTAGCTATTGCCATTACCATAATGAGTAGAGTCGCTATAGCAGCTAGTCTGCTGTATAGCCCAAATAACAAAAGTAAGGCGGAGCTAACCTCTAAACTGCCAACAAAAAGTCCTAAAAGTTCCGGCTCTTCAAAGCCAATTGATTCAAAACGTCCGGCTCCTCTCAATTCAGGGTAAATAAATTTTTGTATTCCTTCTGATAAAAAAACCACCCCAACCAACAGTCGAATCATAGCCACAGAAAGCGAATCCCTTGTTTGAAGTATTTTTATACCCATATTTTCACAAATTTAGATTGATGCTAAGTTATACTAAACAATGAAGTATTCCTTCTGTTAGTTTGTTAAATTCACTTATTAATCTGAATTTTATAGAGAACTAACTAAACAAAATACAATGAGTAAAAAGAAAAAATTAACCACTTCAGCCGGTTCACCCATTCCCAATAATCAAAAATCAATAACCGCCGGACATCCCGGACCGGTGCTGATGCAAGACTACCAACTTATCGAAAAGCTTGCTCACCAAAATAGAGAAAGAATTCCCGAGCGAGTAGTTCACGCCAAGGGATGGGGCGCTTTTGGAACTTTTACAGTAACCAACGACATCAGCAAATACACAAAAGCCAAAGTATTTTCTAAAGTAGGAAAGAAAACCAAAGTATTGAGTCGATTTTCTACCGTTGCAGGAGAAAAAGGAGCTGCCGATACGGAAAGAGATGTTCGTGGATTTTCATTAAAGTTTTACACAGAAGAAGGCAATTGGGATATGGTTGGCAACAATACGCCGGTCTTTTTTGTACGAGATGGTTATAAATTCCCGGACTTTATTCACACCCAAAAAAGACATCCAAAAACTAACTTACGCTCAAATACAGCCATGTGGGACTTTTGGTCGCTGAGTCCTGAATCA
The DNA here is from genome assembly GCA_002415785.1 of Flavobacteriales bacterium UBA5081. Taxonomy (GTDB): domain Bacteria; phylum Bacteroidota; class Bacteroidia; order Flavobacteriales_E; family Vicingaceae; genus UBA5081. The sequence goes on from DIAJ01000012.1 coordinate 111,592, forward strand.
CTTCACCAAGTAACCATTTTAATGTCGGATCGTGGCTTACCCAAATCACCCATGCATATGAATGGTTACGGTTCTCATACTTATAGCTTTTGGAATGATAAAGGTGAACGCTATTGGATTAAATTTCACTTTAAAACACAGCAGGGTCATGATTTTTACACCAATGAAGAAGCTGCTAAAGTAACCGGTCAAACAAGAGAAAAATATCAAGAAGAACTTTATGGCGCGATTGAAAGAGGCGACTACCCTAAGTGGGACGTAAAAGTGCAAATTATGCCTGAAGCCGAGGCAGAAAAAACGCCTTACAACCCTTTTGATTTAACCAAAGTTTGGCCACATGGAGATTATCCATTAATTGACGTAGGTGTTTTGGAGCTAAATGAAAACCCTTCTAATTATTTTCAGTATGTTGAAAATGCAGCTTACTCCCCTTCTAACATTATTCCGGGTATTGGTTTTTCACCGGACAAAATGTTGCAGGCGCGTATTTTCTCTTATGCAGATGCACATCGTTACCGTTTGGGAACTCACTACGAAAGTTTACCACCTAACCAACCGATTAGCGAAGTAAATCACTACCACAAGGATGGAGCCATGCGTTTTACCGAGAACTTCAATGAAAATCCGGATGCTTACTATGAACCCAATTCCTTTAACGGACCTATTGAAGACCTTTCGGCACAAGAGCCGCCGATGAAAATTAGCGGTGACATTAGAAGGTATGAAGAACAAGATAAAATGGGAAATTATCAACAAGCAGGAGACTTGTTCAGACTTTTTGACGACGCTCAGCGTAAGCGATTATTTAGCAACATTGCCGATGCCATGGAGGGTGTTCCTAAAGAAATTATCGATCGTCAGCTAGTCCATTTCGACAAAGCAGATCCGAAATATGGAAAAGGAGTTCGTGAAGCGTTGAAAAAGAAATAAACAATGACTGTAGACGATTTTTTTAGTTGGATTAGAAATGGTGAAGTTGCTCCAATCAAGGAGCTGCTTGCCATTCAAGCCGATTGGGTGCATAGAAAAGACAATAGAGGCTACACTCCATTAGTTATGGCTGCTTACTACAATCAAACAGAAATAATGGATTTGCTCATAAAGCATGGAGCAAAAGTTGATTCTAGAGATGCTTCAGGCAATACAGCACTAATGGGCGCTTGCTTTAAAGGTTACAAAGAAGCAATTGAACACTTAATTGAAGCAGGTGCCGATGTTAATGAGCAAAACGCCAATGGTGCAACTGCACTCACTTTTGCTTGCACTTTCAACCAAAAAGAAATTGCTAAATTATTGATTGAAAAAGGTGCAAAAGTCGACATCAAAGATGTTCGTGGAAATACGCCTATTGATCATGCAAAAATGCAAGGCATTCCGTGGGCAGAGGAATTGGAAGCGATGTGAGATTAATTACTTCAAAACAAACCTTGCTGTTTTTCTGGCCTTTTGTTCCAGCAAAACCGTTTTTCCTTCAATTAGCTCATCAATAATATCTTCTGTATAATGACGAATCGTAAGCAGTTTTACTGATTTATTATAACTGACTTTGTAGTCTTTTTGCAATTGTTTAATTAGCTCGTCAATTTTGGGTGTTTCATCATCCACACAAACTGAAAAACTGATGGCTGAGTTTTGCATCATATTTATTGTGACTCCTCGATCGGCGAAGCATTTATAAATATCGCTCAAGTTACTCTCTGCAATAAATGAAAAGTCTTTTGCCGCTATGGAAATTAAGATTTGTCCCTCTTTGTGAATGTAAGAAGGCACCAAGCTATCAGACGCACTGTTTTCATTAATTAATGTTCCTCGATTAGAAGGATTAACGAAGGATTTTACAAAAAGTGGGATTTTTGAGTTATGAAGCGGTTTAATCGTTTTTGGGTGGATAACAGAAGCTCCAAAATATGCCAATTCAATCGCCTCGTGGTATGAAATATTATTTAGCTTCACAGTTTTATCGAAAAACTTTGGATCGGCATTTAGCATTCCTTCCACATCTTTCCAAATTACCACCTCCTTTGCAGCCAGACTTGCAGCAATAATGGCCGCTGAAAAATCAGAACCTTCACGACCTAGGGTTGAAGTAAAATTCTCTGAAGTTCCTCCAATAAACCCTTGAGTAACTACAATACCGTTAGGTTGCTCTTCAAAGTACTTTCCAATCACCTTTTGCATTAACACTTTAGTTAACTGCCAATCAACATTTGCTTTGCGATAGTTATTATCCGTTCTTAAGACATCTCTAACATCTAACCATTTATTTTCAATGCCTTGCTCAGTCAAGTAAGCGCTAACAATTTTTGTGGAAAGCATTTCGCCTAAAGACACCATTTGATCGTACTCAAAATCAAAAGTCCCCACCGGATCATCTTCAATTTGCCACTCTACTTCAATAAAGGTATTGTGAATATCGTTGTATACTTTATGCTTTTTATCAGGAAAAAGCTCGTACAAGATTTCGAAATGAAAATCTTTAATCTCTTGCAAAAGCTCTGGAGCTTCCCCTTCTTTATAATAAAATGCCCTCAGAACTTTTTCAAAAGCATTGGTTGTTTTTCCCATAGCAGAAACCACTACTGCAAGTGCATCTTCTCTATTTTCATTGATAATATTAGCGACATTTTTTACCGCTTGTGCATCTTTTACAGAAGCCCCTCCAAATTTAAATACCTTCATTATTTATCGCTTTTGCAAATCTTCCCTTCTAAACTTACAATTAATCCACTCCGAATCCAGTTCAGTTCCGGCTGATTTATAAAAATCAATGGCACTTTGGTTCCAATCCAACACTTGCCACTCCATTCTTCCACTATTTCTCTTCTTTGCCTCTTCGGCAACAGCATTAAAAAGTGCTTTCCCAATTCCGTTTCCACGAAGTTTTTCCGTAACAATCAAATCTTCTAAATAAATTGAACGTCCTTTCCAGGTAGAGTACTTTTCGTAAAATAGCGCCATTCCCACTATCTTGTCTTTGAATTCAGCAACAAATAAATCATAAATTGGATTCTCTCCAAAACCATCATTCTTAAGTATCTCTTCGTCTATATCAACTTCATCAGCAGCTTTTTCAAAAACGGCTAACTCCTTGATTAAGGACAATATTTCAGCGCAGTCTGACTCTTTTCCGGGGCGAACAGTAAACTTCATTACAAAATTTTGACAAAGGTAATGAAGCTATAGGTAGAATAGAAACTTCAAAAAAAAGAGACTTTCAGCATTGAGTTTACGATATTTGCCAAACTAATTTAATTTAAAACAAAATCAGATGAGTGGGGTTAAAACCTTGAGTGAATTTATTATGGAGCGACAGGACGATTTTCCTTTTGCGACCGGAGAGCTAAGCAGTTTGTTGAATGATATTGTAATTGCTTCAAAGATTGTCAACCGAGAAGTCAACAAAGCAGGATTAGCTGATATTTTAGGCGCTACGACTCAAGAAAATATTCAAGGAGAAACTCAACAAAAGCTAGATGTTTTTGCCGACCAACAATTCATTTCTGCTCTAAAAAATGGCGGTGAGGCTTGTGCAATTGCCTCCGAAGAAAACGACGATTTTGTAGCCTTTGAAAGCGAGCGCTCGAAGCAGGGAAAGTACGTTGTTGCATTTGATCCACTTGACGGCTCGTCCAATATTGATGTGAATGTTTCTATTGGAACTATTTTCAGCATTTACAGAAGGAAATCAGAAGTTGGTACACTTGCCAATGAAGCAGACTTTTTACAAAAAGGAGAAAACCAAGTAGCGGCAGGCTATGTGATTTACGGCTCATCTACCATGTTGGTATACACTACCGGAAAAGGAGTTAATGGTTTCACTTTAGACCCATCGATAGGAGAATTTTGCTTATCTCACCCCAATATGAAAATCCCTAAGGATGGAAAAATTTACTCTATTAATGAAGGAAATTTAGTTTACTGCTCAGAGTCAATTCAAAAATATATTGCCTACTGCAAAGAAGTAGACAAAGAAAGCAAACGTCCCTACTCTGCAAGATATATCGGGTCTATGGTAGCCGACCTTCATCGAAACTTAATTAAAGGAGGCATTTTTCTCTATCCGGAAACGACCAAAAACCCCGATGGTAAATTGCGCTTGTTATATGAATGCAACCCCATGGGTTTTTTAATTGAACAAGCCGGAGGAATTGCTACTACAGGCAAAGAAAACATATTAAAAGTAGAACCTAAAAGCCTACACCAAAGAGTTCCTACCATTTTAGGCTCCGAAAATATGGTTAAGAAAGCTCTTTCGTTTTAAGAAATATACTATCTTGCACAAAGATTTTGCGCTATGAGTAGAAATTGGCAAAAGCATGTTTTCTTATTTTTTTTGGTGCTTACACCATTTCTCAAAAATAATGCGCAAGAATCAGCTGACAGTCTACTTCAGCTTATTAACTCAAAATCAGCAGATGAAGTACACTCCGGTTATATGGGCTTGGCTGAGTTTTATCAGCGCAAAGACTCAACAAAAGCAGCAGACTACCTTGCTAAAGTAGACGAAGATATAGAAGAGCTTTCAGACTCTACATTGCATAAGCTAATGGTGCGAAAAGTTGTTTTTTATACTCAAGAGTACAAAAACGCTGAAGCGGTAGACTTTGGAAAATTAATTCTAAAAGAAGCTACTGAAAGAAAAGACACCTTTTTAATTGCAGAAACACATAAAAGAATTTCAGCATCCTATTTTAGAATATACGAATACGATTCTACGCTTGCACATTTAAAGAAAGCTTCGACTTATTACAAACAATTAAAAGATCGCACTAATTATGGTTTAATGATTATGCGCGAAGGTGGTGTATACTATGCAAAAGGCAACTATGCAGAGGCTATGCGTAAAGCATTTGAGTCTACAGAAATATTTAAAGAAATTGATCAAAATTTACAGCTAGCTCATGCATACATGCAGTTAGGTAATATTCATTATTTTCTTCAAGCTTATCAAAAAGCATCTCACTACTATGCTCTTGCATCCGACTACTACTTAATGATGAAAGACTCCATTGGTTGGGCATTTTCATACTCAAATCTCGGTTTAGTTAAAATTGAACAGGATAGTTTTAAGCTAGGACTTAAAATTCAGCTTGCTGCTTTACCGATTATTCAAAAAAGTGGAAGAGAAATTTCTGTGGGTAACACCTACCACTATATTGGCATTGCCTATCTGGGTTTAAACCAATTAGACAGTGCTGATAAATATTTAAAAAAATCTCTAAAATTCAACAAAAGATCGAACTACTTAGCTGGCATTGCCTACGACTTAAAGGCTTTAGGAGAAATCGCATTGAATAGGAAAGAAACAGACTCTGCACTAATATTTGGAAAAAGCGCAAAAGCAATCACTGACAGTATCGATAATTTAGAAGCAAAAAAAGAAATTAATTTATTCTTTTCAAAAGTTTACGAAGCTAAAAACAATTCTGAGCAAGCATATTGGCACTTAAAGAAATACCATGAGCTATTAGACAGCACAACCCTAAGCGATGAAAAAGACATTGAACAATTAGCCTTTGAACAACAATCTCAATTAGAGAGAGCTCAATATGAATTAAACCTCTCACATCAAAGAGAGTTACTAAAAGAAAAGGAAAACCAGAGTCAGCAGTTTTTAATAATTATTCTTTCTATAATAGCTGTTATTTCTATCTTTTTTACCGGCTTAATTTCTTCTACAAACCGTAGAAACAAATACCTTAACAAAGAGTTACAAGACAAACAAGACTTACTTGAAAGTGAGCTAAAAACTAAGAAATCACTTCTAAAAGAAATACATCATCGGGTAAAAAACAACTTGCAAATTATTTCAAGCATGTTGAGTATTCAATCACAGTACATTGATGATGAACGAGTAGAGAATATTTTTCGTGAATCTAGAAGCAGAATTATGAGCATGTCGCTTATTCACGAAAGTTTATACAAAAGAGAAGACTTAGATAATGCCCTTTTTAGCACTTATGTAAAAGAATTGATTCCTCAACTTGTAGAAACCTATCATGTTGACGAAAGTAAAGTTCATTTGTACATGAAAATAAACGACCTCGAACTTTCACTTGATGACTCGATCCCTTGTGGGTTGATTATAAATGAAATTATTTCCAACTCTTTAAAACATGCGTTCCCAAATGGAAAAGAAGGAAATATTTCAATAGAAATGTTCAAAGAAGATAATGGTACTATTCATTTAAAAATTGCCGATGACGGTATTGGATTTCCTGAAGGAGTAGTTCCTAAAAATCAAGACACTTTTGGATTTTTGTTATTGTATTCCTTAGTCGAGCAATTGGAAGCAGAAATTGAAGTTCACAATAAGGAAGGTGTTTCATTTCATGTATTCTGGAAACCTAAAGAGGATAAACTTCTCGATTAATGAAATCCTTTTTAAGCAAATACGGCTTACTTTTAGTGCTTTTGCTTTCTGTGATTGCTTTTTCTGAAGGGCTAAAGCACGATTTCACTCATCTCGACGATCAAGTACAAGTTGTTGAAAACAATAACATAAAAAACTTAAGTTGGGAAAAATTCAAAGCCATTTTTAGCTCAACTTCTGTTGGAATGTACCAACCAATCAGCACTATATTCTACGCCATTACTTATCAATTTGATGGAGCTAACCCATTTAACTTTCATCTATTGAGTTTGATTTTTCACTTACTCAATACCTTTTTGGCATTTACAATCTTCCGGAAATTTGGGATAGAAAAAATTTATGCGCTTTTACTCACTGCAATTTTTTCGCTTCACCCAATGCAAGTGGAGAGTGTTTCTTGGGTTTCTGCTTTTAGTAACCTAGTATTCTCAACTTTTTATTTATTAGCTTTAATTCAATACCTCAAATTTTGCTCAAAAACCCAATGGAAATATTACGGTCTTACATTGCTGTTTTTCTTGCTGTCATTATTGTCTAAGTCAAGCGCAGTAACCTTACCATTGGTTCTTATTGCAATTGATTATTTTCTAAAAAATAAAATTCAACTCAACAATTGGCTAAACAAAATCCCCTTCTTTGTACTTTCGGTTACTTTCGGTTTAATCACAATCTTCAGTAGAGAGTCTGCCGGACACCTTTCCGATTTATCAGTTCAGTTTGAATGGCTTGAACGCATTTTCTTAATCTCTTACTCTGTTTTATTTTATCCATTCAAATGGCTTTTCCCATTCGAATTATCCGTTTTTTACCCTTATCCTGAAGTTACTAATGGACTTTTGCCTTGGATTTATTATGCAGCGCCAATCGTACTTTTGCTTTTACTCTACTTAGTTTGGAAGCATCGAGAAAAAAGCTTTTTAGTTTTAGGGTCACTGTTTTATTTACTAAGCATTTCAGTTGTTTTACAAGTCATTCCGATTGGTAATCAGCTTACGACCGATCGATATTTATATTTACCTATGCTTGGTTTACTACTGATTGTTTACGGACTCAGTAAATCAATAAAGACCGATAAATTAATCTACTTATTTGGGGTTTGGGCTGTAGTATTATCGTTAGGTGCTCACCAACGCACCAAGATTTGGGAAAACGACCAATTGATTTGGGAAGATGTGATTGAAAAACACCCTGAAGTTGCACAAGCCTACAATAATTTGGGTTCTTATTTACTTCAAAAAGGTCAAGTTCAAGAAGCGTTTAACAACTTCAACAAAGCGGTTCAGTTAAAACCCTATTACGCTGATGCTCTTTCAAATCGCGGTAATTTATACAGCCAAAAAGGGGAATCGAAAAAAGCCCTTGCAGATTTTAATGAGGCCATTAAACTTCGTCCGCATGCTGATGCCTACTTTAATCGAGCGAATGAATATGTTCGTTTGGGAGATTTAAAAAAGGCATTAACAGACTATCAACAAAGTGCTACTTTGAGCCCTTCTGCCGACACCTACACCAATTGGGCGTATGCTCTTTTACAGCTCAAACAAACAGCAGCAGCCAAAGAAAAGCTTCAAAAAGCCTTTTCAATTCAACCGCAATTTACTCAAGCCCATTTTTTAAGCGGAATGATGGCTCAACAAGAAGGCAATTTGCAAACAGCTTGCACACATTTCAAGCAAGCTGCCCAACAAAAGCACCCTCAAGCTATACAGGCTTTAGAGAGGTTTTGTAGGTAAATATAAAAAGCTACATAGTGGACGAACCGATTTCAAACAAGGGCAAATACATGGCAATTAGAATCACACCCACAAAAAGCCCAATAAAAATAATTAAAAATGGTTCGAGTAGACTACTGATGGTCTTTGTACTGTTTTCGGTTTCCGCCGAATACTGTTTATTTATTTGCTTAAACACCTCATCTAATTTATTGACTTCCTCAGCTACTTTTATCAAGGAAATCATTCGCGAAGGAAAAATGGAATGTTTAGAAAGTGCTTCATGAAATAAACTACCATGCAAAATGTCACTTTCAACTACTTTTAGGCCTTCTTCAAGCGGGTAGAACCGTATCATTTTACGAACCAATGCAATAGAACTTACCAATGGGTTTTTTACACCAGTCAACAGGCTCATGGAGTGACTAAATCGAGCGAGATAAGTTTTTTGGGCAATGTCTCCAATGATCGGAATTTTCAGCAAAATTCGCGATGAAACGTCTCTAAACCATATTCTATTTCGCTGAAAGTAAAGTACACCAATAATTGATGTAATGATGATTAATAGTAAAAGTCCATATGATTGTGTGAAATTTGAGAAGTTTAAAACTAGCTGAGTAAGTTGGGGAAGTTCACCCCCAAAGCGTTTAAATGCATCTTCGAAAATTGGAACGATAAAATTCAACATAAAAAAAACAGCGACCACTGCCGTAGACAAAACGATTACCGGATATGAAAATGAACTAATTAACTTTCTTTTGAACTCCATCCTGCCTTGAAAAAAGTCAGCCAAGTCTTTAAAGATTAATTTAATATTTCCACTTTCCTCTCCAATTTTTAAGCTATAATATTCATAATCTGAAAACTTATCCGTTTGTTTGATTGCCATTGAAAATGTATCTCCCTTGATTATTCGGTCAAACACATCTTGTAAAATCTTTTTATTCGCTTTCTTCTTTTCACCTTGAAAGGTTAACTCCAAGGCCATTCGAATATCAATTCCTGCTTCAACCAATAAGCTCATTTCTGAATAAAACCGATACTTCGACTTATCATTGAGTTTCTTTGAAAAACTCAACTCACGGCTTAAAAATGCAAAGCTACCATTTGAAGAAGCGGTTTTTCCTCGCTTCTCTAATTGAGCTTTTTGTTTTTTCTTTATATGACTAATGTCTATTGCCAATACCTTTCCGATTTACTTTTATTTCTGCCTGCTCATTGAGACTATAACTAAAGTCAAATTGTTGTTGACCCAATTTTAGCTTAATTTTCAATTGACTTATATAATCACTATTCGAGTAAAAATATTTATCGATACTAATTTCATCAAAATAAAAAACTTGTTCACTTTCTTCAATAGCTCTGACTATGCTTGATTTATTAAACTGATAGCTCAATATACCATTTGTTAGCTTATTGTTTTCACTCCAGCTCCACTCTTCTTTGCCATTCAAGTCATTACTAAGTAAAAAACTAATTTTGTGTAAAGATTCAATTCGACTAAACTCCTTTTGTTGATTATCTACAGCAAGGCTAACCGAAATAAAGGCATAATAGCTTATCGATAAAACAGTAGCCGCGATTGCTAATGCTACAATCATTTCTAAAATTGTGAAACCTTTAATTTTCATCTCTGCAAATTAAAACATTTCGTTCAGCTATTATTTTCTGGTTATCAAAAACTAATATCTTATAATGTTCAAGGTTAGCGTTTAATTTGTATGGTTCAATATTCACATCAATCTGTAACCCTCCTACTTTAAAAGATGTTTCTGAAGTTTTAAAATCACCGGCTTGAATTTTTTGAACCATTTCCTCTACTTTTAAATTCACCTTATTAGAAGATATAAAGTTTGAAGTTAGCTGATTAAATATCATTAGTGACAGGCTTAGTACCACAGATATTATAATCAACGATACTATGGTTTCAACTAGTGTAAATGCCTTTAATCTAACCACTTTATAATCTCTTTTGTATCCCTATCCCATTTTTCAATAATTCCCGAACTAAGATATTCATTCGGTCTTTCTGTAACATCAAGTACCCCATCCAGAAGATGATTTTCATAGACAGATAAGTTTTGTTTCAGATACAATTTATCCGCTATTGCTGTGCCTAAAACGCTTCCTTTAACTTGTAATTTCCCTGCTGAATATACGTTACCAACAACTTTAGCTCCCTTGCTTATAGTCAACAAACTTTCCTGATCCAAAAAGCTTGATGTTAACAGCATTACATCACCATATAGCACACTCTGCTCTCCCAATTCAATATAGCCGCCTTCAATTCCGTTATAATTTATTGCAATTGATGAGGGATATGTAAATGTACAGTTCTTTCCAATAATTATAGAATCTGATGCAATGAGTTGCAAACTGCCTTTGAATCCACTTTCGACTGTAATCTTTGGCGCTACAAAAACGATGTCTTCCGTTTTTAGATTGCTGCCTATATATATTTCACTAGCTGACTTTACAACTATTCGCCCTTTCAATTCTCCGCCATTCAGATCAATTGCATCTTGACCATATACTCCTAAAGTTGTCTTCCTAAATGACCGATTCAATATAATGTTCTGCCCCAATCTCTTAAAATGGATTACCGAATCAACATTCCTTGGGACAGTTGAATTCAAAACTTGATTAAGTGCTACTCTTACATTTGATGCAATGCTCGGTGCCTTTCTTTTACTTAAATGCAGTTTTCCTGAAAGCATATTCTTACCGTAAAAACTACGTCCTTCAATATACGCCCGCTTTACCCCTTTTGAAGACAAATAAGCATCTCCATTGATACGAGAGTGCCCTGCTAATGCCAAAGCTTGGTTATGGTTTGCTAAATAGAGTACCGTTGATGAATACTCGGCCAATCTTGAGTAACCGGCAACAGCCGCTTTATAAAAGGTATCTCGCTTAAACCAACTCTTTGCTTCAATAAGCGGGAAAACACCCCAATAATCACTACTTAATTCAACATTACTCCCAATTTCATTTTCAAAAAGCAATAATTTTTCAGACCATGGCTGATTGATCGTATCCGCTTTAAGGTATGCCATTCCGGATGCTAAGTATGACAATGCTTGAAGTCTTCCTCTATTCTGATCGATATGCCGGTTACTATATTGCGTATAGCTTATAAAAAAAGCTATTAAAGTAGAAATAATAAGGGCAATAAAAACGGCATATAATAAAGATCCGGCTTTTAGCATATTTAGTTAAATGGCTTAAGTCATATTTATTGCTTCAAAGTAGGTAGATCAAAACCAAACCTTTAATAACAACTTGCTCGCTTATTTCCGAACAACCTTTACATTCTGATCACCAACCCTCAAGAGATAAACCCCACTGCTGTAATCCGAAAGGTCTAAAGTTGTTTGTTTATCTTTTAACTTTCCCTTAAGGATTACTTTACCCTTAACATCGCGTATTTCAAAGGAAGTGTTTTTACTACTTTCATTAGTTTCAATTATAAACGCCCCATCTGTTGGATTTGGATAGACTGTAAATTGTCCTTTTTTTGCTTTTTGCTTGTTTAGACCCGAAATTACAACATTGTAACATGCCGAGGTATCTACACAATGACTCCGAGATACAACCACCGAATAATTTCCGGTATTGAGTGGTGTAAAGCTACGGTCAGTTGCGCCTACTACAGCAGCATAAGAACTGTCGCAATTCAACCATTGGTAAGTAGCAGTACTATCACTTGACACTAAGGTATTGGCTGAAAGTGTTACGCTTGTATATACTGATCCATTACACAGTGAAAATACGCGAACATGACCGGAATTCAAACCGTTTCCATCATTGCCTAATGCTCCAATAGCTACCGTATTGCTATCCGGCATGCTAACAATAGCAGCCCAATCTGCGGCTGCTTCCCTGTTTATATCTACTCCTCTTTGTACCCAAGCAGTATCTCTCCAACGATAAATGCGCACACGACTGGCGTTCAACCCATTTGAAGTGAATACACCTAAAGCTATCGTATTGCTATCCGGCATACTGACAAAATAAGAAGAAGAATAAGCTGTATCACCATATATAGCCATTCCTTTTGGAACCCACATACTCCCATTCCAACGATAAATACGCACTTGACCGGCATATACCCCATTTACTGCATTATATGGAGCTCCTATTGCCACCGTATTGCTATCCGGCATACTAACTACAGCCCCAAAATAATCCCCCGCTGAATCCCCATCAATGTCAATCCCTTTTTGAACCCATGAATTACCACTCCATCTATAAACACGCACATGACCGGCATCAATACCGTTACTATCATTTCTTTGAGCCCCGATCGCTAATGTATTGCTATCCGGCATAGAAACAAAACATCCAGATTCATCACCAGCCGCTTCCCCATCTAGATCTCCTCCTCTTTGTATCCATGCACTTCCATTCCACCTATAAACTCGAACGTGTCCGGCATAAATTCCGTTTCCATTATTCCATGGAGCTCCTATTGCCACCGTGTTACTATCCGGCATGCTGACTGAACTACCTGAAAAATTCAGACTATCTTCTCCATCTATATCTCCCCCTTTTTGAACCCATGAATTGCCACTCCACATATACACACGAACATGGCCCGCCCTCTCCCCGTTATCTTCATTAAGGATTGCTCCAATGGCTACTGTATTACTGTCTGGCATACTAACACTAACTCCTGAATAATCACCGGCTGCTTCCCCATCAATATCTCCTCCTTTTTGTGTCTATGTATTTCCATTCCATTTATACACCCGCACATGGCCGGATTCTGTACCATTTCCATCATTGTATTGTGCACCAATAGCTACCGTATATGCATCGGGCATGCTAACTGAACTGCCTGATATATCCCCGGCTGCTTCTCCGTCTATATCAGAACCTACTTGGGTTTGAGCCATACTTGCATGGCTGCATAACATCAACGGGATACTTAATAAAAAAAGTTTCCATTTTTTAAACTGAGGTAGTGTTGTTTTGGTTTTCATAATAATGCTTGTTTGATTTCGTTTTCACCACTTTGAGCC
>DIAJ01000019.1 GCA_002415785.1 Flavobacteriales bacterium UBA5081
CTACTTACTCTACACTATTCGTTAGCAGCAAATTAAAAGAACCGAATGGCAAACGACATAGAGATAATAAGTAAAGTCAATCGACTTAAAAACAAATTATTTTATCCTAGACTTCATGACGCATTTCGTTCTACGATATGTTTTTTCAGAGATGACGAAAAAAAATTAGTTGCACCTGCAGGTAGTGGGTTATTTTTAAAAATCCATGATTCATATTATGTCGCTACGGCTGCTCATGTAATCGCAGAACACTACAATAAAACATTTGTAATACTAGATGACAAAGAACTTGTCTTAGGTGGGAGACTTGTTAGTAGTGAGCTACCGATAAGTGGAAGCCGAGATGATGATAAAATTGATATTTCAATTCTCAAGTTAGACACCACAAGTGCAAAAGGATTATTGACCCGATTCAAACCAATTGAACTCTCAGAAATACAAACAGACCATAATTTGAATGAAACTTCAACATATTTCTCAGTTGGTTATCCATTGACGCGAACAGAAAAAATATGGCAGAAAAATGAAATTAAATCTATTGGACATAGTTACCAAACTGTTCCAAACATAAATTTTAACTTCGATAAATTTGGATTTTCTAACAAATCAACAATTGCACTTGAATATGACCAACTTGTTACAAATGCTAAAAATCCACACCCTCACTATTCTCCTGACCTGACAGGCATAAGCGGTAGTGGGATATGGTATTTTACAGGCATTAACCTAAAGCATCTAGTTGGAGTAACGATTGAACGTGTCAATGAAGTAGACTTTAAATGCCTAATCGCAACTAAAATTGATGTAGTAGTTAAAATGATTGAAGAAATGAATTAAAAAAATTACAAAATAAGATGACAGCTTGAGAACTTACAACAAAATATGAAGATTAAAGGACTTTCAATAATAGCTTTTTGCTGTGTGGGACTTTTTATTTGGATAAATTTTATTGAATTCAAATTTGATGAGATTATCAATGGTACAGGCACAAAATTCGAATATTTCATTGAAACAATCTCCCTGTCTTATTTAGCTGCTTATATTTTTTACTTTCTTAATATTTATCTTGTCGGCAGGACAGAAAGAAAAACGATTTTGCCTTTTGTAGCACAAAATGTATTAAGCATTATTGTGAATAATCACTCAATCATTAATTGCTTAAAAAATGACCAAAAGCTTTCGATTGACTATTTCCCAGATAAAAATGAATACAAAGAATTGTTAAGGCAAGTTAATCCTAAGGATAAATCACCATTTTACTATAAAAATGAAAATTGGATTTATCTTTTTAAAAATAGACAAGAAACTACACGAAATTTAACTAACAGAATACTTCTGTCAGGTAAACATGTGGATGAGAAACTAAGAAAACTTTTACTTGAAATAAATTATTCTTTTTATCTGAAAGATAACTACGCCTTTAACTCAGAAAATTTCAACAAAAATAATTTAGAAGATTACCATTTAGTTTTTTCAAACTATTTTGATTTAATTCAAGAACTTAAAAAGTACTATGATAAGAATTTGAAATCATACTATATGACAACCTTACCTAAATCAATCAGAAAACGAAAAAAATCTGCTGCTAACAGCACCTAAGAAAACATGGGGCAGTCGGTGGTTTTCGCAAGTTTCGTTCTTCGTGGCTATCTTTGTCACGGGCGGACAGGAAAGTGCTTCGAAAAGCCCCACGTCTCTTAGCTGCGACACGTTAGCGGGCATTGAAAAACGGCACTTCCGAAACAATCAACAATAAATTTCAAAACAATTGCTTAAAAATTTAAAGGCATAATGTGTAAAAAAATTTTATCTTTGCAGTCAAGATAATTAACTATCAAGATAAATGTCATACAAAGAACAACAAATTTATAAACTTAGAAGGTTGAGCCAGAAATATGCCTATACATCTATTCAAATGCACGAAACCATTGGTAGGAAAGCAGGTTTGTCAGGAACTGACCATAAATATTTAGGCTTCATTATTCAAAAGGGACAAATGACAGCAGGAGAACTTGCGATATTAACAGGATTGACTACAGGTGCAGTTACCAGCTTGGTAGACCGATTTGAAAAGAAAGATTTGGTAAGACGGGAATTAGACAAAAATGATAGACGAAAAATCATAATCATTCCAAACACCAAAAAAATTACAAGTATTCTAGAACCTCTTTACAGAGAGTTTCAAAGCGATACCGACAATTTGATGGCTTCTTTCACATCAGAAGAATTGAAATTATTGGAAACCTATTTTCAAAAGTATTTGAAATTAATGGACGACACAATCAATAACTTAAACGCAATTTAAAAACGACAATGAAAAAAGACAATTTAGAAAATCAAGCAGTACCAAGTCCCTTTGTACAAACCTACTTCCACGGCACAAAGGCAGACTTAAAAATTGGAGATTTAATTAAGGTAGGCTACAACTCTAATTTTGGACAAAAAAAAAATGCAAAATATATTTTTCTGTCTGCAACATTGGACGCTGCAATTTGGGGAGCGGAACTTGCTTTCGGAGATAAACGAGAAAGAATTTATTTGGTAGAACCGACAGGAGAAATTGAAGACGACCCCGACCTTACTGACCAAAAATTTCCAGGCAATCCATCTAAATCATATCGTTCAACACATCCGTTTAGAGTTGTTGGGGAAGTTACTATTTGGCAAGGACACCAACCTGAACATATAAAAGCAATGAAAGATGGAATTCAAAAACTTAATGAGCAAGGTGTAAATTCACTAAATGATTGATTTGAACACAAATACAACCAAGAGTTGTCATAAACAACTAAATGTAGTTAAAATCCAACTGTAAGTAGAGATTAATATTTGACTAATGGACAGGCTTGAGAATAAATTTGTAGCATCAAATTTTAAACAAAACAAAAAGATGTTACATTCAAATTTAATCGGCAATAAAATTGCCACCGCAAGAAAGATGGCTAATCTTTCACAAGCAGAGCTTGCCCAGCAAATTTCAATCAGTCCACAAGCAGTTGGTAAATGGGAACGTGGCGAATCAGTACCCGACATAACCACATTAAACAAACTTGCACAAATTTTCGGTGTTGACTTGAACTACTTTTCAGAAGGTTTTCCAACTTCTGAACCTTTACTTACACCTACTGATGAACAACAACTTAAAAATTCAGAGACAGAACCCAAAAAACGTTTTGATTGGAATTGGGATATGTCGGAAGGGAATTGGGTTGATGCAGACTTTTCGGGTTTGAAGGATTTGAAAGACAAATTCAATGCTTCCAATATTAAGAACTGCAAGTTTGTGAAATCCGACTTATCAGGTTTGACTTTGAAAGCAAATGCGATAAAAAGTTGCGACTTTTCCGATTCCGATTTGAGAAATAGCAAGATTGCAGCCTCTGAAATTTTAAAAAGTATATTCTTTAACTGTTCTCTGATTGATGCAGAGCTTACTCAAAGCGAAATCATTGATTGCAACTTTAATCAAGCCAACTTCTCGGGTGCTGAGTTTTCAAGGAGTGGGTTTCAAAAAAACACAATTGAAAATGCAGTTTGGAAACATACGTCATTCAAGGATACCGCAATTTCAAATGTCGTATTTGACGATAAAATAGAAGACTGCTCTTTTGAGAATTGTTCTTTTAAAAGTGTGAAATTTCAAAATGCAACCATTTTAAACTCATTCTTCAAACACAACAGGAAATTTAATCGAGTGGAGTTTGTTGATTGCAAAGCAGACAAATTAAGTTATGCTTTCTTAAAAAATAACGGGGCAAAATTGGACGGAATTACATTGATTGAAGAAGTAAATACCGATAGCAAATGAAAAAGATTGCATCAATTGACGGGACTCTAATTGCTTACAAAAAAATGGGAATTGGTAAGCCATTGATAATTATTGGCGGCTCATTGGCTGACCACCAAATGTATATTCCCTTGGCTTCTGAACTTTCGCAAAAACTCACAGTATTTAATTATGACAGAAGAAACAGGAGCGAAAGCGGCATTACTCCACACCATACTGTTGATGTGGAATTGGAAGATTTGAAAGCGATTATTTCATTAGGCAATGACGCTCCAATATTATACGGCCATTCCGCAGGTGCAGCTTTGGCTATTCGGGCTGTGGCGAGTGGTCTGAATATCAGTAAACTTATTTTATCAGATTTACCTTTCTCACCAATGAATCACGAAAGTGAGAATGAAGCAAATAAGTTTAAAGAAGAAAAAAAATCCATTCAGAAACTTTTGGTAGTTGGTGACAAAGTTGGAGCCGTAAAGTTCTTTTTGAAAGATTTTGGAATGGATGAGCAGGCACTCAAGTCATTTGTTGAATCCGAAAATGGAAAGCAAGCCGTTGAAAATAGTATCACTTTGCCCGTTGATTACGACATACTCGGTAATGGACTTACACCAATTGAACTACTTACAAAAGTTCAAATACCGACACTTATACTATCAACAGGTTACGGAATAGAAATTGCAAAAGATGCTGAACAATATCTTATCAATTGTAAAATATCAGTTCTTGGAAATCCAACTTATAGTTTATCTCCTAATGAAATAGCAAAACCAATTTTTAGCTTTTTAGATGAAACATTATGAGTAAAACCAATGAAGTATTGATTTATTTGGAAAACCTTCCCGCTGACAAGAAAATAATCTTGGAAAAAATTAGGAAGCTAATTTTACAACTCGTTCCAACAATGGACGAACGCTTGAGTCGTGGCGTTCCCTTCTTTTATTACCAAGGTAAAAGAGCTGTTGGGTTCAGGTCTTCAAAAACTCATTTATCCTTTTTCATAATGGAAGGTAATGTGTTGAAAAAACTACAAAATGAAATAGCCCATTTAAACTTTTCATCCACAGTTATAAGGTTCAATCCTGAGAATCCGATACCCGAAGTTGTGATTGAAAAATTGGTTTTGGCAAGAGTACAGGAAATTGAAGGACAACTAAGCAAAAAGAAGTAATGAAACAGATATTTATTAATCTACCTGTTGCAGACTTAAAAAAGTCAGAGGAATTTTATACCATATTAGGCTTTACAAGTTATCCGTTGTTTACAGGCAATAATCAAATCTGTATGGCTTGGAGCAAAGAAATATTGGTAATGTTGCAATCAAAGGAGTTTTTTAATGTGGGTAGTGCGAAACAAATTGCAGATTCAAAAAATGTAATTTCCGCATCATTTACGTTACCTGTTGAAAATCTTGAAAAATTGAATGAGATAGTTGAAAATGGGTTGAAAGCGGGTGGCAGGGAAGCACTTCCTTTGCTTGATGAAGGTTTTATGCAGGTAAGGACCATTGAAGATTTAGACGGTCATCTTTGGGGAATTATCCATTTAGATATTGATAAGTTCAAAGAGTTGAAATCAATTTAATGTCAAGCGAAAAAGCAAAACAACGAACCTCTAACAAAGTCATGAAAAAAATGAAGGAACAAAAAATGGAATTTAATACAGAAAATAAAGTAGTAAAACTTTGTGCCGAAGGAATGGAGTTTGAAGGAAAAGGAGAAAACGAAAAGGCAAGTGAAATATTTGAAAGGGCGTGGAACTTATCGCAAAACGATTTTGAAAAATTCACTTCGGCTCATTATGTTGCTCGACACCAAAAATCGATTGCCGAAAAACTAAAATGGGACGAAAAGGCACTAAATTTTGCTCTGAAAATTAATGATAAAACGATAAAAGGAACTTTGCCCTCTTTGTATTTGAATATCGGAAAGTGTTATGAAGATATGAATGATTTTGATAATGCCCGATTAAACTATATTACCGGAGAAACCTATTTTGAGTTTTTGCCGAGTGATGGATATGGGAATATGATAAAAAAAGGTATTGAAAGTGGAATTGAACGTATTAACCAACAAAACTGAAAAGAATAACGACCCGCTAACAAAGTGTATAGTTAATGGCGGTTTAAGTGCTTTTATTCAATGATTTAACACTTATCGAGCCAAGTACTAAAATGCAAGCTAGGTGCTTCAAAATCCGCCACTAACCATACACAAACCGTTGTATTCCATTGCTT
>DIAJ01000037.1:0-67330 GCA_002415785.1 Flavobacteriales bacterium UBA5081
TGGAAAAAAGTAAAGACAGAATCGTATATACTAGTTCGTTTTGTGGTTCGTAATTCAAATTAGTTGAATAAATAGCATTCAATTAAATCAATGCTTGAAACTAAAAACAAGTAAGCTTATAAAATTTCTTAGAAGCAATGAATCACTAATCATTCTCAATTTAACATTAAACTTTAGTCATTGAGCATTAGCAATTATTACAAAATTGTCTTGATTCTAGCAACTCAGCAATCTTGCATCTTGATTCTAAAAAACTACCTTTGCTAAAATTTAAAAATTTACTGAATGTCTAAGAAAATACAAGAACTGGAACCAACAATATTGTGGAAAAACTTTGCCGATTTGAATGAAGTTCCAAGGGGCTCAAAAAAGGAAGAGCGCGTAATTGCTTTTATGCAGGATTTTGGGAAAAAGTTAGGTTTGGAAACCTTAACCGATGAGACAGGAAATGTTTTGATTAAAAAGCCGGCGACTTCAGGGATGGAAGACCGCAAAAAGATTGTACTTCAGTCGCACTTAGACATGGTTCATCAAAAAAACAATGATACTGAATTTGACTTTGATTCAGAGGGTATTAAAATGTATATTGATGGTGATTGGGTAAAAGCTGAAGGAACTACACTTGGAGCAGATAATGGCATTGGTGTGGCAACTATGATGTCATTACTTCAATCAACAGATATTCCGCACCCTGCTATGGAAGCTCTTTTTACGATTGATGAAGAAACGGGGATGACAGGCGCTTTTGGTCTCAAGCCGGGTTTCTTGGAGGGAGAAATTCTCTTAAACTTAGATACTGAGGATGACGATGAATTAACCATTGGTTGTGCCGGTGGAGTAAATGTAAATGCTGATAAAGATTACGAAGAAGTAGAAGTTCCTTCGGATTTCCAATCCTTTCAGTTAACAATTAAGGGCTTATCCGGTGGCCATTCCGGTATGGAAATTCACAAAGGTTTGGGAAATGCCAATAAGTTGATGAATCGGTTGATTTATCAGTTAGTGGAAGAGTTTGAGTTGGGAATTCAGCAGATTGAAGGCGGAGGCTTGAGAAATGCCATTCCTCGAGAATCAACGGCAATTGTTGCCGCATCTGCTTCTAACAAAGATTCATTTATAAAAATTTGCAAGCAGTTTGAGAGTGAAATCAAAGATGAATATGGAGTAACTGATCCACATTTGTTCTTTGAAGTAAAAGAGGTGAATTTTGATAGCAAAATGTCGAAGTCGATTTTTACAAAGCAGCTTACGGAAGCGATTTATGCAGTTCCTGTTGGCATTATTCGAATGAGTTCTACCATGGAAGGCTTGGTGCAAACTTCTAATAATCTAGCTCAAGTGAGCATGAAGAATGGTCATCTTCGCTGTTTGTGTTTATGTAGAAGTGCAATTGAAACAGAAAAGAAGGATGCTGTAAGGGCTATTCAATCAGCTTTTACAATAATTGATGCAGACTTTAGTACAGATGGCGATTATCCGGGTTGGGTTCCTCGTCCGCAATCAGATATTGTAGAGCTGATGAGCAAGATGTACGAAGAGAAATTTAATGAAAAGCCAAGAGTAATGGCAGGACATGGTGGGCTTGAGTGTGGAATTATTGGTAGCAATTATCCTAAAATGGACATGGTGTCTTTTGGACCAACCATAGAAGGACCTCACTCACCCGATGAAAAAGTTAAAATTTCTTCGGTACAGAAATTCTGGGGCTTTCTATTAGATGTATTGAAAGCCATTCCAAAGGCAGAATAATTGTCAATTTCTGCTTATTTTTCGGCATGCAAATTTTAATCGTAGCAGCAACAGAAGGAGAGGTAAAGCCACTATTCTCTCATTTGGGAAAAGCCGTTAGTAATCAAAAGTATTACTACAATGGACTGGTCGTTGATTTTTTAATTACCGGAGTTGGAATGACGGCAACTGCATTTGCATTGGGTAAAACCTTGTCGAATAAAAATTATGATTTAGCAATTAATGTAGGAATTGCAGGTGCATTCGACCGAAATATTCAGTTGGGTGAAGTAGTGGAAGTAATCACGGATTGCTTTCCGGAAATGGGAGCAGAAAACGGCAAACAATTTTTAACTTTAACAGAATTGCAGTTGCAAAAGGCAAATGCCTTCCCTTTTGAAGAAGAAAAGGTTGCCGCAGAGATGCCGGAGAGCATGTTTGTGAATCAGCGTTGGCGGAAAGTGCACGGAATTACCGTTAATACGGTTCACGGTGATGAAGAGTCCATTCGTCGTATTCCGAGTATTTTTAAACCCGAAGTAGAAAGTATGGAGGGAGCTGCCTTTTTTTATGCTTGCCGTATGATGGACATACCCTGCATTCAGTTGCGAGCAGTTTCTAATTACGTTGAAAAGCGCAACAAAGCTGCTTGGAAAATAAAGGAAGCCATTCACCAATTGTCGGAAGAAACGCTTTATTTTTTGAATGAACTGTAAAGATAACTCATTGTTATTTAAAATCATTCAACCTTTTTTAGAACAAAACCAATTATATAGAACAAAGCTTTTTAGTTATGCAAACAATCAAAATAGGTTATTCACCTTGCCCAAATGATACTTTTATTTTTGATGCAATGGTGCACGAAAAAGTGGACACTGAAGGGCTGAAATTCGAAGCAGTTTTGAAAGATGTAGAGGAGCTCAATCAAATGGCTTTCAGAAATGAGTTAGAAGTAAGCAAGCTGAGTTATTTTGCTTTGGCAAATCTCTTGAAAAGCTATCAATTACTAAATAGCGGGAGTGCTTTGGGAAGTGGAGTAGGTCCTCTGTTAATTGCTAAGCAGCACATGACTGAAGAAGAGATTGACGCCGCCAGAATAGCTATTCCAGGTAAATATACCACGGCTAACTTTTTACTTTCATTGGCTTACCCAAGAGCAGAGAATAAGTTAGAAATGCTATTTTCGGATATAGAAAATGCCGTCTTAAATGGAAATGTGGATGCGGGTTTGATTATTCACGAAAACCGATTTACCTACGAAGAGAAAGGTTTGGTAAAGTTGATTGATTTGGGCAATTACTGGGAAGAAGTTTCCGGAAATTTAATTCCACTTGGAGGAATTGCTGTAAAAAGAGAGTTAGATCAACCCACAAAGGAAAAAGTAGACAGGATTATAAAAAGAAGTATTGAGTACGCTTTTAAGCAACCCGAGTCTTCTAGAGAGTATGTAAAAACTCACGCTCAAGAAATGAGTGAAGAAGTGATGCAAAAACACATTAATCTTTATGTAAATGATTACTCAGTAGATTTAGGGGAAGAAGGAAGAGGAGCTGTCCTTCAGCTTTTTAAAAAGGCGGAAGAAAAGGGCTTAATTGCTAAAATTAAGGAAGATATTTTTGTTTAATTGGTCACTTTTCAATGACTTCCATTATAATTCTAAAACCAATTAGCGGACTTGGACTTTCAGCTTTATTTGAAGCGATTAGTTCTTTTATGCTTTTGTCGTTTTTAACATTCCAATTTGAAGCAATTACCTGCTCACCTTCGTTCAACCATTCACTTACATTGCCAACTAAATTGTAAATTGGAGCTTCGTATTTTTCTCTAAAAAAGGCTACCGGGCGAGCAGGGTAGTCATTTACAACTTTAGACATATCAATTTCTGCCAATTTCATAAAACTTTCCGGACTTGGTTTTTTATTAACATGAATTTCTTTTAGCTTTTTTTCCTCATCGTTTAACTTCCTTTTTTTACAAGGGTACTTTTCAGAATAATGCAGTTGTTCCGTTTGAACATCAATTTTATTTTTCACTTTCTTAAAGGCTTTCATCCATTCTTTTTCAGTAGGTAGTCGAAAAACTACTTTTTTATATTCTCTGTCTGAATTGCTATTGTACTGTTCGGTTAACCATTCACAATATGTTTTAGCCGCTTCCTGACTAATGTTAACTACCGGGTGGTTTTCCCACTTTTTAGTGGAGTGATACAAGTCCTTGTTCATTAAACCCATTGGTAGGTTCATTTCATTATCTACCCATAAATTGTTTTTAATTGACAAACTTTCCATGCTAACATCACCTGAGTAGTATTCTAAAAAGGAATTGTAATCTTTATTGCTAATTTCGGTTATACTGATAAAAGTGTTTTTTGAAAGAGGATAGTAATTTTCTTTATTGAGTTTATCAATGTTCTGGGCGTTAATGCTTAGTTGGTTGATAAATAGAAAGATTAATATGACAAGTTTGGTCATCTTGTATTCTCGTTTGTTGGAATGAATTTTCTTAGTCAGAACAAATATATTCAATTAAAGAAACTTCATTTAATTAATACTCCTCCTTTTAGCATTAAAACTTAATTTTGAAACTTACATTTTTACTGAATTTAAATAATACTATGATTGTAGTTACCGGAGCAGCGGGCTTTATTGGCAGTTATTTGTGCAGTTTTCTCAATAAAAAGGGAAAAGAGGACTTACTTTTAGTAGATGATTTTTCTTTTGAACAGAAAAACAAAAACTTAGAAGAGAAAAAGTATTTGCAAAAAATGGAGCGTAATGAATTTTTAAACTGGTTTGAGCAAAATGCGACTTCTATAGATTTCGTTTTTCATATTGGAGCACGTACGGATACTACGGAGTTTAACAAGCAAATTTTTGACGAATTAAATGTAGAGTACACCAAGTCGATTTGGAATACTTGTACTAAGAATGATATTCCACTGGTTTACGCTTCATCTGCGGCAACTTATGGTTTAGGTGAGTTGGGCTATGTCGATAGCCATGAGGTGGTGGAACAGTTAAAACCACTTAATCCTTACGGAGATTCAAAAAATGAATTTGATAAATGGGCGTTAAAACAAAAAGAGCAGCCACCTTTTTGGTGTGGACTTAAATTCTTTAATGTTTACGGTCCGAATGAATACCACAAAGGACGTATGGCTTCAGTGATTTTTCATGCATTCAATCAAATTGAAGAAAAGGGAAGCATGAAACTCTTCCAATCACATCATCCGGATTATAAAGATGGGGAACAAAAAAGAGACTTTATCTATGTAAAAGACTTGGCAAATGTTTGCTATTGGATGATGGAAAATCAACCGGAAAGTGGTTTGTATAACTTAGGCTCCGGTAAAGCAAGAACATTCTTAGACTTAGCAAAAAGCACTTTTAGTGCGATGAATAAAGAAGAAAACATTAGTTTTATTCCTACTCCGGAAGACATTCGCGATAAGTACCAGTACTTTACTGAAGCCGATATGAGTAAATTAAAAAATGCAGGCTATACAGAGGAGTTTACTTCATTAGAAGATGGCGTAAAAGATTACGTTCAGAACTACTTGAGCGAAGGTAAATACTTTTAATTATTTTGAAAAAGCTAAGTTCAAAACTTATTGAATTCGCAGGGCATGGCATCTTTGCCACCCTTTTTGTTATGGCAGTGCTTTTATACAAAGAGCGCCTTTTTGCAGATGCATCTCATTATGCTTTTCACACAATAAATTCAGGTTTTTTTCATGTTGAGCACGGGCGAATTGTATTGGCATTGTCTCAAATTGTGCCATTGATTGGCTATTATTTACACTTGCCTTTACAATGGCTATTAGTTTTAAGTTCAGTAGGGCATGAAGTGTTTTACTACGGTATTTTTCTATTACTTTTTTATAAGCTTAAAGATATTGAAGCCTCTATTGCGCTTTTAATGATTCACTTAGTTGGCCAGTTTTGGACTTATTTTGTACCAATGCTCGAGATATCTTATGGCTCAGCATTGGCAATATTATTTTACTCTCTTTTGAGAAAAAATAAATTTAAAGATGAGAAGTGGTGGATACTGCTACTTATTATTGAGTGGTTTATTATGTTTTCCCATCCACTTAATGCTTTGTTTATACCACTTATATTAGTGTATGACTTTTTAAGAAGAGGTTGGCAACACAGAATTCATACGAGTGGATGGTTCTTTTTTGTAATTGCAATTATTGTTAGATTACTAAACAGTGACTCTTATGATCGAGGAAAGGTAGATATGGCTTTAGAGAGTGTGAGCTTAGGTCTTTTTTCAGGTGATTATTGGATAGAAGTTTTCGAACTGTTAATTACATATTATTTTGATATTATTATCTTTTTAGTTATAAATGTAATAGCACTTTTTTTTAAAAAGAGGTTTTTTTATTTGGCTTTACTATTTACTTCAACAATTTCTTTACTTTTTCTAGTCTCACTTATTTTCCCGATTAACCAATATGGTTATTATTCAGAAGTGTTACTATTATCAGTTGTTTTTATAGTGATCTTTTATACATTTTTTATAGTATTTGAAACAGTAAATAAACAAGTTAAAAATATTATTGTAAGCATAGCAGTTTTAATAGCAATTGTAAGACTGATATTTATTTTGGATTCAGGAAAGTCAATGGTTCAACGAATAGATCAAATTGATAGGCTTGTAGATTACACTCAAACAATTGAAAGCAGTAAGTTTTTAATTAGAACAGAAAATTTTGAAAAGAAATACTCTTTAATGACATGGGCTAATCCAATTGAGGCACTTTTATTTTCAGCCATAGACGGCAAAAATGCAACAAGAACAATAATATCTGAAAAAGATTTAAATTATCAAGACAACAGCAAACTAATCAATGATACAAGCTTTATCTTTAGAATGTTTGAGCTTGAGCCGCATTCATTTTTAAATGAGCGGTTTTTCAAACTAAATAAGTCGCCATATATAGAGCTAAACACCTCAAAATATGAAGTTGAAGCTAGTGAAATAAAAGATAGTGTTTCAGTTTCTTTTTTACATGCAGAGAATGGTCTGACTTTTCAGAAAGGGGATACCGTTCTACACCAGGTTTTAATTACAAACAAAAGTGGATATAAAATACCCTCTGCTGTTGAAAGACAAACTTTTATAGCTTGCCACTGGTTTAATGAAGATGGCTCTGTTTACCGATGGGATGGTATTAGAACACTTTTTGAAGTTGATATTATTAATCAATATACACAAGATATAAAATTGGCTATACCTGAAGAGCCTGGAAACTATTTCCTCCAAGCGGATATTGTGATAGAGGGAAAAATGTGGTTTGAATTAAAAGATAAAGTAAAGGTTGTGGTGAATTAGTTTAATTCTGCTTTCAAATCCATTAAAAATGATCGGATTTTTTTAAGTGACTTAAGCATTTCTGCTTCTTTTTCAATCGCTTCTCCTTTTTCTCTCAATTGTTTTTTTGCTCCTTCAAGTGTAAAGCCTTTTTCTTTTACTAAGTGGTAGATTAAGCGAAAATTATCTACATCTTTTTGGGTAAATAAGCGGTTTCCCTTTTTGTTTTTTTTGGGCCTTATGACGCTGAATTCTTTTTCCCAAAAACGGATGAGTGAAGCGTTAACCTCAAACATCTGACTCACTTCGCCGATTGAGTAATATAATTTGCCGGTTTTCTCGTTCAAGTTCACAGCTTTAATGCAATTAGTCAAATGATTGAGTTGGTTGGGAAGCAAATTCAATCATCTTTTCATACTCCTCAGGAGTTAAGTCATTAAAGTAGTAGTTGATCGGATTTACTTTTTCTCCATTTTTGTGCACTTCATAGTGCAAGTGAGGAGCCACAGAAGTTCCTGTACTCCCAACGTAGCCAATTATTTGTCCGCGTTTTATTTCCTGTCCTCTCCGCACATTAAACTTGCTCATGTGGGCGTAGAGTGTTTGAAAGCCATAACCATGGTCAATTACTACATGATTTCCATAACCTCTGTTGCTTCTCGTTACTTCTACTACTTTTCCATCGCCTGTTGCATAGATCTCAGTCCCTCTTTCCGCAGAAAAGTCCATGCCGGTATGCATTTTTCTTCTTTTGTAAATAGGGTGCATACGCATTCCATAACCGGAAGCCATTCTTTTCAATTCTTTATTAGAAACCGGCTGAATGGCAGGGATAGAGGCTAGCATTTTTTCTTTATTGATTGCCAATTGATATACTTCATCATAAGATTTCGACTGTATGTATAATTGCTTTGTAATTTGATCTATTTTTTTGGCACTTTCAATAATTAAATCGGAGTTTCGATAACCTTCTAACTTTTTGTAGCGGTTAACTCCACCAAAGCCCGCCTCTCTAATTTCCTTGGGAATCGGTTCTGCTTCAAAAATTACGCGGTAAATATCATCGTCTCTTCGCTGAATGTCATCCAATACCACGGCAATTTGTTCCATGCGTTTGTCCAACAATTCATATTGAGCTTTTAGCTGGCTGTTTTCTTGTTTCAGTAGTTTTTCTTTGGGAGAATCGATAAATGTCGAAGCAGTTAAGTAAATTACTCCTCCCATGAAAATGCTTGCAATCAAAAAGGTAGACGCTCTAAATATCCGCTGTTTCCAATCGAGTTCAATTTTCTCGTAACTGAGCGTTTTCGTATTAAATCTATATTTTGTTCTAGACAATTTGCTGGCTTATTTGGTTAAATTTGCTGCCTTTGTAAAAAAGACCATGCGAAGATAAGTTTATTATGACTTTTCATCAAATGCAAATTTGCAGTACAATTGTTAATTTACCTTAGTTAAGTTTAAAAGTTTTCAACAGCAATGACTTCAAAAGAGATTAGAGAAGCTTTTTTTAAATTCTTTCAAAATAAAGAACATCAGTTAGTTCCTTCTGCGCCAATTGTAGTAAAAGACGACCCAACCTTAATGTTTACCAATGCCGGAATGAATCAGTTTAAAGATGTTTTTTTAGGCAATAAAGTGGCTAAAAACAGTAGAGTGGTGGATACTCAAAAGTGTTTACGAGTTTCCGGAAAGCACAACGATTTAGAAGAAGTTGGAGTGGATACTTATCACCACACTATGTTTGAAATGTTGGGCAATTGGTCATTTGGCGACTTTTTTAAAGATGAAATGATTCCTTGGGCTTGGGAGTTTTTAACGGAAGAGATTGGGCTGGCAAAAGATCGATTATACGTGACCATTTTTGAAGGCGATGAAGAAGATGGCTTAGGAGAAGATACGGATGCCTATAATGCATGGGCTAAAATATTACCTGCGGAAAAGATTCTTAAAGCAGGAAAAAAAGACAATTTCTGGGAAATGGGAGAAGTAGGGCCTTGTGGTCCTTGTTCAGAGATTCACATGGATATTCGCGATGAAGAGGATAGACAAAAAGTAGATGGAGCAACTTTGGTAAATCAAGATCACCCTCAAGTAGTGGAGATTTGGAACTTGGTTTTTATGGAGTTTAACAGAACCAAAGATAAGAGCTTAAAACCTTTACCCAATAAACATGTAGATACAGGAATGGGTTTTGAACGTTTGTGTATGGCAATTCAGGGAGTTAAATCGAATTACGATACAGATGTATTTAAACCTTCTATCAATCATTTAGATAAAATTGCGAATAAGAAGTACACTGCTTCTCAAAGTAAAACAGATATCGCTTTTCGTGTTATTGCAGATCATATCAGAGCAATTGCTTTTTCCATTGCCGATGGGCAGTTGCCTTCCAATACAGGAGCAGGTTATGTAATTCGACGTATTTTGCGACGTGCAGTGCGCTATGGCTATAGCTTTTTAGATTTAAAAGAGCCTTTTCTTTACAAAATGTTGATCCCATTAAAGGCAACTTTAGGAGAAACATTTGATGAATTAAATAGTCAGCACCAATTAATTGAAAAGGTTATTTTAGAAGAAGAGCAATCTTTTTTAAGAACTTTAGAGAAAGGTATTCAACGTTTTGAAAGTTATTGCGAAGAAAATCCAAAAATAATTAAAGGAGGTTTTGCTTTTGAATTATACGATACCTTTGGCTTTCCAATTGACTTAACCAATTTATTGGCAGAAGAGAAAGGTTTAAAAGTGGACATGCCTGCTTTTGAGTCAGAGCTTAAGCAGCAAAAAGAGCGTTCTCGTGAAGCGACTAAAGTGGATACCGGCGATTGGGTTGAAGTGTTTAAAGACGATAAAGAAGAGTTTATCGGATATGACCAAACTTCTGCTAAGGTTAAAATCAGTCGCTACCGAAAAGTAAAACAAAAAAATAAAGAGTTATTTCAGCTTGTTTTTAATCTTACTCCTTTTTATCCCGAAGGCGGTGGGCAAGTTGGAGATACAGGTTATATTGAATTTAACGGTGAAAAAGTAAGTATTCTCGATACCAAAAAAGAGAATTTATTAATTGTTCACTTTGTAGAAGAGCTACCTACTAACTTAGAAGCTGAATTTCACGCTCAAGTAAATGAAAGTAAACGTAGAAAAACGGCGGCTAACCATTCTGCTACACACTTATTACATCAAGCTTTACGCGAAGTTTTAGGTAATCATGTAGAGCAGAAAGGCTCATTGGTTCACCCGGATTATTTGCGATTTGATTTTTCTCATTTTCAAAAAGTTAGTAAAGAGGAGCTAAGAGCAATTGAGCGCTTTGTGAATGAAAAAATTCAAGCTAACATTCCACTTAAAGAAGTGAGAAATATTCCATTGGAAGAGGCTAAATCAAAAGGTGCCTTGGCGCTTTTTGGCGAAAAGTACGGCGATACAGTGCGCATGATTCAGTTTGGAGAAAGTGTTGAGCTTTGCGGTGGAACGCATGTTTCTGCTAGTGGTTCAATTGGGTTGTTTAAAATTATTTCAGAAAGTGCAGTAGCTTCAGGAGTTCGTAGAATTGAAGCTCTTAGTGGAGTGGAGGCACAGAAATTATTTTTTGAGCAGAGTGATTTATTGGACGACCTAAAAGAGCAGTTGAAAAATCCTAAAAAAATTGGTCAAGCAGTTCAAAACTTATTAAAGGAAAATCAGCTGTTACAAAAGGAAATCGAACAATTTAAAGCAAAAGCAGCAGGAGATGTAAAGGGTGACTTAATCAATAAAATAGAGAAGAATGGAGATGTAAATGTTTTGATTGAAGAGGTTGATTTAGATGCCGCCTCAGTTAAAAACATTGCTTTTCAGTTGAAGGCTGAAGTAGAAAACCTCTTTCTGGTCTTGGCTTCCAAAGCGGGTGGCAAACCGACAGTTTCCGTTTTAATAAGCGATAATTTAGTAAAGGAAAAAGGTTGGAATGCCGGACAGATTGTTCGTGACTTGGCAAAACACATTCAAGGTGGAGGAGGAGGACAGCCGTTTTTTGCCACCGCCGGAGGTAAAAATCCTGAAGGAATAAAAGAGGTGTTAAAAGCTGCGAGAGGTATTGTTGATTAGGTAGTTGCTATGCTTGAATAGTATAGTTCAGTGTCTTGAATTTAGAAATCAGAAGAAAGTAAGCTCAATTTGAATTATGGAGTTAGATATTCAAAATAAAAAGATTGAATTAATTCAATGGTTAACTACTTTAGAAGGCATGTTAGTTATTTAGAAAATATTGGAGTTAAAGAAAAAATCATTGTTGCCAGTTATGACGGCAGATGAATTTTTAAAATCTTTGAATAAAAAATAACTAACCCCAATACCAATGCATTCCCCGACCAAATGTACGGGGTGATCTGAACAGCTTGTTCCGATTCATCGGAAAACCAACATAATTACTTCTCTGTATAATTGCTCAGAAGCTCAGTTTGGTTTTTAAATGATTTAAAAATAATTATTTATAAATATTTAATAAATGTTTGCAAACATTTAATGTAATTGGTTTCATTGAAGCTGTTTTAATTTTTGGTATGTTTGATGGTTAAAATTAATTACTGAATTTCAGGACAGTAAAATTTAATTTTAAACAGACATAAGGTAAATAAAGCACACTGGTGTGTTTTAGCCAATTGTTGTGGCTCATAAAAAATGACAATCGAATAAATGATAGAAATCCAATTACCAATTCCTTGGGAGAATAAAAAGATAGAATTTGAAAAAATTCCTAATCTTATGTTTTTAGTCGGACCAAATGGCTCAGGAAAAACAAGGTTTGCAGAAAAATTAAGCCAACACCTTCCAAGTTGTAGAACTTTAAGTGTGGATAGATTATCGGGAATGTCAGCAAACCATAAAGGTTATGATACCATTTTTGGTACTGATACATTTGAAAAAGGCTTTAATAAGGAGCAATTTGGGCAATATATTACAAGCAGTACAAAACTTGGGTACGGTATTGATGCTTTTGTTTTACTTGAAGAAAAATATGATTTAAGAATACAAATAGAAGCAACTCTTTCACAGCTTTTAAACCGAGAGATTCGAATGGAATGGGATAGTGGAAGATTACAACCTATAGCTTATAACAGAGATACTGAAAAATCATATAAACTACACAAAGAAGAATGTCACGGAATTAAAGAATTACTGATTTTACTAACTCATTTGTATGATGACCAGTACGAATCATTAATTATTGATGAACCTGAATTAAACTTACATCCGCAGTTTCAATCGTATCTTATTCAAGAAATTAGACGAGTAGTTAAAAATGAAAAATATCGAAAGAAAAATGTTGTTTTAATTACACATTCCCCATTCATTCTTGATATAAAAGATTTAGAAGATTTAAAATCAATTATTTCCTTTAATACTAAATTTGATGTACCAGCTCATTTAATGAATCTAGGAGATGAAAAATTGGCTCAATTTGAAAATTTGATTTCTCAACTAAACGTACATCACAAACAATTATTCTTTGCAGATAGTCCGATTTTTGTTGAAGGCATTTTTGATTCTATATTTTTTCACTCGATACAAAACAAAAGAGGTGTCTCTTTTGAAGGTGCGGGAAGTTGTATTATTGATGTTGGTGGTAACAATCAGATAGTAAATTATTATTATTTATCAGAGTATTTAGGAAAACGTTCATATTATGTATTCGATTTAGACAGCTTATTTACTTATAAACTTAGGAAAGGTGCTGACACTTCTGATTTGATAAAAGATTATTTAAGTTCTATTGGAGCAGGTGAGAACTTCCAAAGTGCTGTTACTGACCTTGAACGAAATTTAAAACAACATATTGAAAAAATCAGAGATAATGAAGTACCTGAAAGCTTATCTGATTTAAAAGAGTTCATTGTGAAATCTTTAGCTGAAAATAATTCTGATTCTTGGAAAAAAGCTAGAACAGCTTTTTTAATTCAATTGAACACTAATAAAGATTCATTTCAAGACTTCATAGAAAACAGGTCACTCATTTTTATAAAATCCAAGATAGATAGTCTAATTAATTCATTGAAAGAGAATCAGGTCTATCTATTATCAAATGGAGCACTTGAAAACTATTTTCCTTCTTATCAAGGAAATAAATATAAAATTCAAGAAGACTTAAAAAGAAAAACTTTAGAGGATGAACTTCAGATAATCAATCAGTTAAATGATTCCGAATTAAAATCTAGATATAATGGTTTATATGAGATATTGCTTGACTTCCCTTCGTCAAGTAAAATTGATTATAAAGTGCAAATAAAAAACCTATTATCTGACCTAATTTTTAATATTCAAAAGGGAGCTAACAATAAATCTTTTAATTCTAAAGAATCTATAATTAACTATCTAGGTAATGAATGGAAAGCAATTTCTAGAGTCTTAGAAATAGAAAGCTTTGAAATAAAAGAGGTTGGTTATTCTTGTAAACTAAAAATATTTGACAATTGGGAATTGGGTGAGATTATTTATGAATTTAATGAAGATACTAATCCATCTAAAATTGAGATAAAATAACGAGCCACAACAATGTGTATAAGTAATAGCGGTTTAAGTGTTAAAACGAAAGATAAAACATATAATAAAGGTTAGTGCAAAACCGAAAGGTTTGTGAGTAGAAATCCGCTACTACTCATACACGATACCGTTGTGCAAAAATTAAAAAACTACTTCTAAATTTAATTATATGAGAATTCAAACCTTATTACTCATAATTGGCCTTTTAGTTAATTCTATTATCCAAGCTCAGAATGATTCTATTGAAGTTTTTTTTGAAACGAATAGTGCATTAGTTAAACAAAATCAAATTATAAAATTAAATTCAAAGCTTCAGGACTGTAAAGTAAATGAAATAAATGTTTCAGCATATTGTGACTCAACAGGATCAGTAAGACACAATCTTAGATTGAGTAAAAATAGAGCAAATAAGGTTAAATTGAATTTAGTAAAATTGGGAGTAGACTCGAAAAAAATTCAAACCTTTTATTATGGCGAAAACTTTCAAAATGTTTCAAAAAATTTAGCAAAAAATAGAAAAGCTGTAGTCAAGTTTTCTTGTTATAACAGCCATATGGAAGCAAAAGAAAATGATATTTCTGAACTGTACGGTAAATTTAAAAGTAGTCCACAAGTTTTCTGTATTAACAGTAATAGAGATACAATTATTCAATGTGAAAAAGGTACTGTAATCTTGATAAAGGCTAATTCATTTGAACTTTCGGAAGAGCAGATTAAAAATGGTTCATGTATTGAATTTGAAGTAAAAGAAGTTTTTTCAAACTCAGAAATAGTCCTTGAAAATTTATCTACTACTTCCAATGGGGAAATATTGGAAACTATGGGTATGATATACACAAACGCAATGTTAGGGTCAGATACAATAAGTTTAAAAAAAGATTTGACAATAATTTCCCAACAAGAACAAGAAATAGAAGGTGCTAAGATTTTTGATGGTTCTCGAAATACAACTGATGGGCAAATAAATTGGGAGATAGAAGAAAATAGCATTTTACGGTCTTTTACTCTAAAAGAGGTTGCTTATTGCATAAACTCTACGCCTCTGTCAGATACTTGCTTGCCTTTTAATATGGGATGCTTGCCTGCATATGACAGCTATTGTAGAAATAAATGCCTAAACAGATTATTACATAACTGCAAAAGATGTAAATTTTTTAATTGTCGATTAAAACGAATTTTTAAACCTAT
This sequence comes from Flavobacteriales bacterium UBA5081, assembly GCA_002415785.1. Lineage (GTDB taxonomy): Bacteria > Bacteroidota > Bacteroidia > Flavobacteriales_E > Vicingaceae > UBA5081. The sequence goes on from DIAJ01000037.1 coordinate 14,758, forward strand.
TCAAGGAACATTCAATGATAGCATAAAAGAATTAAATATTGAACTCAGAAAGTGTCAAAAAATGTATCGCTATCTAAACAATTTGGACAGAGAAACTAGACATTTAAATTACCAAGTCCCGATTAATTATATAGACTTACTGAATCTTTTTAAAATAAAATACGATGTTTTACCAAGAAGCAATGTCGATAGCATAAGTAATACCAATTCACTAAATGAAAAAGAAAAACAGAAAACAGAAATTGAAGCAACAATTGAAGCGATTAGACTTTCTGACAATTACACTCGATCAGGCACTCAACTAAAATCTGAACTAATTGTGGATTGTAATAAAATTGACTCATTAATGAATTTCTATAAAGTTACAAATCGAGAAGAGTTAAAAATGATTCTCAACAAACCTCTTTTTGATGAATTTAACGTCACGAATCAGGCTGACCTAAGAGAAGCCATGTCAAAAGCAAATTTAGATAGTTTAGAAGTCGCTTACCAAAATCGCAGAATCTCTTATGAAGATTTTAAATTCTATATTTATAACACAAATAGATTAGGTTGGAAAAATATTGATCGTTTTGCAGATATTAAGGAGAAGGATAAAACAAAAATTAAAGTTTTGCAAAAACCTACACCACGAACTGACTGCAAACTGATTTATAAAGAAAGACGATTTGTACTTCCACCTATTATTGAAGAGAACTATTTTGCATTCGAAGGTATACCTAAAAATGAAAAAGCATGGCTTGTAGGATTAAAATATTCAGATGGTATCCCATTTCTATCATTAGAAGAAATAACTATTGAAAAAAATGCTGAATATAAATTTAATTTCAAGAAGCAAACATTAAAGGAACTGCAAGAAAAACTGAAAATAATTGATTTTTAAAAACAAAAAGTAGCTTTTGCTAACACGCTGTATAGTGCATTGTGGGTAAGGCAGTTTAGTTAGCTTAGTAGTTATTTGATAGTCGCAAAATCCGCTAGCAGGTTTTGTAAAAAGAGCAAAGAAACAAAACCGCCAAGCGGTTTTTGCTAAGTGCTAAATTGAAATAGTATTTTTATCAAAACCACAACGCACCATACAGTAAACGTTATGCTTAATTGGAAAATGCAGAAACATTTACTTTACCTAACATCGTTTGCATTTCTCTTCATACAAATATCTTGTGAAGATGCTAAAGTGTTTGCAGCATTTACCGGGACTTTGATAAGTGAACAAGGAGAACCGGTTGATAGTGCATTAATTGATATTTTCATAAATGGCAAGTTAAAAAAGATAGGGCAGTACGGCGATACATTAACTGAGTATCGAAATGATAGTATAGTCAGAGAGTTCGTTGACGGCTATTATTATACTGACTCTGTTGGAAACTTTGGTTTAGGTTTATTTGATGAAATTAAAGACAAAGCTGAAGTTAAAATTCGATTTAGAAAGAATGGCTATCAACCTTTAGAAATTATTCTGAACGAGTCACTGACTCTTGACACTACACTGATACTAAAAGAAAACTAAACACAATAGCTAAGCACCCCCCAACCAAAGATGCGGGGTGGTCGGTACAGCCTCTTTTGATTTTTTCGTTGAGATACTGTAATGTGAGAGTCTTGGGGTGAAATTCCCCTTGCCTACTCGATCCATAAAACGTTACTCTAAAAAACTAAACCTTGTAATTAAGCAAAGTTTGTCAATATTAAAAACGCAGACTAAAATTGGCAAACAAACAGTTGTTGATGATGTTTTTTTCAATTTCTATGTGCCACTATTCGATTTTTTACAAAAAAAAGTGATAAAACAATCTTCATAATTTCTTTTTGGGATAATAGACAAAGTCCTGAAAAGTTGCTGAGCTACCTTAAAGAAAATTAGTTCATAATTTTAATTACTTCGGCAAAACAAAACGCTCAACATCCTCTTTGCTAATTTCTTCACTTCCTAGAATTAGTAAGCGCTCAATCACATTTCTTAGCTCTCTTATATTTCCACTCCAATTGTTATTTTGCATGGATTTTAAAGCAGCTTCGTTAAACTTTTTCTTTGCCAAGCCTTGTTCCTGACTGATTTTATCTACAAAATACTCTGTTAAGAGAGGAATGTCTTCTTTGCGTTCATTCAAAGAAGGAACGTGAATGAGTATAACACTTAGACGGTGATACAAATCTTCTCTAAAGTTTCCTTTTTCAATTTCTGCTTTTAAATCTTTATTGGTGGCAGCAAGCACTCGTACATCAACTTTTATGTCTTTTTCACCACCAACACGACTAATTTTATTTTCCTGCAATGCTCTTAAAACCTTGGCTTGAGCTGAAGCACTCATATCGCCAATTTCATCTAAGAAAATAGTTCCTCCTTGAGCTTGCTCAAACTTTCCCTTCTTTTGCTTTACCGCCGAAGTGAATGCGCCTTTTTCATGGCCAAAAAGTTCACTTTCGATTAGCTCTGATGGAATAGCAGCGCAGTTTACTTCGATAAAAGGCCCTTTTTTTCGTTCGCTATTTTGATGCAAGTTTCTGGCAACTAACTCTTTTCCGGTTCCATTGCTTCCGGTGATTAAAACTCTAGCGTCAGTAGGAGCCACTTTTTCAATCATTTTTTTTACTTCCAATATGGCAGCGCTCTCTCCAATAATATCATTGAGCTTGCTTTGGTGAACCTTTTTGCGAAGCTGTTTTGTTTCTTCTACTAAGTCGCTTTTGTCTAGTGCATTGCGCACAGTAACTAACAATCGATTTAGATCTAATGGCTTGGCAATAAAGTCAAAAGCTCCCATTTTTATCGCCTCAACTGCTGTTTCAATATTTCCGTGTCCGGAAATCATTACTACAGGCAAGTCTGATTGTTTTTCCATTACTTTTTCCAATACTTCAATGCCGTCCATTTTGGGCATTTTTATATCGCAAAGTACTAAGTCAAACTTTTCTTTCTCAATCAACTTAAGCCCTTCTTCGCCATTTTCAGCATCAGAAACCTTGTATTTTTCGTATTCTAAAATCTCTCTTAAAGTTGAGCGAATTGGTCTTTCGTCGTCGATTATTAAAATGTGTGCCATTGAAATTTCTTAGGATTTATGAATTAACCATTTGCCAAGTTCCTTAAAGGTGACCTTTTTACCGTACATTAAAATTCCTGTGCGATAAATTTTTCCGGCTACCCAAGTAGAAGCAATAAAGGTAGCAATTAATAAGCCCATAGAGAGTATAATTTCCCAATAGGCTACTCCAACCGGAATTCTAATCATCATAATAATTGGAGAAGTAAAAGGGATCATAGAACCCCAAAATGCGAGCGTTCCATCCGGGTTTTCAATAGCTACTTGCGCCATAGCAATTGCTAAAATTAGGGGTATGGTAACTGGAACCATAAATTGTTGAGTATCGGTTTCATTGTCAACTGCTGAACCGATAGCTGCAAATAGAGAGCCATATAATAGGTAACCTCCTATAAAATAGAATAGAAATGCGCCCAATACTAAGGGGAAATTGATCATACTCAATTGTCCGCTAAGGCGAGCAATAAATTCTGATGATTGGTCGCTTGATTCTGACGACTTTGAATCAGAGGGGGTCACTGATTCCATCTTTTTGACTTGTTCGGTTTGTGCAGCTTTGAGTTCTTCCTTAAAAAATTGCTGAGCCCCTCCAATTATTGCAGTACTTAAAACTACCCAAATTAAAAATTGAGTAATTGCAACTAAAGCAATTCCCAAAATTTTTCCCATCATCAATTGAAATGGTTTAACTGAAGAAATAATCACTTCTACAATTCGATTGCTTTTTTCTTCGATCACCCCGCGCATCACTTGTACGCCAAACAGAAAAATGAAAAGATAAATGAAAAAGGCTAGGAAATAACCCAAAAGGGAGGCCACACCATCAGCGGTTTCTTCCGACTTTCCATCGGATGTAACTTTATTAGGTACAATTTGAACATTGGGTCGTAGCCCTGAAATTTGATCTAAGGAAAGGTTGTGTAAGTCCTCCAGCTTTTTGTTTTCAATCACCTTGGCAATTTGTGTTTCCATATAGCTGATAGAACTGCCTTTTGGTTTTTCTTTGTAGAAGATTTGCACCGTTTTTGGATGAGTAATTACCACTTTAGGAATGTGCAAAATGGCTGTATATTTACCTCCTTCATTCAAATCTTTTTGAGCTTGCTCCAGACTTCTGAACTCATAATTGAATTTAATTTCTTCCGTATTCTCAAGGTTGCGAATAAACAAACCGGTTTCATCTAATACCTCAATGTTTTGATAGTCTTCCGAGCTAGTCGCCAGCCAAGCTGGAACAATCATAATGGCTGCTATGAGCAGAGGACCAACAATGCTCATAATAATAAATGACTTCTTTTTAACTCTACTGAGGTATTCTCTTTGTATGATTAAGTTGACTTTATTCATTTTCTGCTTTTTTGGTTGGTGAATTGCTTTCCACTTGTTTTATAAAAATGTCGTTCATGCTCGGAATAATTTCTCTCAAACCATAAACTTCCACATGAGGAACAACTGCTTTTAGCACTTCGTTAGGCGATTGGTGTTGTGTCAGTTTTACCTTTGCTTTGGTAAAACCTTCCTCTTCTCTTTTACCGAGGAGTTCACAGCCGGTCCATAGCGCATTAGTAAAAGCGATTAAATTTCCCTTGAAGGTGATTTCATAAACATCTTCTTTAAAATCTTTCTGAATTTGCTTTACACTTCCGCCAAGTATTTTCTTACTGTTGTTGATCAGTGCAATGTACTCGCAAATCTCTTCTACAGAGCCCATGTTGTGAGTAGAAAGTATAATGCTTGTTCCTTGTTCTTTTAATCTGAGAATCTCGGACTTTACAATGTTGGTATTAATTGGGTCAAAACCACTAAAAGGTTCATCTAGAATCAACAATTTTGGTTCGTGTAAAACAGTGACAATAAACTGAACTTTTTGAGCCATACCTTTAGAAAGCTCTTCCACTTTTTTGTTCCACCAAGGCGCAATGTCGAATTTTTTAAACCAATCCACTAAACGTCTTTTAGCTTCAGCTTTAGGCATGCCTTTGAGTTGTGCTAAATACATGGCTTGCTCACCCACTTCCATCTTTTTATACAAACCTCTTTCTTCCGGAAGGTAACCAATTTGGTCTACATGCTTAGCACGTAAAGGTTCATTGTCGAAATAAATTGTGCCGGAGTCCGGTGCCGTTATTTGATTGATAATACGAATTAAAGAGGTTTTGCCGGCACCATTCGGACCAAGCAGTCCAAAAATGCTTCCCTTGGGCACTTCAATACTCACATCATCCAAAGCACGATGGTTGGCGTATTCCTTTACAATGTGTTCAGCTTTTAATATAGAGCTCATAAGAACTGATTAAGTTTTGATGCACAAATATAATGGGAGGGAGGTAGAAAACAAGTCGCTAAATGAATTAAAGCAAAAGAAAAGGATGAATGGTAAAATAGAATGATTTATATCACTTTTTACTGTGTTTTATATTAGAAAATTGTTATTAATAACAAACTATTAAGATAAAGTCAAGGTTTCACTTGATTAAATTGAGTGTCATTACTCTACCCATTCAAAAACCCCTAAATCAGGTTGACCGTCTGTTGTTCTGCTTTCGCCATTTAAATCTAATGGAACTTGATTGGCAAAATTGATGTTTCCGCCGTTTCTAGCAACGGATTGCTCAAAGAGTTCAAAATCTCCATTCGATGGATCGTTAAATATTTCCGATGAAGGATTTTTGATGATATTTTGAAACTCAGAATTGTTTGAGGTGTTGTAGGTCGTTTTTAGCAATGTATTCTGCACATCGAATGTTATACTTCCATTGTTAATTACTTCTGTGTCGAATTCATTGTCTAAGTCACCATCGACTATAGAGTTGTATAATTGTACTTCAGGCACTCCAATTACTTGAGTTGCATTAGCAGTAACAAATGAATTTAACACAAAAAAAGAAGGAGTTTCCCTTTTGGCTGCATCAAAATAGTTGGCGAAAGTACAATGAGTAAAGTTATAATCACCGGCACTTCTTAAAACTACATTGTGTTGTCCGCTATTGGTAATTAATAGGTTTTCTGCATCAATTGTAAAAATGGAAGACAAAAGACCGACTGAGGCTGAGTTATCGATAATAGTGTTCTTTATTTCTAAATACCTCGGAGTGTTGGGGTCGTAAGGTGGATTAGTGAAAGGTGAAACTTCAGCTTGTATACCAATAAAAGCATTTTTAATTATGGCGTAGTTGATGCTGTTCTGAGCGCCTTCATTAATCCATATTCTGTCCCATTGCCCGGGGCGTTCACTGTATGGAAGTTCTAGTCGATCACCTTGAAAAATGACGGGTTCTTCTTTAGTGCCGTTAACAGTTAATTTACCTCCACTATACACCCATAATCCTGCACTATTGTGAAAATGAACTTTCGTTCCGGCTTGAATAGTTAATTCATCCAAGCTGTCGACCACCACATAGCCGTAAATCACTATAGGCAGGGAATCTGTCCACTGAACATTTACCGGTGGAATGTCATCCCCACAAGGACCGGTTAAACAAGTGTAATCAGGTAAATTATTGCTGAATGTAGTCGGAGTATAGTAGATGGCATTTTGTCCCCAAGCTACTAGTTTAACCGTTTGTCGATTACTATTGGTGATGAACTCTACATAGTCTTCAATTACAAAAGGGTTTTGAAGATTATTTGGATCAACAGTAGCCTCTACAAATACCCAGATACTGTCTTTTGGTGGAATTTCTACATCTTGATGAGAATTGCCTGAACGCCCATCCACATTTATTCTAAAATTGGATTGTTGTCCTCCGGTTAGGCGAATACTGCTAATTTTAACTGTCTCACTGTATGGGTTGTGCACCATAAAGTACTTGGTGGATGTTCCAATGGTTGTAAAAACCGTATCAAACGTAATCGAATCAGTAGAAAAGTTAAGTTGAGCTGAACTTCCGTCAAATATTTCGTCCTCCTTTCTGCAAGAAGCTAAAAGAATAAACAAAAGTGAAATAAATAAAAGTCTTTGGGTATTCATGCGACAAATATACAGTAAGAAAACTGTAAAATATTCAACTTATTGCTCAGCTTTAGCACCAGCTTTTCAGCAAATCTAAAAACTCTTTCTGAATACTTTGATTTTTGTCCCTGGCGTACCAAAGCTGAATTTCTGTAATGATCTCTTCTTTTTTTAGCTCAGGAGTCTGGCTGAGTACTTTCATTCGCTCTTGTGCTTCCTGAGGTCGAGGGCCCCAACTGCCTATTAACTCATTTGTTTCTTTGTTTAATGCAATAAGCTTCGGAATAGAACGTCCACCATTTGTTAAAAAGGCATCCATAAGTTCGAGATTTTCATCACGGTAAAGAAACCCTAATTCGATGTTTTCAGAGTTATCTGCCAATAAGTTGATATAAGGAATATTTTGTGCAGCATCACCACACCAAGCTTCAGTTAGAACTAACCATACCATTGGAGTTTTACACTCTTTTAAAACAGAATGAATTTCTTCATTTAAAACATTTGTTTTGTTAAGCCGATTCATTCTACGCAAGTTCAATTTAGTGTACTCCGACAATTCAATACTTTGGTTTTCACCGGAAGTTTTATTGTTATTCACCAGCTCTTCTACCTGATTAATATATTCTTTATATGAAATGCTTTTTTCAATGTATTTTTGATAATCCATTAGATTAATTTTTTAGAATTTTATAAAACACAATTGCCTACATTTGTAGGTTTTCGGACAATTTTGTCCGTAAAATTACGCAAAGAAATATGCAGAAACAATTGGTTAAAACAGGGGATGGATCTCACTCTTTTTACCTTCCTGAAATGGATGAGCACTATCATTCAAAACATGGGTCGATTGCTGAATCACAACATATTTTTATTCAATCCGCTTTGCTCTATAAAGCCAAAGAGACTGAGCAACTAAAAGTTTTTGAAGTAGGCATGGGAACCGGTTTGAACGTTTACTTGACAGCTTTGACTGCTCAAAAAAATAAATTAAAGATAGAAATGCACAGCATAGAAGCTTATCCGATTAAGATAGAGGAAGCAAAAAAATTAAATTATGCCGAAATTTTAGAAGAATCAGCCTCAATTTTTTACCAAATTCATGAATCTAGTTGGGAAGAACTCCATAAAATCAACAATTATTTTCATCTTTTGAAGATTAATGACCAACTGGAAAATTTTAACTTAAAGGAAAGTTACGACCTAATTTATTTTGATGCTTTTGCTCCGGAAAAGCAAGAGGAGCTGTGGTCGCCTGAAATTTTTAAAAAACTATATAAGGCTTTAAATGCGAATGGTATATTAGTTACTTATTGTGTAAAAGGAATCATAAGGAGACGATTACAGGAAAATGGGTTTAAAATTGAAAAACTTAAAGGTCCTGTAGGAGGGAAGCGAGAAATGTTGAGGGCGATTAAGGTATAAAAAAATCCCCTGATTTATTTAATCAGAGGATTTTGCTTTATTAACCAAATAAAAAATTAGCCTTTAACTGCGCCAACTTTAAACTTTACTGTAAAGTCATCGTAAATCATGTTGTCACCCAAATTGTCAAAAAACTGACCTGAACCATAGCGAATATCAAATTTTGTTCTGTCAATTTCAATTTCACCAACAGTAACTACTTTATCGTCTTTTACAATAATAGTCGCAGGAATTTCTACTGCTTCAGTTTTTCCTTTTATGGTTAAGTCAGCATAAATGGTGTGTTTGTTGCCTTTAATTTTTTCTACTTTATTAATTTTTAAAGTAGCTGTAGGATGATTTTTCACACCGAAAAAGTCATCAGACATTAAGTGACCTTTTAATTTTCCATTTGTTTCCGGATCTTCAATGTCTTGAACTTTTATTGTGTTCATGTCCATTACTAAGGTTCCCGAAAGAATTTGCTCACCTTCCATTTCAACGGTACCTTCTTTAATTTTTACAACTCCAAAATGCTCTCCGGTAACTTTCTTACCCACCCATTCTACATTACTGCTTTCTTTGTTTACTTTGTAAGTTTCGCCTTTTGGGCCTCCTGCTAATACTACGGCACTAATCATAAGGGCAGTAGCGGTGCTAAATAGTTTTCTCATTGTTTTAAGTTTTTAAATTATGGTGCAAATATATGTATATACATCTAATGTTTGAACATCTATTTTTAAAAATGACAATAATTAACATTTTTTTAAAATTAAAGCAAATAATTTTATGAGTTGAAAATGGAAGGAAATAGAGAAATAAAAGAGTTTAGAAAGATAATCCACATTGACATGGATGCCTTTTTTGCCTCTGTTGAGCAGTTAGACAATCCCGAGCTAAAAGGAAAAGCAATAGCAGTTGGTGGTTCAAAAGAAAGGGGAGTAGTAGCTGCTGCGAGCTACGAAGCCAGAAAGTACGGAGTACACTCTGCCATGCCTTCAAAAATTGCCAAAGCAAAATGTCCACATTTAATATTTGTAAAAGGTCGACATGATCGTTACAAAGAAGTTTCTAATCAAATTATGGAAATATTTAAGGCATACACCGACCTCATTGAACCCCTTTCGCTCGATGAAGCTTACTTAGATGTTACCTACAACAAAAAAAATATTCGCTCAGCTATAAAAATAGCACAACTAATTAGAAAAGATATATTAGAAAAAACTCGATTAACAGCCTCTGCTGGAGTTTCATTCAATAAGTTTTTAGCGAAAACCGCATCAGATTTAGATAAACCGGATGGCTTAAGTGTGATTTTACCCGATGAAGCGATTGACTTTATGAAAGAGTTAAAAATTGAAAAGTTTCATGGAGTCGGCAAAGCTACAGCAAAGCGAATGCACGAAAATGGAATTTTTAAAGGTGAAGACTTAATGAAGTTGAGCCGAAAGGAATTGATTCAAAAATTTGGTAAAGCAGGAAAGCATTATCACAACATTATTACTGCCAATGACCAAAGGGCTGTAGTAAACAACCGTATTCGAAAATCAATTGGAGCTGAGCGAACCTTTAGTGAAGATATTCATCAAGCTGAAGAATATTTTGAAAAGTTGAGATTGGTTCACCAAAAGTTGATGCAACGAATTGAAAGAGTAGGAAGAAAGGGGAGAACACTAACACTGAAAATAAAGTATCATGATTTTGAAGTTCGCAGTCGTTCCAGAACACTTGATTTTTATACAAAAGATGAGCAATTGATTTGGGAGCTTGCTGTCGACTTGCTTCAAAATCCGGCTTGGCCCGAAAAAAGTGTCAGGCTACTTGGCTTAAGTTTAAGTCAATTGGATATAAAAGAAAAGCCTAAAAACGGGCAATTAACCTTAGATTTTTAAATTTATTTCTCTTTCAAAATCTTCTTCAACTCAAACAACTCATCGCGCAGTCTTGCAGCTTCCATAAAGTCCAACTCCTTAGCAGCTTTTTCCATTGCTTTTTGTGTTTTCTGAATATTTTTTTCCAGTTTTTCTTTGTTCATATACTTCACTACAGGGTCTGCTGCAATTGAAGTGGAAGCGTCAAATTCAGTATAAGCCTTAGTACTTTGTTTAATCATGTGTGATTTACGCTTGTTCAAGGCAGTTGGAGTAATTCCATGAGCTTGGTTGTAGGCGATTTGCTTTTCCCTTCTTCGCTCTGTTTCATCAATCGTTTTTTGCATAGAACCCGTAACTGTATCAGCGTAAAAAATTACTTTGCCATTTACGTTTCTAGCAGCTCTTCCGGCAGTTTGTGTCAATGAGCGAACCGAGCGTAAAAAACCCTCTTTATCAGCATCCATAATGGCTACAAGTGAAACTTCAGGTAAATCAAGACCTTCTCTCAATAAGTTTACACCAATTAGTACATCAAATTCTCCATTTCGCAAATCATTCAATATCTCAACTCGCTCTAGGGTATCAACATCTGAGTGGATGTACCTGCTTTTTATTCCATTTTGAGTAAAGTATTTGGTCAGCTCTTCAGCCATTCTCTTTGTGAGAGTTGTTACTAAAATACGCTCACCTTTTTCAGCTCTTATTGCAATTTCTTCCATTAAATCATCCACTTGGTTTTGAGTAGGACGAATTTCAATAATAGGATCGAGCAGTCCTGTTGGTCGAATCACTTGTTCTACAATTACGCCTTCAGATTCTCTGATTTCATAATCGGCCGGTGTGGCACTTACATAAATGGCTTGATTTCTTAAACGCTCCCATTCCTCAAACTTCAATGGACGATTGTCAAGTGCAGCAGGTAATCTAAAACCGTATTCAACTAAATTCGTTTTTCTAGAACGGTCGCCACCGTACATAGCATTGATTTGTGGCACTGTAACATGGCTTTCGTCCACCACCAGTAAATAGTCATCAGGAAAGTAATCCATCAAACAGAAAGGGCGTGTACCCGGAAGTCGAGCGTCAAAGTAGCGTGAATAATTTTCAATTCCTGAGCAATAGCCCAGCTCTTTCATCATTTCTAAATCGTGCAAGGTGCGCTCTTCAATTCTTTTTTCTTCTAATGGTTTTCCTATTTCATTAAAGTATTCAACCTGCTTCACCATATCTTGTTGAATCTCCCAAATTGCATCATTCATTCTGTCTTGAGTAGTAACAAAAAGATTGGCAGGGTAAATATCAAGTTGCTCAAAGTGTTCAACTGTACTTCCGTTCGCGGGGTCAAATGAGCGGATATCTTCAATCTCGTCGCCGAAAAAACTTATACGGTAGGCTATATCTGCATAAGCCGGATAAATATCTACTGTGTCACCTTTTACTCTAAATGTACCTCTTTCAAATTCTAAAGTAGCTCTAGAATACAAAGCCAAAACAAATTGGTGTAAAAGTTTATTTCTACTAATGAGTTGTCCTAAATGGATTCTGGTAACATTTTCTTTAAAATCAGAAGGATTAGAAATACCGTAAATACAAGAAACGGATGAAACAACAATTACATCTCGTCTTCCTGAAAGTAGGGAAGAGGTAGCGCTTAATCGCAGCTTTTCAATCTCGTCATTAATAGATAAATCTTTTTCAATGTATGTGTCTGAGCCGGGAATATAGGCTTCAGGTTGATAGTAATCGTAATAAGAAACAAAGTACTCTACTGCATTATTGGGGAAAAATTGCTTGAATTCTCCGTAAAGCTGAGCAGCTAGTGTTTTGTTGTGGCTAAGTACTAGTGTAGGTCTTCCGGTCTGCTGAATTACATTGGCAATGGTAAAAGTTTTACCCGAGCCGGTAACTCCCAAAAGTGTTTGAGCGTGTTCTCCATTATTAACTCCTTCAGTTAGTTGACGTATAGCTTCGGGTTGATCTCCCGTGGGTTGATATTCTGAAGTGAGTTGGAATTCCATGCTGCAAATTTAATAAACAAAAGCCCCGAATTTCTTCGAGGCTCTCTGCTTTACTAACTAATAGAATTTCACGTTTTCACATGAAAAAGGGATTTATTTTCGTATTTGTCCTGTTCCCAGAACGTGGTATTTATTTGTTACTAACTGCTTCAAGCCTAGTGGCCCTCTGTGGTGCAATTTGTCGGTACTAATAGCCAATTCTGCACCTACGCCCATTTGACCGCCATCGGTAAAACGTGTGGATGCATTATGATAAACAGCAGCACTGTCAATTTGTTCCATAAAAGTCAAAGCTTTTTCTTCATCTTCTGTTAAAATAATGTTTGAATGACCACCTGAATATTTGTTAATCATATCAATGGCATTTTCTAAACCTTTAACCGTACCTATTGCAGCCTTTCTTGCTAAAAACTCTTCGTACCAAACATCGTCGTTTTCAACTTTCTTATCGCTGTCAATGTAATCCAATACTTTTTCTGTGCCAATTACTTCAACATCTTTTTCCTTTAATGCACCCTCAATGGTGAGTAAAGTATCTTTGAAATTCGGGTGATCTTCATCCACTAAAATTTTATCTAAAGCATTACAGCCTGAAATTTTATTGGTTTTTGCATTTACAATTACCGGAATTACTTTTTCCGGGTCAGCATCAGGAGAAACATAAGCAAAATTATTTCCTCTACCGCTTACTAAAACAGCACACTTCGCATGTTCTTTTACAAAATTGATTAATTTTTCACCACCTCTTGGCACGATTAAGTCCAAAGGTTGATCGGGATTTCTTAAAAACTCCTGTGTTTTTTCACGATTCATTTTCATGTATTGAATCCAATCCGCTTCTAGATTATTATCAGCAAGTGCTTTGTGCCAACATTTCACCAACTCTTCGTTACTGTTATGGGCTTCTCTACCACCTTTTAAAAGGATTTTATTGTTGGCTTTAAATGCTAAAACAGCTGCTTCAATCGTAACATCCGGTCGCGATTCATAGATAATCATAATGGTTCCGAATGGTGCGGTCTTATTGGTGATTTTTAAACCGTTCTCCAGAGTATCATCACTAATGGTTTTACCCACAGGATCATCTTGTTCCTTTACCTCACGAACCGCACGAATCATATCGTCTACTTTTTTGTTATCGACAATTAAACGCTCGTATAAAGCTTGATCATCACTACTAAAAGCCTCTAAGTCTTTTTTATTGGCAGCAATAATTGCCTCCCGATCATTGTCGAGGTAATTGATCATTGATTGTAAAACGGAGTTTTTAGTCTTTGTGTCTAATAACTTCATGTAATTATTTCCTTTTTATTTTTAAATTATACTTTTATTCGTCGTGGTAGATTCTTGTTCCAACATTTTTGCCATGAACAATATCAATGATGTTATCATCGATTTTACCATTCGCTATATAAGTAGGTATATTCTTGGCAGCCGTTGCTTTGGCCACTTTTAATTTAGAGTCCATTCCACCTCTGCCTTCACCTTCTTTCTTATCTGAACTTTGTATATATTTTTCTACATCTTGGTCTGTACTTACACTTTTAATGACAGAACTATCATCGTCATCCGGATGACCATCGTAAAGACCATCTGTATCGGTTAGTAAAATGAGCATATCCGCATGAATTAATTCTGCCACCAAACTTGCTAATTCATCATTGTCGGTAAACATCGACATGGAAAGAGAAACGGCATCATCTTCATTGGCAATGGGTACAATTCCTTGGCTCAATAAACCTTCGTAACAATTAATCATATTGTCGCGGTGTTTTCCCTCATCAAAATCTCTTTTCGTGGCTAACACCTGTGCACATCTCATTCCATAATCATGGAAAATGCTGTAGTAGTGCCTCATCATTCTCGGCTGACCAACAGCAGAGTATACTTGGCGTCGAGTAGTTGGGTCTTCAATGGTATTTTCATCCAACACCTCTTTACCCGCAATTACAGAACCTGAAGAAATTAAAACTGTAATAATATCTTCTTCGTAAAGTCGTGCAATTTGGTCGACGAGTTTTTTTAATATAGGCCCAACGATTCGGTTGTCGCGATTAACCATTACGTTAGTGCCTACTTTTATGACAATTCGTTTTTTGTATTGTTTTCTATCGAAATTCATTGGTATTGATTCTGATTAAAATTCAATTAGGACTCTTTTCCGAGTTCAACTGCTCGGTTAAATGCAGCATAGGCTGCCTCTTGAATCATGTCTTTAACATTATTATCATCCATAGAGTCTAAAGCAGCTCTAGTAGTTCCCCCTTTTGAGGCTACTCGGTTCATCCAAACGCTGGGGCTTAAATCCGATTGGTTAAAAAGTTCCACAGCACCTTCGAAAGTTTGGCTAACTAATACTTTTGAATCGTGGTCGGAAAAACCCATTTTTTGCGCGGCTTCCATCATAGATTGCATAAAGTAAAATACATAAGCCGGCCCACTACCTGAAATTCCTGTAGAAGCATCTACGTCATTTTCAGTATCTAATCGAACAGATTTACCTGTAGTGTCTAATAGTTTTTCTACAGTAGAAAGTTCTAATCTAGAAACTTCGTCTGAAGCGGTAAAAGAAGTTAAACCTTTACCTACTTGCGCCGGTAAGTTTGGCATAGCACGTACGACCTTAGTGATTCCTAAGCCATCTTTCATGCTTTGAATAGTAACTCCAGCCATAATGGAAATCACAATTTGATCTTTGTGCATCATGGGTTTTAATTCTGCCATTAACTCTTCGGCATGATAAGGTTTTACAGCAAGAAAAACGATATCTGCTTTGGGCAGACAATCACTCAAATCAGTAAAAACATCAAAGCGACTCACTTTTTTAAGTTCTTCCGTTTTTTCCGGATTTGTATCCGAAATCATTAGGTTGGTTTTGTTTAGAAATTCTGATTTTACAAGAGCCCTTGCATAGGCTAAGCCCATATTTCCGGCTCCGATTACTAATACTTTCATTTGTTAAATTGAATTTTGTTCAATTAAAAGGTTTTTGAATAATTTTCTCTACCTACCGCAAGCATTGTGCATACTGCCGATATTTGAAAATTAATTTTAATTTATCTCAATTTTAATCATTTAATACCTTGATAATGATTTATTTGAAAGGATTGGGGATTGTTTTTGAGCTAATAGAGTTAAATTGTAAGTATGTCACCATCTGCGACAATTCGTCTCAATTGTGTAGATATGTCAGCAATTGAAAGAATGTTTTTAGTCATCGTGCAATTGTTCTATGTCATACAAGTTCTACTTTTGTAAGCAATGCCTTATGTTATAACTTTTATAGTAAAAAAGTAAAATCTAGTAAAAAAATAAATGGATACTAACCTAAAACAAATCAAAGTAGAGATTTACGATAAATGTTCTTTTGAAATTGCTGATTTTGTTAAAGAAGCAGAAAGCAAAGAATATGAGGCTTGTCGATTTGAACTTAATGGGAGAATTGTTTTTAGTAGAAATGCTAAAATTACGCCGAAAAAAAATGGACAATTCGTGACATTTTGGAAGCGAAATAATCGTGGAACGATTGAACCTTTTCATGAAACCGATCGAATTGATTTTTATGTAGTAAATGTGCGGAATGATAGTAAGTTTGGGCAATTTGTTTTCCCAAAATCAGTACTGATTAAGAAAGGGATAATATCAACCGACAAAAAAGAAGGAAAAAGAGCATTTCGACTTTATCCGACATGGGATAAAGTTAAAAGCAAACAAGCTGAACGAGCTCAAAAATGGCAACTGAACTATTTTTATGAAATCAACAATCTAACGAACTTGAATAATGTTGCGGAATTATACGAAAGTGACTAGCTATGGAAGAAATATTTTATTGTTAGGTTAATTTAGGTTAATTGTAATTAAACAGTATTGGTATATTTCTTAAATCGTAGACAAGTGTTTAACTCAAGAGTTGGAAAGAAAAAGGCATAGTTTCATTTAAAATAAGCATTAATTTTTCCTCAATCCTCAAAATAATCTACCAAATCCACATTCCCGCCGCTGAGAATAATGCCTACTTTTTGGTTTTGGAAGAGAGGTTTGTTGGTTAATACAGCAGCAAGTGGAACAGCTGCTGAGGGTTCAACAATGATTTTCATACGCTCCCATATTAGTCGCATAGCATCTACAATAGCTTCCTCGCTCACACATAAAATATCTTCTACTTCCTTTTTAATAATGGAGAAATTCAACTCTCCTAATGAGGTTCGTAAGCCATCTGCTATGGTCTTTGGGTTTTCTTGAGGAATTAGCTTCCCTGATTTAAAGGATTGATATGCATCATCTGCTCCGCTAGGTTCACAGCCATAAACTAATGCATTATGGAAGTACTTATTAGAAAGTGAAGTGCCGGCTAAAAGTCCGCCACCGCCTACAGGACAGAGGATAGCATCTAAATCATTACAATCTTCAATGAGCTCTTTTGCTGCTGTTGCCTGTCCGCAAACGATGTTAAAGTGGTCATAAGGAGGTATAAAAATTGCTTGAGTGGCAGCTTTTAATTTTAGCATTTCGCTTTCTCGGGCTTCTAGGTTTGAAGTGCAAAAAGTGATTTCGCCACCGTAGTTTTTTACCGCCTCAACTTTAACTTTTGGTGAGTTTTCAGGCATTACAATATAGGCTTTAATGCCCAATTCTTTGGCAGCTAGAGCTACTGCTTGCGCATGATTTCCCGAGGAGTGAGTGACAACTCCATTTGCTTTTTCTGCTTCCGTAAGTTGTTGAAGCGCAAAAAGTGCCCCTCGCATTTTAAAAGCTCCTACTTTTTGAAAATTCTCACACTTAAAGTAGATTTCGCATCCGGCTAGTTGATTTATAGCGGTTGACTGCAAAATAGGTGTTCTGTGAACTCCCTTACTTATACTCTTGTGAGCAAACTCAATATCTTTAGCAGTAGGATAGTGCATTTACTTTTGCTTGAGCTCCTTATTCATTAGTGCTACCTTTTCTTTAAGCTCTTCTTTATAATCAGCCATTTGCTTTGCAATCTTTTCATCTGCCGTAGCAATAATTTGAGCTGCTAAAATGGCGGCATTTTTAGCTCCATTAAGGGCTACTGTGGCAACGGGAACTCCACCGGGCATTTGCAAAATCGACAAAACAGAATCCCATCCGTCAATCGAATTGGATGATTTTATGGGCACTCCAATAACAGGCAGAGGAGTAATAGAAGCTACCATTCCGGGTAAATGTGCTGCGCCACCTGCTGCGGCGATAATTACTTGCAAGCCTTTAGATTTGGCGTTTTTAGCGTATTCCAACATTTTTTCCGGCGTACGATGAGCAGAAACAATTTCTACTTCATGCGGAATATTCATTTCCTTTAAAAAGTCCGTAGCAGCTTCCATGACTTTTAAGTCGGAAATACTGCCCATTATAATTCCAATTTTTACTGACATAACTTATTTTTTGGCGCTAACCGTAGCGCTTGATTTAATTTTCTTTGCTAACTTCTTTGCTTCTTCTAGGCTAGGGTTTACAATGGTTACATGACCCATTTTGCGGAAAGGTTTTACCATCGCTTTGCCATAAAGGTGAGGGTAAACTCCTGACTCAGTTAATAAAGCAGTCATTCCTCTATAATCTGCTTCACCTTTGGCATCTTCTTCTCCTAAAAGGTTTACCATAACAGCCGGCTGTATGAGTTTGGTGTCGCCCAAAGGTAAATTTAAAATTGAACGTAAGTGCTGAGCAAACTGCGATGTAATATTTCCCTCAATGGTATGGTGACCGCTATTGTGTGCTCTTGGTGCTACTTCATTAACCATTAAATTGCCTTTTTTGTCTAAAAACATTTCTACGGCTAAAATCCCCACCATGTCTAACTTCTCAATAACTTTCTCTGCCAAACGGTAGGCTTTTTCTTCAACTTCTTTTTGTACGCTAGCCGGTGAAAATAAAAATTCAACCATATTAGCTATGGGGTTAAACTCCATTTCAACTAGAGGGAAGTGTTTTATTTCACCTTTTTTATTTCGTGCAACAATCACAGAAAGTTCTTTATCTAAATCAACCGCTTCTTCAATTACTGAGGGAGCATCAAAAGCTTTTTCTAGATCAGCTTTGCTTTTTAGAGACTGAACTCCATAACCATCGTAGCCGGAAGTTCTAAGCTTTTGAAAAATTGGAAACTGAAGTTCAGAATTTTCTAAATCAGCTTTACCGTTAATAAGGTGATAAGGTGATGTAGGAATCTGGTGCTTTTCATAAAATTGTTTCTGCAAACCTTTGTCTTGAATAAGCTTTAGAACACCAGCTTGGGGAAATACTTTTTTGCCTTCCTCTTCAAGTTGAGCAAGTGCATCGGCATTGACATCTTCAAATTCAATGGTAATCACATCTTTGTCTTTCCCAAAAGCATAAACTGTATCAAAGTCCTTAAAGTCGCCCTGAACAAATTCATGTGCCAAATCTTTACATGGCGCTTCTGCCGAAGGGTCTAAAACACAAATATGAAGGTTTAGGTTGTAGGCCTCTTGCAAGGTCATACGCCCTAATTGTCCGCCACCTAATAGGCCAATTTTAAAACTACTGTTGTGTATGTTTTTCATCTTTTCTTCTGCTATTTTCTGCGGCAAAGATAGAGGGAATAATCTTGAGAATAAACTCTAAATGCATTTGAGTTTGTGGTGGTATAATTGGTACTTTTGTCTGCCTTACAAAGCAAATTTTTCATTTTGAAAAAAATTAAACTTCACGATAAAGTATTTGAGTCTTATATTTCTGAAAGCGAGATTCAAAAGTCGATAGACCGAATTGCTAAAGACATTCATGGTAAGTACATAGGAAAAAAGCCTGTTTTTATTGGCGTATTGAATGGCTGCTTTTATTTTGCAGCTGATTTAATGAAACGTATTGATTTTGACAGTGAAATTTCCTTTGTAAAGGTAGCTTCTTATCAAGGAACAAAAAGCACAGGAAACGTTAGGCAGTTATTAGGTTTAGATCAAAAAGTGCAAGATCGTCATGTAATTATTATTGAAGATATTGTTGACACCGGTAATACGGTAGAAGCTGTTTCTGAGCAAATTCATGCGATGGGAGCCAAGTCGGTGGCGATAGCTACTTTATTGCTTAAGCCTGAAGTGTACACTAAAAATATTCCGATTGATTTTGCTGCCATCGAAATTAAGCCGGATTTTGTCGTAGGCTATGGCTTAGATTATGATGGCTTAGGCAGAAATTTAAATGAATTATACGTCTTGTCAAAAGACCAAAAATTAAATACTAACAGTAACAAAATGAATATAGTATTATTTGGACCTCCGGGCGCCGGAAAAGGAACGCAAGCTGTTCGTTTAAAAGAAGAGTATCAGTTAGTACACCTTTCTACCGGTGATATTTTGAGAAATGAAATCGAAAAAAACTCACCTTTAGGTAAAAAAGCTCAAACCTTTATGGATAAGGGAGAGTTAGTTCCGGATGAAGTGGTTATTGGCATGATTGAAAACTACTTAAACGAGCACAAAGATTCAAAGGGCTTTATTTTTGACGGTTTTCCAAGAACGACTGAACAAGCTCAAGCCTTGGACGATTTACTTCAAAAGCACAATACTGAAATTGACACCATGTTATCTTTAGAGGTAGATGATGAAGAGTTAGTTGCCAGAATTGTTCAGCGAGGTAAAGATTCAGGAAGAGCTGATGATAAGAATGAGTCGGTAATTTTTAATCGAATTCTAACTTACAATAAAAAGACAGCTCCTTTAAAAGATTATTATAAAGGTCAAGGGAAATACAACTCAATTGATGGAGTAGGTAGTATGGAGCAAGTGTTTGACCGCCTGACGAATGCAATCAATAAGTAAAGATTAAAACTTTATACCTGCGATGAGGATGTCGTCAACTTGTTCGTCATCTCTCATCCAGTTTAGCATGGCATTTTTTACAATATTACCTTGATCTTTCATTGGAAGGTGAGCCATTGATTTTACCATTTCTCCCACATTTTTTGTCATAAATTTCTTTCCTCTTGGGCCGCCAAATTGGTCAGGGTAACCGTCGGAAAATAAATAAAAACAATCACCTCGCTCAAAGCCGATTCGGTGTGTTTTAAAGCTCTTTTTATGTCGTGATTCCCCACCAATAGAGTATTTGTCACCCTTTACTATATGTAGATCATCATCTTTTACAAAATACAATGGACGCATTGCACCGGCAAATTCAATTTTTTGCTGTTCAAAATTTACGGCTATTAAACCTAACTCCATTCCATCCTTACTGCTGAAGTCTGCTGCTGAGTTTTGGTTGAGAGCTATTCTAACTCTTTTATCTAGTTCCTTTAAAATAACTCCGGGGTCTGTAATTTTCTGATCAGATACAATTTCATTCAGTTGAGTATAGCCTATAATTGACATAAATGCTCCGGGTACTCCATGTCCTGTGCAATCAATAACAGCAAAAAAAGCTTTGTTTCGACTGGAGTCGTACCAGTAAAAGTCGCCACTTACAATGTCTTTTGGTGCGTAATAAATAAAGGAGTCAGGCAGCTTTTCACGAATTTTATGTAAACTTGGTAAAATTGAAGCTTGAATTCGCTTAGCATAATTAATGCTTTCAGTGATTTCTTTGTTTTGGTTTTCTACAGTTTCTTTTTCTTCGAGCAATTGTTTTGTTCGTTCCTCAACTTTTTGCTCTAGTGTAGCATTTAAGTTCTTCAATTCTTTATTTGCCTGATCAAGATCTCTTAAACTCTTAATTAATGCTTCCTCAGCTTTACGTTTTTCAGTAATGTCTTTTATAATTCCCTGGTAGCCAATAATCTGATCTTGCTTGTCGCGAATTACAATGGTGCTCAACATACAATGCAAAACAGTATTTCCATCTTTTTTTAAAAGATCAACCTCATAGTCAGAAACTTCTCCATTTTTCTCTAGAATTTCCATTAAGCGATGACGATCGTTATCATCAATGTAAAGGTCGTTTACTTTTATATAATCTATGTCGTCTAAATCATATCCAAAAAGCTTTAAACCTGCGGGGTTTACATCTATAAAATCACCATCAGTTGTAGAAATATAAATGGCATCGTTGGAGCGAACGAATAGCTCTCTATATCTTTCTTCACTTTTTCGAAGCTGATCCTCCGTTTTTTTTCTCTCAATTGCATAAGCAATTGATCGGTTTAAAGTGTCTTTGTCAATATCACTTTTTACCAGAAAATCTTGAGCGCCTTTCTGAACTGCATTTTTACCTACAACATCATCTTCCATTTCTGTTAAAATGATAAACGGAATGTCGGGAAAAGCACGAAAAAGGTCATTAAAAGTATGAATACCGAAACTATCGGGTAGGAATAAATTAACTAAAATAATATCTATATCAGATTCATTTAGTATTTCTTCTGCCTCACTTAAACTAATTACATGATAGATTTCATAATTATAATCAATTGACATAGAGAGTAGCTCGCCTATAATCAAGGCGTCACTCTCAGAGCTTTCAACGATTAAAACATTCAGCTGTTCAAGTTCTTTCTTACTTTCAATTTGCGTTTCCAATCTATCCATAATCTTGTCAGAAATCAAATATACAGTTTAAGTATTTAACATTTATTTAATACGACATTTTTTTCGCTAAAAGGATAAAATTATCTGATAATGGGTTAAATTATTATGATAAAAGGACTTCTTTATTAAGCAAAAAGAAGCCTCATTTTTAAATACCTTTGCGGAAATTTTCTTCATGGCAAATTCCAATTTTATCGATTATGTAAAAATCTGTTGTCGATCCGGTAAAGGAGGCGCAGGTTCTGCTCACTTGCACCGCGACAGATTGACCGCAAAAGGTGGTCCTGATGGCGGTGATGGCGGTCGTGGTGGACACATTATAGTAAAAGGGAACAGCCAACTATGGACATTACTTCATTTAAAATACCGCAAGCATATCATTGCTGAAGCAGGACAGAATGGTGGAGCAAACCACAGCAGCGGAAAGGAAGGAGAAGATCAAATTATTGAAGTACCTATTGGCACAGTTGCTAAAGATGCAGATACGGGTGAGCAACTGTTTGAAATACTTGAAGATGGTGAAGAACAAATCTTAGTTTCCGGAGGAAGGGGCGGATTGGGAAATTCTCACTTTAAGTCATCAACACATCAAACACCACGCTATGCTCAGCCCGGTGAGCCCGGGAAAGAGGAATGGAAAGTTTTAGAGCTAAAAGTACTAGCTGATGTGGGCTTAGTGGGCTTTCCAAATGCAGGTAAATCAACACTGCTTTCTGTCATTTCAGCTGCAAAACCTGAAATAGCCAATTACCCCTTTACAACCCTTACTCCAAACTTAGGGATGATTCCATATCGTGATCACCGATCGTTTGTTATGGCTGATATCCCCGGAATTATTGAAGGCGCTCATGAAGGGAAGGGATTAGGATTAAGATTTTTAAGACATATTGAAAGAAACTCAGTTTTACTCTTTTTAGTACCGGCAGACAGCGATGACATTCTAAAAGAATATCAAGTTCTGCTGAATGAATTAAAAGAACACAATCCGGAACTTTTAGATAAAAGACGGATTTTGGCAATCAGTAAAAGTGATATGCTGGACGAAGAGTTGATGGAGGAAATGAGTGCTAGTTTGGGCGATGTAAAACACATTTATATTTCTTCGGTAGCACAACATAATATTACAGAGCTCAAAGATTTATTGTGGAATGAAATTAATGCCAAATGATTGAAGCTATTTTAGACTTCGACCAAGAACTGTTTTTAGCACTCAACCGCCTGAATTCAGGTTTTATGGATTCGATTATGGTGTTTATTTCAGGAAAATTAGAATGGATACCACTCTATGTAATTTTGTTGTATTTTGTTTACAAAAAATACGGGAAACACACTTGGATTATATTGATTGGAGCTGCGCTAACAGTTACCTTAGCTGATCAAATTTCAGTGCAACTTTTTAAAAATGTTTTTGAGCGGTTACGCCCTTGTCATAATCCTGATATTAATGAAATGGTTCATATTGTGAACAATAAATGTGGTGGTCAATTTGGCTTTGTTTCTAGCCACGCAACCAATACATTTGCCATTGCTACTTTTTTGGGCTTGCTTTTAAAGGGGGCAAAAAAGAAGACTACTTTAGTCTTGTTATTGATTTGGGCAGCAATAGTATCTTATAGTAGAATCTATTTAGGCGTTCATTATCCATTGGATGTTCTTTGCGGCGGTATTTTAGGAGTAGGAATCGGTTATTTTGTTTATCGACTATCAAAATACTTTATTTTAAAACGAACTCAATCAACATAATTAATCATGTACTCAGCCTTCTTAGTTTTTTTGGGTGGCGGAATCGGAAGTTTACTTCGGTTCTTAATTGCAAAAGCAACATTAAGGTTATATGATGGGAGTTTCCCAATGGGAACATTTATTTCAAACTTCGTTAGCTGTATCATTTTATCTTTAGTGTTGTTACTCATACTACAAAAGCAAGAATTAATCGATTCAGGAAACTATCGACTTTTATTAATTACCGGATTTTGCGGAGGGTTAAGTACTTTTTCAACCTTTAGTTTTGAAACATTAGAGTTAATCAAAAACAACTTATGGGGAGTAGCACTTCTTAACATTGGCATAAGTTTAATTTTAGGTATAGGGATTATGTTTGTTCTCCTAAACAGAAGTCAAACATTTCACTAATTGCTTGGCATAAAATTTTTTTGTAAATGAAAAAGCTCACTTTTTTACCCATTCTATTTAGCATAGTTTTTTACTTAAATGCACAAGAAGCTAATCAGAATAAACCAAAACTTTTAATTGGAGTTGTCGTTGATCAACTTCGCTACGATTATTTGGATAAGTTTTCGGAAGATTTTGGAAAAGGTGGATTTAATCGCTTGATCGAAGAGGGCTTTTATGCAAGAAATGTAAACTATAATTACAAACCAACCTACACAGGTCCGGGGCATGCTTCTATTTTTACCGGAACTACACCTTCTACGCATGGAATTGTGGGAAACAATTGGTATAGTAGACTAGAAGGCAAGCGCGTTTATTGTGTGGAGCTAACAGATGAGGAAGGGAATAATTACTATTCTCCAGAACGAATGAAATCTCGCACAATTGCTGATGAAATCAGACTTTTTAGCAATTTTAAAGGGAAGAGTTATGGTGTTTCTTTAAAAGACAGAGGTGCTATTTTACCGGCAGGACATTTGGCAAATGGAGCTTACTGGTTTGACGGGAAAAATGGGAAATGGGTGAGTAGTGACTTTTACAAAGAATCGGACACTAAATGGTTAAACGATTTTAATTCAATTAATTTTAAAGAAAAGTACTTAAGCGAAGATTGGGAATTATTTGCTGAAGAAAAAACTTATGCTAAAAGTTTAGCTGACGAAAACCCTTACGAAGGAGAATTATACGAGGGGAGTGGGGTTTCCTTTCCCTATGACTTAATTAAAGGTTTTGAAAAGAGTGGTTATGATATCTTAAAAGCAATTCCTCAGGGGAACAGCATGACCCTTGATATAGCTTTGTCATTAATAAAAGCCAATCAATTGGGTGAGGATGAGTTTTTAGATTTTTTGTCAGTTAGTTTTTCGGCAACAGATTATGTAGGTCATCGTTTTGGAGTAAATAGCAGAGAGGTACAGGATACTTATTTGCGATTAGATAAAGACATTGCTCGTCTTTTAAATTTCTTAGACGATAATGTGGGAAAAGAAAACTATTTATTATTTCTCACTTCTGATCACGGTGCTGGAGAGGTTCCTTTATTTTTAAAAGAGCAATCTGCGCCTGCCGGCTATATTGATGCAAAGCTGATTAGAAATAAAGTAGAGGAGGAGTTAGATAAAAAATATGGAGAAGCAGATTGGATTGAATACTTTATAAATTTCAACCTATATTTTAATAAGTCAGCTTTAATTGAAAAAAGTGTGAATTTAAGTCAACTAAATACTACAGTCACTTCTCTTTTGATAGAAATGGAAGGAATTGCCGATGTTTATCATTCAGAGCGAGCAATAAACAGTAGTGTTTACAATCAAATGACTAAGAATGGCTTGTTGGCTTCAGAATCAGGAGATTTAGTGATTTTAGAATCTCCCAATTACATTATTTATTCAAAGACCGGTTCAACACATGGTTCTCCCTATCGCTATGATACGCATGTTCCCCTTTTGTTTTTTGGAAATGAGATAGAGAAAGGTGAAAGTTATAAGCCTTATGATATTACTGACATTATTCCTACAGCTTCAGCAATATTAAAGCTTCCACTTCCCGATGGAGCAAGTGGAAATGTAATTAATGAAGTTTTAGATTAAATAAAGAGAATAAGAAAGCGGTGAGATCAAAAATTTACCATCACAATTGTCTCACCGCTTTCACTCCTGTAGGAGCTCTTCTGTTAACCAAATTAATTTAAAAAGAGAGAAAGTCGCTCTCTACCGAAGTAACCTTTGTTGAATTGATATGAAATATTTTTATGTATAATATTTAAAGAAGCGTTAATGTTGCTGTGTTTAGGCATAAACTCAACTTCAGTTGCTTCTTTAGCAAGCGTTTTTTCGTGAATGTTATTAGGAAAATTGAAGTTGTAAGCTTCAATTAATGATTTAGTTGATGAAATTGAAAATACTTCATTTGCTTCGTTTATTTTGTCATTACTAACTAACCACCTATATTCAAGGTGAGTAAGGATGTTTTTTAAATAAAAACGTAACATTCCAAATGGCAAATTATTAGTGCAATTCTTCGTTTCAGCCATTAGCGTTGAAGTAGTCCACCCTCCATCTAAAAGAATCTGACTTTGACCTGCTAATAATGTTAAGCTTAGTTTAGCAGTATAGCAAAAGCTAAGTGCAGTTTGATTTGAGTGATTGGTAGTTATTTTTCTAATTAGCTTGTATTTCCCGATTAACTCCTTTAATAAATTGTTTTTTGGTTCTTCAATATATTCCCCCAATATGGTATTAAACTGAATAAACTGTTGGATAATTTCCTGATTTGCACGATCGATAGCTGAGTAGTAATTTGACATATACGCATAAACAGATTCTAAAGGAGTGTTTATGTGAAGTGATTGAAGTTCCTTTACCAATTTTGCTGCTTGCTGTTCAATATGAAATCGCTTTAATTGATGAAAAATTTCTTCTAACTCCTCTTTCTTTTCAACTTTCGTTTTTTGAGTTGATCCATACAATGCGTAAAAAAGACTTGTTTGCATAATGTCTTTAACCGATAAATCCTCTACTTGATAAAAAGAAAGTATCGAGCGATAAATTAATCGCTCGATAATCTTAAATGAATTGAATTTTAAATTGCTTTTTTCCTGAGCAGTTTTCTCGTTTTCACCTTTACGATATGAATCAAAAATAGGTAGTGTTAATTCTGCATAAGCACTATCACTTTCTAACAACAAACGCACTTTGGCTGCATGCGCCTCATTAAGTTGTTGTACGATTTGGATAACTGCTAACATGACTTTTGTTTGAATTAACGATGTAAAAGTAACATCACTTCTTCGATAAAAAATGGACAATTTGCTACAAATGTCCTAGGTGAAAAGGTGTTAAAATTTGCAACAAGAATAGCCTAATAGGTTTGTTTGTAACCTATTAGGCTTGAATTCGTGTCCCAGCTCTAAGGCGAGAAAATTTAACTTAAGTGCAGTAGTAGCAGATCTCTGAAAATCAGAAAATAATGAGATTATTCCGAAATATATTTTAAGGTTGTGGTTCAGGAGTGTACCCGGCTTCATCCCAAGTATCCCATCCACCTCCGTCATTATCTGTAGTAGTTGTTTCTTGCGCAGCTTCCGCTTCAGCAATTTCTACATTTAATTGTTCTTCCGTATAGCCTTCATAATCAGATGGAGATCCGTATCCTAATAAGGCGATTAAAATGGTGATTAAGCTTGTCATAGTTTTTAAGTTTTAATTACAAGGCAAACATAAGAGGGATTTTTAGAGTGGTTTCGGACATTTTTGTGCAAAAAGCTGAGGTCTAGCCGTGTTAAAAATTTGAATAAATTTAAGAGAAACTTTTCATAGTCAAATATTATGGACTATTTTTAAAGCCTAGATTAAGCCATGGAAAATTCTTTAAGTCGACTTAAAAACTTAGTTCAAGTACTAAAGCCGGAGGAACTAACATTAGCTGAAAAACATTTAAGTGCTTATGATACGCCAAATACATCGAAAATGTTTTTAGTGTACAAAGTTATGATAAAAGATCCTGATATTCAGTATGAAAAGTTAAAAAAGTTAATTTCGCCAAACAATAGCGACAAAACATTCAAACAATTATTGAATAGAACTATTAATAGAGTCAAGGAATCACTAATACTAGATATCAACATTTTTCGCAAAGGAAATTACAGTAAAGTTTTTCAAAAACGATTTGAAATTAGAAAAGAACTTGTACAAGCCAGGGTTGTAAGGGGGCGAGGGTTAATTAATGAGTCCATCTTAATTTATGATAAAATTATTCGTGCAGCTAAAAAATATGAACTATATGATGAACTTATTGAAACTCTACAGCTTAAGCAAAATGCATTAGTGAATACTAAAGGTTTAAAAGCTTTTGAAGAAATGGAAGAGGAAATAGATTTCTACACTCATGCCAGAAATTTATATACTTCAGCAGTAAATGTATATAATAAATATTATGCTGTAGTAAACTTTTCTTCGACAAAAAAAGGGAATCTAAAAATTTTAAAGGAAACAATTAACGAATTAGAGCTTAGTATTCAAGAAACAAATTCTGCAAATATTGAAACACTCTTTTACTTATTGAGCCTTGAATATAATTCATTAACAAAAAACTATATAGAAAATCAGGTAATTGGTGAGAAATTTTTGATGCTTATTACAGAAAACCCTGCTGTTGAATCAAAGCCAAGACAAGTCTATGTTTTAAATCTATTACTTGAAAACAAAATTCTCCTGTTAGATTTTAAAAGTTCTATTCGCTATGGAAAGAGAGCAATGAGCCTTTTAGCTGGAACTCTTAATAGAAACTTATATTATTGTTTAGAGTTATTATCCCACGCCTATTACTACTTGAACGAATTTGAAAAAGTGGAGCATTACCATAAAGAAATGGAAAAGTTTCCATTGTATAGAAAAGAGGTTTACCAAAGAACAAAGGTGTTTTTCTTAAGAGCGATGACTTATTTTTCCAAGGAACAATTTAGAGAAGCTTTGTTGTTGCTGAATAATATGGAAGAGTTGGAAAAGGAAAAAGAGGGATGGAACGTATGGATCAGAATTATGAGGATATTGTGTTCTATTGAGCTTTTAAAACTTAATATGATTGATTACGATGTAGAAAGTTTTAGAAGGTATATGGAAAGAACGGAGTTAAGAAAAGATGTAAAACCTAGAGATAAGTTGATTTTAAAGGTACTAATTGACTTGGATCGCACGTATTATGACTTTGAAGATACCAAGAAAAGCAAAGCAGCAGAATTAAAAGAGTTAAGCAAAGTAAACGGCAAATACAGTTGGGAAGCGCAAACGCCTGAATTAATTCTTTTTCACGATTGGTATCAAGCTAAATTAGAAAATAGAAGATACGAAGCTGATTTTGATCGATTCAGAAGAGAGCATAAACCCCTTACTGAGCGTTAAAGGTTTGAAATACTTTTAAATAGTATCGATATTCTTTGTTTTCTTTTTTGCTCTCTGTATTTAAATACTTTTCTGTGTTTTGTCGAACAGCCTGCTTGGCTTCTAGCTTTAGTTTTGTTGAAACTAGAGCTAGAATTATTATTCCACTAAGCAGTAAACTAAATTTCAAATGAATCTTCTTCATCTTCAGTATTTTTAGTGTTGTTTAATTGGTTTTCTTTTTCAAGCCACTTACAATCAGTACACATTAGCCCTTCTTCTGTCATTTTCCAGTGGTGGTTGAGCATTTTACCATCATAAGTGTTACTTACATTTTTAATGTCATAAATTAATTGTTCTGAATTTTCATTTAAGTAAATACTTTTCCCAATGGGGAGTCCAATACTTAACTTCAATTGCTGATTTCGATATTTTTCGTCTACTGAGGTGACAATAAATTCTTTAATGAATAATTGATTGTCTACCACTTTATATTGTAAATCAACTTTTTGAGCTCTTTCAGCAGCTTCTTTTCGATTACTGCCTCTGGCGGAAAAAGTATAGTACAATTCTATTTGATCTGATTTACTTTCCACTACATCAACAATCAAGTCATTAATGTAAAGGCTATCGTTTTGAACGTAAAATTGATGATCCTCAAACAAAATTCCGTTGTTCTTTTCCCATTGGCTTAATACTAATGTATCAGAAGTAATGTTTGACAAACTTTTCGTTTTTACAAATGACTGTTTAGAAGAAAACTCACTAACAGTAGTTGTTGCTGAAATAAAAATTAAGATTACTCCAATTACCAAAAGAGAAATAGCGCTTAAGCCAATGGCTTTATTGTTTGCCGAAAAGTTGAAAAGCAATTTAATGCTTCCATAAAAAATTCCTAAAACTGGTATAAGAACCACTAGTGAGATTCCAATTACTCCAACTGTGTATAAAGTGGGGGAACTAAAAATTACATCTGCATAGCTACTTAACCAACTTTCATCTAATTGAATATTTTGAAAACGAATATTGGTTGAACCTCCTAAAAATAGTGTAATTAATGAAATCAATAAAATGGCTGAAGCAAGCATTAAAATAACAGATATTGCTTTTACAATAAATCGTAGTAAAAAAGTAATCAGTTTGATAATAAAGTTAAAGATTTGGTAAAAGAATTGAACAATTCGTTGACCTATATTCTCTACTTCATTAGTGTTTACTTTTTTTTTAAAGGAATTAAATTCAGATTTTATGGCATTGCCAATGCTATCCACATTAATGGGTTCACCTTTCATTTCCAGTTTCTCTGCAGTAGTTTTTGCCGAAGGAATGATAATCCACAGAATTAAATAGAGCAATAAACCTGCACCATAACCAAAGAAGGCAACTAAAAAGGCGATTCTAAACCATATTTTGTCAATTCCAAAATAGTGTCCTGCACCCGCACATACGCCACCTAAAACATTATCATCTTCATCGCGAAATAACTTTTTTGAAGCAAACTTTTCTTTTGTTTTTTGTTTAGGCTCCTCCGGCTGCGCATCTTCATCAATATATGCTTCCGGCTCACCCATAACTTCTATTACTTGCTCTACATGTGCTTGCGTAACGACCTCCTGACCATCGCTCAGTTTTTCTTTGAGCAACTCAGCAATTCTAGCCTCTATGTCAGCAATAATTTCCTCTTGTCCTTCCTCATTGCTAAAATAAAGCTTTATAGTGTCAAGATATTGTTTTAATTGGTCATAAGCATTTACTTCTATGTAAAATACTAATCCGCTTATATTTACTGTTACTGTTTGGTTCATCGTTTTAATTTTTGGTCAATTATTGATTTTTTCTGGTTAGTTTAACGGCATTTACAAGTTCCTCCCAAGTGCTTTCTAATTCCTTTAAAAAGTCTTTTCCCGCTTGGGTTAAGGAATAGTATTTTCTCGGTGGTCCGGATTTAGATTCTTCCCATCGATATTGCAGTAAGTCTGCATTTTTGAGTCGCGTTAAAAGAGGGTAAAGTGTGCCTTCTACCACGATTAACTTCCCGGCTTTTAGTTTTTCGATAATTTCTGAGGGATAAGCTTCTTCATTTTCCAAAATGGATAAAATACAGAACTCTAAAACCCCTTTGCGCATTTGCGCTTTTGTATTTTCAATTTTCATCTTTTTTATTCTTTTTCTACTAATTCCATATCTCCATAAAGCGAAAATAGGATGAGTTCTTCTTCTCCGTGAATTATAAAATGTGCTTCTTTAATCAGTTTACCTTCTTCAAAATACAATAAACGGATATCATTTTCTTCTTCATTTTTATTTTCTTCGAACTGCTGAAGTTTAAAACCAATACTTTTAAAATCTTTGATTAACTGATCAAGATCTCTTTCTTCGCTGATTACTGTTAACTTACCACTACTAAAATCACCGACTAAGGTTTTTTCTTTGCCGTTTAAGTCGATGTCCATATCAAAGAAATTTTCCATGGGTTTCGCATAGCTCATGCTAAAAACATTATTTCCTTGGCTAATTTCTGCCAAAAGCTGCGCCGATTTTTTTGATTGAGCATTAAGTTGAATGCTCAGAATGCTTATTGCAACGAATAGAAGTATTTTTTGCATTTTGTTATTATTTTGTTTGGCAAAGATATATTTAAAATATAGTAATATGCAATACATAGTACCATATTTTTTAAAATAATTTCTATTTTGTATATAATCAGTTAATTATTTTTTTAAGAAATATTGATTCATCTTATAATATTGTTTTATTTTGCTTCAAAATGAATTATCATGGAAATATTTCTTCAATCAGAAACTTGGATTAGCCTTCTTACCTTAACTTTTCTTGAAATTGTATTGGGAATCGACAATATCATTTTCATTTCCATAGTAGCCGACAAGCTCCCCAAAGAGCATCAATCAAAGGCGCGAACCATAGGATTGTTATTGGCCATTGTAATTCGAGTTGCCTTGCTGTTTGGTATTTCATGGATTATTCAACTAACAGAACCGATCTTAACCATTCAAGATTTTGAGTTAAGTGTAAGAGATTTAATATTGGTAGTAGGAGGTTTGTTTTTATTGGCAAAAAGTACTTCAGAGATTCACCAAAAGATTGAAGGTGATTCAGTAGAGGAGAGTGCGAGTAAAACTGCAATGAATTCTGTTTCTCGAGCGATTACGCAAATTGTTCTCTTGGATGTTGTTTTTTCTTTTGATTCTATTTTAACCGCAGTGGGACTTTCTGATGAGATTATAATTATGGTTTGTGCAGTAGTAATTTCTCTTTTAGTGATGTTATTGTTTGCCCAAAAAATCAGCGACTTCGTCAATGAAAACCCAACGGTAAAAATGCTCGCCTTGGCTTTTTTGTTGATGATAGGAACCTTACTAATATTAGATGGAGCGCATGTTCATGTTCCAAAAGGATACATTTATTTCTCTCTGGCTTTCTCTCTAATGGTGGAGTTTTTAAATCAAAAAATGAGAAAGAAAAAAACAGCTTAAGAAAGACCTTAAGCTGTTTGCAATCTTAAATGACTGGTGTTTTACTTATGCCTCAACAGCATCAAAGTTAACCTCCGAATAATCTTTTAGCACATTATACACACTATCTCTTTCTATCGGTTTTCTGCCAACGTCCTTAATTAAAGCTACCAACTCCTCTGTGGTTAGGGTAGGCGATTGTTCTTCTGCACCTGCCATAGAGTAAATTTTGGTAGAATCATCGATTGTTCCGTCGATGTCGTCAACACCGTAATTTAAGGTCAGCTGAGCCGTTTGTCTACCAATCATTGGCCAATAAGCTTTGAGATGAGGGAAGTTGTCCATGTAAATGCGAGCGATGGCATACATGCGTAAATCTTCGAGAACCGAAACTTCTTCAATGTGCGACATTTGGTTGTTCCCATTTCTAAACTTCAATGGAATGAAAGTGTTAAAACCACCCGTTTTGTCTTGTAAATTGCGAAGGCGATTCATGTGGTCAACCAAGTGCTTAGGTTCCTCAATATGACCGTAAAGCATAGTGGCATTTGAAGGCATTCCAATTTCGTGAGCCGTTTGGTGAATTTCCAACCATTGTTCAGAAGAACATTTGTCGTTGCATATCTCTGCGCGAATATCTTCAGCAAAAATTTCAGCTCCACCGCCAGGTAATGAATTTTGACCGTGATCTTTTAAGATTTGCAAACCTTCTCGGTAAGAAACCTTTGCCTTTCGACACATATATTCCAATTCAACTGCGGTAAATGCTTTAACGTGCAATTCCGGGCGAATTTCTTTTACCTTCTTTATCAAATTGGCGAAGTAATGTAAACCCATTTTTGGATGAACGCCGCCCACAATATGAACTTCGGTAATGTCGCTATTATCATAAGAGCGAACCTTCTCAATAATTTCCTCTTCACTCATTTCCCAAGCATCATAATCCGTTTTTTGACGAATTAATTTGGAGTAAGCACAAAACTTGCAGTCGAAAACACAAATGTTTGTAGGCTCTATATGAAAGTTTTTATTGAAATAGGTATTGTCCCCATGCTTTTTCTCGCGTATGTAATTGGCTAAGCTTCCCAGGTAATTTAGCGAAGCTGCTTTGTCGAATAAAGCAATGCCTTCTTCTTCACTAATACGTTCGCCATTAAATACCTTTTCCGCAATTCTATGGTAGATTTGCGGCATATCTGACTGTAAAATTAAATCTAAATTCATAGGAAAATTATTGAACTTCAAAGTTACGATTATACCAATTTCTATGGCTGAATTATAATCTTTTTTAATACCCTTGCTTTTGGCGATTGGATGTTTAAAAAATAAATTCCTGCTTCTGCATTAGCAAGTTCAATTGTATAACCATTTTTAAAAGCTTTTGTTTGAAGTGGAATACTTTTACCCTCTATGCTGTAAACTGAAAAGTTTATGTTTTTTGAATCATCAGAACTATTTAGTTCAAACCTAAATTCGCCATTTGAAGGATTGGGAAAAAGCTTGGCTGCATTTAACATTTGTTTTTCTTCTAATCCCACCGGAAGACAGGCATCTGAAAGTAGTAGCTTTTCTCTTTCTTCAACAATAGCCTTACGCATTCTTCTTTTTTGACCTTCGGTAAAGTTTCCCATGCAGGCATCATCCACATAGCCCATATAGTTGCTAAGCATGTCTTTGCTTCCACAGGAAGAGTCAGGAGGAGTTGGACAACCATAGTAGATCTTTCCTTGGTTTGGAGTGTCAATGACTTCATCGTCACTAGTACAACTTAAATTATCACTACCCCAAATATGCAATAAGTTAAACCAATGACCCACCTCGTGAGTGGTAGTTCTGCCTAAATCATAATTTGGTTGAACATTTCCCGTATTTCCAAAATTTCTGTAATGAATAACAATACCGTCACGATCAGCGGGAGCACCCGGAGAGTATGAGCTTCCTGCAAGTATAGATCCCATATCGCAAACCCAGATGTTTAAATAATGATTTCTATCCCAAATAGGTGCTACTTGTAAATATTGATTGCCATTGCAAACATCGTCAATCGTGGTTTTGTAGCGTTCAATTCCACTTGTAGAATTTCCGTTAGGATCGCGCTTTGCCAAGCAAAACTCTATGCGTACATCGGCTTTTGAGAAACCACTTTCTACATTGGTTGTGTCGGCATTCAGTTTGCGATAGTCGGTATTTAATACGTCTATTTGAGAAAGGATTTGTGCGTCGCTTATGCTGTCGGCTGAAGTTCT
The DNA here is from genome assembly GCA_002415785.1 of Flavobacteriales bacterium UBA5081. Lineage (GTDB taxonomy): Bacteria > Bacteroidota > Bacteroidia > Flavobacteriales_E > Vicingaceae > UBA5081. The sequence goes on from DIAJ01000037.1 coordinate 49,321, forward strand.
GTGTATGGCATGAACTACTACCGGAACCACAAAAATGGTTTGGCTTTTTAGTTGCGACTGATTATTTTTTCTATCTAATTCAGCTTGAGTTTTTAAAAAAGTAGAATCTTTTTTTAGTTCTTGGTAAATGGCTTCAAAACCACATCTTTTTCGCTGGGATTGCCCAAAGGCAGTAGCGTAAGCAAAAATTAAAAGTCCTATAATCAGTACTGTTTTTTTCATATTGAGCGATAAAATTAAGATAATTAGGCAACTATTTTAATTATGTTCACGTCTAATAGTTGTGTAAGTAATTTGTGGTAGATAACTTACTGCTATTTCCCTGATTTTAACCCCTCATTTCCCGTGAGGGGTTTTTTTATTATTCTTCGCAAAAAGCACAGTAGTTAGATTTTTCATTGTGAATAAAGGCAGTTTCAGTATCCAACATTTGAGCAATAACAATTTTTAAAAGTGCTTCTGCATCATCCTCTTCATTGCGCTTTAAGCCGAGAAAGCCCGCTTTAGTATTTCGCATGGAAATTACACCGGCATTTGCACTTTCTGAAAATTTGTTCTCGTAAATATATTGGTAGATAAGCATTTGTAAGGCAATGGTTTTCTTGCCTCCACTCAAGCTGCTCATGTCTTTGTAGCTCAAATTGCCATAATCAACATTACCACTTTTGTAATCGATGATTCGCAATTGACCATTTAAGCGATCCACCCGGTCAATTTTACCTTTTAAGAGTAAATTTTGTTTTACTTTCTCATTGATTTTAATTTCGGTTTCCCACTCAAGCTGTTTTTCCAGTGCAACTATTTGAACCTCCTTCCCCTTTTCAATGGATTTGGCATCAATTTCCACCGTGTTTTTCACCAGCTTTTTGGCCACTTCAAAAGCCAAGCGATGACTACCACTGTCGGGTGTTAAATTTAAATGATGATAATATTGCTTCTTCACAACTTCATCAATTTGGCTATTAATTTCCTCAATGGATTTTGCATCGAGAATTTTTCCCACAAAGGGAGTGTAAAGCGCTTCTAAGCTATCGTGAATAACGGTTCCAAATGTGTTGTTTTCAATTTTTTCCTCAATAATTTGCTCTTCTCGCATACCTAATATATAGCGGTAATAATAGTTGAGCGGACAGAGCAAGAAACTGTTTAGTGCAGAAGGTGAAAGACCTTTACTTAAATGAGCTTTAATGGCGGCAAGGTGTTCTTCGCTTTTTTTGATTTCTAAAGCTTCCTTCTTTTCGCTTTCCAAGGGTGGGGCTAAATTAATTTGATTAATTTTTATTTTAGGATTCTTTTTGGGCATTTCGTAAATCAATTGATCAATAAATCGACTTCTTTCACCGCCTTTTAATTGATCCACTTTGCTGTTATAGATTAAATCAATTCGATCAGCTCTCTGTAATAATCTATAAAAGTGATAAGCAAAAATGGCGTCTTTCTCACGGTAGGAGGGCAGACCAAATTTTTTCTTAATATCGAAGGGAATAAATGAGTTTTGAGACTTTCCGGCAGGAAGTATACCTTCATTTAAGCTGCTTAAAATTACTTGGCTAAAATCCAAAGTACGACTTTCTAAAACCCCCATCAATTGTAAGCCGCCCAAAGGTTCTCCCACAAAGGCCACTGACTCTGTTGCCAAAATTTGGCGGTAAAGCTGCAACAAACTGTCGAATGTGTTGAGTGCTGTATACTGTTCGCAAAGTGAATCTATTCGGTTAAAGGCTTGAAAAAAACCGAACAAAAACTCACTTTCAACGGCACTTAATTCTCCTTTTTGGTGTGTTTTAATTTGCTCGCAAAGTTTTATAAATAAGCCATTTAAAATGGTGGGAGTGTTTTGTGGTAAATTAAAAATCGGGAGACCCAAATGCGATTCAAATTCAGCTAATTCTGCTGTGGAAAGGTAGATGATTCTTTCCTCTTTAATTTTTTGAATTAACTTTTTAGCCTGAGCGCTTACCCCTTTGTGAATATATTGAATAGCGGGCTGCTCTAAAAGCCGGATGACATCTTTAAAGTAAAAGCCACCACCTTTAGCACTCTCTTTTTTAAAGTGAAGGTCGATGAGACTCTCAAAAAAATGGAAAAAAATTGAATTGCTCAACGCATAACCCATGGTTACATTAATGCGATCGATGTTTGGCGGTAAGCTTTCTAAAACCGGCATGAGTAAACTTTCGTCCCCTAAAACGATGGCGGTATCTTCAAGGCTATTTTTTTGCTGTTTTTGCTGAACCAATTCCCCCATCAATTTCGCCTGAGCAATGTCACCTGAAATGCTGTAAATATTGATTTCTTTTTCATCTTCCAACAAATTGGAAAAAGTCCAATCGAAAGTTGGTTGTTTCTTTTTGTGTGCTCTCAAAAAACTCCCGGCTTCTTGATTATTGTCATTTAAGTAATATTCATCGGCATCCCACAAAAGTTGAGCATGGTGGTTTTTTACAAAGTGGTGAATAATGCTCTCTTCTGCCAAGGTAAGCGCATTAAAGCCTGCAAAATAAAGTTGCTTTTCCTGCTGAACCTCAATTTTGTTTGCCTTTAAGTCTTCCGCTAGCTGACGAAATGCCAAACCTTGATAAGCTGATTTCTCTTCTATCAGCTGCTTTCTGTAATGCTGATAATACTCACCGAGTTTTCGCCAAAAGCGAAGGTAGTTTTTTTGAAATTCACTGAGCTCTCTTTCGCCTAAGTTCCAACTTTCAAGTGCTTTGGCTTCCGATAAAAAACTGTACAATTCTTCTGCAGAAACCAAATAGCGATCTACTTCATTAAAGTCTTGGAGTAAAGTATTCGCCCAACTCAGGAAATCTTCAAATGTTTCTGATTGTTTGCCCTCAATTTGTTGGTGTGTATGATAAAGCTTAAAAACTAAATCGATGTTGTCTAAAATATTTAATTCACTCAGCTCTTTTACAAAGTCTTCTAAACTAAATATCTCAGGAAGCCAGGTAGTTTGCTGAATATTCTGCTTGAAATAGTCGATTAAAAAAACTTTGGCTCTTCGGCTCGGAAGCACAATTTGAACTTCACCTAAGTCTTTGGGGTGTTTATTTATAATGTGTTGGCTTAGTTTTTCTAGAAATTTTTGCATACTGTAAACTTAATAATTTAACCAAAAAGTTAAGGCACAATTATTGTCGAAGCAGTTTGTATTTTTTAAGAAGAAACAAGATTGCTGTGCTGCCAGAAATGCTTTGTTTTTAAAATTGATACTAAAGGAAGTAAAATTGACTTCTATTTTTTGTTTTTCTCAGGCTAGTATGTAGAGGTTCGTAATTTTATTAAATAGCTCTGATAGAATAATTAACTTTGCAAAACTTATGAGGAAATATAAAATATTAATTGTTTTGCTTGCTTTAATAACTCAAAGTGGTTGGGCACAGCAAGATTCTGCTTTTAATCAATTAGATGAAAATGGTTTAAAGCACGGGAAATGGAGGTCTTTTTATCAAAATGGACAAGTTCAAAAAGAAGGTCAATTTAGACATGGAGAGCCATTTGATGTTTTTAAGATTTACTTTCATAATGGGAAAATTAAAAGCATTTTAAACTACGACGAAGAGGATTCGAAGAAAGTTTACGCAACGCATTATTACGAAACGGGTGATAAAATGGCTGAAGGACCTTATTTAGATCAAAAAAAGCAGGGACTTTGGAAAACTTATGGTGCCGGTGAGGTGTTGCTGACAGAAGGTTCTTATGTAGCAGACAAAAAATATGGGATGTGGAAAACCTATCATCGAAATGGGCAGTTAGCCATGGAAGTTTTAATTGAAAATGATTTGGAACAGGGACCTATGAAAAAGTACTTTGATGACGGAAGTATTCAAGAAGAGGCCACTTACAAAGACGGCTTCAAAGAGGGGACAACGATTATTTACACTCCGGAAGGCGATACTTCAACTGTTGGAAGTTATTACAAGGATGCCAAAGATGGAGAATGGAGGTACTACAATGAGAAGAAAGAAATTGAAAAAGTGATAAAATACGATAAGGGAAAACTATTAACTCCTGAAACCGGCGACGGTGAAGTGGAGTCGATGGAAGAATTTAAAGACAATCGTAAAGACGAGTTGGAATTTGAAGATTTAAGAGGACCGATTAGATATGAATAAGAATAGTAAAGGGAAGGTTTTAGTAGCAATGAGCGGTGGAATTGATAGTTCTGTTACCGCAATGTTGTTGCATGAAGAAGGATATGAAGTAATTGGCGTAACCATGAAAACCTGGGATTACGCTACTTCAGGCGGCAATAATCGTAAAACAACCGGTTGTTGTAGCCTAGACGATATTAATGATGCACGAATTTTGGCCGTGAATTACGGTTTTCATCACATGATTATCGACATACGCGAAGAGTTTGGCGATTTTATCATTAACAACTTTGTTGATGAATACACCGCCGGTCGCACTCCAAACCCTTGTGTATTGTGCAATACGCACATTAAGTGGGATGCACTTTTGCGCCGTGCCGATCAGCTGGGTTGTGAGTTTATAGCTACCGGGCATTATGCGAATGTTCGCTATGAAAATAGCCGCTATGTAATTTCAAAAGGAAAAGACGAAAATAAAGATCAGTCTTACGTTTTGTGGGGACTTTCTCAAGAAGCTTTGGCAAGAACCAAGTTCCCATTGGGAAAATACACCAAGCCTGAAATTCGAAAAATGGCTTTAGATAGAGGCCACAAAGAGCTAGCAAAGAAAAGTGAAAGCTATGAGATTTGCTTTGTGCCTGACAATGATTACCGAGGATTTTTAAAGCGAAAAGTTGAAGGCTTGGAAGAGCGCGTAAAAGGCGGTGATTTTATCGATATGCAGGGAAATGTGTTGGGTAAGCACGAAGGTTATCCTTTTTACACCATTGGTCAGCGTAAGGGCTTGGGCATTGCTATGGGCGAGCCGATGTATGTTATTCGCATTAACCCTGAAGACAATACTGTAGTCTTGGGAAAGAAAGAAGATTTGAAGCGTCAGCAAATGAAGGTTAGAAAGCCTAACTTGATTAAGTACAATGAAATTCCCACCGACATAGATGTATTGACGAAAGTGCGCTATAAAGACAAAGGAACAATGAGCCACTTGAGCATTAATGAAGCCGGAGAAATTGAGGTTGACTTTATGGCAGAGGTAAAAGGCATTGCTCCCGGACAATCGGCTGTATTTTACGAAGGCAGCGATTTAATTGGCGGTGGTTTTATTAGCAGATAATGAAGCTTTTTAAAAAATGGTTTAGCCTATTTTTAGGTGTTTTACTACTTACAGCTTGTGAGGAAGAAGATTGTTGTGAGGATATTGTTGATCAGCCAACAGTAAACCATTATGTTGCTTTTGAAGTAGGAGTTGAAAAAGTCTATCGAATTGATTCCATTAAGTACGATGATTTTAGTGGCACAGTTGACACTTTAACGCATTGGCGAAAAGAACTTACTGTGGAAACTTTTCGGGATTTAGAAAACCGTTTGAATTATCGCCAAGAGATTTATTTAAGAGAAGATAGCCTTGCCAATTGGAGAAAGCTAAAAGTGAGGAGCGTTTTTGTTGATGAAAGTGTTTTTGAGTTAAAAGAAGATAATGTAGTGAAGATAAAGTTGCGCTATCCAATAAAAGTGGGAAGAGCATGGGATGCCAACCTAATGAATACTTTAGGTGAACAAAACTACAGTTATCAAAGCTTGAATGCCAAGGAAGATTTTGGGTGGGGTCAATTCACAAACCTACTTGTAGTGAAGCAGATTGATGAAGAAAACTTAATAGAAAAGCAATTTGCAGAAGAAAAGTATTCACCCAACTACGGCTTAGTCAGTCGCCGCGATTTGAATATTAGAACTTCTTTTGATGGCGAGATCTTAAGCGGCTACGATTGTAGGTGGAAGTTGGTGGAGTGATTTTTTGTTTTCTTTAAAAGGGAAAAATTACTTTATGCGTTATTTGCCTCTTTGAGTTTGACAGAGAATATCAAAAATTATTTTCGCTTTATTGACTTATATTTGTTTGGTTTATGAATACCTTATAATTTATGAGTGAAATAAATGTAAATCTTAAAACAAAAAGGTTAGAGTTAACATCATGGCAGTATTTGAAGCATTTCTATTTTGCTTTAATTCCATTTGCTATTTACTTTGTGACTGTTTCTGTTGATTGGAGTATAGGAAATGGTTTTTTAGTTGCTCTAGTTATTTCTCTAATTGTTATTCTAATTCAGTGGCGAATATTGAAATTTAAAGAATTTAAAATTAATTGTACCCATCAGGATTTAATTGATGCGATGCATAGATCAGCTAGGTCATTAGACTGGAATGTTGAGTCAACCTTAGATGTAATTTATGCTTATGATAAAGAAGTGTTTGAGTATAGATATAATACGGGATACTTGATTGTAGTAGCCAAGACAAATAGTGGTTTTATTTTTAATTCTCTTTCAGATCCTAGAAAGTTTGTGGTTCCTTTATTAAAACCGTATTATAAATTGAACCTAGAGGTATTTAAAAAGCATTTAATTGATATTGTTAAAGGAATAGACTACAACGAGACATTTCCATCCTTATCAAATGAATGGACATTTAAAAAAATATTAGTTAGAATTTTTCTTTATCCATTAAGTTTAGCACTGATTGCTTTATTCTTTTATTTCTTATTCAATAGTGAAGCACTTTCTTTTAAATCATTTATTGCATCTGCTATTTCTTTCATAGTGTCTGTTGTTTACTTGATTTATGATATTAAAGGAATTGTCAAATTAGGTACGAATAACAATAAAAAATAAAAAAAGACAGCCCCTCGGCTGCCTTTTTTACTACCTTGATTTTTAAGGTTTAGCTTTTGTTGTCCATAAACAATAGCTCATTAGCCACTACTTCCGTAATGTAGCGTTTTACGCCATCTTTGTCTTCGTACTGACGATTGTTGAGCTTACCCTCAATGGTTACTTTACTGCCTTTTTGCAAGTACTTTTCTGCTAGTTCAGCGGTTTTACCCCAAGCTACTACCTGATGCCACTGCGTATCTTCTTGCTTTTCACCTTTGGCGTTTTTGTAATAATCGGTAGTAGCGATAGAGAAGCGCGCCAACATCTTATTGTTTTCTGTGGTTTTTACTTCCGGATTTGCACCTAAGTGTCCGATTAATTGCACTTTGTTTTTTAATGAACTCATGATAATAAAGTTTTAGTTAATAAATTGAGTTAATTTGTTGCCGACTGCTTTTTCGATCAATCGACGGTGCAAAGGTTAGATGCCCTCCAAACTTTATTCGGTTAATAAATATTTAGTTACGTTTAAAATACGTTTGTAAATGTTTTTAAATAGATTTAGGCTTGATTTTCATTGATTTAATTTAAAAGTAAATTTTGCCACTTTTTCTACTATTTTGCTAATTAAATGGATAGTGTTTAAAAAAGTACTAAGTTTATGCGGATATTTATAAGTTATGGGCAATGCTATGACGACCGTTCCGCAAGATAGAGCCGACAACAAAAAATATGAAATTGGCGAATGACAAAATATATTTTACTGACTGTTTTTACCCTACTATCGTTCGGACAATTAACAGCACAAGACACATTACATATTGACAGTGCAAAACATTTAGACGAAGTTGTTGTAACTTATCAAGCAGACAAACGGACACCTGTAACTTTTCAAAACATCTACTCAAAGACAATCAAAGAAAAATCAATAGGACAAGAACCATCATTTTTGCTTTCTGAAACACCTTCAATTACCAACTATTCTGACGGTGGAAATTCGCAAGGTTATTCTTATTACAGAATTAGGGGAATTGACGAAACAAGAATTAACACGACATTTGACGGAATGCCAATGAACGAACCCGAAGACCAAGGGGCTTATTTTTCAAACTATCCTGACATTCTTAATTCGGTCAGCAAAATTCAAATTCAACGTGGTGTTGGGACATCAAAAAATGGAGTAGCAAGTTATGGCGGTAGTGTGCAATTATTTTCACCAAATCTTGCCGACACAACTAAAACAACTTTCGGTTTAGGATATGGTGCTTTCAACAGTATGCGAGTGTTTGGCGAATACAACAGCGGAGTAAAAAACAAAAAAGCACTTTACGTTAGAGCATCGCAAATTTACTCGGACGGATATAAATATCATTCTTCCAACAATTCACAATCCGTTTTTTTAAGCAGTGGGCTTTTCTATGACAAATCTATATGGAAACTCAACTTTTTGGCAGGACATCAGCAAAATGATATGGCGTGGATTGGCGTTTCAGATTCTTTGATTGACATAGACAGGCAAACTAATGCTAATAGCAAGCAGGAAAAAGACAGATTTTTTCAAATGCTAACGCAATTACAAAACTCTTGGCAAATCAGTCGTTCTTCATCACTTCAATCAAGCATTTACTACACTTTTCTAAAAGGAAACTACGGATTTGACTATAATAATTTCATAGGATTGTCTTCAACAGACGAATTATACAGTTATGCTTTCCTATCAAATTTTGTAGGCTTTTTCAGTAATTACACTTTTTCAAAAAAGCAATTTAATCTAACAACAGGACTTCACGGAAACATTTACAACCGACAACACACAGGAAGCGAAAAAACATAAGGACAACTTTATCAAAACACAGGTTACAAAAACGAAATAAGTGTTTTTACAAAAGCAGATTATACGTTTAAATGGTTTACATTTTTTGCTGACGTGCAGTATCGTTATGTCAATTTTGATTACAAAGGTGCGGTCGCTTTGCAAAAATTAGAATGGCATTTTATCAATCCAAAAGCGGGATTGAGCGTTGCTATCAAACCCAATTCCACACTTTATTACAGCGTTGGATATACAGGACGAGAACCGACAAGAAACGATATGTTTGGCGGTAATGACGATTTGTTGGCAGACAGTTTGGGCAACGCAATTTTGTCCAATACAAAACCCGAATATGTGCTTAATCACGAATTGGGTTTTAGGTTTCAAAAAAGCAAACTGAATTTCGATGTGAACCTTTACTATATGGATTTTAAAAACGAAATTGTTTTGGACGGAAAGTTTGGTCCAAATGGTTTAGCTCTTACCAACAATGTTGAACAAAGTTTTAGAACAGGGCTTGAATTAAGCGTAAATTACAAGGTTTCAAAACATTTTTCGCTTGTAAATAATTCATCTTTCAATTACAGTCGCATAAAAGAACAAACAGAAACATTTAGCCCAATACTTACGCCACTAATCATAATAAATCAAGAAGCTGTTTTTTCTAAAAACAATTTTTCAATAGCATTGTCAGCAAGATACCAACATCATTCATTCATTGACTTCGCTAATGAAGAAAAAGTGAATAGTTATTTTCTCTTGAACAGCAGAGCAAGTTACAGCATTAAAGATTTTCAATTTTCCGTATTTCTGAACAACATTACAAATTCTAAATACTTTAATCACGGATATGTGGACTTTGACGGAAGCAAAAAGTATTTTGTTCAAGCGCCAATAAATTTTTACACATCAATTCAGTATAGTTTCTGATGATATTTTTTGAAATAAACGATATCGCTTTTGAAATAATCGGCTATCAAATCAGCTATATTGAGTTGATTGGCACATTGTTCGGGTTGTTGTCTGTTTATTTTGCATCAAGAGCCAATATACTTACTTGGGCAACAGGAATAATCAATGAAGTGTTTTTGTTCATTTTATTTTTCCAAATTCAACTTTACGCAGATATGTTTCTACAAGTTTATTTTTTTGTTGTTACTCTTTACGGTTGGTATAATTGGAAACAAAAACCGAAACAAAACAGCATCACGACAACCGAAAGCAAAACAAAAATTTGGTTTGCAAGTGCAATTATTGTTGGGACACTTATTGCAGGTTTTCTTTTTTCAAATATACACTTGTATTTACCTTATTATTTTAAAACAAAAGCCGCATTTCCGTTTGCCGATTCATTCGTAATGGTGCTGAGTATTGCTGCGACCGTTTTGCTTGCTCAAAAGAAGCTTGAAACTTGGTATTTATGGATTGTAGTTGATATTATTTGCGTGTTCCTATTTTTCAAAAAAGGAATTGTCTTTTTAGCATTAGAGTATCTTGTCTTTCTTGGATTGGCAACTTATGGATTATTGAATTGGAAAAAGCAATTAAACAATTAAACAATGGTTAAAGCATTTATATTCGGAAAGTTTCTGCCTTTTCACAAAGGACACGAAGCAATGATAAATTTTGCTTTGACTAAATGTGATTTCCTTACGGTTTTAGTTTGTTGTAGCGATAAAGAAAATATGCCTGCCACGACAAGACAAAAGTGGATTGAAAAAACTTTTGAAACAGAAAGAAAAATTGAAATCAAAAGCTACAATTATTTAGAAAGTGAATTGCCTAACTCCTCCGAATCTTCGCAAGAAGTTTCAAAGGTTTGGTCAGCAAAATTCAAAGAGTTTTTTCCCGATTATGATTTAGTAATTACATCGGAAGAATACGGAAATTATGTTGCTTCGTTTATGGACATAAAACATATTGCTTTTGATATTCCAAAGCAACTATTTCCTGTTTCGGCTACTGCTGTTCGTAATGACATTTTTGCAAATTGGAAATTTTTACCTGACAGCGTAAAGCCAGATTTTGCAATTAAAGTTGTGGTTCTTGGGACAGAAAGCACAGGAAAAACAACATTGACCGAACGTCTTGCCAAATATTTTAATTGTAGTTCAGTAAAAGAAGCAGGCAGGGACTTAATTGCTAATTCCAACTCATTTGAATTTGACGACTTACATCTTGTTGCTACGGAACACGCCAAACGTATTGACACAGCGATTTTTGAACAAAGCCCGCTTATCATCATTGACACGGACATACACATAACAAAATCTTACGCCAACTTCATATTTGACAAGACACTTGAAATTGAAAGCAGAATCTATAATTCCAACAAAGCGGACATATATCTGTATCTCAACAATGACGTAGAATATGTGCAAGACGGGACACGTTTAAGTGAAAGCGACAGAAATTTGTTAGACATTTCACACAGACAAATTTTGCAACAACACAACATTGACATTACAGAAATAACAGGCGATTGGGAACAACGATTTGACAAAGCGGTAACGACAATAAAACAAGTGATAGAAACGAACGACAAGAAGCACAGCCCATAACAAGGGTTTGGCGTAATGGCGGGTGAAGTGCTTCGTATGAACATTATTGTTAAACTTGAACTTTGGTGCTTCGTGTCAACAGCAGTGCTATAATGCCGCCACTACGCCAAGCCCCGACCGTTAGCGACAAGCTAAAAAACACGTGTAAATCAAATAAAAAAAACACGTGAATTGAAAATTAATTTGTAACTTTGTAATTGAACTTAAAAGAGTTAATTAAAATGAACACAAAGTTAACATTGACAATAGAACGGGATATAATTGAACGAGCTAAAAGTTATGCGAAAGATAAGAATCGTAGTTTATCTGATATAATTGAAAACTATTTGAAAATTCTTACTGAAAAAGAACAAAAAAACGAAGACCAAAAACTTAATCCAATTGTCGAATCATTAAAGGGTTCATTTAAGATGCCAAAAAATATGGATTATAAAAAAGAACTTAAAAACCGTTTAGAAGAAAAATATTTATAATGGATAAAGTTCTTATCGACACAGATGTTTTAATGGATTTCTTTTTCGACAGAAAACCATTTGCAAAGTATTCAACAGAATTAATCAATCTTTGTGCAGAAAAACAAATACAAGGGTTTACAACACCGGTAATTATTTCAAATGTCTATTACTTATTGCGTAAAACTGCAAAACACAACATCATTGTAGAAAAAATAAAACAGCTTTTGACAATTATCGAAATTGTAAAAATGGACAAAAATGCAGTTATGAACGCTTTAAATTCAGAGTTCAAAGATTTTGAGGATGCCTTACAAAACTTTTCGGCAATTGAAAACGGACAAATTAAAATTATTTTAACGAGAAATTTAAAAGATTTTAAAAAGAGTGAATTAGCCATTTTGACACCTGAAACATATTTAAAAGGAAAAGCCAGTGGCTATCAATGGCTATAAACAATTGGGGCGAAAGTGCTAAAACTAAAGTATAAACATAAAATAAAGGTCGATGCTAAACCGAAAAAGTTAGGGTATAAAATCCCCAACTGTTCATAGTGTGCCAAGAAGCAGCCACTGCAATAAAATGGCTGCATGCTGTAAATAAGATGATGGTAGGTCCATCAGAGTCGTTGTATAGGCAAGGTCTCTAAACCACCTAAAGGTGCTGTGAGGGCAACGTCACGGTATTGAGCGTTTAGGAGAATCTAGCCCATGAGGTTAGCAGGTATGAATAAAGGAGTTGAACGAGTCTACCTGTCGGTAGACAGGAGTGAACCATTGATGAGGTGTCGAGAAGTGGGTACCTCCAGTCAAAAGCTACGAAGTATGACACGGAGTGAAAAAGTAGAGTTAGCAATAACTTTAACTACATATTAATTTTAAATACAGCAAATGAAACTGTCTAAAGAACAAATTTCAGAAATAGCAGAACTGCTCGATTGTGGAATGATTTGTTTTTACCATCGACCGACAGGAACAATTGAATCTCATCCCGATCCAAACAGTCCATTTTTTGATCCTGAACCTTGGCAAGATACCATCGACAGAATTGAAAACGATTGGGGCAATTACGACAGATTTGAAAAAATGGATTCTACTCAGGGATTTCAACTAATGGAAGATTTTGCCTACTCTCTGACGGATGAAAAATTCAGAGATAAAATTATTGAACGGCTTTCAAGGCGACGACCTTTCCGGAATTTTAAAAACCTAATTGACTCATCAGACTATCGACAAAGTTGGTTTGACTTCAAAAAAAACGCTTACATCGACTTCGTGAAAAAACAAATTGAAATTAAGTAAGACTTTACCTATTAACCGTTGTAGATTGTTTGAGTAAAAATGAAGATATTGTGAAAATAAATGTAAGCGAGAAAGTGAAGATTGGAATTTTAAGGAACGGACTGTGCTTATATTTGTAGGTCAATGAAATAAGGCACAAATCAATTTAAATTTATAAGATGAAAATACAATTTAACACCGACAAAAACATTCATGGTACGGAGCAATTGGAGTCAGTTGTGTCTGAAAAAATTAATCATGGTTTAAAGCACTATGCCGACAAAATTAGTAGAGTAGAGGTGCATCTTTCTGATCAAAATGCCGAAAAAGCCGGTCCCGACGATGTACAGTGTAAATTAGAAGCTAGGGTTGAAGGTTTGCAGCCAATGATAGTGACCAGTGCAAATGAGTCAAAAGAAAGAGCAGTAGATGATGCAGTAGATAAAATGAAGGCGACTTTGAATACTGCTTTTGGTAAAATAAGAAACAGATAATACAATACTTGTTTTAGGCTTTTTTTCGAATAGGTGGCAGTTTTTAACTGCTAGTAATTGATGATTTTATCATACAAAAAAAGGCAGCCCCTCGGCTGCCTTTTTTACTACCTTGATTTTTAAGGTTTAGCTTTTGCTTTTGTTGTCCATAAACAATAGCTCATTAGCCACTACTTCGGTAATGTAGCGTTTTACGCCATCTTTGTCTTCGTACTGGCGGTTGTTGAGTTTACCCTCAATCGTTACTTTGCTGCCTTTTTGTAGATACTTTTCAGCTAATTCAGCAGTTTTGCCCCAAGCCACCACTTGATGCCATTGCGTATCTTCTTGCTTTTCAACTTTGGCGTTTTTGTAATAGTCGGTGGTGGCTACTGAAAAACGCGCCAACATCTTGTTGTTTTCTGTAGTTTTTACTTCCGGATTTGCACCCAAGTTTCCGATTAATTGCACTTTGTTTTTTAATGAACTCATGATAATAAAGTTTTAGTTAATAAATTGAGTTAATTAGCTGCCGACTGCTTTTTCGAACAATCGACGGTGCAAAGGTTAGATGCCCTCCAAACTTTATTCGGTTAATAAATATTTAGTTACGTTTAATTTACGTTTGTAAACGTTTGCAAATAGTTTTATTCTTGATTAATAGTGTTTTATTGCAAAATAAAACTTTATCGATTTTTATATTGTTTTGCTAATTAAATGGATAGTGCTTAAAAAAAGTACTAAGTTTATGCGGATATTTATAAGTTGTGGTGCATTAAAAAAATGAGATATATTCAGACATTCATTTCATTGTTGATTATAATATTACTCGTATCTTCTTGTAATCAAGATAAGATTGAGCAAATTAATCAGCTAAAATCCGAAAAAGAAGAATTAACTATTGAAATACAATTACTTAGCGAAAAGATAGATAGCTTATTAGAAACTCCAGCTATTCAATTTCAAAATATTCTAAGTAATAAAAAAATAAATTTAAATGATACATCATCTATTGATGCGTATTTAAAATTTAAGCAAAAGTATCCCAATTCAATTTGGACTAATCTAGCACTTTTTCAAATAAACAAAATTGAAAATAGTAAAAAGGAAGAGGCCATTGACACTGCTGAAGATCATGTTTTCGGGAATTGGAAATGGGTCAGTAGTTTTAATGCTTGGTTTTTGAGTGATGCAACTCCAGAAAATACCGACAAAACAGAATCAATCCTGATGAAATCTGACTATAACTGTTTATTTTACAAAAATGGAGAATTACAGAAAAGAGATAAGTTTGAAATTGAATCTTTTATTGATAATCAAAATAGAATATTAGTATATGTTAATTTTGAGAATGAAAAAGATATAGTGGGAAATTTAGAACCTCCATATAAGTTTATGACACTTATTCCTAATTGTGAAGACTGTACCTATAAAACTTATAAAAAAGTAGATTAAAAAACGCACCACAACAGCACCTAAGAAAACATGGGGTGGACAGTGGTAAACGCTAAGTTCGTTCTTCGTGGTTAAATTTGTCACGGGCGGACAAGTAAGGGCTTCGAAAGCCCCACGTTTCTTAGCTGCAAAACGTGTTGGCGATAATTAAAAGAATTATGAAAAAAAGACTGTTGAATATATTGATTTGCCTAACCTTAATAGGGCTAGGTGGGTGTGCCTCGATTATTAATTCAACGGGACAGACTGCTTTCAGTTCAGACATTAAAAATATTTCACTGGTTTGCTGGACTCCTGATAACGTAAAGAAATTTAGCATGGAATTGTGCGCTAGCTTGAAGCAAGAACTAAAACAAAGTGGTATAGAAGCTACCACTAAAGTTATCAGTGAAATGGATCCAAGTTTAAGTTCTGGCAGCTCAGAAATAACGACAGACCAACAGTCCGATTTGGTAATGACAATCAATCACATACGAGTTTCGCTTTACAACGGACAACCTAGCAACACATTATTAAATATAGAACTGCTCGACCCAAAAGAAAATAAAAAGATTTGGGCAGCCCGAATCTATACGAAAGGTTCTAACATAACAGGGCCTGGCAATCCAGAAAAAGTAGCCACTGAAATTATGGCTCAGATGAAGGTAGATGGGTTGAAAATTTGAAGTAAAGAAAAAACTACCTACAACACAAGGCTATAGCCAATGTGGGCTGCACGTTTAAAAATGAGTATTTTGCACTTATTAAAAATTATCAACGGTTGACAAAGACTCGGTTCTAAAACCCACACTGTCTATAGCCGAAACCGTTGATAAAAACCTAAAACTCGAAAATTGACTTCAATGATGAAAACCGAAAAGCTAGACGTTCAAAAGTTTTTGGAGGAAATAAAGGTAATCGATACAGAGAAATCTAAAGTCCTCATTAAAATACGACAAATCATATTTGATTTGTTCCCAAAAACTGATGAAAGAATAATGTATGGTGGAATCGTTTTCTTTTTTAATGATGAAATGTTTAGTGGCTTATTTTTAAATAAGAAGCATGTTACAGTCGAGTTTTCTAAAGGATTTCTAATGCAGGATCCGCATGCTTTACTTGAAGGCAAAGGAAAATATAGAAGACATTTAAAGTTAAAGTCTATGGAGGACATTGTAAATAATGACTTAGCCTTTTTCGTGCAACAAGCACTGTAAATAGAACATTAGTAACTTAAAAGAAGACAAAATGAATGAAATCAATATTAATAAAATCTTGTGATAGTGAGATACAGTAATAAACGATTCCTTTTCATTCCTTTAATTATTTTCTTTTTGAGTTGCACTAAGCTTTTTGCTCAAAATACTGATCGATTGATTGGTAAATGGGAATTATTATCAATTGAAACCGACACGGCTAAAATTGAGTTTCCAAAATCCGAAAAATTCAAGCTTATCATATCAAAAGATAGTTTACAGTATAATTTGTCAGTAAATTCTTGTTGGACAGAATATCAAATCGAAGATTCTAAGATTATTTATCACTCTATAGCTTGCACTGAAATTTGTTGTGACGATGACAATAGTAGTTTAATTAACTACTCCGGGACATATAATATTGAGGGCAATAAATTGTTCATTAAAAATAAGATGGGCGTTTATCAGCTTAATCGTATTAAAGAAGATTGAAGTGATTTGTCTTTTTCTCTGTCTTTTAACAATTACCTATAAGCCGAATAAAAATGATTCAACTTTGCCGTTACTTGATTAAAAATGGGCTGAGTGAAAGCAACAAACAAGTCCTGTGGAGGCGGAGGAGGCACTTCTTCGGCACGAATAATTTCCCAATCCTCTTTATTTAGCGCTTTTTCATCTCCATTAAAGTTGCCCCACCTTGTGATCCAGACATATTCGCCGGGCAGTTTTTCCTGACTTAAAACCCTTGAAGTGTAAGGGTCAATGATTTTCAAATCCAATAGTCCGTTTGAGCTGAGTTCTTTATGGTGCACGGTAAGTTTTGCATTTACTGTTCCGTAAACGTCGAGCATTTCACCATTAGAGTCTTTAACGCTTCCAATAATTACACTGTCTTTCGATCTTACTTCTTCTGTTACTCTGTGGTAAACTTGTCCCACCGAAAAGTAGTCAAACTTCAGTTTTACAATTTGATCCGGCATTTCTATAGAAAGTGACTGAGCTTCTTTAGGTGTATAAAATCGCACAAATGGAGAAACCTGCATTTGCATTAAAAAGTCCTGAACTTTATTGTAAAAGAAATCAGCGCTAATGTCCAACATGGCTGAACCGGTGGTAATTTCTTCAATTACTACTTTGGTGGTGGCTTGCCAACGTGCTTCCTCCATTTTATCACGCACCTGAGCGTATCCCGGAACCAATTCATTGGCTTTTTCAAAATGATAGTAGGCATCCATCGCTTTGGTTTTGTCGTTTTGCTGAATGGATTCTGTTAATAAGTTTTCGCCCATCGAATAGCGTACTTCAGCACCGTTCTGGGCAGCTGTTGCTTGTTCCGAAATAAATGATTGTGGATTGCGAATGGTATTCAAACAAGAGGGACATCTACGAATTTCATCGTAAATGCGGTTGAGTTGCTTGTATTCATAGTAAATATTTTCCTGAGCAAAAGGATCGTTGCTTTGTTTAATTCGCTGAATATTGTCTTTATGCCATTTCAAAGTAATAGGATAGCCGTAACGCAAGGTTTCCTTAGCTCTTTTGTTGTTAGGGCTTTGGCGTAAGCGATTGATGGCTTTAAATAAACCCTCATCGTAGTTGCCTTTTTCAAAGGCCTTTTTCCCGGAGCTGCAGCTAAAGTAAATACTGATTAAAAAGAAGCTGCTTAAAAGAAGTAGGTATTTTCTCATCATAAATGGGGGCTTTGGCTAAGTGTAATTAAAAATGATGCCAAAGATAGCGCTTACGAATAAAAGGGGAATAGGTTGAGTGTTTTTTTTGAGTTTAGAATATAGAGAAAAGACCGCTTCGCTGCAAGAATCAAGAAGTAAGAGGTTTTGCATTTATAGACTGAGAATAAAGTACCAATTCTCGCGACAGCGAGAAAGTTTCAGCTTTCACTGTTTCATATTTCATATTTTCTAAGAGTGCCTAAAGTACTTAAAGTTTGAAGTACTTAAAGTTGAAGGTTTTTACCTTAATGAAAGCCTTAATTTGCTTCACTTCTTAATGTTGAAAAAGAAGCAAGAAACAAGACCGCTTCGCTGCAAGATTC
>DIAJ01000037.1:67499-67798 GCA_002415785.1 Flavobacteriales bacterium UBA5081
CTTTCACTGTTTCATATTTCATATTTTCAAAGAGTGCCTAAAGTTTCTTTTAGATACAAGATCGCTTCGCTGCAAGAAACAAGAAGTTAGAGGGTTTCCAACACAAGTTTGCGAAGAAAAAACCAATTCTCGCCCAAGCGAGAAAACTTTCAACTTTCATGTTTCCTATTACCTATTTTAATAGAGTGCCTAAAGTACTTAAAGTTTGAAGTTGTTTTATTAGAATTTATTTTTACCGCGAAGTTCGCCAACCTAGCCTACCGGTAGGCAGGGTATGCACAAAGCACGCTAAGAGCAAA
>DIAJ01000006.1:0-48978 GCA_002415785.1 Flavobacteriales bacterium UBA5081
GAATATTCTCTTCGGCTTTTTCGTGTATAAAATTAGGTGTTTTCATTTTTAAACTAAGGTGTGGTCTTTTATTATTATAAGTATCTATGGATTCTTTGATTAACAATTGAAGTTCTTTCTGAGTATTACACTTATGAACTAAGAACTCTTGCTTAAGGATTCCATTTATTCTTTCTGCTAAAGCATTTTGATAACAGTCATATCCATCTGTCATCTGTCATAGATGATTTAATTCCATTCTTTCTTAATTCTTTTTGATAAATAGAAGAGCAATATTGAAGACCTCTATCAGAATGGTGAATTAGGACTTCTTTTGACTTTCTATTCTTAATAGCCATTTGAAGAGCCTTTACCACACTTTCTGCACTCATGTCATCACTTAATTGATAACCCATGATCTTCCTGCTATAAGCATCTGTTACCAACGAAAGGTAATGGGTTCTCTCTCTGCTTTTAATATAAGTAATGTCACTTACAAAACATTCTTCTGGTTTTTGTGGGAGATGGTCTTTTATCAAGTTTGGATATTTTTTCATCCAATGTTTAGAGTTTGTAGTTTTGGTGTAATTCTTCTTAGGTTTGATTAACATTGACTCACTTCGTAAATAATCGAAAAAGCTATCTCTACCTATTTTAATTCCTAAGTGATTAAAATCTTCTTTTAAAAGATAATACAATTTACGTGTACCTATCCGAGGCATTTCTTTCCGTATTTGTAATACCAAAGGTTTTACTTGTGATAATACCTTTTGTCTTGCTTGGTAACGAGCTTTAGATTGATAGTAAGCTTGTCTGCTTAGCCCAAACAACCAACAGCAACGACTCAAACTTAGCTCTTGCTTTTGTTTGATGTTTTCGATTGATTGGGCAAATACTTTTTTCTTATCGAAGTTCCATACTGTTTATCTGAGACATCTATCATCTCATTTAACAGTTGATTCTTTAGCTTCTCATCTGAAAGTTCACGTTCTAATCGCTTTATTCTTTGAGCAGGCGTTTCTTTACTTTTTGGCATCTGGTGGAATTGTGGGTTTTTCCAGTCTAAGGTACCATGTTTTCGCAACCAAACAAGCACAGTACTTCTCCCTTGAATACCATAGGCTTTTTGTGCCTGTTTATAGGTCATATCGCCTTTTTCAACTTGAGAGATTACAGCTAGTTTAAAGCCTAAATTGTAATCTCGCTGACTGCGTTTCTTTTTTGATTCTCCTGAGGTTTTCATAAATAAGTTGATTTTGTGTCAACTTATTTCAGGACGGGACACAATCTTATTAAAAGCCGAGTATTTCACGCTCGGCTTTTTTATTTTCCAATGGTTTGATTTTACCATATTTTATACGTTTCTTTATCAAACTAATTTACAATAGTTCACACCTAAATATTATAATTACTTCACTATTTTTGCCAAGATGATTGCATTTTCTAAACCTCTAAAAGTTTTAATCGTAGAAGACTCTCCCTCAGATGCTTTCCTAATTACTGAGTTTCTGGAGGAGGTTAAAGATGTTAATTATAATGTGCAACATTGCGAAACACTAAAGGAAGCCACGGAAAAGTTAGAAGAAGAAGATTTTGATGCGGTTTTAATCGACTATAATTTACCGGATTCTAACGGAGCGAACCATCTTGAGCATATTTTTAAGAAGCACAATCATATCCCTTTTATTGTACTAACAGGTTTGGCTGATGAAATGGTTTCCATTAATGCCTTAAACCGTGGTGCAAAGGACTACTTAATTAAAGGTGACTTTGATGCAAAACTCTTAAATCGTTCTATTTTATATGCCTTAGAGAGAAATCGACTTGAAGAAGAAACGGTAATCCGAATACTTGCAGCTCAGGACACAGAGAAGGAAAGAATAGCAAGAGATGTACACGATACTTTGGGGCAAAATCTCACCTCAGCAAGTATGCAAATGCAAAGTTTGAAGAGCTTAGTGCCCGAC
Organism: Flavobacteriales bacterium UBA5081; assembly: GCA_002415785.1. GTDB lineage: Bacteria > Bacteroidota > Bacteroidia > Flavobacteriales_E > Vicingaceae > UBA5081. The sequence goes on from DIAJ01000006.1 coordinate 1,947, forward strand.
GACAAAGAAGAAATTCATAGCAACATAGATGCTGCTTTAAAAAGCATAAATGATGCTATTGCCGAAAGTAGAGGTATTTCTAGAAGTTTGATGCCACAAACTGTAAAGAAATTTGGTTTAGAAAGTGGTATAGAAAGTATTATAATGACTTTAAACGATAAGTCAGAAACTCAGTTTGAACTGGAGAGCAATTTAGAGTTCACACGCTTTGAACAATCAAAAGAGCTCGCCTTATTCCGCATTGCCCAAGAAAGTATAAACAACATTTTAAAGTACGCAAAAGCCACACTAGTAGAAATAAAGCTTATTTTAGTAGAAAATCTTCTGTTAATGCAAATTGATGATAATGGTGTTGGATTTGACCTTGATGCAGTTGAGAATCAAAAAGGAATTGGCTTAGACTCCATTCGTACTCGAGCAAAGTCAATTGGGGCTAAATTAGAAATTAATTCAAAGGAAAATAAAGGAACATCAATTCGCGTAGTTACAGATATTAACGAAATGAACTAATGGAGAAGATTAAACTTATTATTGTTGACGACCACCAAGTGGTAAGAGATGGATTGAAGAAATACATTGGCAACGACGAAAACTTTGATTTAATTGGTGAAGCCGAAAATGGCAAAAAAGCATTAGATTTAATTGAAGAGCACGAAGTGGACATTGTTCTTTCTGACTTGAATATGCCGGAAATGGATGGCTTAGAATTAACTGAAAAAGTAATTAAAAACTACCCTGAATCTAAAGTTATTATCTTAACGATGCTGGATGAGCCTCATTACATTAAACAATTAATGAGTTGTGGAGCTGAAGGATATCTATTTAAAAACAGCGGTGTTGAAGAAGTAAAAACTGCAATAAAAAAAGTTTTTAACGGAGAAACCTATATGAGTGATGAAGTAACTGAAAAACTTACTCAGTATGTTATTAAACGAAATCATACAAATCCTGAAAAGAAAAAATTTGGATTTCAAGCCAACCTTACCAAAAGAGAGTTAGAAATACTAGAGCTTGTTATTAAAGAATATACTAATCAAGAAATTGCAGATAAGCTTTTTATAAGTGTTAGAACAGTTGATGCTCACAAGAGAAACCTCATAGAAAAAACCGGTTCACGGAATATTGCAGGACTTGTAATGTATGCCATCACTCATCAATTATTCGACAACCTCTAAAACCTACAATAGGTAGAACTATTACTTCTTTAGGCGTTTTCCCTAATTTTCTTCTATAACACATTCCTATAGCTTTTAGACGCAAAAGCCACTGACCTTTGTCCCGAACAAAGAAGGTTAAAATGCGTCAACTAAATTCAATATTTATTCTAATCTTACTCCTAAGCTTTAGTAAGCTACTTAGAGCGCAAAATGATTATCAAGAATTTAAATTATTTGGGCAAATCTTTCACAAAGAAACTACTATCAAAGATGTTTCCGTTAAGGTCAGTTTAAATGATTCTATCATTTACACAGATGAAAGCAACTTTAACGGAAAGTTCAAATTAAAGTTGGTGACCAACAAAAGTTATCGAATTGACTTTAGTAAAGATAAATATATAACAAAGACCGTAATAGTTAATATTTATTCTCAAGACAGTACAGAAATTAAACCATTTGCTTTTGATATTGAACTTGTTCAGCAAAGAGATTTTAGGTATGTAGAAGTACCCGGTGACTTAGGAAAGGTTGCCCACTTGTACTACGATGAAGAGAAAGAAGCTCTTAGCTGGGATAAACAGTACACTCAAGAAGCACACGAAACGATTAAGAATTTACAAGAATTAAACAAAGCTAAACGCTATGAAAAGTATTCTAGATTTTGAAAAAGCTCGAAAAGAGTCTGAAGAAAAGAAGAACAAAAATGTAAATAGTGCATTTATGAGCATTGACCAGGTGCTCACACAGTTGGATATTCTTTTAAATGAAAATGAAGATTTAGACGGCATTTTCTTCTTGAAAAACAGAAGTGCTCTAATGCAAGATAATCCTGTGGCTTATGTTGCCAACTTTAAGGGAAAAGAAGAATATACTAAGCTTTTGTTAAATCAGAAAATCAAATACGCTGATTTCCCAAGATGGAGAAACATATTAGCAAATGATGATTTAGCTGAGATTGAACTTTTAGCTAACTCACAAGAGCCATTCCTTTTTGAAGATGACAAAAGTTTTTTAATCTCCGCAGTTAAAGAAGAAAGGTTTAATTGGGGAATGTTGGTGGCCTTTGCTCCTAAGGGTAAAATATGGACAAAGAACCAATTAAAACTAATAAAGTCTTTTAGCAAGTTACTTTGCTCAGCCTTGCATTATTTCCACCAACAAGAGAAAGATGCATTTCTTCGTCAAACTTCAATCGCAAAAGACAATAAGCGTCAGTTAATTATTGAAAAATTAGAACAACGTTTAGAAAAGAAAAATCAGCTCATTGAAAAACTAAAACAAGGGAAAATAGGCAATAAAACTGAGGCTACTTTCAGCTGGAAGACTGAACAAGAAAACAAGATTGAATACGACGAAGTGTGGGTAACGGTACACGGTTTTAAGAATGGTGAAAGAGATCCAATTATTAGTAAGTGGGAGAAGGTAACAGATAATGAAACACTTCAAAAAGTTAATGAACTCTTCTTGAAAAAAGAGCATAAAGAATCAATAGCCGGTTAAATGAGTCGCCTGATTACCATATTTATTTTTGTGTTAATGGCATCAAAAGCAACTGCTCAAGATCCAATTTTTTCTCAGTATTATGTAAATGGAATTTATGTAAACCCTGCCATGAATGCAATTAATGACTACACAAAAGTTTCTATGCAATATAGGAATCAATGGACAGGCAACTCATACAATTACTCTACTTATAACGCAGCATTGGAACTCCCTATAAACAATACGAACAGTTCTTTTGGAGCAATCGCTACATCAGATGAAACGAGAAGCGCTTTATTAAATCATACTAGCTTTTCATTAGTATATGCTTATAAATTTAAGTTAAACGGAAAATGGATGGCACAAACCGCCCTTCAAGCAGGAATGGGACAGAATCGATTAGAAAATGATTTAATTTTTGAAGACCAATTGAGCCTAGAAGGACCGACAGCAGAACATTCAGCGGAAAACTTTGCTAGTGAAAACCTTGTTTACCCTGATTTTAGTAGTGGAATAATGCTATTTTCAAAAGACTATTATTTTGGAGCAGCAATTCACCACTTAAATCGCCCTAATCAAGCTTTTCGCGATTCTTATGCAAGAAGGTTAGAAAGGAAATACACTTTTAATGGAGGAGCAAAATTTTCAAAAGATAAGTTAGGTAGAGTCAATCAATACTACTCGCCCAACTTTATTGTACAAATTCAAGGTAATAGCAACAGTGTAAGTCTAGGTAATTATTTTAAATATCACAGTTTAACAGCGGGGCTTTGGTACAGATGGAAAGATGCAATGGTAATTGGGTTAGGCTTGGAGCTAGACAATTTTAGATTTGCTTACTCTGCTGATTTCAATATCGGCAATAATCCGGCTTCTGCTCTATCGCATGAAGTATCCATTGCCATTCTTTTTACTCAAAAGTCCAAAGGGCACAACCAAAATTATTACAATAAGGCACTTAGTTTTTGCCCCACTTTCTAATTCAATTTTTAAATAAAATTAATTTAATTTCATTCAGGTTAGCATGTCTTACCAAATCAATTATCTTCAAGAAGAAGATTATCTAATTGCAGAAGTAACAGGAAATAGAGAAAAAGATACTGAGGCACAGTATGCCTTGGAAGCATTAGCTCAAATTTCAGAAGCTTGTAAAAGTCACAAACTTTCAAAAGTGGTTGCAGTATGGAACATCAAAGGAGCTATGAGACCAGACCAGGCTTTGATCCTAATATCAAACTTAAAAAAATACAAGTGGAGTAAAGACTTTGTAACTGCTTCGGTTCACCCCTACAAAGATAACTTTGAGAGCCACCAATATACTGTAAAGGTTGCCAAAACGCTCAATTGGAACATTCACTTTTTTCAAAGCATTGATGAAGCTAAAATGTGGATTCGAAAAATTAGCACTTCTGATATTTTGGCAAATTAGCTTTTCAGAAAATCATTTTACTAATCCGCAAACTTAAACTCGGCGCCAAACTCTTCTTTATCAAGCTGCTTAATTGCTTTCCAGTCGCCATTGGGCAATTGTTGCTGTATTAAGTAATAATCAACCCCGGACTTTAGTCCCTTAACTTTAGTCCATCTTAGTTTGATCAGCTCTCCTTCTTGATCTATTTTTAAATAAATAGAAGCAAATGCACCTTCAATATTGTATTTTCTCTTACAACTATTGACTAAAGATAACTCATATTCAGCCGGTTGACTATTTAATTGTGGATTTTCATCTAAATAAGAAGTGGAGGTAAGCGGCAAGTTTTCAATAATACTATAACTACCACGACTGTTTTTCTTACTCAAATAAAGACTATTTGCAATTTCATTCGCTTGTGAAAGTGACTCCCACTCTAACAACACTTGCTTTTCATTAACAACGGAAATTCGCTTTAATTCAACATTGAAGGTGTCAACTAAGTCATTCGGAAGTACATTAACCGTATCACTCCAAACACTGTAATCATCTTTTTCTGAAAGTAGTTTTACCCAATAAAGATATATTTCCGGACAGAGTATAGTAGAATCAACAAATGTTAGCTTTGAAGTATCATTAATACCAATCAGTTGATAAGAATTTGCACCCCATTTTTTACGATATACTTCATAACGAAGTCTACCTTCAATAGGATAGTCTGTCCAATTTAACACAATATGGTTGCTCTCTTTTCTAACACTCAAATCAATTGAACAGTAAGCGGGAATTTGTTCAACAATCGATTGATCTGAACAATATTTAACTACTTCAATTTTAAAACACTGTTGGCTTTCCAAAGCTGAACGAAAACTAATTTGATAGGATGATTCATTCTGATTCCAAACTTTTACAAAGGGTTCAAAATCTCCGGCACTATTCTTTCGATAGATCTGATAATACTTGAAATTAAAACTATTGCTTTCCTCCCACTCTATTGTCCAATCTCCAAACTCACTTCTACTAACTCTTTTTACAATTGGATAATCATTGACCTCTTTTTCATAAATTCTTAAATGATCTTCCTTGAAAGAAGTATCACTACAACCATTGGCATTTTCTACAATTAAGTTAATGTCATATAAACTTTGTTCATTAAATTCAATTAAAGTGTCTTCTGCATTAAATGTCATGTTATTTAGCGACCAGGTATAAGTTGGCTGCTCAAGTTCAGAACTATGATTTCTGAAAGCAATTTTTGCAGGTATGCAACCATAAGTTGAGTCTAAAGAAAATGAAGCAATTGGTTTTCGCATTAATCTGATTTCTTTTGATAAATTTTCCACACAACCAGCTGTATCATTCACAACTAAGCTAACTGTATACTTTTTCACATCATTGTATACATGTCTTGGATTTCTATCTGTAGTTGTACTTCCATCACCGAAAAACCACCTTCTGTTAGCAACTCTTTTAGACAAATCAATAAACTCTACTTCTGAAGCACCACAAAAAACACTGTCGCTCATACTAAAAGCTATTTCCGGTGTATTTATATTAAATCGTTTAGTTTTAACTAAAGTATCAGTGCAGGAAAATCCATTATCAGCTATTAAATTCACATCAAAGACACCAGCTTTATGATAAACGTGAATCGGTTGCTCTTTAGAGGACGTTTTACTATCGCCAAAACTCCAATGATAATTAACAGCCCCTTCACTATTGTTATCAAAAACTGCCATGTGAGGTGCGCAAGCATTAGCGTCTGCATTTGTTATAAAATCAGCTTTAACACTTCCGGCGACTACTGCATTTTCAATAACTGATGTATCATAACAACCTTCTACAGATTGAGTAATCAAAGTTAAATTGTATGTTCCCGGAACTGCGTATGTGTGAATAGGAAACTGCTGATTCGAAGAACTTCCATCACCAAAATCCCAGAAGAATGAAGTGACATTTTTTGTAGAATCAGAAAACTGAATTTGCAAAGGTACACAACCTTCCCATCGATCTGCTTGTGGACTTGCTTGATGTGTTTTAATCGCATTTTTACTCACAGTTGCTTCACAACCATTTGTATCTATAATAGTTAAAATTTGGTTTTCAGGCTCAATATTAAAAGTATGTTGCGGATTCTGCTGAATAGAGGAATCTCCATCTCCAAACTTCCACTTCCAACTAACTGCCGCTTTGCTTAAATCTAAAAAATCTGCATCAATCGGTAAACAAAAACTATTTTGCTGCACCTCAAAGTCAGCTACAGCCTTATTTACAAGCACATTTCGCACACTTGAATAGTCAACACAACCATCCTTCTCTGCTAATAACTGTAGCTTGAATAGCCCTGAATCTAAGTAACGATAATTTGGGTCTTTTTCAAACAATGTATCCCCATTTCCTAAAATCCATTTGTAATTACTTGCTCCAGTTGAAAAGTTTGTAATATTAAAATCATAAAAATCACAAGCCTCCGGTACATCATTAAAAACAAACTTAGCCTTTGGGTCACTAATCACTAAAACTTTAGGAGAAGTGAATGTTTTATAGCAATTACTGCTATCGTATGCTCTAATTTGAACTGTAAATCGTCCTGTGTCTTCAGCTATAAACTGAACAGTATCTCCAAGAATTTCTTGACTTCCAATCTTCCAAATGTACGAGTCATAACTGTTAACATTAGAAGCAAAAGTAATGGTGTCCCCCAAACACAGCTGACTTTCAAAGTCAAAATAAGGGTTTGGACTACCAAGCGAAATGTTTTGATAACTCTTATCAAAACAGCCTCGATTATCTTTGGCAATTAATTCAATAAGCTCGTTAGAAGCTTGATTATAATTCACTTTCGGATTTTCGATAAATGACATTCCGGCACTCCCAAGATTCCATTCATAATTTGTTGCAAAAGAGGAATTGTTTATAAACTCCACCTCACTATTATTACAAGCATTTACTGTTAAAAAATTAAAGTCTGAAATGGGGTCGCCAAGCTGAACATAATTTACATTTCGAACAGTATCAAACTGATTGTAAACATCTTCAACTATCAACTCAACCGTATAATTCCCCCTTTGATGATAAGTATGAGTTGGATGAAATGATTGAGAAGTATCACCATCTCCAAAATCCCACCAAATATTCAGCAAGCTATCTCTCGGTATATTAAATTGAATAGTATAAGGCGCACAGGCTAAAATAGGTTGTAGTGTATCTTTAAAAGCTCCTGTCCTATTGCCCGGACCACTTGCACCATCAGCAACACTATCGTTTCCTATGCAAGGGAGCATCTGAACAGCATTTACTAATGTTTTTTCTGCAAAACATCCATTTGGATACCAAACTTTTAAACTCACATTGTAAAACCCCGGACCGCTATAGTAGTGAATTGGGTTGGCTACCGAATCTGTTGTCCCATCGCCAAAGTCCCACAAAAACTCAGTTGCCCCAGGAGCATTAGCAGTAAAGCGCATTTCAAAGTTGGGGCAATTATTTCTATTTAATGTAAAATCTACCTTTGGATCTGCAACAACAACGACATTATATGGCTCTAATCGATAATAGCAACCCAATGTGTTCTTTGTTAACAAGTCCACTTCATAAATCCCGGCTGAATCAAACAGATGAGTAGGATTGGCTAAACTGGAACTATCGCCATCTCCAAAATTCCATTGCCAAAAATCACCTCCGATTGAACTCCCTTCGAAATCAACAAAAGAAGAACGGCAAACAAAAATAGTATCCGGTTGATTAAAAACTGACTGGGCATCTTCCACTTGAATTTTGGGTGTGTAATAAACTGTATCTAAACACCCTCCTTTGGTTTCTGTAATTACGTATGGCTTATACTTACCCTCTAACTCATAAGTGTATCTAGCTCGTTTATTTACTGCACTATCACCATTCCCAAAAAACCATTTTATACTTCCGAAATCTTCGGCATTTTCTAATGAAAAAATCACTTGATGAGGTGCACAGCCAACTGAATCACTAACTCTTATTAAAGCAAATGGATGCTCAATTTTTAAATAATTAAGTTGCTTAAGCGTATCACTACATATTTCATTTTTAGCAATTAGCTCTAAATCATAACTTCCAGCTTGAGTAAAAGAAAAAATTGGGTTTTCTTGAGTTGAAGTAAAAGGTCCCAATTTCCATTGAAAAGCTTGCGCAAAAATGGAATTGTTTTGTAAACTAATTGAAAGTGGTAAGCAGTAGTTTGAGGTTGTATCTTCAAAGTCAGCTATGGGAGATTGTAGTATTTGAATGGAGTCTAGCGTCAACTCTTGCTTACATCCTACTGAATCAAAAGCAATGACAGATGGCAGATACTTTCCTTCTTGTAAATAATCATAAGAAAAGTCATATTTATTAGATGTACTTCCATCACCTAAAGTCCATTGAATATTTGCCCAGCTGCTGTCAATTCTAAATTGAACTTCTTGATTACTACAAACAGAATCAGAAGAAACAAAAACACTTAAGGGTTCAGGAATGTGAAATTGAACGGCTTTTTTCTTTTCTTCAACTGAAATGCAGCCATCAGTGTCTTTTACTTTTAACTTCACATCATAAATACCTTCAACTTGATAAATATGTTGTGTAGTTCGATTTATACTGTCTCTATTTCCATCACCAAAATCCCAATAGTGCTCCAATGAAGTGCCGGCTAATGAAGTAAAATGTACCGGTACACCATTATTGCAGACTAACAATGTATCTAGCTGAAAGTCAACTACAGGATTACCCTTTACGCGAATTGTTTGATTTAGACTAAAAGTATTCCTACATCCATAAGGGCTTTCGGCAAACAAAGTGGTTTGATAAATACCGGTATCTTGATAAGTATAAATTGGTTCATAGTCACTACTGCCATTACCATCGCCAAAACTCCAAGTATAAGCGTTAGCTGTATCTCCCAAATTGACAAAAGAAATGCTATCCCCTTCTAAACATTGTATTGAGTCCGAAAAAGTATAATTTAATTGTGGCACCTCATGAACAATAATATAAGACTGACGAATCAAACTATCAATTCCAGCAGCTGAACGTGCAATTAGTTTTACTGAATAAGTATCCGGCTGTAAATATAAATTTGAAGGATTAAAGATTGTTGATGAATTTCCATCACCAAAATCCCATTCATATTGATTGGCATTAGTGGAAAGGTTTGTAAAATTGACTTGGAATGGCGCACAGCCTTTAGTAGTATCTGCTACAAAATCAGCTTGTGGCTGAGCAATTAAACCAAACGACAAAAAGGAAAAACAATATAAAAGTAAAGTTCTACTCATCCTTTAGTTTACTAGTATTACTGTACCTTTTCTTTTGAGAGAACGATTATTCGCATCTTTAGCTACTACTTCATAACCATAAGCACCTGCAGGCGCTGCTTTTCCCTTGTAGTTCCCGTCCCATCTAGCACCAATTTGATCTGAGTAAAATACAACTTCTCCCCATCGATTATATACTGTTAATTCAAAATACTCTAACCCTTTAGCAAGAACTCCAAAAGTATCATTAAGTCCATCGCCATTAGGCGAAAAAGCAGTTGGTATTTCCATTTTTAATGGTGCTACAGCCCTTACTTTATTTGAAGCAGACCATAAATTTGTATCCGCTTGACTAACTGCAATGACTCTATAGAAATGCACATTATTTTGAGCAATTATCGGCAAACTAAGGATTGCAAATGTAAAATATATAATCAATCTAAGCATTTAACAAAATTCAGTCTTGATTGCAAAAAGTACAAGATAGAGAAACTTATGTTATAAATTTAGGTAATTCGCTTAGAAAATACTATAATTTATCAGAAACACTCTCTGCTACCACATAAGCCGTGCTCCATGCGGCTTGAAAATTAAACCCACCGGTGAGTGCGTCAATATTTAAAACTTCTCCACAAAAAAATATATTAGAGTGTGCTTTGCTTTGCATACTTTTAAAATCCACTTCTTTTAAATCCACACCTCCACAACTAACGAACTCTTCTTTAAAGGTTGTTTTTCCATTAGCTCGATAGTTATCATTTTCTAATACGCTGATTAATTTACTCATTTGGGCTTTACTTAAGTCAGCCCAGTTTAATTGTTCATTAATCTTGGCTCTGTTCAATAAATAGTCCCAAAGTCGTTGTGGCATACCATCGACTTTAGTGCTTTTCAATTGCTTTGAAGAAAAGAATTTACGATTGTTTTGCACATAACTTTCGGCATCACTTATCCAGCAAACTTCAAATTCAAACTGATAACTCCTTTTATTTAAATAAACTGCTGCTTGCGAAGAGAGTTTTAAAATTGCAGGACCGCTCATACCCCAATGTGTAAACAGTAATGGACCACTTTCCTCATACTTGGTATCTTTAATCTTAACTGTAGCAGGAAAACTCAGTCCCATTAATTGATTTGAAGGGTGTTTTGGCAAGTTAAAAGTAAAAAGCGAAGGAACCGGAGGTATAATTTTATGTCCTAAATTTTCAATCAATTGATAAGATTTCAGCTTATTACTCCCACCCATTGCAAAAATTACAAAATCGGCATTCCAGCTATTTTCTTTAGATGAGAGTTGGTATTGTTGATCTTTCTTATTGATTGAACTAACTTCAACTCCCGTTAACACTTTTACACCATATTTATTGGCTGCTGATAAAAAACAATCAATAATTGTTTGAGAATTGTCAGTTGTAGGAAACATTCTGCCATCCTCTTCAATTTTAAGCTCAACCCCTCGCTCAGCAAACCACGTTATGGTATCACCGGGAGCAAATCGATGAAAAACGCTAATCAATTCTTTATTTCCTCTAGGATAATAATTGACTAATTCAATTGGGTTAAAACAAGCGTGAGTAACATTACACCTTCCTCCTCCACTCACTTTTACTTTAGAAAGAAGCTTGTTTGTTTTCTCTAGAATAATCACTTCAATATTGGGATTCTTCTCTGCGATATTGATTGCAGCAAAAAAGCCTGCTGCTCCCCCTCCAATTACAATTGCCTTTTGCTTCATTCATCAAAAGTACTTTCAAAAAGCAGAAAGCAGAAACAATGTCGGCAAGCTACATAGATTTTTATATATTTACGCTCAAATTTATGGCTTGAGAAAAACTGTTTACTTCCTTTTTATTTTACCTTTCTTTATTTCGCTTCATTCAGAAGCCGCAGAGGTAAACTTCGACGATTTTGCAATTAAAGGTCAAGAATATGAGATAGTCATATCTGAATTGGTCACCAATGATGAGGTTTCAATTTACATTAACGGAGTAGAAAAGAACATTCCATATTCAAGTCATGGAGAAATCAGTTTTACGACAAACATTCTAGAAAAAAGTGAAATTGAAGTCAAAATCAACGATGAAAAGATAGTAAAAACAATAAATCCCATTCCGCTTTGGCTTTCCATCATTCCACCTTTACTCGCTATCTTATTAGCACTATTAATAAAAGAGGTTGTAAGTGCGCTTTTGATTGGCATTTTTTCCGGAGCAGTTATTATTAACTTCTATATTCACGGCGCTTTAGTAGGGTGGATTTATGCATTCATGAGAACTGTCGACACCTATCTGTTAGGCGCACTAAATAATAAAAGTCATTTATCTATTGTCATTTTCTCATTGCTAATTGGAGCAATGGTAAGTGTAATCAGCAAAAATGGCGGTATGCAAGGAGTTGTAAATCGTATCTCAAAATATGCCAAAAGCTCAAAATCAGGTCAGTTAGCAACTTGGTTTTTAGGAGTTGCCATTTTTTTCGACGACTATGCAAATACTTTAATTGTAGGGAATACCATGCGCCCGGTAACGGATAAACTAAAAATTTCTCGCGAAAAGCTTGCCTACTTAGTTGATTCTACAGCTGCTCCCATTGCTTCAATTGCATTTGTAACAACCTGGATAGGTGCTGAATTGGGATATATTTCCAGTGGAATTGAAAAAATTGACGGTCTTAACGAGGGAGTTTACTCAACCTTCATCAACTCTTTAGCTTACTCATTTTATCCCATCTTAGCACTCTTATTTATGCTGATGCTCATTTTAAAAGGAAGAGATTTCGGCCCTATGCTCAAGGCAGAAAAACTCGCTCGAAGTGGGGAGAATCATCTAAATAAATCAGCCAGCTTAGCAGAGCAAGCTGCCTTAGAGGAGTTTGAAGCAAAGAAAGACATACAAGCAAAAGCATACAATGCAGTAATTCCGGTATTGGTTGTCATCTTTGGAACTATTGGCGGACTTTTATTTACCGGTTGGGATGATCAAGTTTGGAACGACTCTAACATAGGCTTTGGAAGAAAACTTTCAACGATTATCGGTCAAGCTGATTCTTACCAAGCATTACTTTGGTCATCTTTAGCCGGCTTGGGTACAGCCATTAAGTTGAGCGTATTTCAAAAAACACTCAAGCTTTCTGAAGCTGTTGAATCTTCGATAAACGGAATAAAAACCATGCTTTCAGCCATTGTTATTTTAGTGTTGGCTTGGGCATTGGCTTTAGTTATTGAAGAATTACAAACTGCAGAGCTGATTACTTCCATCATGTCGGAAAATGTAAGTCCTTATTTAATTCCTGCACTTACTTTCGTATTAGCAGCTTTAGTAGCATTTTCAACCGGTTCTTCATGGGGCACAATGGCCATACTTTATCCGCTAATATTACCTGCCAGCTGGAAAATTTGTCAAGAAGCCGGCTTCGACTACGACTTAACATTGTCAATTTTTCACAATTCAGTTTCCACCGTTCTTGCCGGAGCTGTTTTGGGAGACCATTGCTCACCAATCTCTGACACTACTATTTTAAGCTCACTCTCCTCCTCTTGTAATCACATTCAACATGTAAAAACTCAAATGCCGTATGCATTAACTGTAGGAGTGGTGGCACTTTTATTTGGCACTATTCCGGCAGCCTTTGGAGTACCCATGTGGCTTAGCTTAATAGTTAGCTTATCTCTACTGTACGGTATAGTACATTTTATTGGAAAATCAACTAACACCTAAAATACCAAAGAGTTTAAGCTCTTAACTTCAGCTTAAGCATTTTCAATATTACTTATTCACACTTTTAACAAATTAGCGTTAATAACTTGTTAACAGTGTCAGCAAATCCCTTTAGCTTAATAGATAGCTTTGGTTTCATAAGTTTTGAACAACTGTTAATAAAAAACAGACCCAAAGCGAAACAAAATTTTATGACCCAAATCATCAATCTATACCACCATGGCTAAAATTGGAATTATTAGTTTAAACCTGATTGCTATACTCATTTTCAAACTTTTCTTTAACGATGTAGTTACCGTAAATCAGAACATTCCTGATGAAATTTATGCAGGACAAACTTTTACAATTAAAGTAGAAGTAAACAAAGGTGAGCATGAGGGTTTTGCTAAATGGCAACAAAAACTACCTAAAGGTTTTATCGCAGAATCAGTAACCACAGAAGGAGCGACTTTCTCTTTTAAAAACCAAGAAGTAAAGATTATCTGGATGGCTTTGCCAGAAGAAGAAAGCTTTTCAATTAGCTATAAAGTTAAAACTGAACAAAGTATAGAAGGGGACTTTAACATTGATGGAAAATTTTCTTATATAAAGGAGAATGAACGAAAAGATATTGAAGCTGAAACACATGTAATGACGGTAAAACCATCTTCTAATATGCCGGAAGGTTTAGCTTTAGAAGTTCCTCCTAAAAACAAAAAAGAGAAAGTTCAGGAAACCTCACCTAAAACTAAAGGCACAAATGAAGTTGACGAAAACATTACTTCAACCGATCAAATAAAAATCAATCGAAAAATAAGCCATTTGTCTAACGGTCGATACGCAGTAGAGTTAACAATTGAAAAAGGAAGCCTGAATAGCTTTGGAAAAGTTGAGGAATACTTACCGGAAGGCTTTGAAGCCAGTGCAATCGAAAACAATGAAGGTTTCTTTTCTTTTGAAAACCGAGTAATGAAAATTTTATGGATGACCCTTCCAAAAGAAGACAAATATTCTGTTAAGTATGGACTTGAAAGTACATCTGACGATTTAGACTCAGTGACAGTTCATGGGGTGTTTTCATATCTAGACAGTGATGTATCTAAGCAAGCTCCCATGGCTGGAAGCAGGTTTAAAAATTATTTTACTTCGCCTGAAGAAGGACAACAATTGGCTAAAGATAGCGAGCCAAGTACGACGGAAACAGAAGAAACAACTAAAACTGTTATTGATGACGAAAAGGACGCTTTTGTTCAAGAAGTAAGCGAAGAAAATAAAGAGGAGAATACAACTAAAGAGGATGTTGATGAAATCACTAACATCCCTGCTCCCGAAACTGCCGTAGCCTACAGAGTTCAAATTGCAGCTGCCAAAAAAGAAGTCAACCAACAATATTTTATTGACCGCCATAACATTAGAGAAACTGTAAATATAGAGTTTCACAATACTTGGTACAAATACACGATAGGCTCATTCCCAATATATAAAGAAGCAAGAGATCGAAGAAATGAAGTTTGGGTAGAAGACAATAAAATAAAAGATGCTTTTGTTGCAGCCTATAACAGTGGTGAGCGAATTACAGTTCAAGAAGCTTTAATGATTACCAAGCAAAAGTGGTATAAATAAGCTACTTTCAAAAATATCTACTATCTTTAGGGCATATTTTTAGTATAGATTTTAACGATTTTTAAGTTCAATTCAATTAAAATGAATATTTTCGTTGAAAATTCTAACTGAATATTGGAAATTAAATAATCAATGAAACCAAGCCTTACACTATTATTTACTTTTTTTATTTCTTTAGGGCTGTTTGCTCAAGATGAAACATCTGAACGAAAAGTTACAAGTCCTACATTAGGCTTTAGTGTTGGTAGTATTGGTTTTTATGGTGATTTAAATGACAACAATTACAGTGCAATTAGTGGAAATCCTGCCTATAGTTTGTATTTTATTAATCCAATTACATCCTACTTAAATGTAAGAATTAGCTTTTTAAGAGGTAAAGTAAGGGGTGAAGAACGCTCATTGGTGAGAAATGTAAATTTTGAGTCGAACTTAACTGCCGGTGGAGTTTATGCCGAGTACAATTTTGATCACTTTTTGCCACAAAACAGAACCATTACTCCTTTTGTAACCGCCGGATTTGAAGTAGTAAACTTTGATCCAAAAACTGACTTATTAGCAAATGGCGAACCATACAATTATTGGTCTGATGGTTCAATAAGAAATATACCCGAAAACTCAGATAATGCACAAAATGCTGTAATTGTAAATCGTGACTACTCCTACGAAACTGACATTCGAAATGTAGGCTACAACGAAAGTGATACCTACGAAGAAAAAACCTTTGCCATGCCGGTTGGTCTAGGAGTTAGCATGAAACTAAATGATCAGTTTAACTTCCGACTACAAAGTATTATGCACCTGACGTTTTCTGACTATATAGATGGAGTAACTCCCAACTCGTCTCGTGAATTTGTAGGTGGCAAAAAAGGAAATGGCAATAACGACCACTTCTTAGTAAACAGTATTTCTGTTACTTATAATTTCCAAAAAGTTGCTCCGGCAGACCCATTTAACGAAGAGGGTGAAGAAGAAATTGACCTACTGGCTTACGGAGATACTGAAGACTTTGATAACGACGGAGTAATTGACTTAGTTGATGATTGCCCCAACACTCCTCGTGGGTTAGACATAGACTCTACAGGTTGTCCGGTAGACTCCGATGGTGATGGAATACCCAATTATAAAGATGAAGAAATTTACAGTAAAAACCCGAATCGAACCAATCACAAAGGTGTAGAACTAACTGATGAAATGATTTATCAGAAATACTTAAAATTAAATGATTCTACACTCTCTTATGCTGAAATAATTGAAAGAGATTTTACTAGAGGTGGCAGAAAAAGTAGTTCAAAGTATCGTGTAAAAGTAAGCGAACATAAATATGGTGAAGTCCCAGAAAATATGACTGACTTACTTAGCTTAAAGGACTTGAGCAAGATTGACCAAAAAGACAAAACCATTTATATGGTGGGCAATTATAAAACCATTGCAGAAGCAAGTAGTAGAGCTAAAAAACTAAGTCAACAAGGATTCAATGAAGCTGAGGTGCTTAAAAAAGACTTAACCGGAAACTACTCTAAACTAAATGCCGGAGAAGCAAGCATTGCTGAAAACAGTGCAGTTGAAGTTGAAACTACTGATGAGACTTTAGAAGAAGTTGTATTTAGAGTTCAATTAGGTGCATTTAAGAATCAACCTACAGAAGACAACTTTAAATCTATCCCTAACTTATTTGTTGTAGAGTCAGGTGGCTTTTACCGGTACATGAGTGGTGCTTTCAACAACTTCAACCAAGCAGCTAGACACAAAGTCGAAATGATAGTTGAAGGATACAAAGGTGCATTTGTAGTAGCTTATAAAAACGGTAAAAGAGTTCCACTTAAGTCAGTAGGTGTCAACCCAATTGATTCTGATCCTTTAATTGGGGAATAATATTTCTCTACCGCTCGAAACAATATCTTACCGCTTAACGTTTATTAACTTGGCTTAGGAATTGCTATTCTTAACTTTGATAAGCTTTGATTTTTCCCATTTTATGTGATGAAAATTTAAAAGTACTTTCCATAAAGTAGAACTCAATATTTACAAGAATGAATAAATTGACATTAATCTTTTGCTTGGCTTTTGTTGGCTTTAGCAGTTTTTCAATAGCTCAGGAGAAAAATCAAATGAGCGCCAAAACAGATGGAGTTGTTAAATTCGACAACCTTCTAACCATCATTAACTATGCTTATGTAGACTCTGTTGATAATAAAAAAATGGTTGAAGATGCCATTGTTGGTTTGCTAAAGGAACTTGATCCACACTCTGTATACATTCCGGAGGAAGACTTAAAAGCCATGAACGAACCGCTTGAGGGAAATTTTGAAGGCATAGGAATTCAGTTTAATATTTTGCACGATACCATAACTGTGGTATCACCTATTTCAGGAGGACCATCAGAAAGCTTAGGAATTCTTTCAGGTGATAGAATTGTTACCATTGGAGGAGAGAATGTCGCCGGAATCGGCATTTCCAATAAGGGAGTTGCCGACAGACTTAGAGGAAAGAAAGGCACAGTGGTAAATGTCCAAATTAAAAGAAATGGCGAAAGTCAATTGCTCGATTTTGCCATAACCAGAGATAAAATTCCCATTTACAGTATTGATGCTTCTTATTTAGCTACTCCTGACATTGCTTACATCAAGGTAAACAGATTTGCAAGAACAACTATGAGAGAGTTCAGCCAAGCTCTAGATACCTTAAAACAAAAAGGTGCTGAAAGTTTAATCTTAGATTTAAGAGGAAACGGTGGAGGATACTTACAAACTGCCTTTTTAATGGCCGACGAATTTTTAGAGCAAGGAAAGATGATTGTTTATACCGAAGGGGATAAACAAAGCAAGGAAGAGTACAAAGCCACTTCAAGAGGTTCATTTGAGAATGGAAAAGTAGTTGTATTAATCGACGAAGGCTCTGCTTCTGCAAGTGAGATTGTCTCAGGAGCAATTCAAGACTGGGACAGAGGATTAGTAATTGGAAGACGTTCATTTGGAAAAGGCTTGGTTCAAAAACCTTTTCCTCTACCCGATGGTTCGATGATTCGATTAACTACAGCTCGCTACTACACGCCAACCGGACGTTCTATTCAACGACCATACGATAATGGAAAGAAAGACTATTATAATGAACTGAACAGGCGATACACAAGTGGAGAACTCTTAGAGGCTGATAGTATTGAGTTTCCGGATTCATTAAAGTATTTTACTCCAAACAAAAGAGTAGTTTACGGTGGTGGCGGAATTATGCCGGATATTTTTATTCCCATCGATACTTCATTTAACTCAGAGCTAAATAAAAGTTTAATTCGCCGTGGGGTTTACAATGAGTTTACCTTAACTCACCTCGACAAAAACAGAAAACAATATTTAAAAGACTACCCTACTTTCCCTGAATTTAAAAAGTCATTTGAAATAGATGACGACTTTATGGGTGACTTTTTTGAATTTGCAGACAAAGAGAAGAATGTAGAAAAGTCTGAGGAAGATTATGAAAAATCTAAAAAGCTAATTCAAACCCAAATTAAAGCACTATTAGCAAGAAACCTATATCATACATCTGCTTATTTTGAAATAATTAATGAATTAAATGACTTTTATATTGAGGCAATCAATATGATACAAAGTGATTCCTTTATGAAGGCAAAACTTGAATCTGAATAATTATATTTGTAATCGCAAAAACCTAAAAACTGTATAACAATGAGTGAAAATTTGAAAAATGGATTATTAGTATTGGTAGCTGTAGTTACTATTGCTAATACGGTAATGATTTTAAACGATGATGGTGTTTCTTATGAAAAAACTGCTGTCAACAAAAGTGCGGCAAGTAATGCTGCTGCAACTCCTGCAAATCAGCAGAACCAAATGAACATGAACCAACAAAACAATCAAGCCAATACGCCTCCAAAACCACAAGGTCCAAAAACGAGCATTCAGTTTGCTGAAATGGAACATGATTTTGGCACGATTGATCAAAATACTACTAATCCAAAAACCTTTACTTTCACCAATACAGGTGAGCATCCATTAATTATTTCTGATGCAAAAGGAAGTTGTGGTTGTACTGTGCCTAGCTATCCAAGAGAGCCTATAGCTCCGGGAGAGACAGGTGAAATTGAAGTAATTTACAGACCCGGAACACAAGCAAATCAGCAAACTAAAACGGTTTCTATTACAGCCAATACTGAGCCTGCAACAACTGTTTTAAGAATTAAAGCCAACGTTACTCCGGGTGAGAACCCAAACCCTAATGCTGGTGGAGGAACACCGGTACAAATTGGTGGATAGAGTATAGAGAGCTTAGAGAATTTTCGCTTGCGCGAAAGATGAATAAAAAAAGCGTGGATTAATTTCCGCGCTTTTTTATTTTGATTGTCCTGTCCTGAAATATAACATTGAAACTACTTTTTGTTTAAATGGAAAATTGTCATTTGAGAGTTTAAAGAAACTTGAATTCATTTTCTCATCAAAGAACTGAAAAAAAAAGCAATTAACATTAAAACCCAACCTTCAACTTTAATCCTTCTTCCTTCATCCCATATTCAAAACGCCTCTCCAAAAGTTAAATAAATACCACTACTACCATAAAGTCCCACTCCATAATCCAAGCGAATATTAATTTTATCGGACTCATCCATTCTATAGCGAATACCCACACCTGCTGAAGGAACTGTATTATTCAATTCAAAATTATTTATCTCTGAAGCCACTCCTCCTACTCCACCAAAAGCTACGGCACCAATTTTTCCTTTAATTTCTTGTCGCCATTCTGCTTGAACCATCCATAAATGTTTGTCCCTGAACCGTCCTTCATAATATCCTCGCATTTTAGAACGACCGCCTATAAAAGCCATCTCGTTAAAGGGTACTTCGCCAAAGTTAGAAACGCCAAATAAGTTTACAACAAATACGGACTTTGACGCTACTTTATGATATTTCACATAGTCTAATGAAAAGCGAATAAAATTAAAATCACTACCCAGTTCTTTTCTATTAGGCAAAGCCAAGATCTCAAACCAAGCACCTTTTTCAGGGTAATTATAATTGTCTCTGCTATCATATAATGCCACAAACCCCAATGAAGAAATTGTTCCACCATCGGCTCCTTCTACTAAGTTCTGACTAAGCAATCCATTTTCTTCAGTTTCCTGAATATCAAATTCATCAAACCAATATCTAAAACCAAAATATAGATTTTTTCGCACCAACTGTGTAGCATTAATTCGTATTCTGGGAATATTGACAAAGTATAACTCTTCATAATCTTTAGGCACATCATTCCCTACACCATAAAAATTATAACTGTAGTTGTAATAATAAAACTGACCAAAAATGTTGTATTTATTTTCTTTCAAAAAGAATTGGTAAGGAGCGTAAAAAAGCATTTGGTCGTTTTGAGTATAAGCTCCCCCTAATTGAAATTGAGAGTTTCTACTTTCTGCCGACTCACCTTTAAACCTGAAGTTAAACAAAGTCACCGCTCCAAAAGCAAAACGAGTTTCTGGTGTATAATAAACTACCGGCAAGGGATATGCCCTGAAGTTTTTTTCTACTTCAGTTTTCAGAGAATCATCATTTTGAGCTAAGAGCTGCAAAGCGAAAAACCCAAGTATAACTAATAAAACGCCCTTCATCGAAGGGATTAAATTAGCCATTTTAGATGATTCCGTGCAAAGATCCTCCTTTTACAGCGAGAGCGTCAACACTTTTTTCAATTTCAGGGTCAGCTACGAGCGCCGGAGCATGATGTGGCTTTATTCTAGCATCAATAATTAATGGCCCTTTACAGCCCCAATGCTTAAACTGAGTAAATGAACCTACGCCATAAATATCATGTGAGGGGTTAGAACGTGTAAAAGTTACCCACATGAAATTAGAAAAATTAGCAGCTACAAATGGTGCGTCATCGGCAATTACAATCATGGTAATTTGTTCTAATTTACCCAGTTGAGCATTCAGCTGCTCCGTGAATTCTTTAAGTTCTTTTTGAGCAGTTTCATAATCTGTAAAAGCGTTTAATTGAACAACCACTAATCCTACAGAAGCCAATTTTACATCTTTTACACTTTTCGGCCATTCTATTTCAGAGGGAAGCTCTGTTGCCAACTTACGAATTGGTTTCCCAACAGCAGCAATAACTACTTTTGAGCCAAAATTTAACTCTTCGCTGCTATAATCTAGAGTATCAATTGTCGTTTTTGTCTGAAAATGTATATCCCTAGTCCAATCAACTCTTTCTAAAATATGCCTAAAGAAGTCCTCTTTTTGGTACAGTCTTAAAGACGGATTATCTTCCTTGGCAGAAATGAAAAGGTACTTTGCTAAAGACATCTGACCAAAACCTAAAATATGGTTGGCGATTGTCAATAATTCTGCAGGTTGCTTTACTTCTGCATAAGGTGTGTAGCGTTCACTTCCAATAGCAAATAAAAGTGGATGAACACCGGCCTCATCTACTGCATTTACTTCGTGCAAACCGGGAATTTCTGAAGGGATGATTGAGCCGGTTATTTCGTGGATCAAATCTCCAAAGCTTGTGTCTTCTTGCGGTGGTCGACCAACAACAGTAAATGGCCAAATAGCATCTTTTCGATGATAGACGTTCTCAACCCTCATCATAGGAAATTCATGTTTTAAAGAATAGTATCCTAAATGATCTCCAAAAGGGCCTTCAATTTTCGTCTCATTCGGATAAACCTTTCCACAAATCACAAAATCAGCATCAGCTGACAGCAAATGCCCGTTCTTGCGTAAATATCGAAATCTTCTGCCTCCCAATGCACCTGCAAAAGTTAACTCCGACAAACCTTCAGGTAGTGGCATAACGGCAGCAAAGGTATGCGAAGGGGGTCCTCCCACAAAAATGGATACCGGAAGAGGTTTACCCAATTCATTCGCTTTAGCTTGATGAACGCCTATTCCTCTGTGAATCTGATAATGTAAGCCAATTTCATGATCTAATTCATAGTCGTTTCCACTGAGTTGCACTCGATACATTCCCAAGTTAGAGTTCATTACTCCTTTTTTACTGATGTCTTCAGAGTACACTATGGGAAGTGTAACAAAAGCCCCACCATCCATTGGCCACGACTTTATTTGCGGCAGCTGACTAATTTTTGTTTGACCGTAAGTAATTGGAGCACTGCCAAAACTCTTCATCGGCAATGCTTTTAATGCAGAAAATGGTAAACCGGCATATTTTAATGGATGCTTTAGCGCTTTTGAGGGATCGCCTTTTAACTGTACCATTTGCTTTACAGCGTCTAAGGTATCTCTAAAAATAAATCTACTACGCTCAAGAGTTCCAAATAAATTTGACACAGCCGGAAAAGGACTACCTTTTACATTCTCGTAAAAAATTGCCGGCCCACCTGCTGCATAAACCCTCAAGTGAATTGCTGCCATTTGAAGATTTGGATCCACCTCTTCTTTAATGCGAATTAAGTGTCCATTTTTCTCCAAATCGCGAACCGCCGCCGCCAAACTTTTGTATCCCATTTTGTCAAATTTATTGATATAACAATGCCGGAGCAAAAAAGATTAATGTCTTCAAAAGTAAGTTTGAAAAGTTAGTGTTTCATTATTTTTTTGTGAAATAGTTGCCCATCTTCGGTTTCAAATCTTAGAAAATAAATCCCCGAAGAAACATTCAAACTCCAATACTTTTTCTTAGGAGAAAGAGATTTAATCATCTGACCTTTATTGTTATATAATTGAATATTTTCAAAAGCTATCGGACTATCAATTTGAAAGGTTTCATGAATTGGATTTGGGAAAACAATAGTTCGATCTTGAATTAGTTGTCTGTTGTCTTTTATTCCGGTGATTAAATCGCAACTGTAGCTTGAGTCTGGATAGTAACTATTACCATTAACACTTAAACACTCTAAATCATATGTTGCAGCTAAAAAGCATGGAATTGATTCCATAAAAGCGCCCGTATTCCAACCTATACCTTCTATCAATGTGTCTGTATTACAGTTCCGATTAAAGAAAAAGACTCTGTGTAAATTAGAAGATATTCGAATAAACCCTATACTATCAACTTGATTATAGTTAAGAGTAGTCGTTGAATTATTAAAAAATGTGCCTTTTAAAGTATCTCCCACTTGAAGGTCAAAATCATAAAATAAAACGTCATAAGTGCTGTCTTTAAGTCTTATATACACCTTTTTGTTTAGACTATCATTTCTTAAGTACCCAAAAGTTTCTTTCGAATAACTCACATTGGATCCACTATGATATATTTCATGTCTTGTAGTACGTTGCAATTTTTGATAGACCTTACTGTTAATCAAAGTGTCTTTTGTAATTTGATACTGGTAATTATATGATTGCTGCAAGCCATTTACATCTTCAAAATCCGTCCAATATGTACCTATCGACTCAGGAAAAGGTTTATAAGCAAAGTCTCCTTTTCTTAAATCTTCACAATCGCTGTATTGCCCTAAATAAGTAATAAAATCCTGATAAGAAGGTCGTTCAACAGTAACTATTGATGGAGGATTTCCTTCAAGATAATAATGCGGTGCATGATTTAAAGTGTCATTTTTGATTTTAATAAATGCATGCCCGCACAAATGCATGGGTGTCCGATAATCACCAATAACGCCCCAAGGAGTATAAACAGAATCTATTCTTGGAAGCATAACGATAACTGTATCGCCAACCTCACCTATTTGAGTAGCTCTCATTGTAATCGTGCCGGTACAAAAAAAGTCAGTGTCGTTCCACACCGGTATAGTATCTCGAAGCTCAGTTCCTTCTATCAAATCAATTTTCTTTAACCTTATACCGTGCTGATTAGTATCAATAATTTCAGCACTAAGAATTAAGTCAGGATTGAGTATGTTTTTATATTCACAAAAAGAATAAAATGGATAGCAGCTGCAAGCTACAGCCCAAAAAGAAAAGAAAGAAAAAATAAGAGAAAGTAGCGTTTTTTTCATGACTATTTGGCTATAAATGAAATATAAAGGTATCAAAATAATCACAACTAAAAAAGGGAGACCGTCGTCGGCCTCCCTATACCAAAAATTATGAATATGTGATTATCTCTTTTCTACAGGAACAAAATCTGTTAAATTTTTGCCTGTGTAAACCTGTCTTGGACGACCAATAGGCTCTTTATTTTCTCTCATTTCTTTCCATTGAGCAATCCATCCCGGTAAGCGACCTAATGTAAACATAACGGTAAACATTGAAGTTGGAATTCCAATCGCACGGTAAATAATACCGGAGTAGAAATCAACATTTGGATATAATTTACGCTCTACGAAATAATCGTCTTTTAAAGCTACTTCCTCTAATCCTTTCGCAATTTCTAAAATTGGATCGTTAATGCCTAACTTATCTAATACGTCATCAGCAGCTTTCTTAATGATTTTCGCTCTTGGATCAAAGTTTTTGTATACTCTATGACCAAAGCCCATCAATCTAAATGGATCGTCTTTATCTTTTGCTTTAGCCATGTATTTATTTACATCACCTCCATCTTTCTTAATTCCTTCCAACATTTCAATTACTGCTTGGTTAGCACCTCCATGAAGTGGTCCCCAAAGTGCACCAATTCCAGCTGCGATAGAAGCATATAAACTTGCATGCGAAGATCCAACAACTCTAACCGTTGAAGTTGAACAGTTTTGTTCATGATCTGCATGAAGAATCAATAACTTATCCAATGCATTGGCAATTACCGGATCTACATCGTAATCTTCAGCCGGCACGGCAAACATCATCTTCAAAAAGTTAGAAGTATAATTTAATTTGTTATCCGGATAGTTTGCTGGATGACCAATTTCATTTTTGTAAGCCCAAGCTGCCATTGTTGGCACTTTTGCTAATAACCTTCTAATGCTTAAGTCAACATCCTTGGCCGAACGGTTTGGATCTAACGATTCAGGATAAAATGCCGTTAAAGAAGACACCAATGAAGAAAGCACACCCATTGGATGAGAATTAGATGGAAAGCCATCTAATATGCTTTTAATATCTTCGTGAATTAATGTATGTTTTGTAATATCAGAAGTAAAACTATCTAATGTAGTTTTGTTTGGAAGTTCACCGTAAATCAACAGATAAGCTACCTCTAAAAAAGTAGACTTTTCTGCTAAGTCTTCAATAGCATAACCTCTGTAACGCAGAATTCCCTTTTCTCCATCTAAGAAAGTGATAGCAGATTTCGTTGAACCTGTATTTTTAAAGCCCGGGTCTAAGGTAATTAAACCAGACTCTCCACGAAGTTTACTAATATCAATTGCCTTTTCATCTTCCGTACCGGTAATGATCGGTAATTTATATACTTTATCTCCAACTTTTAATTCTGCTATTTCTGACATTTCTTCTGTATTTTAAGGTGAATATATTTACTGCATAAAAAAACAAGAAAATCAACTTTTTGTTTTCATTTCACAGGATTGCAAAAATAAGGAAGAGTCGGCTGTTTTACAAGTGATATAAGCAATGATTTTAGCCTAATTGAAAATCAATTGGAGAGTATCAATTCGATGGCTGGTATGGGTTGATTATTCTCACTGTACCTACTACTATTTTGAAAAAATCATATTGTTTACACAACAAAAAAACCTATCAAAAAATAACTCACAAACTAAAAAGATGGTTAATGTATCATCAAATTTAAAAAGTAAACGATTATATTGGTGTCTAGTAGAATCTTACTCCCACTCATCTCGTAATCTCTTTTGCAGTTTTAAACCATCTTCTGTTATGGACAATGTTCCAGCATACTTTAAAGCATCTAACCCTTTTTTTAACTTCTGCTTTCTCAATTTAGCTAACAAACGCTCTATAGCTTGTTTATCTGAACCCTTTTTTAATTCTATGACCATAACTCTCCTTTTTTAATCTCTATCAAAATTAAGCCTTTAATTTTTTCTGTACCCAAAATGACTCATTCAAGCACACAAATGCATTATTTTTCTTTCAACTGACAAATGGAGTGACATTAAAATTATTAACTGACTTCAAAGTGTTACTGCACTTCAAATTAAAACTATGTTAAACATGACCACACCACTATTAAGAATCTGTTATAAAGAAAACTAACATGTATTCTTGCAAAATTATATAAGTGAAACTATTTTAACGACTGAAGGCGAAATACCGCTTTTCTACATCGAGATATTTGTTTATAGTTCTACCTTGATGTGAAGTTTTCCGCCAAGCCCTTCTTCTACTACTTTTTTTAAAGTAGATAGTCTCATATCGCTAATAGCCCTTTCTATTTTGGAAATATAGGCGCGTTTAACTTTTAGTTTATCAGCTAACTCTTGTTGAGTTAAATGAGCTTCTTTACGAGCAGACTTTAACATCTCTGCAATCATATAAGCCTGAGCTCTTTCGTTAAAATCATCTCGACTTTTACTTCCTTTTTCACCGTATTTACGGTCAAGGTGTTCATTGAATGTCTTTGGTTTGTCCATGATTCTTTTAATATTTTATTGTAATCACAAACCACCTTTAGTGGTTTCATAATATTTTGTTCTTAATTGTTTCGCTCTTTGTATTTCTTTTCTAGGTGTTTTCCGGCTTTTCTTTTGGAAAGCATGTAGTAAAATAACTAAGCTTCCTTCATCAAAAAAGCAGAATATGCGAAATATATCGCTTCCTACTTTTACCCTAATCTCATAAATACCATCTTCCAAGTGTTTAAAAAACTGTTTTGGGATTCGCTCCATACTGATCACAACTTCCAAAACATATCTATTTTCTCTTGTACTGCCTTGGATTGAGCATTATAAAACTTCCAAAAATAATCTTCAAACGGTTCTAATGTTCTCATATACTTAAACACAAAGGTAACTAATTAGTTTCTTTTTTTGATTGTAATTAATGTTGTTTCTCCCTTTCTTAATAAACTTTCCACTACAAAAATGACGCTTCATTTTTACAATAAAAATCATATTCAAATCCTTTTGAAACAAACATTGTATTGCCTCTCAGGCGACAAATGAGGCAGCACTATAATTTTTTTGCAAATTTTAAAGACCTACAGCTATTCAGTTTTAACCTTTTACTTTATGTATTTTATTACATTATTTTCAAACAACTGATTTTAACGAAATTACAACACTACACTTGTTTAATTGACAAATAGGACGTTACTTATATTTATTACCACATCAAAAGAAAATACAAAATCATTGGCCCAAAAACATAAACCAAAGACAAGAATCCCTTAAGCCGCCATGAAAAACTATTTTTATTAGTGTTAGAGAACCTTTCTTCAAGAACGTCTTCATCAATTTTAACTAAAAAGTGCAATAAAATAGATAAAGCAATTATCAAAACAACAATAATTTGTAAACTATCAAATAATCTATTTATGTTAAAAGTTTTAGATATCAGTATATCAATTGAAAAGACTAAAGCCATAGAACTAAAAGCAATTACATAATTAGAGCTTATACCTCCCATACTTTTACTATCATCCCAAAGTTTTTTTTGAAATAAAAAAAGTCTAAAATAGATATACTCATAAAATGAGATTATATTTTGCATTAATTTTCTCAATTGTGATTCTTATTCATTATTTAATTTTTCCTTTAGATGTCGAATACCCAACACCAAAACATTTGAATTTGTAATTAAGAAGTTATTATTTTCAACATTAATGTTATAGCTATAAGTATTTTGCTTGACAATAGATACGGAATTAATTTTTAATAACTGTAACTCTTCTCCTTTCAAAATAAGAACTTCACCCTCTTTTTCAATATCTTCTGCTATTATCCAATTGTCTTCATCTACAAAAATTGGATGAGCTATATTAAATTCAAAATTGCCCCATTTTCTAAATCTATTCTAACTTATTCAGAAACTCCACTTTTAGCAAAAACATCAACACCTTGATTTTCAATGAACTTAACATTTAGATTATAATAATATATTATCTCCTACTTCTAGGTCTTCAATTATTTTCAAACAACTGATTTTAAAAAAATTACAACACTACACTTGTATAAGTGACAAATGGGACACTACCCCATTTAACCTACTACCGTATTCTGTGCACTTGGCGACAACAAACAAAAAACCGACAAAATGAAAGATAGTATTGCCTTCATTTTATCGGCTTTCAAGATTATTATTTAATTTTTTATTTAAACAGCTTCTTTGGGAAGTTTGCTGTACCGCCCAATAATTCTTCAATGCGAAGCAATTGATTGTATTTTGCCATTCGATCTGAACGAGAAGCTGAGCCGGTTTTAATCTGTCCGGTACTTAGCGCTACCGCCAAGTCGGCTATGGTGGTGTCTTCTGTTTCACCTGAACGATGACTCATCACAGAAGTATAGCCACTCTTAGTCGCCAACTCAACCGCTTCAATGGTTTCTGTTAATGTTCCAATTTGATTCACTTTAATCAAAATTGAATTCCCCACATTTTGATCAATTCCTTTTTGCAAGCGATTCACATTCGTTACAAACAAATCGTCACCAACCAATTGAACTTTATTGCCAATTGCCTTAGTTAAAGACTTCCATCCTTTCCAATCGTCTTCCCACAGTCCGTCTTCAATGGAAACAATAGGGTATTTATTCACCCAATCTTTCCAATAAGCAACCATATCGTCGGCAGTTAATTTATCACCGCTCGATTTGTGGAAATGATATACTTTCTCCTCCTCAATGTAAAACTCAGAAGCTGCTGCATCCATGGCAATACCAACTTCCTCACCCGGTTTATAACCTGCATTTTCTATGGCTTTTAAAACATACTCAATGGCTTCTTCATTCGAACCCAAATTCGGTGCAAAACCTCCCTCATCTCCTACATTTGTTGAAAATCCTTTGTCTTTTAACACCTTCTTCAAATGGTGAAAAATTTCCGTTCCCATTTGTAGAGAATGAGCAAAACTTTGAGCACCTATCGGCATCACCATAAATTCCTGAAAATCGATGCTATTGTCTGCATGTGAACCGCCGTTCAAAATATTCATCATTGGCATCGGTAAAGTGCGTGCATTTACTCCTCCAATGTATCGATACAAAGGCATGCCCATTTCAGCAGCAGCAGCCTTAGCAACTGCCAGAGAAACTCCAAGAATGGCATTTGCGCCTAAGTTTGCTTTATTTGGCGTACCATCTAAATCAATCATATAACGATCAATTCCAATTTGATCAAAAACATTGGCTCCATTCAGTTCTTCATTCAATGTTTGGTTGACATTTTGAACTGCTTTAAGCACACCTTTTCCTAAATATGCAGCCGGATCTTGATCCCTTAGCTCTACGGCTTCATGAATTCCGGTTGAAGCTCCCGAAGGTACAGCAGCTCTTCCTTGAACACCATTTTGAGTAGTTACATCTACTTCAATGGTTGGGTTACCTCTTGAATCTAATATTTGTCGGGCATGTATATTGGCTATTGTCATTTTATGCAGATTTACGTTTTGCTAATTTTTCAATAAAGTCATCAAATAAATACCTTGAATCATGTGGTCCCGGAGAAGATTCCGGATGATATTGAACTGAGAAGATATCTTTGTTTTTGTAACGCATTCCGGCTACCGAATTGTCATTCAAATGAACATGAGTCAATTCAATTCCTTCATGGGCTTCTAAGGAGTCTCTATCAACAACAAAACCATGATTTTGAGAAGTTACTTCACCTTTTCCTGTTAAAATATTTTTTACAGGATGATTAATACCACGATGTCCGTTGTGCATTTTTATGGTTTTTAAACCGGCAGCAAGGGCTAGCAATTGGTGGCCTAAGCAAATGCCAAAAATAGGAGTACCTGAATCAACTAACATTCTCACTTGCTCAATTGTATCAGGCATAGCTGAAGGGTCACCCGGACCATTACTCAACATAATTCCATCCGGTTGCCAATCTAAAATCTCTTTTACCGGTGTATTCATAGGAAAAACTTTTAAGAAAGCACCTCGATCAGTTAGGCAACGCAAGATGTTCTTTTTAGTGCCATAGTCAATCACTGCCACCTTATAAGGTGAGTTTTCATCACCAAGAGTATATGCTTCCTTAGTAGCTACTTTTGATGAGAGTTCCAAACCTTGCATAGAAGGCACTTCTTTAAGTTGTGCCTTTAATTTATCTACGTCGAACTCAACAGAAGAAATGATTACGTTCATTGCTCCCTTATCGCGAATCTGACGCACAATGGCGCGGCTGTCAACATCTGTAATCGCAACAATATTATTTTCTTCAAAATACTCTTGCAAAGAAGCATCTCCTGAAGGTCTTGAAAAACCGTCAGAGAACTTTTTACAAATTAATCCTGCTATTTTAACAGAATCAGACTCCACCTCGTCTTCTTGAACTCCATAATTGCCAATGTGTGCAGTTGCGCAAACCATAATCTGACCAAAGTAAGAAGGGTCTGTGTAAATTTCTTGGTAACCTGTCATTCCGGTATTAAAGCAAATTTCACCGGTAGAAGTTCCCAAAATACCGGCTGATAAACCGTGAAAAACTGTTCCGTCTTCTAGAACGATGATTCCTTTTGCGCGAGTCTTGTACTTCATCTGTTTAAAATAGGTTTAAAATTTAAGTCAAATATAATAGCTTTATTCAATAGTAAATTATACATCAAAAAAAAGGATAAAACACCAAGTTTTATCCTTTTTATAAATCAAATCATTATCGTCGCTTTGGACATAATTATGCTTTATCCTCTTTTTGATCATCAGACTTTTTAGGCTCCTCTTTCTTTGGAGCTTCTTCCTTTTTAGCTTCAGCTTTAGGAGCCGCTTTCTTCGTCTCTTCTTTAGACGACTCTGCTTTTGGCTCAGCTTTTTTAGCTTCAGGCTTATTATCTTCGGCTTTGGTTTCAGTAGTTGTAGCATTGCTGCTTCCACCTCTTCTACGACGTGTTTTCTTCTTAGCAGGAGTTTTACCTTCAGAAACGTATAGTTCGTTGAAGTCAACCAACTCCATCATACACATTTCAGCATTATCTCCCAATCGGTTTCCTGTGCGAATAATACGAGTATATCCTCCTGCACGTTCACCCACTTTTGGAGCAACTTCTCTGAAAAGTTCAGTTACAGCATACTTGTCATTTAAGTAACTAAAAACAACACGACGTGAGTGTGTAGAATCGTCTTTAGACTTAGTAATTAATGGTTCTACGAATCCACGCAAAGCTTTAGCTTTGGCAAGGGTAGTATTAATTCTTTTGTGCTGAATTAATGAACAAGCCATATTCGAAAGCATCGCTTTTCTATGCGACTTTGTTCTGCTTAAGTGGTTAAATTTCTTTCCGTGTCTCATTTCCCTTAGTCCTTATCGAGTTTATACTTTGATACATTCATTCCAAAGCTCAAGTTCTTGTTTTCAACCAACTCATCTAGCTCTGTTAATGACTTTTTACCAAAGTTTCTAAATTTTAATAAATCGTTTTTGTTGAACTGTACTAGTTCTCCCAATGTTTCAACATCAGCAGCTTTTAAACAGTTAAGTGCGCGCACTGATAAATCCATATCAACCAATTTGGTCTTCAACAACTGGCGCATATGAAGTGAATCTTCATCAAACTCTTCAACAGCTGACTTTACCTCCGTTTCTAATGCAATTTTCTCATCAGAGAATAACATAAAATGCTGGATTAAAATCGTTGCAGCTTCTTTTAAAGCTTCTTTTGGGTGTATTGAACCGTCAGACTCAATATCTATCAAAAGCTTTTCGTAGTCTGTTTTTTGTTCAACACGATAATTTTCAATGCTGTACTTCACATTCTTAATTGGAGTATAAATTGCATCTATTGGAATAAAACCTACAGGTGCATCTTCTACTCTATTTTCTTCAGATGGAACGTACCCTCTACCCTTGTTGATCGTAATTTCCATTTGAATTTTAACAGAGCGCTCCATTTCACAAATTACGTGATCAGGATTTAATACTTGAAAAGCCGAAGTAAACTTTCCAATATCGCCTGCTGTCATTTTATCTTGGCCGGAAACGGTAACCGTTACGGTTTCAGAGTCTGTTCCTTCAATTTGCTGCTTAAAGCGCACTTGCTTTAAGTTTAGGATAATTGAAGTTACATCTTCAACAACTCCGTCAATGGCAGAAAATTCGTGATCAACGCCTTCAATTTTAATACCTGTAATGGCAAAGCCTTCTAAGGAAGAAAGTAAAATTCTTCTAATTGCATTTCCAATGGTAATTCCATAACCCGGTTCCAATGGTCTGAATTCAAACTGACCATTAAAATCAGTTGATTCAATCATAATTACTTTATCCGGCTTTTGAAAGTTTAATATCGCCATAGCGTCTTTCTTTAATTTTAGGTTAAATACTATTACTTAGAGTAAAGTTCTACAATTAGCTGTTCCTTAATATTCTCAGGAATTTGTTCCCTCTCTGGAGAGTTTACAAACTTTCCTTTCATACTTTGCTGATCGAACTCTAACCAATCATAGTTGTCTTTTCGATTAGCCAATGACTCATTAATTGCTTCCAATGATTTTGAACGCTCGCGAACTTCAATCAAATCACCTTCTTGTAAATGATAAGATGGAATATTTACAACTGTTCCGTTTACCATGAAATGTTTGTGACCAACCATTTGACGAGCAGCTCTTCGGCTAGGTGCTAAACCTAAACGATAAACAACATTGTCTAAGCGAGCTTCACAAAGTTTCAACAAGTTCTCACCTGTAATTCCTTTTCTTCGAGAAGCTTCTTTAAATAAATTTGAGAATTGACGCTCTAAGATGCCATAAGTGTACTTCGCTTTTTGCTTTTCCATTAACTGTATAGCATATTCTGATTGCTTTCCTCTCCTTTTGTTAGGCCCGTGTTGTCCCGGAGGATAGTTTTTCTTTTCAAGTGCTCTATCAGATCCAAAAATTGGCTCTCTAAACTTTCTTGCAATTTTTGATTTGGGTCCTCTATATCTTGCCATTTCTTCTTCTTTTAATCGTAATTATTAAACTCTTCTCTTTTTAGGAGGTCTACATCCGTTGTGAGGAATCGGCGTAATGTCTACAATTTCTGAAACCTCAATCCCGTTATTGTGAAGGGTACGAATAGCAGACTCTCTTCCGGCACCAGGTCCTTTTACAAAAACTTTAACTCTTCTTAATCCTAAATCATAAGCTTCTTTGGTACACTCTTGCGCTGCCATTTGTGCGGCATAAGGAGTATTTTTCTTTGAACCTTTAAAGCCCATTTTTCCTGCAGAAGCCCAAGAAATTACTTGACCGTTCTTGTTAGTCAATGAAATGATGATGTTGTTGAATGAAGCGTGAATATGTGCTTCACCCATTGACTCAACAAGCACATTCTTTTTCTTCGATTTTTTCTGTGTAGATTTTGCCATTTTTAGATCTTTATCTTATTACTTAACAGCTTTCTTCTTGTTAGCAACTGTTTTCTTTCTACCTTTTCTGGTACGTGAGTTATTTTTGGTTTTTTGGCCACGCAAAGGAAGTCCCGCTCTGTGACGAATTCCACGGTAACATCCAATGTCCATCAAACGCTTTATGTTTAACTGAATTTCAGAACGCAATGCTCCTTCTACTTGATACTCTTCGTTTAGAATCTTACGGATTTTCGACAATTCGTCGTCATTCCAATCCTGAACTTTTTTATCAAGGCTTACTTTTGCCTTTTCTAAAATTCTAGCTGCGGAACTATTACCTATACCGAAGATATAAGTTAATCCGATTACTCCACGTTTGTTTTTTGGTAAATCTATACCTGCTATTCTAGCCATAAATCAAATGTATTATCTTAACCTTGTCTTTGCTTAAACTTTGGATTCTTCTTGTTAATAACATACAGACGACCTTTACGTCTAACGATTTTGCAGTCTGCACTTCTTTTCTTTACTGATGCTCTTACTTTCATTGCCTAAATGTTTTACTTATTTATATCGGTAAGTAATTCTTCCTTTTGTTAAATCATAAGGAGACATTTCAACTTTTACTTTATCTCCGGGTAATAATTTAATATAATACATGCGCATCTTACCGGAAATATGAGCTGTAATAATGTGTCCATTCTCCAGTTCAACACGAAACATCGCATTTGATAATGCTTCTGTAATCGTACCGTCTTGTTCTATCGATGCTTGTTTAGCCATATATTATTTATTCTTCTTTTTATTTAATTCTTCTTCTATAAATTCGTGTGTTGAAAGTACTTCAGCTCCATCTTTTCGAACAACTACATCATGTTCAAAGTGTGCAGAAGGTAAACGATCAGCAGTAATTATTGTCCAACCATCATCGGCTTGTTTTACATTTCGCTTTCCGAGGTTGATCATAGGTTCTATCGCCAATACCAATCCTTCTTTAAGCTTTAAGCCATTTCCCCTTCTACCGTAATTAGGAACCTCAGGTGATTCGTGCAAGTTTTTACCCAAACCATGACCGACTAACTCTCTAACTACACCGTAGCCTTCTTTCTCCGCTAGCGACTGCACAGCAAAACCAATATCTCCAATACGGTTACCTGCTTTAGCTGCTTCAATTCCTGCTTTTAAACAAGCTTTTGTTGTTTCCAACAATTTCTTAACGTTTTCCGCAACTTCACCAACTTCAAAAGTATAAGCTACATCACCATAAAATTCATTAAGTAAAACCCCACAGTCAACAGAAATGATATCTCCATTTTGTAGTGGCTGATTAGAAGGTATGCCATGAACAACTTGCTCATTTACGGATGTACATAAAGTATTTGGAAATCCTCCATAACCTTTAAATCCGGGAACGCCTCCATGATCCTTAATAAATTCTTCAGCTAGATGATCTAATTCCAAGGGAGTAACCCCTGGCTCAACCATCTTTGCAACTTCTGCTAAAGTTTTTCCAACAAGTAAAGAACTCTCTCTTATTAATTCTATTTCTTCTTCCGTCTTCAGATAAATCATATTAGCCGGCCATATTTATACTTGAACGACCTTTGATTTTACCTGTTTTCATTAATCCGTCGTAATGACGCATTAACAAATGACTTTCGATTTGTTGTAAGGTGTCTAAAATTACACCTACCATAATCAAAAGAGAAGTACCTCCGTAGAATTGTGCAAACTGACCGTTTACGCCAAATTGTGCGGCAAAAGCCGGTAGTATTGCAACAATCGCCAAGAAAATTGATCCCGGCAAGGTAATTCTTGAAAGAACGTTATCCAAAAAGTCGGCAGTTCTTTTTCCAGGTTTAACGCCCGGAATAAAACCTCCGTTTTTCTTCATATCTTCTGCCATTTGATTAGGATTCACTGTTACCGCTGTATAGAAGTAAGTGAAAGCAATAATCATAATCGCAAAAATGAGGTTGTACCAAAATCCTGTGTAATCGCTTAATGCGGCTGTAATACCAGTTAAGCTATCAGAATCGGCAAAACCTGCTAATGTAATCGGAATAAACATAATGGCTTGTGCAAAAATAATTGGCATTACACCGGCTGCATTTACCTTCAATGGAATGTACTGACGTACACCTCCGTATTGTTTATTACCTACTACACGCTTCGCAAATTGAACCGGTACTCTTCGGGTTCCTTGAACCAAAAGAATGGTGGCTATAATTACGAGCAGCAAAATTACTAATTCTAATAATAATATCACTAATCCTCCGCCTTCAATTCTCGAAGCAAATTCTGCAACAAATGCAAAGGGTAAATTAGCAATAATACCAATCATAATTATCAATGAAATTCCATTACCTAAACCTTTTTCAGTGATTCTTTCACCCAACCACATCACGAACATTGTTCCTGTAATCAGAATGATAACTGTAGAGATCCACCAAAATAAATCATCAGGTCTTACGATAGCACCTGCACCGGTTAGTTCAGGAACTTGAGAAGCGATATAACCTGGAGCTTGGAATGCAACAATAACAATTGTCAACATTCTTGTAATTTGATTGATTTTTCGTCGACCACTTTCGCCTTCTTTCTGCAATTTTTGGAAATAAGGAATGGCGATACCCAAAAGTTGAACAACAATCGATGCTGAAATGTAGGGCATAATTCCCAATGCAAAAATTGATGCACGTGAAAAGGCTCCACCAGCAAATAAATCTAACAGTCCTGCAATCCCACCGGTATTCCCCGCATTAGCTACCTCTAAAGCTGCTGAGTCTACTCCTGGTAGTACTACATAAGATCCCAATCGATAGATTAAAAGCAATCCAAGCGTATTAATAATACGTACTCTTAGATCTTCAATTGTCCAAATATTCTTAAGTGTTTCGAAAAATCGCTTCATAAGCTTAATTAAACAGTTTCTGCTTTACCACCTTTTGCCTCAATCGCTTCTTTAGCGCTTTTTGAGAAGGCATGAACTTTAACATCTACTTTGGCATCTAAGGTACCTCTACCTAAAATTTTAACCAACGTATTTCTGCTTGCAAAACCATGTTCTACAAGAACATCCATATCAACTTTGTCTAATTTCTTAGACTCAACAATTATTTGTAGCGTATCTAAATTAATTCCCTTGTACTCTACACGGTTGTGGTTTGTAAAACCAAACTTAGGTACTCTACGTTGCAAAGGCATTTGACCACCTTCGAAACCAATTTTCTTAGAGTAACCTGAACGCGACTTTGCTCCTTTGTGTCCTCTTGCAGAGGTACCACCTTTTCCGGAACCTTGTCCTCTTCCCAGACGTTTACCGTCTCTTTTTACAGAACCTTTTGCTGGTGTTAGATTAGATAAATCCATTGTTTAATATCTTTATTGATTAAACCGACTCAACGGTAACCAAGTGTTTTACTTTATTGATCATTCCTAGAATCTGTGGAGTGTCTTCGTGAATCACAGATTGCTGATTTTTTCTTAAGCCTAAAGCATCCAAAGTCAATTTTTGATCTTTTGGTCTTTTAATACGGCTTTTTACTTGAGTAACTTTAATCTTTGCCATCTTTCTACAATTATCCGTTAAATACTACATCTAAATCAACTCCTCTATGCTTGGCAACTGTATAGGCATCGCGCATTGTTTCCAAGGCTTTGATTGTAGCTTTTACCACGTTGTGAGGGTTTGATGAACCTTTAGATTTGGCTAATACATCGTGAATACCTACACTCTCTAAAACAGCACGCATTGCACCACCGGCTATAACTCCGGTACCATGTGAAGCAGGCTTAATAAATACCTGGGCACCACCATAACGAGCTTCTTGTTCGTGAGGTACAGTACTATTTACAATAGGTACTTTTATTAAGTTTTTCTTAGCATCGTCGATCCCTTTAGAAATAGCTTCAGTTACTTCATTCGCTTTACCCAAACCGTAACCTACGATACCATTTTCGTTTCCTACAACAACAATTGCTGAAAAACTGAAATGTCTACCACCTTTAGTTACTTTAGTCACACGCTGAATTCCTACTAACCTATCTTTCAGCTCTATTTCGCTAGACTTAACTCTTTTTGTATTTGCGTTAGCCATATTAATCTGTGTTTCTTATCTTTTAATTAAAAGTTTAATCCTCCTTCGCGTGCGCCATCTGCAACAGCTTTAACACGACCATGGTAAAGGTATCCGTTACGGTCAAAAGAAACGGTTGTGATTCCAGCTTCTTTAGCCTTTTCAGCAACTAGTTTTCCAACCATTACTGACTTTTCAATCTTAGTTCCTTTCTTACTTGCCAAATCTTTATCTCTTGAAGATGCAGCAAGCAATGTTTTACCAGTTGTATCATCAATCAACTGAGCGTAAATTTCTTTGTTGCTTCTGAAAACTGACATACGTGGTCTTTCAGCAGTTCCGCTCACTACTTTGCGAATTCTTCTTTTAATTCGCAGTCTTCTATCTAACTTTGTTAATGCCATAATTCCAATTATTTTGCTGCAGATTTACCTGCTTTTCTTCTAATGTATTCTCCTACAAAACGAACTCCTTTACCTTTGTATGGCTCAGGCTTTCTCAACGATTTTAACTTAGCAGCCACCATTCCGATTAATTGCTTGTCGTGAGACTCCAATGTAATCAATGGGTTTTTACCTCTTTCAGATACCGTAGTAACTTTAATTTCAGAAGGAAGTTCAAAAACAATAGGGTGTGAATAACCTAAAGCCACCTCTAAACGCTGACCTTGATTAGCTGCACGATAACCTACACCAACTAACTCAAGCTCTTTCTTATATCCTTCGCTAGCACCAATAACCATATTATTGATTAATGCGCGATATAGTCCGTGCTTTGCCTTATGGTCTTTTTGCTCTGTATGTCTTTCAAGACGAACTTCTCCATCTTCAACATTTACAGAAATAACGGGATCGATACGTTCTTCCAATTCGCCTTTAGGTCCTTTAACACTAACGACATTCTTGTCAGAAACTTTAACTTCCACTCCCTGAGGGATACTAACGGGGGCTAAACCTACTCGTGACATAATTAATTCGTTCTCTTCTTTATTAATACACGTGGCATAATACTTCGCCACCTACTTTTTCTTTTCTGGCTTCTTTATCTGTCATTACTCCTTTTGAAGTAGAGATAATGGCGATACCTAAACCATTAATAACTCTTGGCAAGTTGTCGGCCTGAGTATATTTTCTCAAACCCGGCTTACTAATTCTGCTTAAGTTCTTAATCGCCGGAACTTTTGACACCGGATGGTATTTCAAGGCAATCTTGATAATACCTTGAGGATTTCCCTCTTCCTCGAACTTATAGTTCAAGATATACCCCTTTTCAAAAAGAATCTTAGTTATTTCTTTCTTTAGGTTTGAGGCAGGAATCTCAACAATACGGTGCTTAGCAGCTACTGCATTCCTTACTCTTGTCAAATAATCTGAAATTGGATCTGTCATGCTTCCTCTTATTTATTCTACCAACTTGCTTTTTTAATACCGGGAATCAAACCTGCGCTAGCCATTTCTCTAAACTTCACACGTGATATTCCAAACTGTCTCATGTATCCTTTCGGACGTCCAGTCAATTTGCATCTGTTGTGAAGTCTAACAGCTGATGAGTTTTTGGGAAGCTTTTGTAAAGCTTCGTAATCACCTGCAGCTTTAAGTGCAGCTCTTTTCTCAGCGTAAACCTCTACCATTCTTTCGCGTTTTCTTTCGCGAGCTTTCATTGATTCTTTAGCCATGGCTTATTGTTCGTTTTTATTTTTTTGAAATGGCATGCCAAATTCCTTTAGTAACGCACGAGCTTCATCATTCGTTTCTGCTGTTGTTACAAAAGTGATGTCCATACCACCAATGCGATTAACTTTATCAATATCTATCTCAGGGAAGATAATTTGTTCCTTTACACCTAAAGTATAATTTCCTCTACCGTCAAAGCCTTTGTTTTTAACACCTCTAAAATCACGTGTACGTGGAAGAGATACTGCAATTAAACGATCTAGGAATTCATACATCTTTGTTCCTCTCAAGGTAACTTTTACACCAATTGGCATCCCTTTTCTCAATTTAAAGTTAGAGATGTCTTTCTTTGAGTATGTAGCTACTGCTTTCTGACCGGAAATAGATGTCATTTCTTCTACAGCATTATCGATTAATTTCTTATCGGCTACTGCTGCACCAACTCCCTGGTTCAAAACAATTTTCTTTAATTGAGGAATTTGCATTGTACTTTTGTACTTAAATGTCTTCATCAAGTTATCCTTGATTTCCTCTCTATACTTGTCTTTTAATCTAGGCGTATACATTACTTAATTACCTCCCCGGATTTTTTTGAATATCGTACTGATTTATTATCCACTTGCTTTCTTCCAACACGTGTTGGATTTCCGCTTTCAGGATCAACTAACATCACATTTGAAATGTGAATTGGTGCATCTTGCTTAACGATTCCACCTTCCTGATTTTGTGCATTTGGTTTAGTGTGTCGGCTATTCTTGCGAATATGCTCTCCTTCTAAGATTACTCTTGAGGTTTCAGGCATAACCTTAATCACTTTACCTTCTTGTCCTTTTGATACACCGGCAATCACTTTTACCGTATCTCCTTTCTTTATGTTTAATTTCTTCTTCATCATTCAAACATTTTAAAGCACTTCTGGTGCAAGTGATACAATCTTCATGAACTGCTTTTCGCGTAATTCTCTAGCTACAGGTCCGAAAATACGAGTTCCTCTCATTTCTCCTGCCTCGTTTAACAATACAACAGCATTGTTATCAAATCGAATGTATGATCCATCCTGACGACGTACTTCTTTTTTCGTACGTACAATTACGGCTTTAGATACTGCTCCTTTTTTAACATTACCAGATGGCAAAGCTGACTTAACAGAAACGACAATCTTGTCACCTACTGAAGCATATCTTCTTTTTGTCCCGCCCAATACGCGAATGCAAAGTACCTCTTTGGCACCACTGTTATCGGCTACGGTTAATCTTGACTCCTGCTGTATCATAATTATTTAGCTCTTTCAATAATTTCAACTAATCTCCAGTTCTTATTCTTGCTCAATGGACGAGTTTCCATGATGCGCACAGTATCACCGATGTTACAGTCGTTTTGCTCATCATGTGCCATAAACTTAGAAGTTGATTTTATAAACTTCCCGTACATTGGATGTTTCACACGGCTAGCTACAGCAATGGTAATTGACTTATCCATCTTGTTGCTAACGACAACACCGATTCTTTCTTTTCTTAAATTTCTTGTATTACTCATCGGTATAATTATTTATCTTGAGTACTGCTTAACTCTCTTTTTCTAATTTCAGTTTTTAAGCGAGCCACTGTTTTTCTTACCGCACTAATTTGCTTAGGGTTCTCTAATGGAGAAACTGCGTGATTCATTTTTAACTTTGCTAACAATTCAGATTGCTCAGCAAGGTTCTCTTGCAAATCGTCACCGCTTAAATTTTTTATATCTACCTGTTTCATCTAATTTCTTATTTAAGCTTTGTAATCTCTTCTTACCACAAATTTAGTTTTCACCGGAAGTTTCTGTGCGGCTAAACGCATTGCTTCTTTTGCTACATCCAAAGGAACGCCATCGGCCTCAAATAAGATTCTACCCGGACGAACTACTGCAACGAATAATTCTGGAGCTCCTTTACCTTTACCCATACGTACTTCAGCTGGCTTTTTGGTAATTGGTTTGTCTGGAAAGACACGAATCCAAATTTGCCCTTCTCTCTTCATGTAACGCGTTACTGCAATCCTTGCTGCCTCAATCTGACGCGCCGTTAACCATGCAGAATCTAATGTCTTAATCGCGAAACTTCCAAATGCAATTTGATGACCACGTTGAGCATTGCCCTTCATGCGTCCTTTTTGCATTTTTCTAAACTTCGTTCTTTTTGGCTGTAACATCTCTGTCTATTTTATCTCTTTAATCTACTGCTTAATTTCTTTTTCTTCCACCTTTGCGAGCTCCGCCGGACTTTTTATTGCCGGCTCCGCCTTTGTTTGAAACAATATTTGGTGAAAGATCGCGCTTCCCGTAAACTTCTCCTTTACAAATCCACACTTTTATTCCAATTCTACCGTAAGTAGTATGTGCTTCAGACAATGCGTAATCAATATCTGCTCTAAAAGTGTGCAATGGAATACGTCCCTCTTTGTAGAATTCTGTACGAGCCATTTCAGCTCCTCCAAGTCTTCCACTAACCATAATCTTAATTCCTTCAGCACCCATTCTCATGGTTGAAGCTACTGACATTTTAGCTGCACGACGAAAAGAAATTCTACCTTCTATTTGTCTTGCTACACTATCAGCCACTAATTTAGCATCAAGTTCTGGTCTCTTTATCTCGAAGATGTTTATTTGAACATCTTTCTTCGTTAATTTTTTAAGCTCTTCTCTTAACTTATCCACTTCTTTACCACCTTTACCGATGATAATTCCTGGGCGAGAAGTATTAATTGTTACTGTAATTAGCTTTAGCGTTCTCTCAATAACAATCTTAGAAATACTAGCTTTTACAAGTCTGGCATTCAAATACTGACGAATTTGGTCGTCTTCTGCAATTTTATCACCATAGTTACGACCACCGTACCAGTTTGAGTCCCATCCTCTGATGATGCCAAGTCTATTCGATATTGGATTTGTCTTTTGTCCCATGCTAAGTACTTCTTATTTTGTTAAGTTTTCTTCGGTTAATTTATCCACTGCAAGAGTTACGTGATTCGAACGTTTGCGAATACGGTGACCTCTTCCTTGAGGAGCCGGACGTAAACGCTTCAACATTCTAGCGCTGTCTACCTTAACCTCTGAAACGATCAAATGATTATCTTCTGGTCGCTCACCTTCATTTTTAGTCTCCCAATTTGCAATAGCAGAACGCAATAATTTCTCCATACGTCCGGAAGCCTCCTTAGGGCTATATTGCAAAATTGATAAAGCTTTAGATACTTCAACTCCGCGAATCATATCGGCTACTAATCGCATTTTTCTTGGCGATGTAGGACAATTCTTTAAAGTAGCGAAGCTGTAAGTTTTTCTAGCTTCTTTAGCTGCTTCTGCTCGATTTCTTTTTCGTGCTCCCATTTCTTAATCCTATTATCTTTTTCCTTTGTCTTTACGATTGCCACCATGACCTCTAAAGGTTCTTGTGGGTGCAAATTCTCCTAATTTATGACCTACCATATTCTCTGTTACGTATACAGGAATAAATTTATTCCCATTGTGTACAGCTATGGTTAATCCCACAAATTCAGGAGTAATCATAGAAGCTCTAGACCATGTTTTAATCACGGTTTTCTTGCCCGAAGACTGAGCTTCATCTACTCGCTGTGAAAGCTTGTAGTGTACAAAAGGAGGTTTTTTAAGTGAACGACTCATAATTTATACTTATTTCTTTCTTCTTTCAATAATATACTTGTTCGATGGTTTTTTCGGTGTTCTTGTTTTGTAACCTTTTGCAGGTATACCTTTACGAGATCTTGGATGACCTCCTGAAGAACGACCTTCACCACCACCCATTGGGTGATCAACCGGGTTCATTACAACACCACGAACTCTCGGGCGTCTACCCAACCATCTGCTTTTTCCAGCTTTTCCTGAACGCTCTAAACTGTGATCAGAGTTTGAAACCATTCCAATAGTTG
This sequence comes from Flavobacteriales bacterium UBA5081, assembly GCA_002415785.1. Lineage (GTDB taxonomy): Bacteria > Bacteroidota > Bacteroidia > Flavobacteriales_E > Vicingaceae > UBA5081. The sequence continues at coordinate 44,527 of DIAJ01000006.1, forward strand.
CTAAACAAGAAGACAAGATTAATCTAACTTCTCCTGATGGCATTTTAACACCAACATATTTTCCTTCTCTAGAAACTAACTGAGCATAAGAACCGGCACTTCTAGCCAATTTAGCACCCTGCTGCGGTCTTAATTCAATATTGTGAATTAAAGAACCCATCGGAATTTCTGATAAGTAAAGTGCATTTCCAACTTCAGGCTCTGCTCCTTTACCGGCATTAATAGTTTGTCCGACTGTTAAACCCTTTGGCGCGATAATGTAACGCTTCTCTCCATCGGCATAAACAACTAAGGCAATTCTTGCTGATCTATTAGGATCGTATTCAACAGTGGCAACCTTTGCAGGTACACCATGCTTGTCGCGCTTAAAGTCAATGCTACGATATCTTCTCTTATGACCGCCACCTATATAGCGCATTGTCATTTTTCCCGAATTATTACGACCGCCGGATTTTCCCTTGCCTTTCAACAATGACTTCTCAGGAGTTGCTGATGTAATCTCCTCAAAAGTTGCAGCGACTTTATGACGCTGCCCGGGTGTAGACGGTTTTAATTTCTTTACTGCCATTACTTATCGCTTTATATATTGCTGAAAAAATCGATTGTATCACCATCTACAAGTGTAACAACCGCCTTTTTAAATTTATTAGTTCGACCTTCAACCCATCCGGTTTTAGTATAACGCGTCTTGTGCTTTCCTTTGTAATTCATCGTGTTTACAGAGTCAACAGCTACGCCATACATTTTTTCAACAGCCGTTTTAATTTGCAATTTATTGGCCTTGTGATCTACGACAAAACCATATCGATTTGAAGACTCTGTTAGAGCCGTCATCTTTTCTGTAATTATGGGTTTTTTCAATATACTCATGACCAATATTTTAACTTAAAATTGTTTCTATTTTCTCTAAAGCACCTTCTGAAATCAACACACTCTTTGCATTCATCAAATCGTATGTATTTACGTCAGAAGCTGTTACAACTTTAGCTCCCTGCAAATTTCGGGAGGACAAATATAAGTTTTTATTTAAATCAGAAACAATCATTAAGGTTTTTTTATCGTTACTTTTTAAATTACTCAATATACCAATGAATTCTTTGGTTTTTGGAGCCTCAAAGTTGATCTCTTCAATGATTTGTAACTGACCGTCTTTCACTTTATAACTTAAAGCTGAACGACGAGCTAACTTCTTCAGTTTTTTGTTTAATTTGAAGGAATAATCTCTTGGTTTTGGACCAAAAACTGTTCCTCCACCTCTAAACAAAGGTGATTTTATACTACCTGCACGAGCTGTACCGGTACCTTTTTGTTTCTTAATCTTTCTTGTACTTCCACTAATTTCAGCACGCTCTTTAGACTTGCTTGTGCCTTGTCTGCGGTTGGCCAAGTGTTGTTTTACATCAAGGTAAATGGCATGATCATTAGGCTCAATACCGTAAATGGTATCCGATAGCTTTACTTTCTTCTTGCTGTCTTTACCGTCTTTATTTATAACGCTTAATTCCATTTTCTAATCCTCCGGTATTTTTAATTACTAATGAAAACAGTTGAACCTTTCGCTCCCGGAACTGAACCTTTCACAACGATCAAGTTTTTTTCGGGATAGATTTTAACGATTTTCAAGTTTTGTATGGTAGCTGTAACATTACCGGTTTGTCCGGCCATGCGCATACCTTTAAAAACTCTTGATGGGTCAGAACCCGCACCAATAGATCCCGGTGCTCTTAATCGGTTATGCTGACCGTGAGTAGCATCTCCAACTCCGGCAAAACCGTGACGCTTTACCACACCTTGAAATCCTTTACCTTTTGTTTTGCCGGTTACATCAACCCAAGTACCCTCTTCAAACAAGTCTACCTTTAGTTCTTCTCCAAGCTTTGCTTCTACATCCTTCAATTCAATTAAATGTCTTTTAGGTGTAGTTTTTGCTTTCTTGAAGTGCCCTTGCATTGCAGAAGAAGTTCTTTTCTCCTTGCGCTCTCCAAAGGCAATCTGAACTGCATTGTAGCCATCAGTTTCTACTGTCTTGACTTGTGTAACTACACAAGGACCGGCCTCCAAAACTGTGCATGGAACATTTTTTCCCTCGGCACTGAAGACGCTAGTCATTCCGATTTTTTTTCCTAGTAAACCTGGCATTTTATTTACAATTATAAATGATTATACTTTAATTTCTACGTCTACCCCACTTGGTAACTCAAGCTTCATTAAGGCATCAACAGTTTTTGAACTTGAACTGTAAATGTCTAATAACCTCTTATAAGAAGAAAGCTCAAATTGCTCTCTTGCTTTTTTGTTAACGTGTGGTGACTTCAACACGGTATAAATTCTTTTGTGTGTTGGTAATGGAATTGGTCCACTTACTACAGCACCGGTTGATTTTACCGTTTTAACGATTTTTTCAGCTGACTTGTCAACCAAGTTAAAATCGTAAGATTTAAGCTTTATGCGAATTTTCTGACTCATGCTTTCTATATATTAAGCTTCTACTTTACCTTTTGCTTTAGCAATTACTTCCTCAGATACGTTCTGTGGTGCAGGTGCAAAGTGCGAGAACTCCATGGTTGAAGTTGCACGACCTGAAGAGATAGTACGTAAATCCGTAACATATCCGAACATTTCTGACAATGGAACTTTTGCTTTAATTACCTTAGAACCTGAACGGTCACCCATTCCTTCTACCTGACCTCTTCGCTTGTTCAAGTCACCTACTACATCACCCATATTTTCTTCCGGAGTTAGTACTTCCAACTTCATAATAGGCTCAAGTAAGATTGGGTTAGCCTTTGGAATAGCTGTTTTGAAAGCCATTTTTGCAGCAACTTCAAAAGACAATTGATCAGAGTCAACTGCGTGGAAAGATCCATCCTTCAAAGTCACTTTTAAGCTATCAATCGGGTATCCGGCCAACACACCGTTATTCATTGATTCTTTAAATCCTTTCTCTACAGAAGGTATAAACTCTTTAGGTACGTTACCACCTTTAATTTCGTTTACAAACTCTAAACCTTGGAATTCTTCGTCTTCAACCGGCTCAATAACCACTTGAATATCGGCGAATTTACCACGACCACCTGATTGTTTTTTGTAAACCTCACGATGCTCAACTCTTCCTTTAATAGCTTCTTTGTAAGCTACCTGAGGAGCACCTTGATTACACTCAACCTTGAACTCACGTTTTAAACGATCTAAGATAATATCCAAGTGTAACTCACCCATACCACTTAATACAGTCTGTCCTGAATCTTCGTCGGTGTGAATTTGAAGTGTTGGATCCTCTTCAGCTAATTTAGCTAAAGCCATTCCCATCTTATCTACGTCTGCTTGAGTTTTAGGCTCAATTGCAATACCAATTACCGGCTCTGGGAAATCCATAGATTCAAGAACTATTGGATGTCCTTCACGGCAAAGTGTATCACCTGTTTTAATGTCTTTAAATCCTACCAATGCTCCAATATCACCAGCTTGTAACTGATCGATTTGGTTTTGCTTTTTAGCGTGCATTTGGAAGATACGAGAAATACGCTCTTTTTTACCTGTACGAGAATTGTAGATATAAGAACCTGCATCTAATGTACCGGAATAAGAACGCACGAAACACAAACGACCAACATAAGGATCGGTTGCAATTTTAAATGCCAAGGCGGCAAATGGCTCATCAGCATCCGGCTTTCTTCTCTCCACCTCTCCAGTATCGGGATTTGTACCTTCAATTGCTTCTGTATCCATTGGTGATGGCAATAACTCCATCACATAGTTCAACATTGTTTGAACTCCTTTATTCTTAAATGAAGAACCACACAACATTGGCACAATGCTCAATGATATAGTTGCTTCACGTAAAGCTTTAATTATTTCGTCTTCAGAAATAGAATTTGGATCTTCGAAATACTTTTCCATTAAAGATTCGTCAAATTCAGCTACAGCTTCCAACAAGTTTTCACGATACTCGCTTACCTCATCTTGCATATCAGCAGGAATGTCAATCTCTTCATAAGTCATCCCAAAGTCATCTTCATTCCAGATGATAGCTTTGTTCATTACTAAATCAACTACACCTCTAAAGTCCTCTTCTGCACCAATTGGCAATTGCAATGGCACTGCCTTGCTACCCAACATCTCTTTCACTTGCTTACAAACTTCTAAAAAGTTAGCTCCCTGACGATCCATTTTATTCACAAATCCCAAACGAGCTACGTTGTAATTGTCAGCAAGTCTCCAGTTAGTCTCAGATTGTGGTTCTACACCATCAACTGCAGAAAACAAGAAAACTAATCCATCTAATACACGCAATGAACGGTTTACTTCAACGGTAAAGTCAACGTGACCCGGTGTATCAATAATGTTAATATGGTACTCATTTCCTTTGTAAGGCCACAGAACTGTAGTAGCAGCAGAAGTAATTGTAATACCTCTTTCTTGCTCTTGCTCCATCCAGTCCATGGTAGCTGC
>DIAJ01000006.1:49033-52357 GCA_002415785.1 Flavobacteriales bacterium UBA5081
TGCTCCATCCAGTCCATGGTGGCTGCACCATCGTGCACCTCACCAATCTTATGACTCACACCGGAGTAAAATAAGATACGCTCGGTAGTTGTTGTTTTACCGGCATCAATATGTGCGGCAATACCAATGTTTCTTGTGTAGGTTAAATCTCTTTTAGCCATGTTGTATTTCGGTCTTTCCGTTGTTAAAATCTAAAATGAGAGAAAGCTTTGTTCGCTTCTGCCATTCTGTGTGTATCTTCTTTCTTTTTAAAAGCAGCACCTTCTTCTTTCGAGCCGGCAATAATTTCTGCTGCCAATCGCTGAGCCATGGTTTTCTCATTGCGCTTTCTAGCGTATAAGATCAACCATTTCATACCCATGGAGGTTTTACGGTCATCGCGAATCGGCTGAGGAATTTGGAAAGTTGCCCCTCCAACTCTTCTGCTTCTCACTTCTACTTGCGGAGTAATGTTCTCCAAGGCTTTACGCCAAGTATCTAAACCTCCGTCTTCGACCTTCTCCTTTACGATATCAATAGCTTCGTAAAAAATACTGTAAGCAATGCTTTTTTTACCGTGCAACATTAAGTTGTTCACGAAACGCGTTACTTCCTGACTTTGAAATTTTGGGTCCGGAAGTAAGGGTCTTTTTTTAGCTCTGGATTTTCTCATGTTTTCTGCTTAAGAACGATTATTTTTTTGGTCTTTTCGCACCGTATTTTGATCTTCTTTGAGTTCTACCTTCAACACCGGCAGTATCCAAGGCACCTCTTACAATATGGTAACGAACACCGGGCAAATCTTTCACCCTTCCACCACGCACAAGCACAATCGAGTGCTCCTGCAAGTTATGTCCTTCACCAGGAATGTAAGCGTTGACTTCCTTACCGTTTGTCAAACGAACCCTTGCTACTTTTCTCATCGCCGAGTTAGGCTTTTTTGGTGTGGTAGTATATACACGCACACAAACTCCTCTTCTTTGCGGACAAGAGTCTAAAGCAGCTGATTTGCTCTTTTTCTCTAATTTGGTTCTACCTTTTCTTACAAGTTGCTGTATTGTTGGCATAAGCTCTTAAATAAGTCAATAAAATATTTCTCCCAAAATTTTGGGGTCGCAAAGGTACAAGAATTTTTAATTATTTCAAGCAGTGAATTCTTTTTTTTTGACTTAAACTGAAAGTTTTATTCAATTGCCCGCCGAATGGGACTTTCACTGCTTATTAGGAGTGCACAAAAGTAGCTTATTTCGCAGAATTATCAAATTATTATCTAAAAGATAAGAAGATGATTCTTCTATTTAAATTTTAGATAGTTTTAAAAGTAAACTTTTGTAAAGTTTTATACCTTTTTATATAGTCCTAGCTAATTCCTATAACATTAATTAAATTCTCTAAACAAGTTAGACTACCTGTACGATGACAATAGAGCTTGTGATTAGTCAATAAAAGATTACCCATTTATACTAAATCCTAAACGTCATATTAAGAAACTAGCCGGCCGTCTTCCGCAGATCCCGCTGATTTCTGCAGATTGGATTTCCGCTAATGCGGATTTGCAATTCGTGCTTAATTAATTTAAGACTTGTTGTCTAAAATATAAACAGCAAGGTCTTCAAGAGTGCGCAGGAGGAAGTATCATTTTGTTTCAAACCACTTCCATCCGAGTTTTCTGTGTATGTAACTATCTATCGTTTTTTTATTTCTGTTTGAAAGCTTAGAAAACTCTTCTCTTAATTTTGTTGCCTCTGAGCTAAAATTGGTACACTCCCCACTGTTAACCAGAAGTTGTAATTTTTCAAACATGCCGGTAATACGATACGCTAACTCCTTGGGCTCAACCTGCTCTTCTACATAAGCCACAAAATCTTCTAAAGCCTTTACCTGACTTTTATTTTGTATAATGTTACAACTTATAATTTCATCACATTCTCCAACAGGAATCTCAAACTCAACGGAGCAGCTAATCCCTTTCGATAATAAGCCGCCTGCTTCACACTTCATTTCCAAATTAAAAAATTCACCGCCACAATTACCACTTGATGTATCTACTTCATTACTTTGGCTAAAAGATTGAACACTTAATATATTTAATACCCAAAATGCCAGTATAAGAAAACCAGTTTGCTGTTTCATAACTATATCAGTTTTGCTTAATTAAATTATTTTCTTTGAGACTTTCTTCTATTTCATTTAAATTCTCAGTAAAAGTCAGAATATTCCCTTCAGGATCAAGTAAAATATATTTAGGAATACTATAGACACTGTACTTTTCTGCAGTTTGCATTTTATTATCTAATAATTGTGGCCATAAGTTGAGGTTTTCTTCCTTAATAGCTTTTTTCCAACTTTTACTTTCCTCATCAATTGAAATACTAATAAATTCTATTTGAAGATTTGAAAGGTCAACATATAAATTTTTAAGTCGTGGTATTTGTTTTCTACACGGCACACACCAAGAAGCCCAGAAGTCTAATAAAACATATTTATCTTTATTAACATCTTCTAAACTAAGCATCTTTTCATCCAATGAAGTTAAACTAAACATTGGTGCTTTTGAGTTTACTTTGATTCTATTTGAAGCAGCATGACAAATCGCTTTAGTGTATTTCGCATTTAAAACTCCTTTAGCATCATTGCATAGTGTTTCTAAAAAATGAAAATCTTCATTTTCAATTAACTTTGGAACAAATCCATAAAATAAATAAAGTAAGTATTTAGACTTCCCCTTTTCAAAATAAATTTCTTTCAAATCACTTAGTAATTTAGATTCAATTTGTTCAATTTTCTTCTCAATTTGCTCTGATTCTTTATTTGAATTAAGCTTTTCTGTATAAAACATAGTTGAATCTAAAGCCTTCAGAACAACTTCATAATTGTTCTGAAACATGTCTTGTCTATCACTACCTGTAAACTTTATAGCATTATCAGAACTTATATTTACATTTATAGTGTTAGAATCTAAAACTGCTAAGTGAAAAAAATTATTATTATCAGAAGTTGAGAAGGAAATGTATACTAAAGCTGACTTAGTACTCTTATATGAAGAGCTTATTTCACCAGTAAGAGTAAAATGCCTATTCTTGACAGTATCAGACGTTAATGAATCTCTACTACCATCTTCTAAGTTATATATGGAAATAATGGTTCCTTCAAAATTACTTGTTGTTCTTCCATTTATTGTATAACTGAATACAGCATCCTGACTCTGAGAAGAAAGTAAAAAGCTTAAAAATAAAAATTGGACAAAGAATAATAACTTCATAATTTATAAAAAAAAAGACGAGCAAAAAAACTCGCCTTGATTAAACCTTTATCATAATTCAAAAATAGGTTCAATATCTATGC
>DIAJ01000006.1:52550-114685 GCA_002415785.1 Flavobacteriales bacterium UBA5081
GTTCAATATTATTAAGAATAAAACTAGATAAATTACCTGCTTCATTTTGCTGTCCTGAATCTTGTGTGGGTGCCATTGTAGATCCTGAAGAAACACATTTGGCAAATAGACCTAAAACGCATTTACATGTAACAGTAGTACCTGAAGCTTCACACTCACCTACAGGACAATTCTTAGAGCAATTTGCTTTATCATAAGGCTCTTTATTGCCTTTATCCTGTGAATTTACATAAACTTCATCTGAATTGGTATCAAGGTTAAAGTTTTGATCTTCCTTTGCACATGCACCTATGATGAGAATGAAAATAATTGTAAATAATTGTTTTAAATTTTTCATAATTCAAATTTAAAGATTAAAAATAGGTTCAATATCTATGCTTTCAGCATAGTTATTCATTGCTTCCTTATTGGAAGTTGATAAATCATTCATCTGATTTTCAAAATCTATCAAACCATTTTCATATTCAATTGTATTTTCTGTTTCTATTGCTGTTTGAATGTTATTCACAGTAGTAGATAAACTATTTGCAACTGTAGTAGGTTCAATATTATTAAGAATAAAATTAGATAAATTACCTGCTTCATTTTGCTGTCCTGAATCTTGTGTGGGTGCCATCGCAGTTCCGCCACTCTTACACTTAGCAAATATTCCTAACACGCAGGAACAATGAGCTACTGATCCACTTGCCTCACAATCGCCTACCGGACAATTTATATTACAATTCGCTTTATCATAAGAGTCATTAACTTTTTCTTTATCAACATTCTCATAATTATTAGCATTTTGCTCACTTAGTTGTGTTTCATCTTTATCACACGCTACAAAAGTGACTATTCCCAAAAATAACGCTATTATTGTTATATACTTTCTCATAATTTATAATATTTTAATTGATTTAAAAACAGACACTTAACCAAGAAGTCTGCATTTTTTATTGTAATTAGTGTTCTCCTTTTTTTCTATGCTAGGCTTTAACACACTCAACAAAAAGTAGATTTCCCTTTAAATAAAAATCTTTTGTACTGTCCATTTGCGTAGAGAGAGAGAGAGAGAGTTTTTAAATATGAAATAGAAAAGGTGAAAGCGAAAAAATAATTGCTGCACTTCCCTAAATTAAGTTTCAAGGAGTGCTTTAACAAAGCGCTAAGAAAATGGCTTGGCTGTAAAAATTGGTTGTATTTTAATTGGTAACTATTCATCGTTTTTTCCAAAACTTGAGCACAAGATATAAAGCTCTTTTTAATTTAACAAACTTTTAACAAATTATTTTGTTAAAATTAAATCAAGCAATTAGCTCTATAATTAGTGTAAAAACTAACTTTGCTCTCTGTAAAAAAACTTTTCATTCTCAATCCGTGCTTAATAAATTTAGGACTTGTAGCACGAAGATTATTTAATTAAACATCAACCTTTCGGGATATTAGCACGGTCTACAAGACCGCGCTATAGAATACCCAAAATCAATTCATTCAAACTTTCATCTCTCCCAAAGCATAAAATCCACTGACTCCAATAGCCAAAAGTGCCGGAAAAAAAAGTGCAGTAGCATCTATGCCCGCTGAAGCATTAAAGTGCCAATAGGTATAAACTGATAACAATAGTAGTAAAAACACCTTTGGGTGGGGACTGCTACTACGACCAAAATTCGTAATTAAATTGGCTATAGATCCAAAACCAATGATCAAGGCCAATAACCGAAGAAAATCAATTTGATCAGAAGCAAAAGTCAGCTCTGCATAATCGGTGTAATAAAACAAAATGCCCACAAAAGCCAACATAAAAAGCGACAAAAGCCTGGAGGTAATTGAAGCTGATTTTGAAACCTTTTTACTCAATTGCAAACTCTCTCCGCTGCTTTCAATGGCGGCTTCAAATTCTGCTTTGCTTACTTCCGTGAATTGGAAGTATTTTTTGCAATCAGACGGATTGATCCACTGCCATATACTACCAATCTCAAAATGGACAATTAAATAGATTTCATCGCCACTAAAAGGTTGTGTTTTCCCACTAAACCAATCTACTTTGACTTTGAGCTGTTTCGGAGGTTCTTCCAATACTTTATAGGTGTCTTCCGATAAAAAGAAAAGTTTGTTTCCCTCTTCATCGTAGAACTTAAACTTTCTTATTTTAAAACCAAATAAAGGAGGTCTGTAGATATGTACTTTCATGACACGAATCTTATATGTTTGCTAATATACTTATAAATAAGTCTTAACTCAAGATGTAGAAGTTTCCCCTAGCGCGGTATCGTAGTTTCGGTATGCAATTCGCGCTTAATTAATTATATAAACACCGATTATAGAGGTTTACAGAGCTCAATTTCAAACTTTATACTCTATGTACACTATTTCATTATTTTCAAAAAACCATTTTTGAGATAATTAACTTTTTATCTCGCAAAAGCGACAAATGGGACATTACCAACATTGACTTACTTCATGGGGTGCTTAGAAAAAGAAAAATTAGCTGATTTGCTTAAGAGTAGACCTGTCAATAATAAAATACCAAAAATCACCCATCCCGTAATGTGTGAGTCAATGGTTCTTGATTGTTCCATTATCGAGATTGTATCCTCAACAGGAATTAACTCTTCATGATTAGTAAAGCCCAAATTAAATAAAATATGTATCAAAGCCACAGCATATATATTCTCAGTTTTTAGAAAAAGTCCGGCAAAAAAGCATCCCATGGCAAATGCGAAAATTACTTGTGAAAACACAAGCTCAAAATCCCATACTTTAAAATAATTAATAAAGTGCATAAGCCCAAAAATTAGCGATGAAATTAATACTGCCTTAATCTTTTTCCCTTTCAAAAGGTCTAAAAAATAAAAAAGAATAATAACTCGAAAAACAAGTTCTTCTGAAATTCCGGCTAGTATATATTTTGTCAGAAAAAAAAACTTTATCACTACATTTAACTCAGGGAGGCTATTGTAACTATTGATTGCCACAATCCCAAAGAGAAGTATTGATATAATTACAAATGGAAACTTTTTTGTTTTAAATGACGTAATATCAATTAGTTCTCTAATATACTGTTTAGACCGAATAAACCATATTGATATTACTGTAATAATCGTCACTGGCAGTGTTCCGGCAATTAAACTTGCTAGAATATCATCTACTCCAATTTTTATTAAAAAAACTTCAGTTGGTATTTTAAGTAAATGAATTGAAATCAAACACCCTAATATGAATAAAATATACATTACTTTAAAAACACAAATATTTATAAATCAATCTTAAGCTTAAAAAAATACAAAAGATATAGAAATATCTATACCTTTTGTACATTACAGTTTATGATAATGATTTAAAATCCAAATTGAACTTTATTGCAATTATAAATACAAAAACAACAGCAATCGCACCATCCCCAATTATCAGCTCTGCAACCACAACAACCAAACTCAATATCACAAGATACATGAACTATATCTGGAGAAGGGTTATTTGGGTCTCTATGCTCGTAACTTTCCGCATATGCAATCAATTCACTTTCATAAGCAAAATCTGTATCTACAATAGCGTCATCCAAAACAGATTTAATATTCCCAACCGAAATAAATGGCTCAGATGAATCATGGTTATAAGTTGTTATAGAAGTATAAACGCCATCTCCTGACACCTCATCATACCCTGTACCATCATCAACAAAACGAGTATCAGAACTAGCCATTTTTTCACCATAGTAGCTATTACCAAAACTTACAAGTACAACTTCCCTAACATACTCATTAGTGTTTATTGTCCTTAACCTTTGATCAAAAAAGGCGATATCCTGCTCAAAAGAACTAGAATTTTTGTTAATATTAACATTATCTTCTTTATCGACTTTCTGTTCCGAAACGTTACTTTTATTTGATAAAGCAGGCTCTTCTTTCTCACAAGCGGTAAACATGAATGTACTTATTACCACCATTATTATTATTATTTTTTTCATAATTTCTAGATGTTTTTTAATGTTATTAAATCCGATTATAATTCAACTAAGACTGAATTTGTTTTTAACACTTTAATGCTTGATAACAAAAAGACTTTCTAAATATTAGTCTAACCTAAACTCATTCTCTAAAAAGTAGACTTTGTTAGCAAGAAATAATATTCAGTTCTGTATTAGTAGAAATAAAAAGCTTTAGAAGCCAAATTCAACTTTAGTACAATTAGAAACGCGAATGCAACAACAATCACACACTCCCCAAAAGTCAGAGGCTAAACAACCACCACATAAACCAAATTCAATATCACAAATGACTTTAATTATATCTGGACTTGGATTATTTGGGTCTCTATGTTCGTAACTCTCCGCATATGCATCCAATTCACTTTCATAAGCAAAATCTGTATCTACAATAGCGTCATCCAAAACAGATTTAATATTCCCAACCGAAACAAATGGCTCAGATGAATCATGGTTATAAGTTGTTATAGAAGTATAAACACCATCTCCTGACACCTCATCATATCCCGTACCATCATCAAGAAAACGAGTATCGGAACTAGTCATATATTCTCCAAAGTAACTACCACCAAAACTTACAAGTACAACTTCTCTAACATACTCATTAGAGTTTATTGTTCTTAACCTTTGATCAAAAAAAGCTATATCCTGTTCAAAAGAACTTACACTTTTGTTTGCGTCAACTTTTTCTTCTTTATTAACTTTTTGTTCTGAAATGTTACTTTTGTTTGATAAAACAGGTTCTTCTTTCTCACAAGCCGTAAACATAAATGCACATAATACGGTCATTATTATTAACTTTGTTTTCATAATTTCTAAACGTTTTTAATTAAATGTTATCAATTGCAGTCGTAGCACAATTATGGCTGCAATTGTTTTTTACTTTTTAATTGACTTCTTGTTTAATCCATTTCTTTAAATAGCAAACTCACCAAAAAGTAGATTTCCCTTTAAATAAAAAGCGTTTTGTTTTCTCGAATTCTTTAGATTGCGTAGAAAGAAAGTGTTCGTGTGTATTATATAAAATATAAATAATGGAATCAGCAATATAATTGCTGTAATTCCATAAGTTATACTTTAAAAGTATACTTGTGCGAAGCCTTAAAAAATCGCTTGGATGTAAAAGTTGGTAGTGTTTATATTTTCTATTATACATCGTTTTTCCCAAAACATATGCGTAAATATATTAAGCTTTTTTTAAAAAAACAAATTTCTAGTAAAATTATTTTACAAAAAGCAATTCGACAGGCTAAGTAATTAGTTTTAAGATTATTGATAAAAAATAACTTTTCTCTACATAATAGTTAGCGGACTAGCGACCAGCTAGAGCGGATTTGCAATCCGTGCTTAATTCATTAAGGACTTGTAGTCCGAAGGAATAATCAAACATCAACTAATCGGAATATTAACACAAGCAACAAAGTCGCGCTAGCATACACAACTCACTCTTAATTCTTAATTTCGAACACGAAGCTCCGTGTCTTCAAACTCAACTTAAAATTTGACATTTCAAATTTGCAATTCCCTTTTGTAATTCTCTCAACAATTTTCAACAGCTCTAAAACTTTCCAATAGCTTTGGCTACTTTTGCAACATGAGTTATTTAGATGGTTTAAATGCCGCCCAACGAGCGGCCGTTGAGCACACCGAAGGGCCTTCTATGGTTATTGCCGGTGCGGGTTCGGGTAAAACAAGAGTACTAACTTATCGCATTGCGCATTTGATGAAAAAAGGAGTAGATCCTTTTAATATTTTGGCACTTACTTTTACTAATAAAGCCGCTCGCGAAATGAAAGAGCGAATTGCCAACATTACCGGCCCGCATGAAGCTAAGAATTTATGGATGGGTACTTTTCACTCGGTGTTTGCAAGAATTCTTCGAGCAGAAGCGGAAAAGCTCCACTACCCTTCCAACTTTACCATTTACGATACACAAGATTCAAAAAGTTTACTCAAGTCAATCATCAAAGAGTTGGGATTAGACGACAAAGTGTATAAGGTAGGTTTGGTATTAAACCGAATTTCTTCCGCTAAAAACAATTTGCTTTCTGCCACAGCATATAATAACAATACAACTATTCAGGCAGAGGATCGCCAGATGGCTAAGCCAAAAATTGGAGAAATTTACAAACTTTACGAGCAGCGATGCTTTAAGGCCGCTGCTATGGATTTCGACGATTTACTTTTTAAAACCAACATTTTGTTGCGTGATTTCCCTGATGTGCTTTACAAATATCAGCACCGTTTTAAATATGTATTGGTAGACGAGTATCAAGATACCAATTTTTCGCAGTATTTAATTGTAAAAAAACTGGCTGCACTCAATGAAAATGTGTGTGTGGTGGGTGATGATGCACAAAGTATTTACGCTTTCCGCGGAGCAAACATCCAAAATATTCTCAACTTCCAAAGAGATTATCCCGACTGCAAGGTATTTAAACTGGAGCAAAACTACCGATCTACTAAGAACATTGTAAATGCTGCCAATTACATTATTGGCAATAATAAAGATCAGCTGGAAAAGGAAGTTTGGACTGAAAATGTAGATGGTGCAAAAATCAAAGTTAGTCGCACTTTAACAGACAATGAAGAGGGTAATTTGGTGGCTAATGCTATCATTGAAATCAAGCATAATCAGCAGGCTGACAATAAGGATTTTGCTATTTTATACCGCACCAACGCACAATCGCGTGCGATGGAAGAAGCTTTACGAAAAAAGGATGTTCCCTATAAAATTTACGGAGGAACTTCTTTTTATCAAAGAAAAGAAATTAAGGACTTACTCGCTTACTGTCGATTAGTCATTAATCCGGCGGACGATGAAGCCATTAAAAGAGTAATTAACTATCCGGCAAGGGGTATTGGCAAAACAACTTTAGACAAAGTAACTATTCTCGCCAACGAAAGAGGTAAAAGTTTGTGGGAGGTAATCAACTCTCCGGAACTAGCCAACATTGGGGTTAATGCCGGTGCTCGAAACAAAATTAACCAGTTTTGTTCGATGATCCGCAGCTTTCAAGCTTTAGCAAAACACAAAAATGCTCATGAGGTAATGGAAGAGGTAGCCAAAACTTCTACCATATTAAAGGATTTATTTTCTGACAAAAGTCCTGAAGGTGTTGCACGATACGACAACATAATGGAGCTTTTAAACGGTGTAAAAGAGTTTGTTGAAAATGATGTGGTGGAAGAAAATGAAAATGCAGTTCCCATTCCTGAGGACGGAAATGAGAAATCATTAGCAGTTTTTTTACAAGATATTGCCCTGCTGACAGATGCCGACTCAGATGATCCGGAAGACCTTAACAAAGTTTCACTAATGACCATTCACGCTGCAAAAGGTCTTGAGTTTCCGTATGTTTTCGTTGTTGGAATGGAAGAAAATTTATTCCCATCACAACTTTCTTTAAACTCAAGAAGCGAATTAGAAGAAGAAAGAAGACTATTTTACGTAGCTTTGACACGTGCTGAAAAAGAAGTGCAGCTATCTTATGCTGCCAGTAGGTATCGTTGGGGAAACTTAATTTACTGTGAACCCAGCCGATTTATAGAGGAAATTGACCCGCGCTTTTTGGAGTATGACACTCCGCCTGAAGCGAGCAACAGTCAATCATTTGAGCAAGATAGAGGCAGCTATTTTAATGCAAACACAGAACGTTCAACACAGACAACTTTTAAAAGTAGAAAAGCCACAGGTATGTCTCAAGTGAGTAAAAAAGACCCTAAGAAACCCTCGGAAAAAATCATTCCTCCACACAAAAAAATGGTTAGTGTGGATGATGCAAAAAGAAAAGTAGACCCTTCTTTTGCTAATACAGCAGGAAAAATAGAAGAAGGAATGCGCGTAGAACATTTGCGTTTTGGTAAGGGAAAAGTAACTAAAATTGAAGGTCAAGAACCTAATAAAAAAGCTACAATTCACTTCGACCAAGTAGGCGAAAAGCAACTTTTACTCAAGTTCGCCAAACTTAGAATTTTAAAAAACCAGTAAGTATAGCTAAAATCATTTATATTTAGGCTGTCAAAACTTTAAATATGAGATACAATACCTCAAGACCAAAAATGATTATTCCCGAATATGGAAGACATATTCAAGACTTGGTAAATCATGCTACACAAATAGAAAACAAAGAAGAACGCAATGAAATGGTTCGCGCGATTGTAGATGTGATGGGGCAACTCAATCCGCACTTGCGAGATGTTTCAGACTTTACTCATAAGTTATGGGATCACGTTTACATTATGTCTGACTTTAAGCTAGATGTTGACTCGCCCTACCCCAAGCCGGAACCGGAACATTTTCAATCTAAACCGAGAAAAATGCCTTACCCTGAGGACAATATTCGCTTTAAGCATTATGGTAAAGGGGTAGAAAAACTGGTTTCTAAAGCTGTGGAAATGGAAGAGGGCGAAGAAAAAGAAGCTTTGATTCTAAGTATTGCCAATTTAATGAAAAAGCATTATTTAAGCTGGAGCAGAAATACTGTAGATGACAAAATTATTTGGTTAGACTTAAATAAAATCGCCAGAGGAAAGTTAAAGTTAGACGAGAACACTTCTTTAATCTCTACGAAAGAAATAGCATTGAGAGCTGATGTAAATGGAAATGGCTCAAGCAGTAATAATAAAAAAGGCGGCAAAAAGAAAAAAAGGAAGCCGTTTAAAAAGAAAAAATACTAAAGCAGATATCTATTCATGGGAACATTTGAAATTAATGGTGGAAAGAAGCTAAAAGGCGAGCTAAAACCACAAGGAGCTAAAAACGAAGCTTTACAAATACTATGTGCGGTGCTACTCACTCCTGAAAAAGTTATTATTCGCAATGTTCCCAATATTATTGATGTCAATAAACTAATCGACCTTTTAGGTGATTTAGGAGTAAAAATTGAGAAATTATCTGAAGATGATTATTCATTTCAAGCCGACGACATCAATATAGAATACCTCAACACAGAAGAATTTAAGCAAAAAGGAAGTGGCTTGAGAGGATCAGTTATGATTCTTGGTCCATTACTTTCTCGTTTTGGCAAAGGTTATATTCCCCGTCCGGGTGGCGACAAAATTGGAAGAAGGAGATTAGATACGCACTTTATTGGATTCCAAAAGTTAGGCGCTAAATTCATTTACAATAAAGATAATAAATTCTATAAAGTAGAAGCCGGTAATTTGCAAGGCACCTATATGTTGCTGGATGAAGCTTCTGTAACCGGTACCGCCAATATTATTATGGCAGCTGTATTGGCTAAAGGTAGAACTACCATATACAACGCTGCCTGTGAACCTTACATACAGCAATTGTGTAAAATGCTCAATAGCATGGGTGCCGAGATTAGTGGTGTGGGTTCAAATTTACTACACATTGATGGAGTTAAAAAGTTAGGTGGTTGTGAACATCGAATTTTGCCTGATATGATTGAGATAGGTTCATTTATTGGTTTAGCCGCAATGACACAATCTGAAATTACCATTAAAGATGTTTCGTATGAAAATTTGGGAGTTATTCCCGAAACTTTCAGAAAGCTAGGCATAAAAATGGAACTAAAAGGCGACGATTTGTTCATTCCTGCACAAGATATTTATGAAGTAGAAACCTTTATTGACGGATCTATTATGAATATTTCAGATGCTCCTTGGCCCGGCTTTACACCAGACTTATTAAGTATAGTTTTGGTAGTGGCAACCCAAGCCAAAGGTTCCGTCTTAATACACCAAAAGATGTTTGAAAGTCGTTTGTTTTTTGTAGATAAATTAATTGATATGGGCGCACAGATTATTTTATGTGATCCACATCGAGCGACTGTTATTGGCTTAGAACGAAAAACAGATTTACGAGGTATTCAAATGACTTCGCCGGATATTCGCGCAGGTGTTTCCTTGCTGATTGCTGCCCTTTCGGCAAAAGGCAAAAGCGTTATTCACAACATAGAGCAAATCGATCGAGGTTATGCTAACATTGACAAACGATTGAATGCATTAGGTGCAGATATTAAAAGAGTAAATTAAAAATAAACTTAGATGAAAAAAGTAGTTTTAATCGCCATAGCGGCACTTTTCAGTTTAAACACTTTCGCTCAATCGGAGCCTAAAGTGGGATTAAATATTGGCGACAAAGCACCAAACCTGAGCTTTGAAGATCCAAATGGTAAAATCATCTCACTAGACGACTTAAAAGGACAAATGGTATTGATTGATTTTTGGGCTTCATGGTGCCGTCCCTGTCGTATAGAAAACCCCAACTTGGTTAAAACTTACAAGCAATTTAAGTATGCAGAGTTTGAAAATGCCAAAGGGTTTACTATATACTCATACTCACTAGATAAAAGTAAAGATGCCTGGCAAAGAGCAATTATGCAAGATGGCTTAAACTGGCCTAACCACGTCAGCGACCTAGCAGGCTGGGGTGCAAAAGGTGCTCAGACCTACAATGTTCGTTTTATTCCGCAAGCTTATTTAATTAATGGCGATGGAGTTATTGTAGGTAAAGGAAATAATGTTCGTGGAGCGAACTTATCAAAACTATTGAATAATTTAAAAAAGTAAGTTCACAAACCAACATTACCACAATCTAGTATAACCACTTATTCAATAGGTGGTTTTTTTATTGATATTTCTGACAAATTGTCAAGTGGGGTGACTTGGCAAAGGGTTTGAGAAGTGACCGTATGCGAATAAAAAGCTTATTTAAATCAAAAAATATGAGTGAAGAGCAAAAGAACGCAGCTGAAGAAACTGCTAATGAGGAGAATTTGGAGCAATCAACAGATGTTGATCAAGAAGAAAATGATGATAAAAGTGTAACTACTGAAGAAAAAGAAAGCACTTCAGAGTTAAGCGACTTAGAGAAAAAAGATCTGGAGATTCAGGCTTTAAATGACAAGTACTTAAGGCTTTATTCTGAATTTGATAATTTTAGAAGACGTACACAAAAAGAGAAGTTAGAGCTCTACGAAACAGCCGGAGAGGATATTTTCAAAAGCTTGTTACCAGTTATGGACGATTTTGAGCGTGCCAAAAAGTCAATGGATGAATCTAAGGACTACAAAAGCTTAAAAGAGGGTGTTGACTTAATTTACAACAAATTAAAAGGAGTTTTCAAAGCCAATGGAGCTGTAGCAATGGACTCAATTGGCGAAGAATTTGACAGTGAGATTCACGAGGCAATTACTCAAATCCCTGCACCGGATAAAAAAATGAAAGGAAAAGTAGTTGATGAAATCGAAAAAGGTTACAAACTAAAAGACAAAGTGATACGCTTTGCTAAAGTGGTGGTAGGACAATAAAATGCAACGAAAGGATTAATTTACAATGGCAAAAAGAGATTACTACGAAGTTTTAGGAGTTGATAAAAATGCTTCGGCAGCAGAAATAAAAAAAGCTTACCGTAAAATGGCTCTTAAATATCATCCGGATAAAAACCCGGACGACAAAGAGGCAGAAGCGAAGTTTAAGGAAGCGGCTGAAGCTTATGAGGTTTTAAGTAATCCTGACAAAAAGGCGAAATACGACCGATTTGGTCATGCCGGGATGGGTGGCGCTGCAGGCGGTGGCGGTTTCGGTGGCGGCGGAATGAACATGGACGATATCTTCTCTCAATTTGGAGATATTTTCGGTGGTGGTTTCGGTGGTTTTGGAGGTTTTAGTAGCCAAGGCGGTGGTGGTCGCAGAAGAGCTAATCGCGGAAGCAACATACGAGTTAAAGTTTCGCTCAGCTTAAAAGACATTGTCAATGGGGTTGAGAAAAAAATCAAAGTCAAAAAGTATGTAAGCTGTAAAACTTGCTCCGGCTCCGGCGCAGAGGGTGGTAGTGGTTTTGATACTTGCGACACTTGTCGTGGTACCGGACAGGTGACTAGAGTAACCAATACTTTTTTGGGCCAAATGCAAACTGCTTCTACTTGTCCTAAATGTGGCGGAGAAGGAAGAATTATTACCAATAAGTGTAATACTTGCCACGGTGACGGAATTGTAAAAGATGAAGAAACAATTGAATTAAAAATTCCTGCAGGAGTTGAAGGTGGCATGCAACTTTCAGTGAGCGGTAAAGGAAATATGGGAGCTCGAAATGGCGTAGCTGGTGACTTGATCGTATTGGTGGAAGAAGAAGAGCATCCGGAACTGAAAAGAGACGGCAACAATATTCTTTATGATTTATATATCAGTTTTGCCGATGCGATTTTAGGAACAGAAGTAGTTGTACCAACTGTTAACGGCAAAGCAAAGATTAAAATAGAGCCGGGCACTCAGGGAGGAAAAGTATTGCGATTACGAAACAAAGGAATTCCTGAAATTAACGGTTACAGAACCGGAGATCAATTGGTGAACATTAATGTTTGGACACCCCAAAATTTATCTAAAGAAGAAAAAGAAATCGTTGAAAAATTGAAGAGTTCAAAAAACTTTGAGCCACAGCCAACGGCAAGCGATAAAGGATTCTTTGAAAGAATGAAAGACTATTTTAATTAAAAATGTCCGTTGATAAACTTAAAAAGGCTGTTCGAAAAGAACGGCCTTTTTTATGAGAACTGCATTCGTTCGACAATCTTAGCAACTGCCGGACACACTCTAGTATTTTTTGCAGTCAAATCGAGTATTTGATGCATCCTTTTCCTGTCGGTATGTGGATACTCTCTACAAGCCTTAGGCCTTGAATCATAAGCCATACATTTATTGTCCTCCATTAAAAAAGGACAGGGGGAACTCTTCAAGACCTGATCTCCATCTTCGTCAATTTTTAAGTATTCATCAAAAAAGTCAGCTGCTTTCATTTTGAAATGAGCTGCCATTCTTTCAACATCCTTATCATAAAAAATTGGAGATGTAGTTTTACAACAGTTAGCACAATCTAAACAGTCAATCTCAGTAAAAACTTCCTCATGATGCTGCTTAAACCTTAGATCTAAATCTTTGGGAGGTCTCTGCTTTAGCTTTCTGAAAAACTTATTGTACTCCTTGCGTTTACTTTTTGCAGATTGAATTAATTGTTGTAGTTCTTCTTTCATAAAGCAATTCGTTATTTTGCTTTCTTCTCCTTTAACTTCCCATCAAACAATTCGTATTCCCTAAACTGACATTCCAGTTTTCCGTTCATCATTGGAATTTTTTTACTTGCTTTTAAACCAATATTTTTAAAAGAATCGATTTCTGATGTAATTACCCAAGCCGACCAACCGCTGTATTCGTGCTTTAAAGTTGAACCAATTTTTTCGTAAAAACTCACTAAATCACCACTTACATTTAATCTTTCACCATAAGGTGGATTCATTACAATTATACCTTTTTCTGAAGGTGCTTTAGCTTTAAAAAAATCTTCATTTTCTAAAATAATATGCTTGCGCATATTGGCGGCGCTGATATTTACTCTTGTTGCTCGAATTGCCTGACTGTTGGTATCTCTGGCAAAAATCTTACACTTAAGTGGTTTAAACATTTCTGTAGCTTCTCCTAAAACCTTTGAAAGAAGTGCTTGATCGTAGTTGTTCCAAGATTCAAAAGCAAAATGCGTTCGATTTAAGTTCGGTGGAATGTTACTTGCAATTAACGCTGCTTCAATGGCAATTGTTCCCGAGCCACACATGGGGTCTAAAAAGTCTTGCTCTCCTTTCCAACCGGTTTTTAAAATTAAACCTGCCGCTAAACATTCGTTAATTGGAGCTGCTAAACGCTCTCTTCTATATCCTCGCTTGAAAAGTGGATCGCCGGAACTGTCTAAAGAAAGCGTAACATTATTATCATTAATGTGCAAGTGAATTCTCACATCAGGTTGGTCGCGTTCAACAGATGGTCTATTCCGTCCAATTTCCCTAAAGTAATCTACAATTGCATCTTTTAACCGTAAAGCTGCAAATTGACTATGATTAAAATACTCTGAATGTACAGCAAAATCAATTGAGAATGTTTTATCTTCTGTAAATACCGTCTCCCATTTAATTTTTTTTGCTTGAGCGTATAGCTCATCATCACTTTTTGCTCTAAAGTTGAACAAAGGTTTTAAGACTTTTAAGGCTGTTCTCAACCAAATATTTGCCTTGTAAAGCAATTCCAAATCTCCCTCAAACCGAACAGCTCTTTTCTGGACTTTAATTTTATCGGCACCGAGAACCTTAAGCTCCTCAGCCAACTCATTTTCCAAGTTCTGCATACAAGTAGCAACCAATTCAACTTTATCAGCAGCTGATTCTATGTTTTGCTTAGCTTGAACTTGAGTTTTGGGCTTTTCAGTAAAAGTTCGCTCTTTGGGTGCTTTTTTCTTCTTAATATTCAACTTTTTAAGAATATCTCCCTGACTTCTATTCGAATGGTTATTTTCACTTTCTGACATGCTACAAAAGTACATAATAGAGTGCTGTAAAGTGTTCATTCTTTATTGTTGAAAATGATTCAATTTTTATGAGATAGTTATTGGGCTTTTTTACTTTCTTTGACCATCTAAAAAAAACGCTATATGCAATTAGCTCTAATTGACTGGATAATCATAGTTGCTTATCTTCTTTTGGCTACAGCTATTGGCTTTTACTATAAAAACCAAGCGAGCAAAAGTTTAAGTGATTTCTTTTTAGGAGGGCGAAAATTACCTTGGTACATTGCCGGTGTATCTATGGTGGCAACTACTTTTGCTGCAGATACGCCTTTATGGGTAACAGAAAAAATTGCCCAACACGGTATTTCCGGAAATTGGCTTTGGTGGAATATGCTCATTGGAGGAATGCTCACGACCTTTTTTTTTGCTAAGCTTTGGCGAAGAGCTGAAATAGTGACCGAATTAGAATTCATTGAACTTCGCTACAGCGGAAAACCGGCAGCTTTTTTACGAGCATTTAAATCGGTTTACATGGGTATTTTTCTAAACGTAGTAATTATTGGGTGGGTTAACACTGCTCTGGCAACAATTCTCATTGCCTTTTTTGATATTTCTGCTGAACAAACTATCTATTACATAGCCGGAGCAATGACAATTGTTGTTCTCTACTCTTCTCTTTCCGGATTAATGGGAGTCGTTATCACTGATTTTGTCCAATTTTTTATTGCCATGATTGGCTGTATCATTTTAGCAGTAGTTGTTCTTAACACAGATAAAGTTGGTGGCATTAGTGGGCTAAAAGAGCAACTTCCCGCCTGGCGATTTGACTTTTTTCCCAATATTGGCTCAGGAACTGTTATGGAGCAAATAGGAACTTATAGTGTGAGTTTAGGCGCATTTTTAACATTTAGCTTAGTTCAATGGTGGGCAAGCTGGTACCCGGGTGCTGAACCCGGAGGCGGGGGCTATATTGCGCAAAGAATGATGAGTGCAAAAGATGAAAAAAACGCCGTATTGGCTAGTTTATTTTTTCAAATAGCACACTACTGTTTAAGACCATGGCCATGGATTATTGTAGGACTTTGTGCCTTGGTTCTCTACCCCAATTTAGCGGTTGAAGATTCTGCACAAGGCTTTGTTTTAGCCATGAAAGACTACCTCCCGGCAGGTTTAAAAGGTCTTTTATTAGTCGCTTTTCTTTCAGCATATATGAGTACCATTTCAACTCAACTAAATTGGGGCGCAAGTTATTTAACCAATGATTTGTACAAACGCTTTATTCAAAAGAAAAACAAAGGAGAAACAGAGGAGGAGGAACAAAAAGACTACGTTCAAAAAGCTAGAATATTTACCTTTTTAATTGTAGCACTTTCTCTTTTTGCAACTACCCAAATGAACAGTATCGACAGCGCTGCCACTTTTCTTATAGAATGTGGAGCCGGCTTAGGCTTAGTGCTCATTTTAAGGTGGTATTGGTGGAGAATAAATGCCTGGAGTGAAATTACAGCGAGTATAGCTCCATTTATTGGTTACACTTTAGCCAACTATGTATTCGAATGGGCTTACCCCAATAACTTTTTATTTACTGTACTTTTTAGCACTATATGCTGGCTGATTGCCACATTTGTAACAAAGCCAACGAATTCAGAAACATTAGATCAGTTTTACCGTAAAGTACGACCGGAAGGTTGGTGGAAACCATTTCATGATGCAGATAAGAGTTATAAAAGCCAAATGTTATCCGTTGGTGTTTGTTGGCTAAGTGCTATAGTTATGGTTTATGCTTGCTTATTCTTAATTGGCGATTTAATCTTTGCCAATTATCAAAAAGCTGCTATTGAAACTATTATTGTACTACTATCTTACTTAATTTTAAGATTTCAAATGAAAAGAACTCGCATTTTTGATATTTAGTTATCTTTACGGCGAAAAGTAACCAATAGACAACAAATTTAAAGACTTAGAATGTCAAGAAAATCGTTTTATATGCTCAATAAAGTTAATGTTAGAATAGGACTTACTGCTTTAAGTTTAATATTTGCAATTGCTTGTGCTGAAAGCAATAAAAACGAGCAAAAAGAAAAGTTGCCAAATGAAGAACCCAAAAAGGTAGAAAAGAAAAACTCTAATTTATTTGAAGTAGAAGGCAAAGTATTTAGCATCCCCTCTCCTATTCAAACCGCCTTTTTATTGAAGGAAGCCGGTACAGATTATCGCTCTTCACTATTAAACCCAACCGAGAAAGCCGGCAACTATGCTACAACAAATCAAAAGGCACTCAATCTTGGCATTTATGGAGCTGACTTAGGTTATGCTACAATATACGATCAAAGTCAAGATGCGATTTCATACATGGCAGTTTCTAGAAAAATGAGTTCTGAATTAGGTATTGACGGATTATTTAATGAAGCTTTACTAAGCCGTTTTGAAGCCAATATTGGCAATCAAGATTCTTTACTTGTATTGGTTTCTGATGCATTTAAAAAAGCTGATCAATATTTAAAAAATAACGAACAGAAAAATGTCAGTGTACTCATTTTAGCTGGAGGCTGGATTGAAACCCTGCACTTTGCTACCAATTTAGCTAAATCTAGCGGCAGTGAAGCGATAAGAAATAGAATTGGTGAACAAAAAATCACCATAAAGAACCTAATTAACTTATTGTTGCCATTTCAAGATGACTCTCCCATGACATCCAATTTAATTAACCAATTAAATGAATTAAAAGACATCTATTCAGGGATTGAATTTAGTTATACATTTAACCCACCAACTACAATCGCTGAAGAAAAAACAACAGTAATTAACAGCGTTTCCAAGGTTGATATGACCGATCAAGAGTTATCGGACATAACTAACAAAATAGAAGAAATTAGAAACAATATAACAAACTAGAATCCTTTTCATTACAAAGCTTGAAAAAAACACGCAACCTATGAAAAAAATAAGCCTACTTTATACTTCAATTCTTTTTTTAAGTATTACTCTATTTACGGCAAATAAAACTCAAGCTCAATGTGATACTATCGCAACTATTTGTAGCCAAAACTTTACTAAAGAATATTTATCAGATGGTCAAGAGTATCGGGCTTTGCTAATTAATGAACAAACTGCAGAGTTTCACTTGACACTTTACGGTGGTAGTATTTACCGTTTTGGTGCTTGTAGCGGAATGAACTCGGGAAACTTGGTTTTTAGAGTATACGATCAAGATTACAATGAGATTTTTTCAAATAGCGAACATGAGCTTTCGCCCTATTGGGACTTTAAAGTAAACTCGACCCTTGACGTAATAGTTGAAGCCAATTTAAACCAAGATAAAGTAAACTCCGGCTGCGCAGTTTTACTTGTCGGCTTTAAACCGTAGTTTATCGTTAAAATAAAGTTATTGAAGCAGGATTTTGTCCTGCTTTTTTTATTACTTTCATCACTTTAATTTTTTTAATAGCTTTTTTCAAATATATAACCAATGAGTGAGCGGATATTAAAGGCCCTAATGCAACTTTTTGCAATTGTAGCTAATGTTGGGCGAGATGACTCTAACGCGCGTGAGTTTGTTAGATTATTTTTAGACGAGCAACTAAACAAGGAGCTCGTTAATGAGTATTTGGCTGTATATGATCAGTACTACGAAGAGCAAAATAAAAAGCGAGAGGGCTTAAAAGCTAGAAAGAGGACTTCACTCAACTCTGTAAAAGTTCTTAAAATATGCATGGAGATCAACAAAGAGTTGACTCAAAAGCAAAAAATATACGTACTCATTCAGCTGTTAGAGTTTATTTACCAAAACGACAATGATACTGATCAAGCTTTAGAATTTGTTGACACAGTTTCGGATTCATTTAACATTAGTCAAAAGGAATATATTTTAATAAGAGATTTTGTTCGCTCAGCGGTTGACAAAATTGAGAAAAATGAATTTATCTTATTAATAAACAAGCAAGAAAGAAGAGAAGGTGAACATCACCACATCAAAGCCGAGGGCTTAGATGGTCAAGCACGAGTGCTTTACATAGATAGCGTGAACATGCTATTTATGAAGTACTTTGGGAAAACTGAACTTCAGCTTAACGGACAGTTAATTAAAGCGCAAAAAGCTTATGTAATTAACCAAGGGTCATCTTTAAGAAGCTCTAAAGTTTCTCCAATTTACTACAGCGACTTAATAAATCAATTTTTAAATGATGGTGATGTTGAAAAAACGAGCTTTACGGTTGATGATATTACCTATAAATTTAAAAATGGAAACATTGGCTTAAATCCAATTACACTAGATGAAGAATCCGGAAATCTTATTGGAATTATGGGAGCAAGTGGCTCCGGAAAATCAACCCTTTTAAATGTATTAAATGGTAATTACAAACCTACAACAGGTACAGTTCAAATTAATGGTTTTGATATTCACTCTCCTGAAAATAAAGAAAAAATTGAAGGTGTTATCGGTTATGTTTCTCAAGATGATCTATTAATTGAAGAGCTTACCGTATTTGAAAATATATTTTACAATGCAAAACTCTGTTTTGGTGATTTATCTGATCGACAAATCATTCGCTTAACATTCAAGGTACTTAACAGTTTAGGTTTATACGAAATAAAAGATTTAAAAGTAGGTAGCCCACTTGAAAAAACCATTAGTGGTGGACAACGCAAAAGAGTAAATATTGCATTAGAGCTAATTCGTGAGCCTTCTGTATTGTTTGTTGATGAACCAACCTCAGGTCTTTCTTCAAGAGATTCTGAAAACATAATGGACTTGTTAAAAGAACTTACGCTGAGAGGAAAATTAATCTTTGTTGTTATTCATCAACCCTCTTCTGAAATTTTTAAAATGTTCGACAAGCTGATTATATTAGATACCGGAGGTTATTTAATATACAATGGCAACCCTGTTGATGCAATACTGTACTTTAAACAACAAATGCAGCAAGCCAATGCTGTTGAAAGTGAATGTCCTCAGTGCGGTAACGTAAATCCTGAACAGATTTTCAATATTATCGAGTCCAAAATACTCGATGAATACGGAAACCAAACAGAAAAAAGAAAAGTTGCCCCAAAAGATTGGTATGGTAAATACAATGATTTCATAAACTCAACTGAAGAGGAATCGCCTGAAATAAATCATAATCCACCTGAAAGTAACTTAAAAATACCATCGGTTTGGCAACAGTTTAAAGTATTTATTACAAGGGATGTATTATCAAAGCTCACCAACAAACAATATCTTCTAATTAACTTTTTAGAAGCTCCCTTGCTCGCTTTTATATTATCGTTTATTATAAAATATTCTAATAGCGATGAAGCGAACAACATAGGTTATGTATTTAGAGAAAATGAAAACCTCACGGCCTACATATTTATGAGTGTAATTGTTGCACTTTTCTTAGGGTTAACTGTAAGTGCTGAAGAAATTATCAGAGATCGGAAGATATTAAAAAGAGAAAAGTTTCTAAACTTAAGCAGAGGAAGCTATCTATTTTCTAAAATAGCAATAATGTTCGCTGTTTCGGCCATACAAATACTAACTTTTGTTTTAGTAGGAAACAGTATTTTAGAAATAAAAGGAATGTATTTAGAATACTGGTTAGTATTATTTTCAGCTGCCTGCTTTGCCAATATGCTGGGATTAAATATTTCAGCCAGCTTTGATTCAGCAGTTACCATTTATATATTAATCCCATTTTTGATTATTCCACAGCTTATCTTAAGTGGAGTTATTGTAAAATTTGACAAGTTAAATCCATTAATTACTATTCAAAAGAAAGTTCCACTTGCCGGTGAAATAATGGCATCAAAATGGGCATTTGAAGCATTGGCTGTTTATCAGTTTAAAAATAATGAGTTTAATGAACAGTTTTATTACATAGACAAAGACATAAAAACAACTAGCTACAGAAAAAATTTCTGGTTAAGTAGGTTGAGAGATCGTTTAAACTTTGTTGAGAGAAACATTAACAACGATGAGAAAGAGAAAGAAGTGATCGACGCTCTGAATTTATTACAAAATGAAGTAAGAAAAGAAAATAACAGAAATACTGAATTGCAATTTAATGCCATAGAAGACCTCAATAAAGATAAAGTAAACCGAGAACTTCTCAATACGCTAGATAGTTATTTAGATAATTTAAATGATTACTATATCAGTGAGTACAAAAGATTTAATGATGAAAAAGATCAACTTCTTATAGAACTAAATAGCACCGAAGAGAAGAAGAAAAAGTTTGTTCAGCTAAAGAACGACTACACTAATGAGTCACTTGAAAACCTAGTGACCAATAAAAATGAATTAGAGAAAGTAATAGAGTGGCATGGTGAACTAATTCAACGTTCTGACCCAATCTACAAAGACCCTCAAGGATTTAGAGCACATTATTTGGCACCTTCTAAAAAGCTTTTTGGAAGGTATATTACTACATTCTCGGCAAATGTAATGGTGCTTTGGCTTTTCTCTATTACACTTGCAATTACACTATATTTTGATGCACTGCGCAAATTAATCGACTTTTTAGGAACAATCTTTAAAAAGAAGAAATTTTAACTAAGAAACGGTTTAATAGAAAAAGCCCAAGCTGTAAAATGCTTGGGCTTTTCAATTAACGAAAAAACAACTCTATTCTTCTATTTCAATCATCTTAAATGGAATGTTAATTATCGCCTGATAATCCTCTCCGGCCTCTAACATATCTTCATCATCTTCTTCATAATGCCAGTTGATAATAACTTCGCTTCCATTAGACTTAATTTTTTCTAACTTTTTAAACACATCTAGAATACACTTTGAAGAACTAGTATTAAAATACTCTAGCACTATATCAACTTTTGTACTCTCTTTTGGTGTATCGTTATACTCATCCAACAAATCAACTAATGGTTTGTAAAACTCAATGGAGTTCTCAGGAATAGATCTACCTTGAATTAAAAGTTTTCCCGTTTCAGGATCAAACTTAATTGTTGGAGTTTTTGGTGTTCCTTCAATCGTTAACTTTTCCATAATTAGTGGTAATTACTGTGCTACTTTAATATTTAAACTATAAAAGGAATTTTTGTCATCTACTTTTTGGAAGTCATAATCCAATTTTTGACCGGATTTCCTTGCAATATCAATCATCCCAAGACCTCCACCTCCTTTCTCTGACATCATTCCATTATTTAATACTTCTTTATAATACTCTTTTAAACCGTCCTTATCTAAAGCGTTAATCTTATCTAACTTTTCCTTCAAGTTAACAGCATTTTCATTTTTAATGTAATTGCCGGTAAAAATTGAATAATTACCTTCCTGATCTTTTCCCACCATAAAAATAACCGTATGAAAACCCTCTCTAGGGTCATCCGGTTGTTTATCTAAATGATGGTATAAATTTTGAAGCGCTTCAACTAAAATATTGTATACTTTTTTCTTTACTCTTGAAGGCTCATCCAGCTTTTCCATTTTCGACTCCATAATTTGAAGTACAGAAGTTAAAAGCTCAGAGGTAACATTCCCTTTGAAGGAAAGCATTATATTATCCTCTTCCATTTTTTTGTAGAAATCAAAAATGTCTATCTCCATTTTTAAGCTGTGGCTTTAAACCAATAACTAAAACTACGTTTAAAAGCGTAAATCTCACCTAATAGTGAAACCAAAACACGAAATAAGATAAAATAGTTTGATAAAGCAAAGGTTTTTACAAATATTTCATACAAATATATCGACGAATCAGAGAATACAGCAATTTTGGAATGATTAATTTTGCCAATCGCAAATGAAAGTACCTAAATCAAATAAAAACTGGTTTGCTGAATGGTTCGACTCTGACTATTATCACATTTTATATCAGCATAGAGATCATTCAGAAGCAGAAACCTTTATAAGGAATTTAAGCGAGTATTTAGCTCTCCCTAAAGACACAAAAGTACTTGACTTAGCATGTGGTAAAGGACGACATTCTATACAATTAAATGAGCTGGGTTATAATGTAACCGGTCTTGATTTAAGTAAAGAAAGTATTCAGTTTGCAAAACAATTCGAAAACAACAAGCTCCACTTTACCACTGGTGATATGAGAAAACTCAACTTTAAAGAAAAGTTTGATCTTGTTTTCAATCTCTTTACCAGTTTTGGTTATTTTCATGAAGAAACTGATAATTTAAAAGTAATAAAATCAATTGCCGATACATTGAAACCCAAAGGTAAGCTGGTATTAGATTACTTAAATACCTCAAGAGTAGTCAAGAACCTACCTCAAAGCGAATCGGTAAATGTTGGTAATATTAACTTCCAAGTTAAAAAGGAGTTGATTGATCAGTTTATTGTTAAAAACATTCACTTTGAAGACAAATCTGAACATCACAACTACCAAGAGTTTGTAAGAGTGATTGACTTGGAAAAATTTAAAACCTATTTTAAACAAAGTGGCCTTGAGCTTATTGAAACTTTTGGAGACTATTATCTAAATTCTTTTGACGAGACCAATTCAGAACGCTTAATTTTAGTTGCACAAAAATCTTAACAATGCTTGCTTATCTTATTCTATTCTTTGTTGGTTTGATTAGTGGTTCATTAGTTTTTCTAAAAAAAGGACTAAAAAAATACATTAATTCGTTGCTGTCTTTTAGTGGAGCCTACTTACTAAGCGTTAGCTTCTTACACCTTCTGCCCCACCTATTCGAAGGTGAGTCACATGATTTAGGCATTTACTTGTTAATTGGTTTTTTCCTGCAATTAATTTTAGATTACTTTTCCGGTGGAATTGAGCACGGACATACTCATGTTAATCATAAACAAATAGGAAAGTTTCCTTTTTTAATTTTTTTCAGTTTATGCATACATGCATTTATTGAATCATTTCCGCTTAGTCACTTAAGTCAAGAAGAAGGATGGTCATATCTTAGTGGGCTTTCTCTGCACAAAGCACCAATCGCTTTTATTTTAGCGAGTTTATTATTAGCATACAAATTACCTAAGGTAAATATAGTAATAGGGATCCTAGTCTTTTCGCTAATGGCGCCATTAGGAGCTTTTTGGGGAAGTTTTATCAGCGAAGACACCCAAATTTTTAAACAATTAATGGCAGTATCTGTTGGAATTATTTTGCATTTATCTACAACTATTTTATTTGAAAATAACGAAGAGCACTTGATTAAATGGAAAAAGCTTTTTCCAATGTTAGCAGGAGCACTTTTAGCTCTTTTAACATTAATTGGTCATTAAATCTAATCGCTAAATTTTTAATTAGTTGACGAAAGGCTTAACTTTGAAAATTAAATTTATAAACACAATAAAATCATAAATATGGGAGTATTAGTAGGCCGCAAGGCACCAAAATTTACTGCAAGCGCAGTGATTAACGGAGAAGAAATTGTTGAAGACTTTTCACTAGATCAATACCTGGGAAAAAAGCATGTAATCTTATTTTTCTACCCTAAAGATTTTACATTCGTTTGCCCTACAGAACTTCACGCTTTTCAAGAAAAGTTAGATGCTTTTAAAGCCAAAGGAGTTGAAGTAGTTGCTGTTTCTACAGATACAGAGCAATCTCACTGGGGTTGGTTACAAATGCCAAAATCAGAGGGTGGTATTCAAGGTATTACTTATCCTATAGTTGCTGACACCAACAAAACAATCTCAACAAACTACGATGTTTTAGCCGGCGAATATGACTACAATGAAGAAGGAGAGCTAATTGCTAGCGGAGAAATGGTTGCTTACAGAGGACTTTTCTTAATTGATAAAGAAGGAGTTGTAAGACACCAGCTAGTAAATGACTTACCTTTAGGAAGAAATGTTGACGAGGCATTGAGAATGGTTGATGCTCTTCAATTTTTTGAGGCTAAAGGAGAAGTTTGTCCGGCAAACTGGAGCGAAGGAAAAGAAGGTATGTCAGGAACTCACGAAGGTGTAGCTTCATACCTATCGAAAAACTAATTTGTTTTACTTGCTAAAGAAAAAGCTCCGCAACCAATTGCGGAGCTTTTTTTATTCTATTACTCAAACTTCAAGAAAGAATAGTATGTATAAATCAACTAATTGATTTTCTTACTTTCTCAGTATAATTTCTAAGCGACTTGTTTAAAGGCAAATCATTTTGCTCCATATCTCTTTTAATCCAAATAGCAGCCATTACGTGTGTCAACTGTTCTCCTTCATCCTCTCCCTCTATCTTGATAATAGGCTCTACTTCTTCTAAAATAGCATTTTCGGCAGCCTCTAACTGCTCCATGCTATATTCATTAATTAGCTTCTTTACTACAGGAATCTTCATTTAAATTTAGTTTAATTTTTCAATCATTTCTACCACAACTTCCTCTTTCGAAGTTGGTCCGCTAGTGATTAACTCTCCATTTTTAAATGCTGCAAAAAATGGTAAATTATCGACACCTGCTCGTTTTCTTGCTGCTTCATTTTCTTCTGCGTTTACATCTAAAAATGTCACTCCTTCGAAGCGCTCATCTTCAGATAATCTTCTAAACTTTGGTGCAAAAAGTTTACAACTGCCACACCAGCCCGCAAAAAACTTAACTATCACTTTCTCATTGTCGTTTAATCGACTTTCAAACTCATTGTCTGTAACTACTTCAACTGCCATAATTATTTATTTTTTTAAGGTAAATACTTATCTTTTTTACAAATTAGCTTTCAATTTGTTTTGCTTGCTCCCAATATTTATCCATTTCTTCCAAACTCATTTCCCCCATGATTTTACCATCACTGCCTGAGGCTTGTTCTAAATACTGAAAACGTTTGATAAATTTTTTATTCGTGCGCTCCAAAGCATCTTCGGGATTAACCCCAATAAATCGAGCGTAATTAATTAATGAAAACAAAACATCTCCAAACTCCTCTTCTATTTTATTACTCTTATTTTGAACTTCAAGAGTTAACTCTTCAATTTCTTCCTTTACTTTTTCAAATACCTGTGTTTCGTTATCCCAATCAAAACCCACTCCTCTGGCTTTGTCTTGAATTCTTATCGCTTTTACTAATGCAGGAAGGGACTTTGGCACACCTTCCAAGACAGACTTTTTCCCTTTCCCTTCTTTTAACTTAATCTTTTCCCAATTCGCTTTTACTTCCTCTTCATTCTTTACCTCTACATCTCCATAAATATGAGGATGTCGGTGAATCAACTTATCACAAATTCCGTTTAAAACATCGGCTACATTAAAAGCATTCTTCTCTTCTCCAATCTTAGAGTAAAATACAAGGTGTAGCATTAAATCTCCTAATTCCTTTTTCACCTCTTCTATATCACCTTCAATGATTGCATCAGACAACTCATAGGTCTCCTCAATCGTCAAATGACGTAAACTCTCCATGCTTTGTTTGCGGTCCCAGGGACATTTCTCCCGCAAATCATCCATAATGTTCAAAAGTCGTTCAAATGCCTTTAACTTATCTTGCATATAAATATTTTGTTCAAAATTAAACTGAAAATATCGGATAAGCTAAAACCGCTTAATAAATGAATATTTTTGCTTTATGATGTTTCAAAAAACCATATTCATATTGTTATTTCAGTTGTACTTATTTGCTTCACTTGGAGCGCAAGAAAAGCATAACTACCAACTTGGAGTAAACAGCGGATATGGATTTATTATCACTCATAGCCCTGGCATGAGGTACATAACTGCTCAGCATCTCGAAAAGTTTGATGCTTATTTTGAAAAAAACACTTTCGGTTCAGCTGCTTGGCACCAGCGTTATGGTTTTCCTCAAATGGGAGTTTCACTTACTTACTTTAAGTTAAACAACCCCAATCACTTGGGAAATGGGTTTTCATTAGCTCCATATTTAAAATTTCAGTTAAACAAAAGTCAACTTTTTCAGCTTAAGCTGAGAACTGCATTAGGCCTAGGTTATTTAAGTCAGAAATTTCACCCACAAGAAAACTTTAAAAACAATGCCATAGGCAGTCATTTAAATCTATTTTTTTCAGTTTGTCTTGGGCTTGATATACCTATCAATAAGCGACTTTTTTTTAACATATCAACTAACTTCTCTCACTTTAGTAATACTTCTTTTTCAAAACCCAATCTGGGAATCAATATAGCATCAATAGAAGGTGGGGTTGCATATAGTTTGGGGCAGAAAAAAGATAAAAAGTTAATCGAGGAAAAGGCTTTTATAAGAAAAAAAGGATATTGGCAAGTTACGTCAAGCATAGGTATTAATGAAGTTGACCAGACTAACAGAAAAAAATACATAGCAACAGCATTATCCTTTGGTAGAGAAAAGCGTCTTAATTATAAAAGCTCACTAGGTGGAGCTTTTGATTTATTTTACAATGCAGCACAGCGAGTTGCCTTGCAACGAAAAGAGATTGAGGTGAAGCCGGGATGGGAGAACCTACAAAGTGGTTTTTCAATCTATCATGTTTTACATTTTGGCAACTTTGGAGTATTAACACAGGCAGGGTATTACTTTAAAACAAAAGATAAAGAGCTTGGAAATTTTTACCACATTGTTGGAGGAAGAGTAAAAATAAACCGTCAACTTCATGGATTTTTTGCTTTAAAAACTCACTTTGCCAGAGCAGAGTATCTCTCTATTGGAATTAATTATCATTTAAAGAAATGAACAAAATAACTATCGTCTTTTTAATCTCACTAATATTTAGTTCTTGCAAAAAAGAACAAATGGACGATTGTTTTACTTCAAGCGGAAAAGAGAAAACAGTCCAGCGATTAATTCCAAAGTTTACAGCTATTGAGTTAAACGATCGAATAGACCTGAACTATTTCTATAGTTCAAGCTACTATGTAGAAGTTACTGCCGGCGATAATTTAATTGACAATGTTACAACTTCTGTTAAGGGTGACTTATTGACAATAAAAAATGAGAATAAATGTAATTGGGTTCGCAGTTTTAAAAAGAAATTAGTTGTCAATATACATGCGCCTACTTTTACAGATTTCACCTATAGAGGTTCCGGAGAAGTAAACTTTATAGATACCTTAAAATCAAACGTATTTCGACTGAACTTATGGGATGCAAGTGGAGATATGTATTTACTTCTAAACAGCAATTACATTGAGTTGAAAACACATACCGGACCTGGCGCTATTTACTCAAAAGGAAAGTGTAGAGAACTCGTAGCTTACTTAGGTGGAATGGGTAAACTCGACGCTTTTTCTTTACAAGCTGAAGAGGTATTGGCTATTAACAAGAACACCGGATCTCTTTCTGTTCAGGCTGAAAGGAAGCTAAAAGCCGAGATTTTAGGCCCTGGTGATATAATTTATCTAGGTAATCCTGAAATTGAATTAATAAAAAAGGCCTCAGGTAAATTAATAAAAAAGTAATGTGAGAAAAAATGGATTAGTTATAGGATCAATTATTATAATTTACCCAGTTTATCACCATTTACTCTGGTTATATATTTGGCAGAATTATGGGTGGTTAAGTCAAGCTGAAAAAGTATCTTATTTCAAACAATACGCCATACTTTCTGAACCTGGTATAACATTACTCTCTTTTATTCTGCCAATTGTAGCAATTGTTGTAATAGTCAATGGCGCAAAAGAAATGACAACAATTATTCAAAAGCTTCTATTTGGCACTATTATAGCACTTGCCACATTAAGCTGGTTACTCACCATCTGGTCGATACTGTAAAAACTCAGAAAGACCTACTTAGGAGCTTTTTTGATTAAGTAAATAGCTAATAGTCCAAAAATAAAGTTGGGAATCCACATGGCAATAGCCGGGTCTAATCCCCCATTGGTTGAAAAAGTTTGTGTGACTTTCATGAAGAGAATAAACGAAAAACTAATCAATAAGCCTATACCTAGGTGTAATCCTATTCCACCCCGCACTTTACGACTGGCGATTGCAACGCCTATAAAAGTTAAGATAATACTAGCAAAAGGAAATGCTTGTCGCTTATATTTCTCTATTTGATAATAGGTTACATACTGAGAGCCCTTGAATTTCTCATTTTCAATAGCCTTATTAAGTTCGCTATAATTCAGCATCTCAACATCTGTATCGCGCCGACTAAAATCCTCAGGCTTCATATTTAAAACTGTATCTTTTGTTAAGCCTTCCCAAACCTTTTCCTGGTGACCATTAATTTTTCTAATGTAGTAATTTTGGATAGTCCACAGCTGCTTTGTAGTGTCCCACTTAATAAAGTCAGACATTAATTTATAATTTAATTGCCCCTCAGAATTAAAGCGCTCTAATGAAAACTTCACTCCAACATTAGTTGGTGCTGCATAACTTTGCATATAAGCATAACTATTTGTATCTAACTGCAAATGAATGTTTTTATCTTTATTTTTAAAAGGACTATTAATGTATTTGTATCGAAAAGTTAACCTTGCCTTGTTACTTTCAGGGATTAAAAAATTATTCAGGTAAAATGAAATTAAACCAAGAAAAATGGAAGCTATTAAATAAGGTCTTAACATTCGCCTAAAAGAAACACCACTTGCTAAAATAGCTATAATCTCAGTGTTGCTCGCCATTTTTGAAGTGAAGAAAATCACTGAAATAAAAATAAAAAGCGGACTGAAAAGATTGGCAAAGTAGGGAATGAAATTTAGGTAGTAATCGAAAATAATTGCTTTAGTTGGAGCATCTTTTTCAATAAACTCATCTACATTTTCAGAAAAATCAAAAACGATAGAAATGGAAATAATCAGTGCGATGGAGAAAAAGAAAGTCCCCAAAAACTTTTTAATGATATAGAAATCAATTTTTTTCATTACAGTCGCTGATCGAGTTTTTTTACCATTTCATTTTTCCAAGTCGCAAAGGTATCGTTTTGAATTTGTCTTCTTGCTTCTTTAACTAACCACAGATAAAAGGCTAAATTGTGCAAGGTGGCAATTTGCGCTCCTAAAATTTCTTTGGAAGTTAATAAATGACGCAAATAAGCTTTAGAATAAAAGGTATCTACGAAGCTCTCTCCATCAGGATCAATGGGAGAGTGATCATTTTTCCACTTTTCGTTACGCATATTTAAAATGCCGTTTTTAGTAAACAACATTCCATTTCTTGCATTTCTGCTGGGCATTACACAGTCAAACATATCAACTCCCAGTGCAATGTTTTCTAGGATATTTGAAGGAGTTCCAACTCCCATCAAGTAGCGAGGTTTGTCCTCGGGTAAGATATCACAAACTATTTCGCACATTTCATACATTTCCTCTGCCGGCTCACCAACCGACAAGCCACCAATTGCATTTCCTTCTCTTTCAAAAGAAGCAATGGTTTCAGCAGACTCTTTTCTTAAATCTTTATAAGTACTTCCCTGAACAATAGGAAATAGCGTTTGATCATAGCCGTATTTTGGAACTGTAGAGTCAAATCTTTCGCAACATCTTTTTAGCCATCTATGCGTCATCTGCATTGAACGCTTTGCGTAATTATAATCACATGGATAAGGGGTACATTCATCAAATGCCATAATGATATCCGCACCAATCGTACGTTGAATATCCATTACATTCTCAGGTGTAAAAAAGTGTTTAGATCCATCGACGTGAGAAGAAAACTTAACTCCTTCTTCCTTAATTTTTCTGCGGTGTGCCAAAGAGTACACCTGATATCCTCCGCTATCTGTTAAAATAGGTCGATCCCAGTGATTAAACTTGTGTAAACCGCCGGCAGCTTCAATAATCTCTAAACCCGGACGCAAATACAGATGGTATGTATTTCCCAAAATTATTTGGGCTTCAATGTCCTCAATTAATTGTTGCTGATTTACAGCTTTCACTGTCCCCGCAGTACCAACAGGCATAAAAATAGGCGTTTCTATTTTTCCGTGGTCGGTTTCAATTATTCCTGCGCGTGCTTTAGAAGCTGAATCTTTTGCGATTAATTTAAATTGCATTTGTATTTTGTTGAAAGAGCGGCAAAATTACAGAAAGCCTAAGAAAGAGTTTTATCTTTACTTTGTGCTAAAAACAAATTAGTTTGGAATTAAAATCTCTTGATACTTACTTACTAATAATCCTGATGTGGTCTTTCTTACTACAGCTTTATTATTATTTAAGGTACTTTTTAAAACTTGCGAAGTATGAGGAAAATGAGTCGATTGACTTAGAACTATCTCCTATATCTGTTATTATAGCGGTTAAAAATGAAAAAGAAAATTTAATCGAGAATCTTCCGCATTTCTTAGATCAAAATTATCCTGACTTCGAGGTTATAGTAGTAAACGACCATTCTATTGATGGTACAAAAGAGTGGCTTGAAGGACAAAGTCACTCTAAACTAAAATTCCACACTTTGACCGATAAAAGTGGTAAAAAAGCTGCAATAGATCTAGGTGTTAGAATGGCGAAATACGATAGCTTGCTTTTTTCCGATGCAGATTGTCGTCCTGCTTCAAAAAAATGGATGAAGTTGATGGCAAAAAAGCTAAAACACTCCAATAACATAGTATTAGGTTATGGTAAATACAAGAAGAATAATTCATTTTTAAATGCATTAATTCGCTTTGAAACGATTCAAACAGCTGTGCAATATTTTTCGTTTGCACTTTCCAATAAAGCCTATATGGGGGTTGGTCGGAATTTAGGATATCACAAATCACTTTTTTATGAGAGTACTGCTTTGTCAAAATATGCTCATATTAAAAGTGGCGATGATGATTTATTCATCAATGAAATGGCTAAAAAATCTGAAGTTGGAATTGTGGTTAATGCCAAAGCTCATACAATTTCAAAAGCTGAAAGTAATTGGAAAAGCTACTATTTACAAAAAAGACGACACCTAGAAGCAGGTACAAAGTACAAACAAAGTGACCGATTTAGATTAGCAAGACTGGGCTTGTCGACATTATTTTTCTGGCTTAGCTTTATATTACTTTCCACAAAAGCTTCATTTGGTATTATAATATTCCCCATATTTGCAATAAAACTGATACTTCAGTATTACATCTATGGTCGTATAATGCATAAACTAGAAGAAAAAGACCTCATTTTTTGGAGTCCGCTTTTGGAGTTTTTTTACATACTTTGGATGATAACTATTGGAGTATCAACATGGATTTGGAAGGTTGAACGATGGAAGTGAATGAAAATTTTTCTGAGAAGGCAAAAGAGGACTTTGAATTAGTTAAAGCCGCCAAAAGAGGCAGTCAAGCTGCTTTTTCTCAAATTATGGTACGTTATCGCGAACCCTTATATTACCTTGCTTTTAAAATGGTTCGTAATGAAAGCGACGCAGAAGACCTTTCTATTGAGGCATTTGAAAAAGCATTCACTAAGATTGATCAATACACTCCGCAATATGCATTCAGCACATGGTTGTTTAGAATTGCTACAAACCACTGTATTGATTTCATTCGCAAGAAAAAACTTAAGACGACTTCCATTGATGAGGCAATGGAAGATAAAAAAGGGAATAGTTGGTCGGTTCAGGTGCCGGCTAAAGCAAAAGACCCGGAAGAAAAATATATTGAAAAGCAAAAAATAGCGCTTATGCGTGAAATGGTTGAAAAGCTTAGTGAGCCATACCAATCTTTAATTACTATGCGCTATTTTAAAGAACTCTCTTATGAAGAAATTGCTCAAGAAAAAGACATTCCGCTAGGAACTGTTAAAGCCCAGCTTTTTAGGGCAAGGGCATTATTGGCTGACTTAATTCGTAAAAGTAAAAAATCCATTTAGGTATGGACATACTATTAAAATATTTTCCTGATTTAAGTGCGGAGCAAATCAATCATTTTCAATCATTAAAACCGCTATATAAAGAGTGGAATGCACAGATTAACGTGATTTCAAGAAAAGACATGGACGACTTTTACGAAAGACATGTGCTACATGCATTGGGGATTGCTAAAGTCGTTCAATTTAAAGCAGGCACAGACATTTTGGATGTAGGGACAGGTGGTGGCTTTCCCGGAATTCCATTAGCCATTTTTTTTCCTGAAAGTAACTTTCATTTAGTAGACTCAATTGGAAAAAAGATTAAAGTAGTCAAAGCCGTTTATGAAAGTTTAGGACTGAAAAATGTAAAAGCGGAACAGCAAAGAGCTGAAAATGTGAATGGCAAATTCGATTTTGTGGTTAGCCGAGCAGTGACTCAAGCTGAACGCTTTATTCCTTGGGTGCAGCAAAAAATCAAAAAAAAGTCCTTTAACAGCAAAGGCAACGGATACCTTTTTTTAAAAGGAGGCGAACTACATGATGAATTCGCCCCGCTTCAACGATATTTTGAAATTCACGACCTAAAAAAGTTTTACTCAGAAGAGTTTTTTGAAACTAAGAAGGTTGTTTATTTGAAATAGGAAAAATTATTCAGAGCAAACAACTCATTAAAGTCTCTTTTCATTACTTTTAGTGCTTTCAAACAAACTAAAATCATGGAAGCATTTATCAGTAATATTGTTTTAATTGTTGTTCTTTTACTTTTAGCGAAAGGCACTTTTTTCGTCGTTAAGCAACAAACATCAGGAGTAATTGAAAGATTTGGTAAGTTCCAAAGCATTCGAAACTCTGGTCTACAATTAAAAATTCCAATTATCGATCGGGTTGCCGGACGAATAAACCTAAAAGTTCAACAACTGGATGTTATTGTTGAAACTAAAACCAAAGACGATGTTTTTGTTCGATTGAAAATCTCTGTTCAGTTTCAGGTTGTGAAAACAAAAGTATATGATGCCTTTTACAAGCTAGAAAACTCTAGTGCACAAATTACTTCTTATGTTTTTGACGTCGTTCGAGCGGAGGTGCCTAAAATGAAACTAGACGATGTATTTGAACGCAAAGACGACATTGCCAATGCCGTAAAGTCTGAATTGAACGATGCCATGCAGGATTATGGTTACGACATCATCAAAACCTTAGTAACCGACATCGACCCCGACGAACAAGTAAAAGAAGCTATGAATCGCATTAACGCTTCTGAGCGTGAAAAAGTAGCTGCAGAATTTGAAGCCGAAGCTGAGCGCATTAAAATTGTTGCCAAAGCCCGTGCAGAGGCTGAAAGTAAGCGCTTACAAGGACAAGGGATTGCCGACCAACGAAGAGAAATTGCCCGTGGCTTGGAAGAAAGTGTGGACGTATTGAGCAAAGTGGGCATAAATTCTCAAGAGGCCTCAGCGCTGATTGTTGTCACTCAACACTACGACACTTTACAGTCCATTGGAGAGGAAACCAATAGCAATTTGATTCTCTTACCCAACTCCCCACAAGCCGGCAGCGACATGCTCAACAACATGATCGCCTCTTTTACCGCCTCCACCCAAATTGGCGAGGAAATGAAAAAGCAGAATCTGAAGAAAGAGAGTGGTGAGAAAGGGAAGTAAACCTATTCGTTTTAATATTGCTCCTCCAACAATTCCTTAATCGAAGGATAAGTGTTTTTCAGTTGTT
Organism: Flavobacteriales bacterium UBA5081; assembly: GCA_002415785.1. Classification (GTDB taxonomy): domain Bacteria; phylum Bacteroidota; class Bacteroidia; order Flavobacteriales_E; family Vicingaceae; genus UBA5081. Next base: position 86,120 of record DIAJ01000006.1, read on the forward strand.
CCTCCATTTGTTTGGGATTTACCCATCGCACTTCGGTGATGTCTTCTTCAGTTTGTGGAGTGAGTTCTTTTTGAAAGTCTGTTTGCATGGCAAACCAAAAGGTTTCTTTGAAAATGATTTCCTCTTTTAAGACATACATATGAAAAGTGGAAGGTAATTCTTGAGTTACTTTCAAGTTACTTATGCCACACTCCTCCTCTACTTCTCGAATAGCTGCGGTTTTAATGTCTTCGCTACTTTCTACTTTACCTTTTGGCAAATCCCACTTTCCAAGACGTTTAATGAAAAGCAATTCGCCTTTTTTATTTTTTACCAAGCCACCGGCAGCTGCTATGTATGTAAAAAGCGATTGAAAAGCTTTCCAATCAGTCGAAGGGTTTTCAGAAAGAAAACAAACCTCCATGGCTTTTTGCTCTTTGAATAACCATTCTACAACTAAGCGAAACTCCTGCTCAGTTGAATCTTTTACACAAAGGATTCCATTGTTTTGTTGATTTCTTTCCCACTTTTTGGAGAAGTGAATGCGGTGTTCGTTGATAAAAACTTGATACATTTGCAGGCATGAAAATTAACAAAGATACAGCCCTAAAAGTAGCAGAATTTTTGCTACAAATAAAAGCTATACAGTTAAATAAAAAAGAACCTTTTCAGTGGGCTTCCGGATGGCAATCGCCAATTTATTGCGACAATCGCAAAACATTATCCTACCCCAAAATCAGAACTTTTATTCGTCAAAAGTACGCAGAAAGCATTCAAGAATACTTTGGTCAGGCAGATGTGGTTGCCGGAGTTGCAACGGGAGGGATTGCGCAAGGAGCTTTAGTGGCACAGGAATTAGACTTGCCTTTTGTTTATGTTCGTTCTTCTTCTAAAGGACATGGTTTGCAAAATCAAATCGAAGGAGTGGTGGAAGAAGGTCAAAGAGTGGTCGTTATAGAAGACTTAATCTCTACCGGAATGAGTAGCTTGAAAGCTGTGGAGGCGCTCAGAGAAAAAGGGTGTCAGGTAATTGGAATGGTTTCAATATTTACTTATGATTTTGCCATAGCCAAAGAAAACTTTAAAAAACACAAGTGTAAGCTTTATACTTTAAGTGATTACAACCATTTAATAGAGGCAGCCTTGGAGAGTGGATATATTAAGAAAGAGGATGTAAACTCTTTGAAAAGTTGGAGAGAAGATCCGGCAAATTGGAAACCTTAAAATAGCACGATGACTACAATAGAGACAAAAAAAGAAATTTCTGCAAACAGCACTCAAAAATTGTTTGACTTTTTAACTAACATGAACAATTTTGAGCAGTTGATGCCCGAAGATAAAGTGGAAAAGTGGAGCTCAGATGAAAGTCAATGTGAGTTCACCATAAAAGGTATGGCGCGTATTGGCTTGAAAAAAGTTTCTACTGAGGAATCCAATAAAATTACCATTGAGTCTTTTGGCAAGGTTCCTTTTCCTTTTACATTAGAAATCTTTTTAGATGAAAAATCTGCTGAGGAAACAGAGGCTTATATGGTTTTTAAAGGAGAAATAAATGCCTTTATGAAAATGATGGTGGAAAAGCCTTTGAAAAACTTCTTTAATATGTTGGTGGATAAAGCAGCGAGCCTAAAACTATAAACCTGAAACTTAAAACTAGAAACGAATCTTTTGCTAGCGCAAAAGATGAAATTAACCCCTTATTAAATAAATACTAAAGCTCATATCAATCTGTGCTAATTTTCGAAATTTCCAGGTGAGTTAGAGACTTCTTGCTTCTCAAAAACAAAACTCCAGCTCTTTCAAATCATATTCTTTCACTTCACCGGATTTACTCACTTGTAAGTGACCACTCTCTGCTATGCCAATAATTTGTCCGCTAAAAGCTCCCTCTTTATCTTTAAATTGCATGAGCGACTGAAATCCATATAAATGATTCAAGTAGTTTTGATTGATCTTTTTAAAATTTCCTTTTTGCAATTCGACAAGTTGTTCGCTTAAAAAGGGTAAGAATTGCTGAAGCAGTTCTTCCAAGTCAAATTCTTCTCCTTTTATCAATTTTAAAGAAGTAGCTTTGCGTTTGTATTTTTCAAATACTGTTTGGTTTACATTCAACCCTATTCCTATAACAGCATGTTGAATTTTGCTTCCTTGAATGCTATTCTGAATTAAAATTCCGGCGATTTTTTGCCCGGCTACTAAAAGATCGTTTGGCCATTTGATAGAAGCATTAGCCACTGACAAACTGTCTATAAAATAATAAAGTGCTAAAGCTACGGCTTTGCTTAAGTAAAATTGCATTTCTACTCTTAAATTGACACCCGCCACTACACTAAACAATAGATTTTTACCTTTATCAGATTGCCAATTTTCTCCTCTTTGTCCTTGTCCTTTTAGCTGCTCAAGCGACCAAAATACACCACCATTTACAACCTTTTTGGCATGCAACTGTTGAAGGGCATAACTATTGGTAGATTCAAGGCAATTAAAGCGATGAATAATAAACTGAAAGTCGCTACTTAACATATCTAAATTAAAGGCTGTAAAGCTACAAAAGAAAAAAATTCGAATTATGAATTGCTTACTTTTGTGATTTTATTTGGCAAAAGCATTTATGACGAAGAAAAATACGAAGATCTCATCAGACGAATTGGCAGAAACTATTATCCAAGGCATTCAAGAAAGAAAAGGTGAAGAAATTGTAAAGATTGACCTAAAAGAGGTGGATGGCGCTGTAACAGATTACTTTATTATTTGCCAGGCAAATTCCACTACTCAAGTAGTTGCTATAAAAGACTCTATTGAAGAGTTTGTACGTAAAAATGTAGGCGAAAAGCCTTGGCATGTTGAAGGAACAGCAAATGCAGAATGGGTGCTTTTAGACTATGTTGATGTAGTAGCCCATATATTTCTTCCTGAAAGAAGGGAGTACTTTAATTTAGAAGGACTGTGGGCTGATGCAGAGATATTGGAAGTTGAATCAGAAAATTAAGCGAATTATTATCTTAGAAATGGCAGAACAAAAGAAGCAATCAAAACAATCAGCAAATCCACGTAAAAAGAGCGGCAGTAAACCTACGGGCAGTAAAGGAAACCCTAAGAAGCCGTTTAACTTTTATTGGATTTATGCAATTATCGGTATCGTTCTTATTGGTATTAATTTATTTCAATACAATAGTACTGAGCGAAAAACTACGTGGGACAAGTTTGTTAACGAAATGCTCAAGACAAACGAAGTTCAAAGATTAGTAGTGGTAACTACCGGAAATGAGTCTAAAGTAGAAATTTTTATCAAACCGGACGCTCTACAACAGGAAAAATACAAAGCAATTCGAGAAGATGGTTTTAGCGGTCAAGGGCCTCATTATTTTTTAAAAATCGGGACCATTGAGCAATTTAATAGTGATTTAAATCGCGTTCAAGAAAACCTTCCTGAAGAAAATCGTATTCATCCGGAGTATGAAACCAGAAATAATTGGCTAGGTGACATGATTGGTTGGCTATTACCAATTGTGCTAATCATTGCTTTTTGGATGTTTATTATGCGTCGAATGACCGGTGGCGCCGGAGGTCCGGGTGGTCAAATCTTTAACATCGGTAAATCTAAAGCTACTTTATTCGATAAAGAAAAAAGTGTAAGTATTTCTTTTGACGATGTTGCCGGTTTAGAAGAAGCAAAAATTGAAATCGAAGAAATTGTAGAGTTTCTTAAAAACCCGAAAAGATATACTGAACTTGGTGCTAAAATTCCAAAGGGTGCACTTTTAGTTGGGCCTCCCGGAACAGGTAAAACGCTAATAGCAAGAGCAGTTGCCGGTGAAGCACAAGTTCCTTTTTTCAGCCTTTCAGGATCTGATTTCGTGGAGATGTTTGTAGGTGTTGGAGCTTCTCGTGTAAGAGATTTATTTAAGCAAGCCAAAGAAAAAGCTCCGGCAATTGTATTCATCGATGAAATTGACGCCATTGGTAGAGCTCGTGGCAAGAGTATGGCGCAAGGAGGTAACGATGAAAGAGAAAATACGCTCAACCAGTTGTTAACAGAAATGGACGGTTTTGGAACGAATAGCGGCGTTATTTTGCTTGCTGCTACAAACCGTGCTGAAATTTTAGATCGTGCATTACTACGCCCGGGTCGTTTCGACCGTCAAATTCACGTTGACTTACCCGACCTAAAGGAGCGAATTGAGATATTTAAAGTACATGTTAAACCGCTAAAAATTGACTCTACGGTAGACATTACTTTCTTGGGTAAACAAACACCAGGATTCTCCGGAGCCGACATTGCTAATATTTGTAATGAAGCTGCGCTTATTGCAGCTAGAAAGAAACAAAAGAAAATTTTCCAGCAAGATTTCTTAGATGCAGTTGATAGAGTGATTGGTGGTTTGGAAAAGAAAAATAAAATCATCACCAAAGATGAGAAGAAAACCATCGCTTATCACGAAGCAGGACACGCAGCAGTTAGCTGGTTGACACGCTATGCTTCTCCACTGGTCAAAGTAACGATTGTTCCAAGAGGAAGAAGTTTAGGTGCAGCTTGGTACTTACCTGAAGAACGTCAAATTACTACCAAAGAGCAATTACTCGATGAAATGTGTGCTGCGCTTGGTGGTAGAGCTGCGGAAGAAATTACTTTCGGGAAAATTTCAACAGGAGCACTTAGTGATTTAGAGAAAATTACGAAGCAAGCTTATGCCATGGTCTCTGTATATGGTTTAAACGAAAAGTTAGGAAATATAAGTTATTATGATTCCAGCGGACAAAGTGAGTATAGTTTCCAAAAACCTTACAGTGAAAAAACTGCTCAGCTTATTGATGAAGAAGTAAGCAAAATGATTGAGGAAGCTTATGTTCGAACTAAGAAAATTTTAAAAGAGCATGAAGCTGAGCTGAAACAATTGGCTGAACTTTTATTGGAAAAAGAAGTCATTTTTAAAGACGATTTAGAAAAGATTTTTGGAAAAAGAGCCTATGCAGAAAGTCGTGCAGAAGAGCTTTTAAAAGCTAATAATGATGCAGACGAAAAGGCTAAAAAAGCCGAAATAAAAGAGACTTCCGAGAAAAAGTCGATAGACTCTACAAATAGTAGTAAAAAAAAGAAGGAAGAAAATTCTGGAAAACCTGCATCTGAAGAAAAACCGGAAAGCAAGAAATAAAATAATAACTTTAACCCATGTCAAAAGCGTGGGTTAAAGTTTATAGTTCAGAGCAAATTCACTTAATAGAAATCATTAAAGGGATTTTAGAAGACGAAAAGATTACCTCTGTGTCGCTCAATAAAACAGATTCTATGCATACGCACTTAAGTTTGGGTGAAATTGAACTTTTTGTAAAATCCGAGGAAGTAATTAAAGCCAAACACTTAATTTCAAAGATTACATTTTGAATAATTTAGTTGAACGTACGCTAACCAGTATCATCTTTGTAATTGTACTTTTAGGTTCAATTATTCAAAGTGAATTTGCTTCTTCTATTCTCTTTTTTGTCATCATTTTACTCTGTCAGAGAGAGTTTTACAACTTCTTTAAACCTACTGACATAAAGCCACAAAAAAAGGTTGGGCTTATTGGCGGCTTGGGATTTTTTGTCATTTCACTTCTTGCAAGTCAGGCAAGGTTAGAGTCGGAAACGCTCTTCTCTATTATTCCACTCATCTTTACAATTTTTATTATTGAGTTGTATCGTAACCGTCCTCAACCTATTCCCAATATAGCTTTTACCATTTTGGGAATTATTTACATAGCAGTCCCCATTACACTTTTACACGACTTGGCTTACTACAAAGATTACAGTTTTGGGAGGGAATATAATTATGACATTCTCATTGGTTACTTCTTTGTGCTTTGGGCTAACGACACCGGAGCTTATTTAATCGGTAGAAAATGGGGCAAGCACAAGCTGTTTCCGCGTATTTCACCAAAGAAAACCTGGGAAGGCTCAATTGGCGGAGTTGTTTTGGGCTTGGCAGTGGGTTATTTAAATTCAATTATTTTTCCGGAATTTAACTTAGCTGTTTGGCTTGGAATTGCAGCCATTGTTGTTGTTTTTGGTTCTTTAGGGGATTTGGTAGAATCTCTATTTAAAAGAAGCTTAGATATTAAAGATTCAGGTAAACTATTGCCCGGTCACGGTGGTGTACTCGACCGATTTGATGGCATTTTCATTTCAGCACCTATGGTGTATGCTTTTTTAAGAATATTAGAGTTCTTGTAACTCAGCGAATTTTAAATTATTAAATCTACCAATTTACTTTGCTAATTTTGGTACTTTAATCTTAACCTATGAAGTTTCACAAAGAAGGCTACCCTAGTTTATTACTTGTTCTGCTATTTATCGGCATTTTAAACCTTGCCATTTATTATACTCTGGGCAATTATCCTATTGCTCTATACTTATCTTGGGCAGTTTCTTTTTTCTTACTGTTTATGATTTTGCAGTTTTTTAGGAGTCCTAACCGCCGTGTAATTATCAACGAAAAGCAAGTTATTTCGCCCTGTGATGGAAAAGTAGTGGTAATTGAAGAAGCTGAGGAAACCGAATATTTGAATGAAAGAAGAAAGCAGATTTCCATTTTTATGTCGCCGATTAACGTGCACAATAATCGCTACCCAATTGGTGGGACTATTAAATATTATAAGTATCATCCGGGAAAATACTTAGTTGCTTGGCATCCGAAATCATCAACTGAAAATGAGCGCACAACTGTAGTGGTAGAGGATGCTCAGAAACGTACTGTCTTATTTAGACAAATTGCAGGAGCTTTAGCCAGAAGAATCGTGTTTTATGGCAAAGAAGGAGATCGTGTAAGTCAAGGCAGCGAATGTGGGTTTATCAAGTTTGGCTCAAGAGTAGATTTATTTCTTCCACTTGACGCCAAAATTAATGTAAAGCTAAACGACAAGGTAGTTGGTGGAGAAAGCGTGATTGCGGAGATATAAATTACAGCCGAACTTCCCCAGAAATCCCTAAGAACAACGCAATCCCTTTAAATCAATACCATTCGTCTTCCTTCCAATTATTAGGAGTTTTTTGAGTAACTTGTTATCAAATCTAAACCTTAAGGACAACTAGCTCCTAGATTACAAGGGTATCTTCCTTGATTTAGAAATACTGTTACGATAAAGTCAATATTTTGATAGATCACAAAACCCAAAAACCCAATAGTTAATAGTTTCCAAATTAATGTGGGTTCAAACCTAATATTTTTAATAATTGAAGAGACTGCAGCTAAATAAAAGATTGAAAACAACCCAAAAAGTACAGAAAGCATATAGCCCTTCACCCCTTCTATCCACATTATTAATACTGCTACTAATAACATGAATAAATTTAATAATCCCCAACTTATACAAGTTGCAATAAAAAATGAGATCCAATCTTTAATATTTGATTTCATTTAATCTAAATTAACTCAAATATCAATACCATTTATCTTCCTTCCAATTCTTAGGATTGTTTTTGATGTAATTGGCAATGCGATGATAAGATTCATCGTTTCGAATAATGTGATCATAAAACCGGGATTGCCAGGCAAAATCCGGATTAATCAAACGCGCATTTTTGGTGACGCCAATTTTAAACCCACGGATTATTGATGCCAAATTTTTTGATTGTGGGCCAAATTGATTTTTGGGTTTGTCGGTATTTGATGATGTTGTTGTTCCGGTAGGGGCGCAATGCATTGCGCTCCTACCGGAATCTACCCGATTGTTATATTGGTTTTCACCAATCACAATAATCGCATGAAAATGATTGGGCATGACAACAAATTCACCCATGGTTAAATTCATATCAGGACGCATTTGAAATGTTTTCAACCATTCCATTTCAACAATTCGACCTATTTCATTCAAATCCATTATGCCATCCACAATTCCCCCAAAATAATGTTCGCGGTTTTTGGTGCAAATGGTCACAAAATAGGGCGCATTCCATCCGTAATCCCAATTTTTTAGTCGGACGGTATCGTTGCGGTATTTTCCCTTAAATTTATCAGACATTAAAACAGCAATTCATCTGTAAAAAATAAAAATACACTAAAAATGAAGCCATTGCAAGTTTCATTTTACAGCAGTACTTTTATCTAAAAAAACAAATAAATTTTTCTTTAATCGGCTGATTTTTTAATACCCATAATCCCTTTCTACCTTGGCAATGCGCACTTTGTAGTTTTTATACCATTTATTTCTGCCTAAGTTTTGCGCTTCTTGATGCTCTATGTTGTCCTTCCATTTCTTGATTGAGGCTAAATCGCGCCAGTAGGAAACTGTTATTCCCACTTCATTCCTAGCACTTTCCATGCCTAAGAAACCATCTTCTTTTCTTGCCAGCTCTTCCATTCTCTCCGCCATTTGAGAGTAAGAACCATCATTTTGATTTTCTAATAGAGAAGTAAATATTACCGCATAGTAAGGCGGCTTAGGGGTTTTCGCTATCTCCATTTTGCACCTGAGTTTGCTTTCGGATTGACTCTTCATGAATCGCATTATAAATGGCATTTATAAATTCCTCACCCAAGTCTAATGCCTTGCCATTTTTTAGCACACGCTCCATAATTTGTTTCCAGCGCTCAATTTGAAGAATCGTCACTTTGTTGTTCTTTTTATAAACGCCAATTTGCTTGGCAATATTCATGCGGACTGCAATTAAGTCCATTAAATCATCATCTACCTTATCAATTTTTGTACGGAGAATTTCCAGCTGATTTTTAAACTCTTTATTGGGAGAAGATTTTTTCTTTCTAATCAACTTCGTTAACACATCATGCAATTGTTCGGGTGTCAACTGTTGCTCTTTATCGCTTAATGCAGCAGTTGGATTATGATGTGTTTCAATCATTATTCCATCCATGTCTAAATCATAAGCTTTTTGACTTACCTGAGGAATTAAACTCGGCTTTCCACTGATGTGACTGGCATCGCAAACAATCGGTAAATTCGGAAATTCTGCCTTTAATTGAACCGCCAAACTCCAGTAGGGATAGTTCCGATAAGGACCATTATCACTTAAATGAAAGCCGCGATGAATAGCCCCTAATTGACTAATTCCAGCCTTATTGATTCTTTCTAAAGCGCCCATCCAAAGTGAGAGGTCGGGATTGATTGGGTTTTTCACAAATACAGGAATATCCACCCCTTTCAATCCATCGGCTATAGCCTGAACAGAAAAAGGGTTTACCGTAGTTCGTGCGCCAATCCAAAGTAGATCAATCCCCGCTTCCAAAGCCTTTTCTAAATGCTGCGCATTGGCCACTTCTATGGCTATTTTAAAGCCAAACTCTTGCTTAATCTCTTTTAGCCACTCTAATGCTTCCTCCCCTACTCCTTCAAAGGAATTAGGTCTTGTACGAGGCTTCCAAACGCCTGCCCTAAAAATAGTCTCCGGATAATATTTGGCAATTCCGGCAGCTGTTTCTTTTAATTGAATTAATGATTCTGCACTACAAGGACCAAAAAAACGAAAAGGCTTTTTAGCTTTTGCCCATTCTTCATCGATATTTAAAGTGGCCTTTTCCATCTAATTTTTCTATAAAATATTTTCCAACTCCTGAAGCGACTTTATGGTATATGTAGCTTCATTTCGATGATCATCTTCAGTACTTAAGTACACCTGATCCATTCCTACAGCTTTTGCTCCTAGCACATCCGGACCATAATCATCGCCTACCATCAAACTGTTCGCCGACTTTGCAGCTGCTTTTTTCATCGCATGATGAAAGATTCTTTTGTCTGGCTTCTTATAGCCTAAACCATCAGAAATAATAATTTCGTGAAAATGCTTGCGCAAATCACAGTTGTCTAATTTAGCATTTTGAGCCTCAACAAATCCATTGGTAATCACGTGTAAATAATAATTGCCGTCTAAATAAGCCAGAATTTCTTTCGCATGCGGAATTAAATTCGTCTTCGAAGAGGAAGTGTGAATGTAATCATCGTTAAACTGTAAAGCCATCTTTGGATTAGAATAACCAAATGCTTGAAATGCTCGATTAAATCGCTCCTGTCTTAATTCATCTTTTTGCACTTCCCCTAGTCGATACAAGCCCCACAATTCCTCATTTTTTTGCTTATATACCTTTAAAAAATCTTGAAATGGAGTTTGTAACTTCTCTAACAATCCGTGATTGTCAAACAGTTCTTCTATAGCTTCTTCAGAGTTTCGTTCAAAATCCCAAAGTGTTCTATCAATATCAAAAAAAAGGTGTTCGTATTTTTTTTTCATTCAGCAAATTAACTCTTAATGTGGTAAGAAATAAAGGACAAAGTTACAGACCAAAAAACGATTAGTACACAAAAAACCCCTACTGCCCACTTTTGTTTGGAGTAAAAGCCGGCAGCTAAAATAGCTCCAAGTGGAATCCCCAATAAACAAGGAGTTAAGAATGCCAAGCCCCAAAGCCCGTAAGTATTTTTAACTTTTACAATGCGACGGCTTCTTTTACTAAATTTTGGTTTTGGTTTCCGTTTAAATAGTTTAAAAAAGAACTTTCTAATCAGTTTGCCAAAACGGAAGAAAAGGAGAAAACCAATAATCCCCCCAAGGGAAGTATAAAACACTGATTCAAAAAAAGTAAGTCCGGCAAGTATAGCTGCGGGAGGCGCCAAAAAAAACTTTAAAGCACTAAAAATTAGCAATCCAATAATTGTCCACAGCTCAGCCATGTATTATTCTTTTGTACCGAAAGCCAAGTCACCGGCATCTCCTAAGCCGGGAACAATGTAGCTTTGAGCAGTCATTTCTTGATCTAAAGCCCCTAGCCAAATGGTTGAATTCTCAGGCAAATTCTTTTTAGCATACTCCAATCCTTCAGCGCTTCCTATTAGCGAAACAATATGACAATGTTTGGGTTTTCCTTTAGCCAAAAGCGCTTTATAAGACAAAACCATAGAAGCGCCACTTGCCAACATTGGGTCAGACAAAATCACTGTTCTTCCTTCAATCGAAGGACAAGCCAAGTACTCTAACTCGATGTCGAATGTACCGTCTTTATGATGTTTTCTGTAAGCTGAAATATAACCGTTATCCGCTTGATCAAAATAATTTAACAAACCCTGATGCAAAGGCAAACCTGCTCGCAAAATGGTTACTAAAATCGGTTGATCTTTAATTAACTGCTCATTTGAAACACCTAATGGAGTGGTGATTTCTTTTTCTTCGAAACTCAACTCTTTAGAGATTTCGTATGCAAACAACTCACCGGTGCGCTCTAAATTTCGCCTAAATCGCAAACGATCTTTTTGTATGTTAACATCTCTGATTTCAGCAACAAATTGATTAAAAACAGAGTGATTTTCTTCCGTTAAAATACGAACCTTACTCATATTGTGGTTTAATTTGGGTGGTAAATTTAGGCTTTTCAGAAGCAAATTGCTTACTTCTTAAGCGCATATTCAATCATTTCTTCATAAACTTTTCGCCAAGCTGTCCACTCGTCTTCATCGCTTAAACTTTCATTGTGCCAAAGACTCACAAAAGTTCCCTTTACATATTTTACCTCATCAATAATTTTTTTGGCTTTCTCAATGGCTTGATTTGGTGTTAAGTTTAAATAGTATTTCAAACTAGATTCCATCAATTGAAAAGGAACAATCTTGAGGTTATACTCCAACTCTTCATCTATATCGTAAAAAGTATAGGGCGTACAAGTTCCGGCTCTAAAACCTGCATCTGCAGCGTAACCCATGGTATAATCCTCTCGAATATCGGCCTCAAAAAGTCTTCTGTATGTTTCCGGAAAACTCAGTTTCAAAAAATGCTGTCGACTCTTGGTGATGTCACGCTTAATTATTCGCTCCAAGCGATTGATTTCTCGCTTAATTTTTTCCTCTTTTTGATTGGAAGCATAAGAAGGGTGAATCCCTACCTCTGCATAATCGGCAATGGTTTTTATTAGCGATTGGAAGTGACGATTTTCGTGGGACAGATTCTTATCGTTTAAGCCATAGTCCCCTAAAAGGAAAAAGTAAATCGGACGAAAACCATATTTACGTTGAATGTTCAATTGGTAATTGTAAGTATCGAAGGGATCTTTTCTTTTGTTTAAAATCACCAAAAACTGTCGAAGCAGCTTCTTAAACTCCAGCTGATAAATGTGTTTGGCTATGCCGCCTAATGTTCTTAAAGTTCCTTTTTGTTTATAGGCATAAGCGTTATCAATGTCGTAGGTAGGCTGAAAACGGTATTTTCTCTCTTCAAACTTTAAATCAGGGAAGTGTTGCAATAACAGTTCCTTCAACTGCAACAACCAACGATCGACAATGGCTTTTTGATGAAAACCATATTGATAAGCCAAACTTTGATTAAGTGGAAAACGGTCGTGAGCATCGCGCAAATGTGGCAAGTACTCCTCGTATCTACTTAAAAAATAAAATGTAGCTGCAAAAGGGTCGTAAGGGAAAACTTCATTTTTTTGTGGAAAAATGGTCGTTTCTCCTAAATGCTCAGAAATACTCACCTTTTGCTCCTTAATTCCTTTTTGAGTGAGTAGCCCGTGAGCTTTAATAAAAAGCTCCTTCATTAAGGGTTTATCGGCATAAGAAAACTTCGCGCCCTCGTGGTTTATGAAGTCAACCGCATCTGAAGTAAGTTGAAAATCATTTAATTTTAAAAAAGTTTTAAAAACCGTTTTAAAAGTATAACGAATTCTGGGGCTTAATTGTGGAACGTAAATTAACAGCATGCCTTAGAGTATTCCTTGGTCTGCCAAACTTAAGTAATTTCCATGACCAACAATAATGTGATCCAAAACGGCAATGTCTAAAAACTTACCGGCCTCCACAATCTTTTTCGTCAAGCGAAGATCGGCTTCACTGGCTTTCATATTTCCCGAAGGATGATTATGGCAAACAATAATGCCAGAAGCCAAGCGCTCTAATGCAGGTTTAAAAATGAGTTTTACATCGGCCACCGTTCCGCTAACTCCGCCTTTGCTAATGTTTATTCGATCGATTAACTGATTGGCTCTGTTGAGCAACAGCACCCAAAACTCCTCGTGAGGCAAGTCTGCTAAAGCATCGTAAATAAGCTCATAAGCCACTTGACTGGAGTTAATTTTAGTGCGCTTTTGAATGTCACTTGCTTTTCTTCTTCTGCCCAATTCCAAAGCTGCAGCAATGCTAATGGCTTTTGCCTCCCCTACTCCTTTGAATTTTTGCAGTTGGGCTAAATCGAGTTTTCCCAGAGCGTCTAAATTGTGGTTTACCGAACTAAGAATTCGCTTGCCCAATTCTACAGCTGTTTCGTCTCGATTTCCGGAACCCAAAAGTATGGCGATTAACTCTGCATCCGATAAACTGCTTTTTCCTTTAGCGGCAAATTTCTCCCTCGGTCTGTCCTCCTCTGCCCAAGATTTAATGTTGAGTTTTTTGTCGTAATTCATTGGTTAAAGATAGAAAAGAAATCTAAAAAGAGAAAGAAGTTGGTAAAAGTAGGGAGACCGATAACTATTTTTAGAATTCTTGCACCTCTAATCAAAAGCACACTCATTTATAATTTCCGAATAATTGATACAAGCTTTATTGACCACCCCGTAAATTTGGTCTGGGAATGCATAGGTATTGGGGTTAGTTATTTTTTATTCAAAGATTTTAAAAATTCATCTGCCGTCATAACTGGCAACAATGATTTTTTAAAGTCCTTTCCATTTCTTGTAATTATTATTTCACATTCTGATTCTGTAGCGCTGAAATATTGTAAAGCATCTTCAAAATCCTTGATTGAGGAATTGAGTCCTTTTTCAATTGTTTGTTCATCAAGCGAGCATATTTCACAGATTATCCTAAACTTTCTTAGTTTCTCTCTTGCTATTTTTCCATTCTCAAATTTTGCTAGTAAATAGTTTACAGTAGCAAACGAAATAGGCGATACAACCATTGTTAATTTTTCTTTTTCAGCTAAGGTTGCGATTTTAGCAATCGGTTCGTAAAATGGTTTGCGCTCTCCTAGAAAGTCCAACATCACATTAGTGTCTATAAATATTCTTTTTCTCATTTATATTTCTCAATTAAAAAATCAGAATATTCTTTTTTATAATCCAAATCAGCTGGAATTTCAGTACCGGTTGATATACTTTTTACGAATGGTGAAATTTCAAAATCAGAGGTATCATTTTCAGATGTCAAAGATTGTAAATAAGCTTCTACAATGCGAGACAAACTCATTTTTTTGTTAGAAGCATACTCTTTTGCTTTTTCAATAATATGTTGATTAAGCTTTAATGTTAATTTAGTATCCATAACAGAATATAATTTATACGTACAAATATAACAAAACAATCCGTATTACTGAGGCTGTCAATAATTTTTGATATGCGCTTTGATTTTGACTAACGTTTACTGATCGAGTAGGCAAGGGGAATTTCAGCCCAGGCCTCTCACATTACAGTATTTCAACGAAAAAATCGAAAGAGGCTGTTCCGACCAGCCCGAACCTTTGGCTGGGAATGCTTAGGTATTGGGTTTAGTTTAGTTTAGTTTAGTTTTCTTTTAATATCAGTATAGTGTCAAGAGTCAGTGACTCGTTCAAAATAACTTCTAAAGGTTGATAGCCATTCTTTCTAAATCGAATTTTTACTTCAGGTTTGTCTTTAATTTCATCTAATAAACCTAAACCAAAGTTTCCAACAGAGTCAGTATAATAATAGCCGTCAACGAACTCTCTGACTATATTATCATTTCGATACTCAGTTAATGTATCGCCGTACTGCCCTATCTTTTTTAACTTGCCATTTATGAAAATATCAATTAATGCACTATCAACCGGTTCTCCTTGCTCATTTATTAAAGTCCCGGTAAATGCTGCAAACACTTTAGCATCTTCACAAGATATTTGTATGAAGAGAAATGCAAACGATATTAGGTAAAGTAAATGTTTCTGCATTTTCCAATTAAGCATAACGTTTACTGTATTTTGCCGTTTTGGTTTTTATAAAGATACAATTTCAGTTTAGCACTTAGCAAAAACCGCTTTGCGGTTTTGTAAAATGCTTTTCAAAACAAAATCCGCTAGCGAATTTTGCGAGCTTGCAAATAGCATCACAATATACTAAACTGCTTTATCCACAATGCACTATACAGATTGTTGTGTGCTGCCTTTTTTTAATTTTTTCTTCAATTTGGCGTATGATTCATCAGAGAGAAAATGTCCATCAATCTTTCCAATCCTCTTTGAATTATCATATAGCTCAATATATTTAATCCTTTTAAATTTTTTGTCAGTTAGAAACAGCCACAAAATGTTATTAAGATAGGCTGTCGCAGGAAAAGGTTTATCTATTGTTTTTATTCTATTTATTTCATCTATTCGCACCTTTTTAGGCCATAGATTTAGTCTATTTGTTGAAATTAGAATATTGTCAACAATCAAATATTTATTTCTAATTAGCAAAGGAATAAGAATAAAGAGAACGGCTGAAATGGATAGAAAGGTAGTCCAGACAGGTTTGGAGTTTTTATCCAACTTAAAATAGCTGAGCGCTGCAAGACCAATCAATATAGCTCCAAGAAAGAGCATCACTTGTAATTTTCTATTGTCCGATTTAAAAGTTTTCATTTAGTAGGTTGCGGTTTGGCTATGCGCAGTGCGGATTTTGGAACATCGTAATTATCCACCGACACCAACGGTAGCCAAAGCTGCGTTTTATGTTTTTAAATTTATTCAATAAAAACGTCAAAGCGGAGCTTTGGCGAGCTAGAAGAACCGACCTTTCGATTATCTTGTCAGCCCGCATTGCGTATAGGTTTTGTTAGCCACTGTTTTTATTTTTTCTCTTTTCTTTTATACTGGTCGTTCAAAGTCAGGTAATGGATTGCAATTACAAACTTGACTTTTGGGTCTTCAATATTTAGCTTGTCATAATTAATGATGATTCCTGCAATTAAAGACGGAGGAGGCCCGCCTGCTGCTTCAACAGATTCATGATAAGCATTAATGAATTCATCCTTTTTGCCCGCTCTTCTTAGAAAGTCCATGAACTTACCATCCCATCTATAATACACCTCTCTTAATGTGTCATTTGGGTTTTCACGTGTCCATGTTTTTCCGAATGCCCAAATCTGGTAAAATGTCGAGTCTTGAAATTCGTTATATATCGCTTTCTGGTTCTCGAATGGAATGTGTAGGTACATTGAACCTGAGTCGGCTGCTAGTTTAACTTTTTTAAAAAAGTCATCATAACAGTTCTCTAATTCTTGGTCTGAGTCACAAATGGTCTGGTTAAAGAAGTCGTACAATAACTGCAAGTCTTGAAGCTCGGACTCTGAGAAAGACTTTTTAATTGTCTTGTCGTTTGCTAGTTTCTGTTGTCCAACAGAGCAATTTGTAAGTCCGAGAATAAGTCCAATTATGAGCAGTTGTTTCATTTTTTCAAATAGTGGCTAACAATTGGCTAAAACACACTCCTGTGCTTTATCTACCTTATGTCTGTTTAAAGATAATTTTCATTGCTTTGAAATTCAGCAGCTAATTTTAAACATCAAACATACCAAAAATTTAAACAGCTTCAATGTAACCAATTACATTAAATGTTTACAAACTTTTATTAAATACTTAGAAGTGATAATTTTTAAATTATCGAAAAACCAAACTGCGCCTCTAAATAATCATTCAGTGGAGTATTTATGTTGGGTTTCCGATGAATCGGGACAGGCTGTTCAGATCACCCCGCACCTTTGGTCGGGGAATGCTTAGTTATTGGACTTTCGTGTTTTTAATTTTCTAGTATATTCATTAATGACGGGTTCAGATATAATTTTTCTTTACCGACTCTAACTGATTTTAGGAAACCTTTTTCTTCTAAAGCAATGAGATAGTTCCCAACTGTTTTCGGGGTGCCTAAACCTATATCAATCAAGTTTTGTCTCTTAGTGTAAGGAAGTTTGAAGATGACTTCAACTAAATCTTTGGAATACACTTTTGGGAGCTTCTCTTTTATTTCTTGTCCTGTAGTTTCCATGAGTTGAATTATTAATTCTAGTCTTTCTAAACCTTTAATAGCTGTTGTTTCCACCATGTCCAGCATATAGAGTATGAATTTAGACCAGTCATTATTCTCCGTAACTGATTTTAATCCTTCGTAGTACTTGTCCTTTTGTTCAATAATGTATTCACTTAGGAAAAGAGCAGGAATATCTAAAAGTTTCTCTAGTTTTAATTGAAGTAAAAGTAGAATGCGACCTGTTCTTCCATTACCGTCTGAAAATGGATGTATTGCTTCAAACTGGTAGTGTGAAATAGCCATTTTTATGAGAGGGTCTATTGAATCATTTTCATTGATAAAAGTTTCGAGATTGGCCATCTTTTCTCGTATCAATTGTTCTCCCGTAGGAGGAGTGTAGATTACTTCTCCTTGTGTATTGGTTAGCGTTGTACCTGGTGTAGTTCTAATTCCCGCAGTGTTTTGTTTAATGCACTGTACAAGCTCAACACAAAGGTTAGTTGTTATGAAAGGTTGTTTTTCGAGTCGACTAAACCCCAGCCGAATAGCTTCTTTATAGCTAATCACTTCCTTGGTTGCAGGATTGTCGAATTTCTTATCTGCTACTACAGCTTGATACAAGTCGTCATTGGTCGTAATGATGTTCTCGATTTCAGAACTAGCCTTAGCTTCTTGTAAGTGAAGTGTGTCGAGAAACAAACTCGGGTTGGGAAGATTTCTTATTGCACCGTTGAGTTGAGCCAAGGCTCTACTAGCCCTAATGGTTTTTGTTAAAATCTCTTTAGTCTCCAAATCAGCTGTAGGAGGAAGCAGCGGGAGGTCATTGTACGGTTGAGATTTATTGAAGCTTTTCATAACGAGAGTAACTTTTACACTTGAGTTATTTACGAGGGTAAAAATACTAAATAATTACCCTTGTTGTGTATCAAAAGGTAATCTTTACTCATGTTCGGCAACATGAGGCACAACGTTTACTGTATGGTGTCATTGTGGATTTGATAAAGATACAATTTCAGTTAAGCACTTAGCAAAAACCGCTTTGCGGTTTTGTAAATTTCTTTTCAAAACAAAATCCGCTAGCGGATTTTGCGAGCTTTCAAACAACTGCGAAATTCACTTAAACGCCTTACTTACAATACACTACACAGAGTGTTAGCGAGTGTTTATTTTTTTTATTTCTCTATTATATATTTTGTTTTGCAACCTGTCAATGTAATAATCGAAGTCTGTCATTTCTTTATAATCAAACGTTAAGAAATTTTGACCCATTAAATTAAAATGACATAAACTGTCATAGCAGTTTACAGTTATTGAGTCATTGCCAACTAAATAATATCCATGAATCTGAGTTGAGTCACTATTGATATAAATTTTACTCATATAGTTCGAGTCTAGTACATGAATTATTTTAGACTTGTCACCTTTATAATCTATCGTATGTTTTTTCTGAATCATTCTCCAATCGTGTATTGGAAGATATTCCCAAACTCCAATTTTATCGTTGTTTTGATAAAACCCTTTTGCAATCGGTCGTCTCTCCATTTGAGCTACAGAAGATTCTCCATCAAAGTGTGATCTTGTAATTAGTAATGTTGTGTCAAAAACTATCCAATAACCTTGTTTGCGATTCGCAGAGTCAACGCAATTAATGATATTACTATCTACTTCTTCACAATTTTGAGCGGTAGAAAAGGAATAGAATAAAATAAATAGTATTTGAAAGTAATACTTCATGTGATGTACCTATTACTCGCTAACGTTTTGTACAATCGAGTAAGCAAGGGGAATTTTACCCCATGCCTCTCACAGCTGTCCGTCCGGCAGGCGGGGAACCGTACGTGACAGTCTCCCGTCATACGACTCTTCTAGTTTTCACTTACAAATATAGCTCATCCTCTTAAGAGTTGGCTAAAGTATTTAAAAACTAGCTCTTCTCTTCTCTTCGCTCCACTTCCATTACAGATTCCGATAATTATCTGAATCAACAATACTACGAAATAGCCTATAAGTTAAACTTTTCCAAAGTTTTGTAGATCAAAAAATAAAGTGCTACCAATAGTGGATAAATTTATTTGCTAATTAGCCACTTGCTTACCAACTTTGGAAAAGTTGTGGCAAGCTTAAATAGTCTATCCCACAAAGAACTAACCTTGCATTTACCACTATCCGCCAAATGTTTTCTTAGGTGTTGTTTCCTGCTGTTTTTTTTTATTCTTAAATATTCGGAATCTTCTCAGGTAATTTTATGATAAGCTCCTTTGCTTTTTGGTCTGTTAAATTTAAAGGTATTTCCTTCTTTTTACCATTTTCTAAATGAATTATCAGTTGACTTTTATTGGTCGGAAAATACAGTTCCCAAAGGGTATGAAATACCAACATATATCCGTCATATGTCTTTCTTTCAAAGAATCTCGACTGAATTTTGGAAAGTGGAATTTCATAATTATCCTCTATTGTCCCTGAAAGTTTTGAAACTCTAACTTTCAGCTTATTAGTAGTTAATTCGATTGTGGTTTCTTCGTGGATTATTAACTCAATGAAAACCGAAAAGGCAATTACTGAAGCAAAAACTAAAAGTCCTATTGAGTTTTCCATCAACCCATAAAGCAATATCAGTACGCTCAAAATGACGGCAAAACCAATTCTATAAATCCTCCGCCCTTTTGATTTTAACTTGTATGTGTTGTCTGTTTTCAAATTGCAGGAAACTCATAATCTCCCCATAAACATACCACTTTTTTTCATAAACAATTTAGGTGAACAACCGACAATCAACAACCAACAAAAAAGCCACTCCTTTCGAAATGGCTCTCAATATTTGGATTTTTAGAAGCTCGACTTATTTGGTCAAATAGTTTTCCAAAGCACTTTCAAATTCTGCCTTAGCATCACTTACTTTACCGTAGTTTTCATCATCTACCAACATACTATCGCCTTTCACTTCACCTAAAAGAGTAAAGGCCACATCTGAGGCTGCCATGGCTTCCACAAATTGCTCTTCTTGCTTGGCGCTTACGCTCACAACTACTCTACTTTGTGCTTCACCAAACAAATAAGCGTCCTTGCGGAAATCGCTATCGGTATTTACTTCAAATCCTAGGTTATTCGGCATTGCTGCTTCTAATAAAGTGATGAACAAACCACCATCGGCACAGTCGTGTGCTGAAACCACCAAATCCTCAGCAATTAAACCTTTTAAGATTGACTGCAGTGCAAATTCTTCATCCAAATCAAAATGCGGTGCAGGTGATTCTTTCATTTTGTGGTAAGCATACAAATACTCTGAAGAGCTGATGTCGTTTTTCGCTTCTCCCAACAAATAAATGCGGTCGCCTTCGTTTTGAAAAGCCAAGGTTTTCACTTTCGTTTTATCAGGCACAATCCCCATCATTCCTATGGTTGGTGTTGGGAAAACCGGCACGTCTTTTTCGTTTTGCATGCTTTGGTTGTAAAAGCTAACATTACCACCGGTTACCGGAGTTTTAAACTTCTCACAAGCTTTACGCATGCCGTTTATTGCTCCAACAAACTGCCAATACACTTCCGGATTGTATGGGTTTCCAAAGTTCAAGCAGTTAGTAATCGCCGAAGGTTCTCCACCGGAACAAACGATATTTCTTGCTGCTTCTGCCACGGCAATCGAACAACCTTTCTCCGGATCGGCATGCACATAACGCGCATTACAATCTACCGTAAATGCCAAGGCTTTTTGCAGTCCTTTTAAGTTTATAATACCTGCATCTGTTGGTTTGTTGGTGCTCATGTTCACCGTTCCCACCATGCTGTCGTATTGTTCCATTACCCACTTTTTAGAGGCAATGTTTGGATGATTCCATAAATATTTTGCCACTGATTTCAAATCTTTCGGCTCCTCGATGGAATCAATATTGAATTTCTGATATTCTTTGTAATAGGCAGGTTCTCTGTATTCTCTTTCGTAAATCGGAGCGCCGCCGCCTAAAATCAATGATTCTGCCGGTACATCGGCTACTTTTTCGCCGCCCATGTAGTACTCCAAGCGTCCGCCTTCCGTTACTTCGCCAATCTGCTCACAGTTCAAATCCCATTTGTCAAAAATGGCTTTTACCTCAGCTTCTCTGCCTTTCTTCACCACCACCAACATGCGTTCTTGCGATTCTGAAAGTAAAATTTCAAATGGCAACATTCCCGCCTGACGAGTAGGCACTTTGTCTAAATCGATGGTCATTCCAAAGCCCTCTTTACCTGACATCTCAGAAGTTGAACAGGTAATTCCGGCTGCTCCCATGTCTTGCATTCCAATAATTGCATCGGTTTCCGCCAACTCTAGCGAAGCTTCCAACAATAATTTCTCTTGAAAAGGATCTCCCACTTGAACTGCCGGAAGGTCATCCATAGAATCTTCAGTAATGTCTTTAGATGCAAATGCCGCTCCGTGGATTCCGTCTTTTCCGGTGGCTGAACCAACAATGTAAACCGGATTTCCAACACCATAAGAAGTGGCTGAAATCATTTTATCTGCCTTCATAATTCCGGCAGACATAGCATTTACAAGAGGATTGGTATTGTAGCATTCATCAAAGAAAACTTCTCCACCAACTACCGGAATACCAAAAGAGTTTCCATAGTCGCCAATTCCTTTTACAACGCCTTTCACCAACCACTTGGTACGGTCAAGGCTAATGTCGCCAAAGCGTAGTGAGTTTAGCTGCGCCACAGGTCGAGCTCCCATGGTAAAAATATCGCGGTTGATTCCACCTACGCCGGTAGCTGCTCCTTGATAGGGCTCCAATGCCGAAGGGTGATTGTGCGATTCAATTTTAAAAGCACAAGCCAAACCATCGCCAATATCAACTAAACCGGCATTTTCTTCACCGGCTTCTGCCAACATGTGAGGACCTTCTTTGGGCAATGTTTTTAACCACTTTATGGAGTTCTTGTAAGAACAATGCTCCGACCACATTACTGAGTAAATACTCAATTCAGTAAAGTTAGGCGTGCGTCCTAAAATGGTTTTGATTTGTTCGAATTCTTCGGGCAAAAGCCCCAATTCTTTAGCAGTTTCAACGGTTACTTCCGTTTGGTTTCCGACTGTTTCCATGCGGTATTTTTGGGCATTTAATTGAAAGGGCAAAAGTAAAACTTTTCCCTTGCTTATTAAGACTAAAAAGTGATTTATTCCATTTGCTTTTTATCGAATTAAACTACCTTTGGATAATGATTATCGGAATCCTTTTTTGCCTACTACTTTTATTGGCACTGACTTTTAGCATACAAAAAAGTCGATTCTTTAAAATTCGCTCTATTCCCAAAAGTTGGATTTGGATGGCCTTTAGCTTAAAACTCATCGCAGCCCTAACACTTACAAGCATTTATACCTATTATTATCAAAATCGTTCTCAAGCAGATATTTACAAATACTACGATGATGCAGTCGTTCTGAAAAAAGCTCATCAAGACAAAAGCGACTTATTTTGGGAGACTTTTCTTCCTGAAAATATGCAATCAGAAAGTTTCCGCCATAGCTTAAGTCAAACCCTGCATTGGGACTTGTCGACCACTTATTTAATCAACGATAATCGAACGTTAATTCGCTTAAACTACTTACTTTTATACCTTTCCGGTGAATTTTACTTTTTTCACTTACTATTTTTCTGCACGCTATCTTTTCTAGGAAGTATTGCCTTATTTCGATTTTTTAATGCTAATTCCTCACTGCCTTCTCAGCTAATTTTTATCGTCGTTTTTGGAGTTCCCTCCCTCCTTTTTTGGAGTTCTGCTCTTTTAAAAGAAAGCATATTGCTGTTTACACTTGGATTTTTTCTACTGTTTGCACAGAAAGTATTTATTAAAAATCAATTGAAATTTTTGCCGCTTTTTATAGTTTTCCTTTTTCTTTCCTTTACGGTGAAGATTTATGTTTTTCTCGCTTTAGCGATTCCATTATTACTCTATTTAATCAGTCAAAGACTAAGCATCAAAAAACAAAAAGCTGCATATTCTATTATAGGAATTTCTCTAATCGCCCTCTTTTTTTCGCTAAAAAACAAACTACTAATCACTTTAAAAGAAAAGCTCATCGACTTTAAAGCAATTGCTGAAGCTGCAAATGCAGGTTCTCAAATATACATGCCCACTTACGAAAACCTCAGCGAGCTAATTCAACTCATCCCACTTGCATTATACAATGTGCTTATACATCCACTCATACCTCCAAAGTGGAGCTTGCTAAGCTCAGTGGCAGCCATGGAGCATCTATTTTTAGTGGGCATTTTAGTTTTGCCGATAATCGCCTTCAAAAAACAAACCAAGCAACTCCCATTCTTTTGGTTTTGCATAAGCTTTGTCCTTATTCTAAGTTGCTTAATTGGCTTAAGCACTCCGGTTTTAGGAGCAATTGTTCGTTACAAAGTGCCACTAATCCCTTTTTATCTTATTGCCCTGCTTACATTTGTCAACTTGAATAAAATTCCACTTTTGAAGAAATTAAAATGAACCGAATCTTTTTCACCACATTTTTAATCAGCCTTTTTATGAATTCTTGTTATTACACAGAAGAAGCCGATTTGCTTATTCACAATGCCAAAATTTATACGGTTGACAATGCTTTCAGTATAAAGCAAGCCATGGCGGTAAAAGACGGAAAGATCATTGAGATTGGTCCGAACAATGAATTGAAAAATCGCTATCGTGCGAAAGAGGAAATTGACGCTAAGTTAAAATACATCTATCCCGGATTTATTGACGCACACTGTCATTTTTTGTGGTATGGAAACACTTTTTTTGAGGTTGATTTAGTAGGAACCAAAAGTTGGGAAGAAGTAATTGAGCGCACAATAGCTTTCGCTGAGAAGCACGATGATTTGTGGATTAAGGGCAGAGGTTGGGATCAAAATGACTGGGAGGTTAAAGACTTTCCCAACAAAGAAGCACTCGACAGTTTATTTCCCGATCGCCCGGTTTTGCTGAAGCGAATCGACGGACATGCCGCAATTGCCAACCAAAAAGCACTGGATTTAGCAAAGGTTGACGAAAGCTCTTCGGTTGAAGGTGGTGTTTTTCACAAAAAAAATGGAAAACTCAATGGCATCTTAATCGATAATGCAGTTGACTTAGTTTCTGAAGCTTCGCCAAAGCTAAACTTTGAACAAATGGAGCGTGCTTTGCTAAAAGCTCAAGAAATGTGTTTTGCTAAGGGCTTAACCACAGTTGATGATGCAATGTTGGAAAATGAAATGGTTCACGCCATCGACAGCCTTCAAAAAAGCGGTCAGCTGAAAATGAAAGTCTACGGTATGCTTATGCCAACAGAGGCAAACAAAAAAGAGTTTTTAGCCAATGGCCCTTATCAAACCGAAAACTTAAACATTCGCTCATTCAAATACTTTGCTGATGGTGCTTTAGGCTCCAGAGGTGCAAAACTCATTGAGCCATACCACGACGATCCGCACAACGATGGTTTGTTTTTAAACGACAGCAGCTACTTTGCAAAAGAAGCCAAAGAACTTTACGAAAATGGCTTTCAAATGAACACTCATTGCATTGGAGATGCTGCCAACCGAATGATTTTAAACGTTTACGCCAACACTTTAAAGGAAACAAACGACAAGCGATGGAGAATTGAACATGCTCAAATTGTAAATCCTGCCGATTTGGAAAAATTTGGTCAGTACAATATTATTCCTAGCGTTCAACCCACACATGCCACTTCTGATATGTACTGGTTAGAAGAAAGATTGGGAAAAGAACGCATGAAAACCGCTTACAGTTGGAAAGATTTACTAAATCAAAACGGCTTAATTGCTCTGGGAACAGATTTTCCCATTGAAGACAATGATCCACTAAAAACTTTCTACGCTGCTGTTATTCGAAAAGATGAAAAGAATTATCCTGAAGGTGGATTTCAAATGGAAAATAGCTTAAGCAGACAAGAAGCACTAAGAGGAATGACCATCTGGGCAGCCATGTCGAACTTTGAGGAAGACAAAAAGGGCAGCCTTGAAATTGGGAAAGATGCAGATTTCATCATCTTAGATCAAGACTTGATGAAAGCCACTGCTGAGGAAATTTTAAAAGCAAAAGTACAGGCTACTTATGTGAATGGAGAGAAGGTGTATTGAGAAGTTGGTTGTCGTTCTTAAAAAGTCACTTCTTCATATTCAAATGGTATTTCCAGCTCGTGTTCTACTAGTTCGCCAACAGATAAAATATCATCATCTCCTTCTTCGTACTTCCATCGAACTACAAAGCTTTTCTTTTCGTCGTAAAGACTTTTAAAAACGAGCAACAACTCAACTAATTGTTTTTGAGATGCTGAATTTAAGTACTCTATTTCACAAATCAATTCGGTTTTATCCGCCGGATTAGTAATGTATTCTTTACTCCATTCAATTAAAGGAGAGAAAAATTCAATCGCATCAGCGGGATAAACTTTTCCTGAAATTAACAACTGCCCAGTTTCAGCATCAAAATTCACTTCAGGTGTTTGTAAGTAAGGTTCTATATGTAATTTTTTCATCTTGTATCCTAGTTATTAATTGCTTTAAGCATCAATCCACCTCCTTATTCATTCTAAATTCAAAGCTTAAATAATCGTCCATCTCATTTTTGTCAAACTGAAAGTTAAAAAAAGAATTTTCTACATTCCGTATCATGATTATACCTAAACTTTTACCATTTACCAAAGCCTCCTTATAAGCTTCCTTTAGCTGTGTGGCAGAAAGTTTAAACAATTTATCAAACTTCAATTTAAGTTCAGCAACATCGCTATGAATGACAAAGTTAACTGTTTTAATAATAATTTCACCATTATCAACGGTTAACTTTACGTAAGCACGTTGATTCGGGTTACTATATTTCTCATTGTAGTCAGCAATATTTTGAATTAATTCAATAAAAACTGTAAAAACTTTTTTCCTCATAATTCTAGGCAAACTTTTAAAATACGTCTGCATAAAATCATGTCCCATCGTTAAAAATGCATTACTCAATTGATGATCAATAGGACCGAAATATTCCATTTCGTCTTTCTTAATCGGCAATTCAAAACTTTGCTTCAGTTGAGTAATGTTCATTTATTGGAAAAGTATGTAATTATCAAATTTGATTCGTATAAATATAATAAAAACCAAACAATCAACGCATCAATCTACTTAAAAGTTCAGCATGCTGAGAAAATTTATCAATTAAAGTGCGGTCAGCAAGCTCAAAATCGGCAAAGTCAAAGCCCGGAGAAACCGTGCAGCCCACTAAGGAATAATCTCCTTTACCTTTCACTTCTGAAGCAAACCAAACATTAGCAGGCACTACAAACTGCAGCACTTCACCCGACTCTATTGAGCGACCAATTGTTTGTTGACTGTAATTCCCTTCTTCATCAATCATGTGTACTATAAGCGGATCTCCATCGTAAAAGTGCCACATTTCATCTGATTTAATTTTGTGAAATGCAGAAAATGCACCTTGATCGATCAAAAAATAAATGCCGGTTGACAAATTTCTTTCACCCTCAAACTCTTCTAAATTAATCGTCCTTTTTGAGCGGTAAGTTTCTGCAAAATAACCCCCTTCAGGATGAGCTTCCAAGCCCAATTGTGTTATCCAATATTCTTTATTTTTCATTTATTTCTAATTTAAAGTTAAAACAATGCAATATCTTTTTTAGTTTTATAGTGACAAACATAAGCTTCACTGCCATGATAAAAAGAATTTTTGACCTACATTTTCACCAATTAAATAACTACCCTAAAAATGATGCATTAACTGCAAAAGTTAATGGAAAATGGGAACCGATTAGCACTCAGTCCTTCATTGATCAAGCAGAAGCATTTGCTTCAGGCTTGCTTGAGTTGGGCTTAAAATCCGGTGATAAAATTGCCCTAATTTCAAATAATCGACCGGAATGGCACATTGTTGATTTGGGTATCCTTCTAGCTGGTATGATTAGCGTTCCAATTTATCCAACCATTACTTCAGAAGACTATGACTTCATTATGAACAACGCTGAAGTAAAGCTTTGCTTTTTGTCAGATGCAGAAATTTACGATAAAGTAGCGGCCGTTTTTGATAAGATTGAGCACTTACAAAAGTGTTACAGTTTCGACAAAGTAAACAGCTGCGAATCGTGGACTGCAGTGAAAGACTTAGGGAAAGGTAAAAATCAATCGAAACTAAAAGAAATTCAAGCCACGGTTAAAGAAGACGATTTAGCAACATTAATATACACTTCAGGAACAACCGGCAGACCAAAAGGAGTAATGTTAACACACAAAAACCTTGTTTCTAATGCTGTGGCTTGTCGAGAGCGACTTCCAGTTGGTAGCGAAGCAAAATCGTTGAGTTTTTTACCGCTTTGTCATGTATATGAAAGAATGGTTTGTTACCTCTATATTTACACCGGAACATCAATCTACTATGCTGAATCATTAGAGACTATTGGAGATAATTTAAAAGAAGTAAAACCGGATGTATTTACAGCAGTTCCGAGATTACTTGAAAAAGTATACGATAAAATAATCGCTAAAGGTCAAGAATTAACCGGCATTAAAAGAGCTTTGTTTTTCTGGGCAATTGAAGTGGCAAAAGAATTTGAAATACCCAATAAGAAAGGCGCTTGGTACAATTTTAAATTAAAAATGGCCAATAAACTTATCTTTAGCAAATGGAGAGAAGCCCTTGGTGGAAATGCTAAAGCGATAGCATCAGGTGCTGCAGCCTTACAACCTCGTTTGGCAAGAATATTCTTAGCCGGTCAAATTCCCGTTCAAGAAGGTTACGGATTAACAGAAACCTCTCCCGTAATTGCTGTGAACGACCAAGACAATGATGGAACACGCATTGGAACTGTAGGTCGACCGATAAAAGACGTAGAAGTGAGAATTGCAGCTGATGGCGAAATTGAAGTAAAAGGACCGAATGTAATGATTGGTTATTACAAAAATGAAGAAGCAACGAAAGAAGTCTTCACTGCCGACGGTTGGTTTAAAACCGGAGATTTGGGTGAAATGGTAGAAGGTCAATATTTGAAAATAACAGGCAGAAAAAAGGAAACCTTCAAAACTTCAGGGGGCAAATACATCGCTCCACAACTAATTGAAAACAAAATGAAGGAATCTTCATTTATTGAGCAAATAATGGTAATTGGTGAAGGCGAAAAACATCCTGCAGCAATTATTCAACCTGCTTTTGACTTTTTGAAGGAATGGTGTAGAAGAAAAGAAATTCCTTATACAACTAACGAAGATATGATTAAAAATGAAAGAGTTTTTAATCGCATTATGAAGGAAGTTGATTTTTACAATGAGGGATTTGCTCAATATGAAAAAATTAAAAAGATTTTGCTTGTTCCTACCGAATGGGCTGTTGAAAGTGGAGAAATGACTCCGACGATGAAAGTAAAACGTCGCGTGATTATGGAAAACTACAAGAATGATATAGAAGCTATTTACCGTCCCTAATTAAGGACGGTAAATTCCTTTTCTGAAATCAGCAATAACAACTAGCAATTGTTGCTTTGTTTTTAACAATCTATTCTAGCAAAGTTGTTTTCTTCCTTCCTTTGTATTTTCAACACTATGAAACTGTAACTTGATTAAAATTTAATGACCGTCCATTGCCAGTTATTAGCGAAAAAATGGCACTTTCTATCTATATAAAGGATCATGACTAAAACTTGTGTT
>DIAJ01000039.1 GCA_002415785.1 Flavobacteriales bacterium UBA5081
GTTTCATATAATGCTTGCTAACGGTCTCGTGTATGAGCAGTAGCGGATTAAAACGCAACTACTTTTCAGAAAGCTATATACTTAATTAAAAGCAAAAACGGTTCAAGTTTACACTTAAACCGCTATTGCTTATACACATTGTTCTCTGCTGGCTTTTTTTTCAGTTTTGATTAGTCCATAATTTCTGCCTTGAAACCTTTGCTTTGAACAATTTTTATCACCTCATCTTCGGTAATTCCTTTGGAACTTACTGTTAAGATTTTGTCGCTGTTGTTGGTGTCGACATTCCAATGACAAATTCCTTTTGCATTGTCAAAGTCAGCTTGAACTTTTGATACACAACCTCCACAATCGAGGTTGGTTTTGAATTTTAATTCTTTGTTTTTCATTTTTTTAGATTTTTATTGTTTGATATTAATTTTGTTTATAGTTAAAAGTGAATTTCTTTTCAATTGCTGGATTTAGTGTTTGTCCTACGTGACATTTTGTTTGAGCAGCATTTTCCAAAATTTCTTTTTGCTCTTTTGAAAAATCATTGGCAAAACTTATTTGTATATCCATTGAGCCAATTCGAGTAGTGTCTTCACTCAAAGCCCATTCTATTTGACTTTTGGGTTCTCCTATTTCAAAATTATTTTGTTTGGCGATATGCTCCATTGTTCCCAACATACAACTGTTGTAGGCACTGGATAATAAATCCAAAGGGGTAAACTTCATTGCATCTACAATGATTGGCGTATCTGAAAAGGTATTTTCTGTTTTTGACTGATATTTACCGAGATAATCGGTTTTTACTTTTAATTGTGGCATTGTTTCTTATTTTTTAGTTTAACTTATATTAATTCTGCGGTGGATTATAATCCGATAGAGTGGTTACTCTTACTGTGTCTATTCCTTCCAAAGACCAAGTGATAGGAATCATTTCATTGTAATTACATTTTGGACATTTGTCTCCTTTTTTTCCAATGTACTCTTTGTGCATTGGACAACCTGTAATGATTTCTCCTGATGCATCAACCAACTCTCCATTTTCATTTCGACTGTCAGATTTAGTTACTGTTTCGGTAGGGTGGTCGTGTCCTTCGTGTTCGTTTTGGCTGTTATTGTTGCCACAAGAAGTAATAAACATTGCTACTGATGCAAGTGCTATTATGGTTATCTGTCTTATTTTCATTTTTCTCGTTTTAATTGTGATTGAATACTGCAAATTTCGATACAATTCCGTTTTGTGTTGTTGTGTAATTTCTTGTTTGATTTATAAGATTTACTGAAATTAATGTTGATGTATGTGTGTGGCTGGTTCTACTTTCACATTGCACAATATTGAATTGTCGTGCTGGTGAGTAGGTGTTTCCAACTGAATAGTTACGTGATGAATGCTCAGGTGTTCTAAATCATGTTCTATTTTACGAAGCAATTGTTCACTTTCTTCAATGGTCATTTTTTCATTTACAACAGCATGGCAAGTGAGTGCATTTAGTCCGCTGGTGATAGTCCATATATGTAAATCGTGAATATTTTGAATACCATTGGTTTTTAATAATAGTTCCGTTACTTCTTCAATATCTATATTCTCAGGAGTACCCTCCATTAGCACGTGTACTGATGATTTTGTAACTATATATCCACTACGCAATACCAAAATAGAAACAATAATACTCGCCAAAGGGTCAGCCCAGGTCCAACCAAAAAACATAATGAGCAAAGCAGCGATTATTGCCCCAACGGAACCCAACATATCGCTAATTACGTGTAAGTAAGCTCCACGCATATTGAGATTTTCTTTTACATCAGCTCCTCTCATCATTATCCAAGCAACAAGAATATTGACCAACAAGCCTATAAACGCAATAATCAACATCCCTTTTGATGCAACTTCTGGTGGATGCTGGAAGCGTTCTATGGCTTCATAAATGATATAAACTGAAATCAAAATCAATGTTACTCCATTAATAATGGCAGCCAATATTTCAAATCGTTTGTAACCATAGGTTTTACCGTAATCGGCTACTTTTGCACTGAATGTAAAAGCCATTAAGGCAATGAAAAGTGAAATAGCATCACTCAACATGTGCCCTGCATCTGCCAATAATGCAAGGCTATTTGTAAGCAATCCGCCAATAACTTCAATTGCCATATAAACAGCAATTATGACTAAGCTAATAGTTAAGGTTTTTTTATTCGCACTGTGCGAATGATTGTGGTCGTGATTATGTGCCATAATTAGTTCGTTTTTTAATGGTTTATACTATATAAAATTACTTCTTCCATTTCAATCGCAAACTATTTGTGACCACACTTACACTACTCATTGCCATAGCAGCTCCCGCTATCATTGGGTTGAGTAAGAAACCATTGATTGGATATAGAATACCTGCTGCAATTGGAATACCTATCAAATTATAAATAAATGCCCAAAACAGGTTTTGCTTAATGGTAGCTACCGTTTGTTTGGATAGTTTGATGGCTTGTGAAATTTTGCTTAGGTCAGAAGAAATAATCGTCATTTTGGCTACATCCATAGCAATGTCCGAGCCTTTGCCCATAGCGATACTGACATCGGCTGTTGCCAATGCGGTACTGTCATTGATGCCATCGCCCACCATAGCTACGGTTTTGCCTTGCTCTTGCAGTTCCTTTACAAAATCGGCTTTGTGCTGTGGCAATACTTCGGCTTTGTAATGTTTGATGCCTGTTTGCTCGGCAATGGCTTTTGCGGTGGCTTCATTGTCGCCTGTGAGCATATACAAATCAATGCCCATATCCTGCATTTCTTTAATTGCCTGTGCAGAGGTTTCCTTGATTTTATCAGAAATAGCCACTACCGAAAGGGCTTGTTTACTGTCGGAAAACCAAATAACGGTTTTGGATAATTTGCTCCATTCATCCGCTTGTTGTTGCAATTCTTCGGGAATAGCGATGTTATTTTCAAACAATAACTTTTTGTTGCCTACAAAATAGGTTTCATTATTGTAATCGGCTTTTGCTCCTTTGCCTGTAATACTATCAAAATTAGAAAGTGTAGTTGGATTGACTCCATCTAAATATTTCACTACGGCTTCCGCCAATGGATGTTCAGATTGTTTTTCGATACTGAGTAAAATATCTTTTTTACTATCGTCATTTTTCAACCATTGAATATCTGTAACCTGTGGACGACCTTCTGTAATGGTTCCTGTCTTGTCTAAAATGATAGCGTCTATTTTCTTAGCCAATTCTAAACTTTCGGCATCCTTAATTAAAATACCTTGCTCCGCACCTTTGCCAACGCCTACCATAATTGCTGTTGGTGTTGCCAATCCCAAAGCACACGGACAAGCAATAACCAATACTGTAACGGCTGCTAATAATCCTTGAACGATTGCATTATCACCTCCGAAAATCATCCAAATAATGAAGGTAAGCAATGCAATACCCATTACCACAGGCACAAAAATCCCTGCTATTTTATCCACCAATTTCTGTACAGGTGCTTTGCTACCTTGGGCGTCCTGTACCATTTTAATGATTTGGGCAAGCATTGTTTCTTTCCCAACCTTAACGGCTTTAAATTGGAAACTACCTTTTTGGTTTATCGTTCCTGCAAATACTTTTTCGTTTTCATTTTTCAATACAGGAACAGGTTCTCCACTCAACATACTTTCATCTACATACGAACTGCCCGAAATGACCATTCCATCCACTGCAATTTTTTCGCCCGGTTTTACCAAAATCACATCTCCTTCAATAACTTCTTCAATAGGCGTTTGCTTTTCTGTGCCATCTGCTTGAATTACGATAACCGTTTTCGGTTGTAAGCCCATCAGCTTTTTAATAGCAGAAGATGTATTTCCTTTGGCTTTTTCTTCTAATAATTTTCCTAACAATATGAAAGCGATAATGACGGCTGCGGCTTCAAAATATACGTGAGCGTGTAATCCTCTTTGATGCCAAAAATCTGCAAATAACATATTGAACACGCTAAACACATAGGCGATACCTGTGCTTAATGCTACCAAGGTATCCATATTGGCTTTGCGGTGTTTGGCTTGTTTCAACGCATTTACGAAAAAATCTCTGCCCAACCACAATACAACAGGGGTTGAAAATGCCCACATAATTTCATTGCCATAAGGCATATCCATAAAGAACATTCCGATTACAACGACAGGTAAAGAAAGAATGACAGCCCACAAGGTTTTATTTTTGAGTTGTTTAAACTTCTTTTTGTGAATGGATTCAAGTGATTCCTGCTGTTTGGATTCATCTTCAATTAATAAATCATAACCTACACCTTGAACTGCTTTTCGTAGTTTTTCGGTATTGGTTACGTTGGATAAAAATTCAACGGTCAGATTCCCTGTGGCATAATTTACGGAAGCATTTACAACTCCCTCTTGATGTGTTACGATACTTTCTGCACTACTCGCACAAGAAGCACAAGTCATTCCCAAAACAGGGAAAGTTTGCGTAACTGTATTTTGATTTGTTGTTGCCATATCTCGATTGTTTTAATTACAATGCAAAGTTGGCAACAATGGGTAGATTTTTTGTTGTGTAATTTTGGAAATGAGTTGTAAGATTTACTTATACCTCATCCAAAGGCTTTCTTCTCTTTTCACGTATCTTTTTAAAATGACTGGGCGAAAGCCCTGTTACTTTTTTAAATTGATTACTCAAATAAGCAACACTTGAATAATTTAAACGAAATGCGATTTCGCTCAATGATAATTCATCATATACCAATAGCTCCTTTACCTTTTCTATTTTTTGAGCAATAAAATATTTTTCAATGGTAGTACCTTCTACTTCAGAGAATAGGTTGGATAAATAGTTGTAATCGTGAAACAGTTTACTGCTTAACACATCTGAAAGATTGGTTTTGGTATCGTTATCCTGATGATGTACCAAGTCAATGATAGTGTTTTTTATTTGCTCAATTAGGCGACTTTTTTTATCATCAATCATTTCAAAGCCTAATGACACCAACGCTTTATTAAATTTTCCTTTTTCTTGTGCTGTGAGTTCTTTTTCAAGTGTTACTTCTCCCAATTGTACATCATTCGGCTCAATTCCTAATTTATCCAATTCGCTTTTTACCGCCATAATACAGCGGTTGCAAACCATATTCTTTATAAAGAGTGTTGTCATATTTTTTCAGAATACTTCAAGTTTATCACAGGTGTTTTTTTAGCTTGCAGAGAACAATTGGCTAAAACACACTAGTGTGTTTTATCTACCTTATGTCTAGATATTGTTAAATATTTTATTTTTCTGATATTCAATCTGTAATTTTCAAATTCAAACATACTGAAAAAATAATTAGTAGTGAAATTCTTGCTTTCAGTCGAAATCAAAAAAGCCATTTGTAAGTATTTAATAAATGTTTAAAAATGAATACCACCTACCCAAAAATCTCCTCAAAACCAAAGCTGTCTTTCAATCTTGCCCCTTTCTCAGTGTCTTGCAAAGTAATGATTTCATTGTCGGCATCGTGTTCCATAAAAAGATAAAAGTCCTCTTTAATAGCTCGGGCGTAGAACTTTTTACGATCTTCCAAAGTAAGTAACGGTCGGGTGTCATAGCCCATTACATAAGGCAGTGGAATGTGTCCTGCCGAGGGCAATAAGTCTGCTACAAAAGCCAGCTTTTTGTCTTGATAATCCACAATGGGGATCATTTGCGCATCTGTGTGTCCGTCGGCGTAAAAAATCTCAAACCAATCAAAGTCTTCCTCTTCCACGAACTTTAGTTGTCCGAATTCCTGCATGGGTAATATGTTTTCCTTTAAGAAAGAAGCTTTCTCCCGGTCGTTAGGTTCAGTTGCCCATTTCCAATGCTTTTTGTTACTCCAATAGTTAGCGTTTTTAAAAGTCGGTTCGTATTTGGTGCGGTCTTTATTCCATTTAATACCACCTCCGCAATGATCGAAATGCAAATGCGTTAAAAACACATCGGTGATATCATCCGGATGAAAACCGTTGATGCGCAGAGAATTTTCCAAGGAATCATCGCCGTGTAAGTAGTAATAGCTAAAGAACTTTTCACTCTGCTTCTCCCCCATTCCATTGTCGATCAACATCAAGCGATCGCCTTTTTCAATCAACATACAGCGCATGGTCCAACTGCACATATTGTTGCTGTCAGCCGGATTTGTTCGCTGCCAAAGCGATTTAGGCACTACGCCAAACATGGCTCCGCCGTCTAACTTAAAATTACCTGTAGGGATTGGATATATTTTCATTTGTACTATTTTTTCTATGCTATACAATATTAAGCTTTGAGAATTGGATTTGAAAGAGCTTCTTGATACTTTTTGTCGCTCAATGATTGTCCGTCGGTTCCTCGAGTGACCGCCTCAAGCGGTTGTATCGAGAAGAGCCGGAAGTTTTGAGACTGGCGAGAAAAAACTCGAAGACCTTTCAATAGATGCAAGAATCAACAAAAAGATTTATTAGAATTACCCAATATGCTTTGCTCTACGTCAAATATACCCTCTATAGGGTATTGTTTAGAATGGTTCTAAATAAGAGTTTTGCGCTAAAATAACTGTATCATCAAATCACTTTTCTACATACTGATATTCAACATTTTTACAATTCAAGC
Source organism: Flavobacteriales bacterium UBA5081 (assembly GCA_002415785.1). Taxonomy (GTDB): domain Bacteria; phylum Bacteroidota; class Bacteroidia; order Flavobacteriales_E; family Vicingaceae; genus UBA5081. The sequence continues at coordinate 6,586 of DIAJ01000039.1, forward strand.
AATTGCTCAAAGTGGCAAAATTGAGGGAAAGGTAACAAATGAAGAAAGTGAAGCCGTTCCTTTTGCCAGCATTTATATTGCTGAAATTAAAAAAGGAACCGTTACTGATTTAGAGGGGAATTACACTTTAGAAAAAATTCCAAATGGATTATATACAGTAAATGTTTCTAGAATTGGTTTAAAAAGTCAGCACAAAACGGTAAAGGTACACCAAGGAAAAACTACTAGTGTTAACTTTAAACTAAAGGAACAAATTAGCGAGATTAAAGAAGTAGAAATCACGGCTAAATCACAGGCAGAAGAACTGAGAGAAAGTGGTTATGCAGTTGATGTGATTGAAACAAAAGAACAAAAAAACCTAAATTCTGACATCAATCAAGTACTCAAAAACACTTCAGGAATTCACATTCGCGAAAGCGGCGGTTTGGGTTCAGAGTTCAGCTTATCATTAAACGGACTGAGCGGCAATCAAATTCGATATTTTATCGATGGCATTCCTATGGAAAACTTTGGTTCTGCCCTCACCTTAAACAATTATCCGGTTAATCTGATTGAGAAAGTTGAAATTTACAAAGGTGTTGTTCCCATTACGCTTGGCGCTGATGCCTTGGGTGGTGCAGTAAACATTACCACCGATTATCGAAAAAAATCATTCTTGGATGCTGCCTATACCTTTGGCTCTTTCAACACGCACAGAGCTTCTGTAAATGGTCAGTTCGCTAATAAAGAGAAAGGTTACTTTGTTCGACTCTCTTCATTTTACAACCATTCCGACAATAATTACTGCGTGGATAGTGTTCCGCTTTTCGACCTTGAACTGGGAAATAATTTAGGCACAATCAGTACCAGACGATTCCACAGTGAGTATACTTCAGGAATGGCAAATGTAGAAGCCGGAATTGTCGACAAAAAAGCAGCTGACTTGTGGTCGATTGGTATTACTCATGCCTTTAACAGGAGAAACTATCAGCACCCCGACAACACAGTCGACCGAGTTTTGGGTGAATTTCACAGTACAAACAATACATTAATTGCTTCAACCACTTATAAAAAGTCTTTCAAAAAATTAAGGTTAAAGGCTTATGCTGCAGCAGGAAAAATAATCGAAAGCGTTGTTGACACTAGCACAAAAAAATACAATTGGGCGGGTGAATACGTTGTTCGTTCTCCCAAAGACCCAAGAGGTGAGTTGAACCAGCGTAGAACTCTAATGCGATTAAGTGATCAAATTTTCAGAAGTAATCTCAGTGCTGATTATTCGATTAATAAAGTTCACTCGCTGAGCTTAAACTTTAGTCAAAACTACCTGGAAAGAAGCGGTGAAGACGAAGTGGATGAACTCAATCAGTCCTTTGCCAGTCCAAATTTTATCAATAAGAATATTCTTGGGATTGCCTACAACTATGAGAGTAAAAACGAAAAGTTGGCATTTACCGTTTTTGGAAAACAGTACTGGTATCAAGGGAAAATCATAACGCAGGACAATGTTGATCAAGAAACCATCACCTCCCCTTCTTTTAATAACTCGGGCTATGGAGCAGTTTTGAGCAAGCAGATTTTTCAAGGATTCTTGACCAAGCTTTCCTTTGAGCAAACCTATAGAATCCCGGAAGCTTACGAAATTCTCGGCGACGGAATTTATGTACTTCCCAATCCGGATTTACAGGCGGAAAAAAGCTACAATGCCAATTTCGGTTTGCGCTATAGCAATCAGTTCAAAAAAGTAGACTTTGGCTCGGAAGCAAATCTATTTTTACGCTCAGCTGCCGATTTTATTCGCTACAATCCATTGGGTCCTTTTGGAAGTTATGAAAACCTAAACAACGTTAGCACCAATGGAATTGAAGCCAGTGTTCAGCTTACTTACAACAACTTCATCAACTTTAGTGCAAACGTAACCTATCAAAACTTAAGAGATCAAACTGAATTTGACGAAGGATTACCCAACACCAACTACAAAAGCAGAGTTCCTAACATTCCGTACTTTTTTGGAAATGCTCGATTGGGAGTTAAGCCCTTTAAAAAGAAAAAAGACTTGACCATTTATTGGAGCACACGATATGTACATGAATTTTTCCTCACTTGGGAGAATTTAGGAGATCCTAGCACCAAAAACATTATTCCAAGTCAGTTGACCCATAATCTAGAGCTTGAATACGCTCTAAAAGAAGGGAAATACAATGTTTCTGCATCCATCAATAATCTAACTGATGAAGCAGTTTTTGACAACTTTAATATTCAAAAACCCGGAAGAGCTTTTTATCTAAAATTAAGATACTTCTTAACTAAATAATTTAACATCAACTCAAAATTAAACTCAATAAAATGAATCGTAAAATGAATACAATTAAAAAACTAAGCAGCTACCTAATCGCTTTGGGTGTGGCTTCTGTAAGTTTAAGTTCATGTGAAAAAGAGGAAAACGAACAACCAAAATCCGAGTCTACATCAACATCGGGAATTACCATGCTGTTTAAAAGCACAGGGGGTGATGAAACGGAGTTTATCATCAACAAAGAAGACATTATGTCCGGAGAAATTTCGGCTGAAGGTGAAGGCATCGAATTAATCGGCTGGCGTTTTGCTTATTCTGTGGGTAATACACTTTTTACTTCAGGTTTCGGAACCGATAACCAATGTGCAGCTTATGCCGACGATGGAACAGGAAAAATATATAAAAAAGGTGGCTTTACTTATGACAATGCCCTGGAAATGTTTGGTCACTCCAACGACAATAATACATTTTTAGCCATGGAAATTCCACGTGCGGGTTTTGCAAGCAGAAAACTTTATTTTATTGACGTAAATTCAGGATTTGTTTCAAAAATTAAGGAAACGGACATTTTCCAGTCTATTCCGGATTCATTGATATCTTGGCCAACAGCTTTGCAAGTGAGAGGCGATAAGTTATTTATTCCATTCCACATTATGGATGCTAAAGGTTACTTTACTACTCCGAGAGCAGATACGGCTTATGTGGCTGTTTTACCTTATCCGGGAATCGATAGTGTTGAAAAAATCATCAAAGATCCACGAACTGCTAACATTGGCGTAAATGGATCAACTACAGGAATGATTGAAACTGAGAGCGGTGATTTATATTCCTACTCTTGTGGTGCTGAAATGGCAGGATTTGCTCCGGCATCATCAAAGCCATCCGCTATCTTAAAAATTAATAATGGATCTACTGATTTTGATGCCAGTTACTTTTTTGATATAGAAGCAGCTACCAATGGCGGAAAACTTTTCTGGTTCGACTATGTGGGCAATAACAAAGCCATTGGAAGAATTTTAACTCATGATAATGGCGGTGCATGGGGAGCTTTTGGAAGAAGCTCTTTTAATCAGAAATTAGTTATCATCGACCTAGATAATCAAACGGTTACAGATGTGGCAGATGTTCCGCTACACGCTAAGCGATTTACTTCACCGCTAATGGTTGAAAACGGCAAAGTGTACGTAAGCATTGAAACTGCTAGCGAAGCACATGTGTACCAAGTAGACGTAGAAAATGCGACAGCCACTAAAGGTGCTAAAATCAACGGAAAAACGATTAAAGGTTTTTACCGATTATAATTTAACTCAATTAAATTTAAAGAGTTCGAAGAATTAAAAATCTAATTCTTCGAACTTTATTTCTTTTCTAAGATGAACAAAAAGAAGAAAAACGCTTTTCGTAAACTAGTTGGCAAAGCACATTTAATTCTGGGTTTAACCACAGGATTGGTCGTTTTTATTGTAGCCATTACCGGTTGTTTGTGGGTTTTCCAAGAAGAAATAAAAAGTCTTGCCAATAATGTTCCCACTATTGAAGTACAATCTGCTCCAATAGTTACTCCAACAGAAGCAAAAAAAATTGCTCAGGAAATTTTTCCCGACAATTATGTCCATGGAGTTTTATATGGTGATGCCGATGAAGCCGTTGAAGTAATCTTTTTTCAAAAAAAACCGGAAGAATTTTATCGTTCAGTTTACATAGAGCCATACACCAAAGAGGTATTGTATTCTGAAAATCACGAAGCAGGATTTTTTCACTTTATCTTGGATGGTCACATGCACCTTTGGTTGCCGGAAGACATAGGCACAGAAGTAGTAAGGTGGTCAACAGCCATCTTTTTAATCATGCTGATTAGTGGCATTATTCTATGGTGGCCCAAAAAGAGAAAAAACAGCAAACAGCGCTTTCAATTTGTCTGGAAGAAAAGCACCGCTTGGAAAAGAAAGAATTATGACCTCCATGCCATCTTAGGATTCTATGTTTCTATCATTGGTTTACTGTTTGCGCTAACCGGCATGGTTATGGCTTTTGACACTGTGGAAGATGCCATTTATAAAAGTGTTGGCGGGGAGAAAACGGTTAAATTTAAAGTTCCGGATAATGTATCTGATCAAAGAATAGCAGAAAACCCAAGCGATTTACCCATTGACTGTTTGATTCCAATTTTAAAAGAGCGCCACCCGGATGCAGAACTAATGGAAGTGCATTTTCCGCACACAGATTCATCGAGCATTTACGTAGAAATGACGTACGAAAGAGGAGTCTACTACAGCTCAGATTATCGCTTTTATGATCAATATACTTTAGAAGAAATTGAAACGCCAAGTATCTATGGCAAATATGCTGAAGCCGCTTTTGCCGATAAAGTCATCCGTATGAACTACGACACCCATGTAGGTGCAATTTTGGGCTTGCCGGGGAAAATCATTTTGTTTTTGGCGAGTTTAATCGTTGCAAGTTTACCACTTAGCGGATTTTTAATTTGGTGGGGAAGAAAAAAGAAAGGTAAGAAAAAGCAGCGAGTTAATTCTTGAAAATTTTTGATTCATAAGGCTTAACTGAAACGCTATCCATTAGAAGTACATAAACTTAAAATTGAATTAAGTTAAAAAGTAAATGAATATCCGTTTATTGTATAATTTATATAAAATCAGTGGAAATCTGCCAAATCTGCGTACTGTGCTGAGTGAAGCCGAAGCATTATCAGCGTTCTCTTTTGGTCGAAGAACTTAGAGTATTGTATTGTGAAACTATATTTTGCGCCGAAAAAATTCAAGACACTTATAATTTAACCCCTTCAATGCATCCTACTTCCATTCGGCACTTTTTGGTCCGCACCAACCAATACAATGTCTCCATTCTCATCAGAAAGTCCCAAAACCAAACACTCTGAAAAGAAATTAGCTATTTGTTTTGGTGGAAAATTCACCACCGCCAAGACTTGCTTGCCTATTAAATCCTCTTTGGAGTAATGAACTGTTATTTGAGCTGATGATTTTTTGATACCCAAATCTCCAAAGTCGATGATCAACTGCCAGGCCGGTTTTTTGGCTTTAGGGAAGTCATTTACTTCTATTACGGTTCCACATCGAATGTCCACTTTTTCAAAGTCGCCCCAATCAATCATCGCTTGTATTTGAATTCATATTTTTCATTAATCACTTTTAAATGGTGAAGTTCATGTCCTACAATAATATAATGCAGCTGCTCCACACTCACTGTTTGACCATTGGCTACGCCTTTTCGCTGCAACATTTCTTCTGAAAAAGAAGCAAATAAATCTTTGGTGCAAACCCTTAATCGCTTTAACTCTTCTAAAAGTAATTTAAGCGATCGATAGTTGGCCATTGCATTATTGGCATAACTGTCGTGGTCGTATCCGGGAAGCTCCTGCCCTTCTCCTCTAGCAAATGCCAGAGCTCGGTAAGTAAATATGCGCTCCGTATCAATTAAGTGCTGCAGAATATCTTTTATCGACCATTTTCCGGGCGCATAGCCTTTAGAAGCTTCATCTTCGGTGATCATCATTAAAGCACTCAGCAATTCCTTTAAGCTGTAGTCTAATAAGTCTAAAGGATGCCCTTCGGGAACATTTTGTACATAGTTTTTATAGTAATCCGGAAAGTGTTCTGTATTCATTTTGAAAAGTTAAAAAATAAGTCATCTAAATTACAAAACATACTATTCTAAAAGCAAAAAGACACTTAAAACAAAACTTGAACACCTCTTTACTTAATCAACTGATTAACTATAGTTTTATCTACTTTACTTTCAATATTCTGTCTTTACTTTTTTCCATTGATGAAAAAAGTAAACAAAAAAATCTAGGCCTGTTCCCTAATTTAAGCCTTCCGCTCCTAAATGGCGATG
>DIAJ01000022.1:0-478 GCA_002415785.1 Flavobacteriales bacterium UBA5081
AAATTATGAAAATGGCCATCCTTGTAAACAAAGTTCAAATAAAATTTAAATAATTTTATGTATCATCCCGGACATTAAGAATATTAAATGTAACACAAAAAAAAATGACAAAATCCACCTTAACAACACTACTACTTTTAACAGTCGGATTAGTTAGTTTTTCTCAACCAAACTTTGACAAAGAAAAGTTAGACAGTTACTTTAAAGTACTAGAGGAAAACAACAAATTTATGGGTAGTGTGGCTATTTCCAAAAATGGAAAAGTAATTTATACAAAAGCTGTTGGTTATTCTGATTTTGAAAATAAAGTAAAGGCTACTAATCAATCAAAGTATAGAATTGGTTCCATTTCTAAACCATTCACGGCAGTGTTGATTTTTAAAGCCATTGAAGAAAACAAACTAGAATTAGACCACACCATCGATAAATGGTTTCCAACAATAAAAAATGCAGACCGTATAACCGTAGCGCATTTGCT
>DIAJ01000022.1:585-1980 GCA_002415785.1 Flavobacteriales bacterium UBA5081
GGCCATAGAAGCGGGATACACAATTTCACGAACGACGAAGACTATCAGGCGTGGAATACTCAAGCTAAAACAGAAGAAGAAATGCTTGAAATTATTGAAAATGGTGGTAGTGATTTTCCTCCTGATAGCATCGCTAAATACAGCAATTCAAATTATTTGCTTTTATCCTATATTCTGGAAAAGACGTATTCAAAAACATATTCAGAACTATTACAAGAACAGATTACAAAGCCACTTGGTTTAATAGACACTTATGTTTTTGGGGAAATTAATACGGCGAATAACGAATGTAAATCATACCGTTATAGCAGTTCCGAATCTTGGACGTTGGAAGCTGAAACAGACTATACAATTCCTTTAGGTGCAGGAGCAATTACATCAAGCCCGACAGATTTGACAAGGTTTGCAAATGCTTTGTTTGGAGGAAAACTGCTAAAAACTGAAAGCCTGGAGCAGATGATGAGCATGAAAGATGGTTATGGAATGGGCTTATTTGAATTCCCTTTTTATAATCATCTTGGTTATGGACACACCGGAGGAATTGACGGTTTTAAATCAGTCTTTTCACACTTTCCTGAAGATAGTATTTCCTACGCCTTTACCTCAAACGGATCCAACTACAATATCAACAATATATCAAAAGCCATTTTAAGTGCTGTTTACAATAAGCCCTATGAAATTCCTGGGTTTACAACTTATGAAGTAAGTTCTGATGATTTAGATCAATACCTAGGCGTATATGCATCTGAGGAAATTGCATTGAAAATTACCATCACGAAAGAAGAAAACACTTTAATAGCCCAAGGTTCCGGACAGCCAAAACTACCGCTTGAAGCAACAAATAAAGACGTATTTGAGTTTCATCAAGCCGGTGCAAAGTTTCAATTTAATCCTTCAGATCATACAATGATTTTATTTCAAGGCGGCGGTCAAATACAATTTAAGAAAGAATAAGATAGATCACACCTTTTCTATTGCTTTACTTGCCCACTTAATTTGATAAGAAAACCCATTTTTTGTGTTAATGATCAATTCTGCACCTAACTGACTTGCCAAAGTATCTATGAGCAAAAAGCCAAAAGAGTCTTCGCTTTTGTAAGACTCTCCTTCATTTAAACCAACCCCATCATCGGCTATAGAAAGCGTTATCTCTTCTCCAAGCTGTTTTAATGAGATATAAATATTACCTAGCTCCCCATCAGGAAAAGCATACTTTAATGAATTAGAGACAATTTCATTAATAAGCAGTCCACAAGGCAGGGAATCATCAAGCGATAGCTTAATAGGCTCGATATCCATACTTAAGTTTATTTTATTTGGATCAGCACCATAAGTACTAATTAATCTTGGTAACAACTCTTTAATATAATTACTAAAAAGTGCTTCCTTAAAGTC
>DIAJ01000022.1:2043-3815 GCA_002415785.1 Flavobacteriales bacterium UBA5081
CTAAAAAGTGCTTCCTTAAAGTCTTGCTTTCTATACAAACTTTCGTGAATCAAAGACATGGAAATGATTCGCCCTTTACAGTCATCAATTATTCTTTTAAGCGAATCGTCAGAAACATACTGATTTTGCAGGCTCAACATGCTATTTATCACTTGTAAATTATTTTTTACTCTATGGTGTATTTCGCTTAAAAGTGACTCTTTTATCTTCAAATCTTCAGAAAGCTGCTCACTTTGAAAATTTAAGCTCCTATTGAGTTTCCTGTTTTTTATTAAGTAAAAAATAGTAACAAAGAGTGAAATTAGAATTAGGATGGCAATAACAACCGTATTAATAAGCCTTTGTTGAGTTTTAGCCCCTTTCTCAATTTGCAATTGGGCTCGCTCCTCTGCTAACTGACGATACAATTGAGCCTCTTCTGCTGCCAACTGATATTTCATTGCCTCACTTTGCAAAGCATAAGGATTAAAATTTAAACTGTCTTTAACTTTAACATATTCCTCTAAATGATGAAAGCTCTTAGCCGGTTGATTTAACTTTTTGTAAATTAGATAAAGTTCATAATTTAACTCTTCCTTCAATTTTTTGTAATTATTTTCAGTTGCTATTTCTAGTCCTTTTAAACCACTTTTTAAAGCTTTATCCGGCTCCCCTTTTAGCAAGAAAATCTTAGCTTCATTTAAATAAGACTGACAAAATCCTTGCTCATAATTTGACTTTTCAAACTCTTTTTTAGCTAATTCATTATAATAAATGCAACTGTCATACTTTTTAAGACCTAAGTATGCATCAACTAAAAAGTGATAAGTAACACCGGCATCAATAGCATAGCCTTCTTCTAGAAAAAAGTTAAGTGCTACAAACTCTTTGTTAATTCCTTTTCGATATTGCTTGGTTTTTATTTCAACAAGTCCGGTATTAGAATATGCCTCTGCATAGCCAAACTCATTCCCTGTTCTCTTAAAAAGGATACTAGCCAACTCAAAGTATTTTTTTGCGCCAATATTATTTGCTAAGTATAAATAAGTGTTTCCCAGTTGCAAGTAAGAAATAGCCATTTTTGCTTGATCTCCTGCCGCTTTATGAAGCTCAATTGCCTGAAAAGAATACTTAATAGCATCTTCAAAATTTCCCTGATCAAAAGCTACTCTTGATTTGCGAATGGTAATTATTCCCATTTCTGCTTGATCATTTAAGTATTCGTATAATGAGTATGCTTTCTTTAATTGAACAGAAGTAGAGTCTACTTCCCCTAAATGATAATAGTGAGTAGATAGCGCTTTATGAAAGAAGGCTAAAGAAAGTGTATCTCTTTTGCTTTCAGCAATAGAAATCGCTTTTGTTAATATAGAAATCGCTTCTTTATACCGGTAATTTCTTCTAAGAAAATCAGTTCTTTCATGAATAACATTCCTAAAATTCGAATCGACTAGCAACTTTAAGTCTAACTCATTAAACTTCTCTGCATAATAACTGTATTTCGCTTTATCACTTTCAAAATAAAAATTGCAAGAATCAATGACCTTTTTAGCAATTGCATAGCTTGAGTCAGATAGCTTTTCATTTGACGGATATGCAAAAACAGCCGAATAAATAAGGGTAGCTATAATAAAGAGATAAGAATATTTAAGTTTCTGTTGCATTTAAAGATGAAGTGTGTGTATGGAGGAAAAGTATTCTGTGAAGACAAACTTAACCCAAATATAGTTTTACAAATCTTAAGAATTCAATATTATTTTTTATGAATACCCGTTTATTTACCTAAATTGATT
>DIAJ01000022.1:4092-5151 GCA_002415785.1 Flavobacteriales bacterium UBA5081
AATTATGAAAATGGCCATCCTTTCAGACAAAAAAATATTATTTAAATAGTTTTAGGTATCACTCCAGACATTCAGATTATTTTTTGCCTTAAAAAGGATATTAGAAAAGGGGTTTGTTTATTTAAGTACTTATGAGCTGACAATAGGATTTCCAATTTAAAAATAGTCGTTTTTAACCGTTAGTAACGGCTATTTACACTTTACCCCACTGAAAATCATCATTCTTTGTTCTTTTTGGGTATGTTTGTAATTGAATCTTGTATCCAATAAATAAGTGAAAAAGTGCCATGTTTATGCGGATATTTATAAGTTACTTGCAATTAGACAAATCGTGAGATCATTTTTAATATTAGTTTTATTTTTTTCACTAATTGATGTCAATGGACAAAATTGTAACACAATTGACAGGTTAAACTTTATTGGCTATCCTGATTCTCTGCCTGAAGTTACAAACTGCAGAGGTGAAATGGGTCTAAAACAAGGTGTTTGGATAAATAATTCAAATCACAACAATACATACTCATATGGCAGATACAATGACGGGAATAAAGTAGGCGTTTGGATCTATAGATTAAATGACGAAAAACTAGGGGAACATTTAACTCCAATAATTCGAATTGATACATTTTCAATGCAAAAAGATTCTATTATCGTAAATTCTGTAACGAGTAGAAATTTTTCTAGCCTAAATTGGGACCACACAAGGTCTATATTTAATAAGGACAGTTCATATTTGCAGGTAACTCACAATTTAGCAAATAGTCATTATGTTTTCAAAATTGAATGTAATTCTAACTTAAATATTGACAAACAGTGTCGAGTTGAATACAGAGAATTTGTATTGAATTATTTCCCAATAGATCACTTGGATATAGAAATAGAAAGGTTAAACCTTTTTTACTATGAAAGGAGGATAAAAGAGATTGACGAGATGAAATAAAAACTGCAAGTAATCGAGTAGACGGCTCCGCCCCAAAATAGGAGCGGAGTTCGCCCCTGCCTCTGCCGGCAGGCAGGTCTCACACCACCGTACGTACGGGTCTCGTACCTGCCTTGTCG
>DIAJ01000002.1:0-44541 GCA_002415785.1 Flavobacteriales bacterium UBA5081
TTTATTCCTGGCTTGTATTGCAATAAAATAGAAAATACAGGGGTTGCCATGCGCTTTCTCGGAAGCAACCTAGGGATTACTCAAGTCTTTCACAACACTATGGAGAATCATTATTACGGTTTTATGTTAAAAAATAATGGTTATGTTGGAAGAATCGGTGATGATGGTGATGCTTCTGATAATGAATGGAACGGCTCTTACACAGGTAGCGAAACTTTTGCCGACAATTCCGACGGTTCACGAACTACATTATTTGTGCAAAGCGGAGGGGTGTATGATCCATTGATTAACCCATATGATCATAATAATGGAATCTCTGTTGCAAAAGACAATAGCGGAAATTATCCGGTAAGCTTGGGGTGTTCCATCCCCGTACAAACATATCAAGACAACTCAAAACCCAAACAGTCTCAGCAGAATGTTTCAAAATCAGGTGGTAGCTCTTTAAATTGGGGGCAACAGATTAAAAGAGGGAAAATGCCCTATATGATCCATGCAGCAGACAGCGCCTTAATGCTGGACCGGCAGTTGTTGTATTATCATTTAAGCAAAGATACCGCTTTGTTGAATGATAAAAAGTGGAAGACGTTTGCCGACAGTATGAAGTTAACACCCATGGGGCGGAGTATGAGACAAAGTCAAAGCAGCCGAAGTGCCATTAATAATTTTGAAGCCAACTTGATTAGTATTGATTCCATTGCAACTAAAATTGATAATAAAGACACTTTGAGCCGGACTGACTCTTTGGAGTTAAAAAGAATAGCTGACTTATGCCCTTATTACGATGGAATTGCCGTTTACAAAGCGCGTTATTTACTTCATAAATTAAATTTAACCGTTGTGCTTAATGATTGCGAACGCACTCAGGTAAATACTTCACAAAAGTACATTAGACTCAAGAGTGTTAAAGACACGAGTGAAGTGTCGTTTAGCCTTTATCCAAACCCTTCTCAGGAATGGGTGACTGTGGAATATACGGTTGAGGAGGATCAGGAAATATTTTTTGAATTGTATGATGTATTGGGCAAGCGCCACTTTAAAGAACAGATGAAAAATGCAAAGAATCACCGCTTTAATTTGGAGGATATGCATCAAGGCATGTATTTTTATCGTCTTGTGAATGATGAAAATATTTTGGAAAGCGGTAAACTGTTGATTCAAAAATGAGATTATTATTAATTATATTATTAGTTAAGTTCTGTGCTTGTTCATTACAGGCACAGAATTTAATTCCCAATCCAGGTTTTGAAGATACAGTCCACTTGAACTTTGATTTAAAAGCCGCAAAAGATTGGGAAAACCCAACTATGTCGGTTCCCGAATACTATACTAGTTTTCATAATCAAAAAAGAGTTGATTGGGGAGTTCCACAAAACTTGGGAGGTTATCAGTATGCTAAATCAGGCAGAGCATATATAGGTTTAAGAATGTACCCTCTTGATAATAATGTTGTTGCTAGAAAAAGGGACTATATTCAATCACAATTAAAAAATAATTTGAAAGGTGATAGTGTTTATTGTTTTCAAATTTATATTAGTTTGTCAGATTCAAGTCAATATGCCTCTAGAAATCAATTAGGTATTTTTTTCTCTCAAAACCAAATAAGCGAAAATACAGATTTCCATTTGCCTTATACTCCACAAATTATTGTTTCACCGGATGATTATATTGTTGATAAAGTAAAATGGCTGAGGTTCGACTTTGAATATACAGCGAGTGGAGGGGAAGAGTATATAACCATTGGAAACTTTAATGATACTACAGGAATTGATACCTTATTTGTGGGAGGAGGAGAACAGTTTTGGCAAAAAACAACTTATTATTACATAGATGACCTCTACCTTGGGCATTGCGATAGTTTGCCGGATACGACCATTGGCATTATCGAAAATGAGTTAAAACAAAAGCTTCAACTTTACCCTAACCCTGTTGGGAGGCAATTTTACTTAACCTATAGTGGTCAAGAACAATTACACTTTCAGTTGTATAATTTAATGGGGCAAAAGGTAGAAGCAGCAGTTCAAGAAGAAGGAAACCGCTATCGTTTTTCTAGCGGGCATTTGCCCAAAGGGGTTTATTTGTTGAGGGTTGTAGGGAGAGAAGGAAGAGCGAGTTTTCGGCTGGTTAAGGAATAGTAATCTTAGGTCAAGGGATGTATTTTTATCGTCTTGTAAATGATGAAAATATTTTAGAAAGTGGTAAATTGTTGATTCAAAAATGAGACTATTAATAACCATATTATTGATTAAGTTCTGTGTGTGTGAAGTTTACACGCAGAACTTAATTCCGAATCCGAGTTTTGAGGACACAATACAATTGAATTTTGGGTTAACATTTCCGAGATTTTGGACTCAACCAACAAATGGTAACCCTAATCATTATAGCCCTCATAGTAGACCTGAGTGGCAAGTTCCACAAAATTATGTAGGGTATCAATTGGCTTACAAAGGAGAGAACTATGTGGGAATATTAATGCATAAAATGCTTCCGCAAGGAAGTGATTCCAAAAGGGAATATTTTCAAATAAAATTAGAAGATAGCCTCAAAAAAGATTCAACTTACTGTTTACAATTATTTTTGAGCTTAGCAGACTCTTGTCAATATGCATCTAGAAACCAGTTAGGCATCTATCTGTCCAATAGTGAGGTAAGTGTTAATACTACTTTTAGGTTACAATATAAACCTCAAATTTTAGTCGTTTCATCGCAAGAATATTTTGAAGAAAAGGATAGGTGGGTGGAGTTTAACTTTGAATATATTGCAGAAGGAAAGGAAAAATATTTAATCATTGGAAATTTTAATGATACAAGTGGAGTTGAAAAAAAATTTATAGGGGGGGGGAGCAACTTGATTATTCGGGTACCTACTACTACATAGACGACCTCTACCTCGGCCATTGCGACAGTTTACCGGATACTACCATAGGTCTTCATGAAAATGTGCTTAAAAACAAGCTTAAACTCTATCCCAATCCTGTTGGAGAGCAATTTTATTTGGATTACAGCGGTCAAGAACAATTGCAATTTCGGTTGTATAATTTAATGGGGCAAAAGGTAGAAGCAGCAGTTCAACAAGAAGGAAACCGCTATCGTTTTTCAAGCGGGCATTTGCCCAAAGGGGTTTATTTGTTGAGGATTGTAGGGAGGGAAGGAAGAGCGGCTTTTCGGGTTGTGAGGAAGTAGGGTCTTGATAATAAGTTCAATCTAAGTTTGGATATTTTCACTCAGGTTAAACATCAGGTGATATATTTTCAATTCATCATTGTCCTCATCTGTGTGAATTGAACTGTAATGGTACTCAAATTCATCAATGAAAGAATCCTTAGTAATTTCTTGTTTAGTGATAATAGAAGAAAATGAGGTTGTCAAAAGCACATTTATACTTTTCACATTTTCATCAATTTTTAAATCTTCTACTATAAACCCAATCATTCCATTTACTCGGTAATAGGATGAATAACATTTAGTAATAAATCGGTCAATCCCATTTTCAATGTACTTGGCGTTCAATCCACTTGTTCCTACTGTATTGGTATTATCCAGTCGTTTACATTCAATAATGTAGTATTCTTCGTTTTGATTTAGAAAACTGTTAGGATTATGAATACGGATATCTGTTCTGCCTGATGTTTTAGATTCTGGAACTTCTGGAAAAAAGAAATAGTTCAACTGAAGATCCTGTTTGATTTTTGGATTGTTGATGTAGTTATTAACTAAAACATCCCGAATTTTATTCTCATCATTTTCCAAGACAACTTTATCGGTTTTCATTAGCTGATAGCAGATGGTAATCTTAGATAAGATTTTCTCAAATTCATTATCGTAAAATGGAACACAACCACTAAAGTTTGATGCATCTAAACTACCGAACATTGAATCTGTGTTTTTTGCCAGCAGTTAAAATGACATCAGTAAATTCATTTAAATCAAGATGAGCAATTGCCTTATGCCATAATCTTTTCTCGTTAGGCTTGACAATGTAGAATCCATCTTTTTGAAACCCTCGAATATCTTTTTGTATAAATAAACGGTCCGTTATTCTTTCGTTTCCAAGGTTCGTTAATCCTTTTAGGATTTTATTATTGTCAGTTTCAATGAAATTTATTGATTTGACTTGTTTATCTAGTGGAACAAGCTTGAAAAATAATCCTACAAGCTGATTAGTGTGATGAACTTCAGAAATAATTTTTTGATTATTCTTTTTGAAAGAACTATTAAATCTAATTAGAAAAAGTTCTATATAATCTTTGAGGTCTTGACTTTCTTTTTCTAATTTACCAAAAGCTTTTTTATACCCTTTAAGTCTCATCATTACGGGGATTACAAAATTTATAGTGTAATCCAATCTGATTTTTTCTATTTCTGAGAGACCAAATGAATCTTCTATGATTTGATCAAGCTTATTTTTATAATCATTTATCTTTTTATTATCCCTTAACAAGATATCTTCCTTATATAGAGATTCTATAGATTTTATTAATGGTTTAATTTTTTTGCTTTCAACAAAAGGGAAGCCAAACTTTTCAATATCATGAATTTGTTGTTCGATCATTATTCCTGTTGTAGAGCCAGTTTGAGCAATGAAATAAGAAAACAATTTAGAGCTTAGCAAAGCTGCAATACTGTAATAGTTAGAATCATCAGTATTATTTCTTCGTTTAATAGCGGTAATCTTGTCCGTAAAAACAACTTTACTATCTGATATTGCTGCTACTGATTCTAAATTTGTTTTTACTGTTTCTTTAACTAAAAGGACAGGAGGAGAAAACATTTCTTCGGCAACAATTCCATTTTCTCTATACACATAACCAACAGAATTGTTTTCCCATTTTTTTAAATTGGAAGAAATATGAAATTGACTTAATTGTTTTTTGTTTAAATCAACAAAGGAACAACCAACTAGTGATGAGACATCAATTTTCTTATTACCATCTTTTCTCTTTACCCCTTGCTTGATGATATAATCATCTCCGTGGTATACAACATCACTTATTTTAGGATAATTAGCTTTCAATCTGTTTATAAAATCGAAATCAGGATAGTTACCATACAGTAATATTTTCCATAGGTAATCAAAATTCTTTAGCTTACTTTGAGTTACTTTTTTGTAATCCCCTCTTTGAATCGTGAAAACCTTAAAGAGGGAGAAAAATCTGCTTGGTTTGAGTGTAATGTGTTCGATTATATTTTCATCAGTTTTTTTACCGAAAGCAAATTTATAAAACAAAACAGCCGCAGGAGTGGTGGCTTTATCTTGCGATTTATCAAAAACTTCCTTTCTTACTGGAGCAAGTTCAAATACTTTGTTAATTGTAAATTGATCAAGTAAATATTTTCTAAATCCAAGCGCATTAAGATTATATAAAACCTTACTGGTAGCAATAAAAGCAACTTTAGTTTTCTCCCTGCTAAAGTCACTTACTCTGAGAATAAAGGCTTGTGCTATTTCACTATTACTAATTTCAATCTCACTTGAGTATTTACCTTTTTCTTGTCTCTTTCTCTTGTTTATATATTGGTCAAATAGCGGCTTTTTTTCTCCTTTTCCTCTTTTCCAAGGTGGATTGCCTAAAATGAATTCAAAAGAAATTTTCCCTAGTTGAGTATTAAAACCAGCTTCTGTGTTAAAAAAATCTTCGGAGAAAAAGTTCTTATTATACAAAAAAGGAAACTTAAAAGATTCAATATCTGAAGGTTCCTGATAATCTAAGAGGGTTAGGTAAATTGAAAATATGGCAACATTTACCGCACTTTGATCTTTGTCAATTCCAAAGATATTATCAGAAGCTAACTGTTTTAATTGTTTCTTGTATTGATCGGGATTGTTTAAGTATGTTGGGTTATTTAATTGAAATTGCTCTATTATTTTTCGTAATGTTTCAACTAAAAAAATTCCCGATCCACATGAGGGGTCAAGTACTTTACAATCATGTGATTTTGCTTGATTCTTAAACTTTTTTTCTACTGTTTCGGAGAGGATGTAATCAACTAAGAATAACGGAGTGTAATATGCTCCCTGATTTTCCTGCTGATCTTGTCCAATGAATAACTCATAAACATTACTAATAAA
Organism: Flavobacteriales bacterium UBA5081; assembly: GCA_002415785.1. Classification (GTDB taxonomy): domain Bacteria; phylum Bacteroidota; class Bacteroidia; order Flavobacteriales_E; family Vicingaceae; genus UBA5081. The sequence goes on from DIAJ01000002.1 coordinate 6,070, forward strand.
CTCTACTGGGATAATAGAGAAATCGTAAAGATTGAATAAAGATATTTGTCCAGAAGAAACTTCATCTCCCGATAACAATTTAATAATTATTGAAAGACTGCTTGATGAAATCGAATCAATGTCATCATCAGATATTGGAAATAAGTCTCCGTTAAATTTCTTCTTTAAATAGTTGAAAAAAGCTTTAACGTTTCGTTTGTCCGATAAAAGGCTACAAAATTCAGTGTTTGTCCATTTACGAGATGTTCCTTCTTTTTCGAAATCTAATTTTACTTCACGATCAATCAGATAACGTACAAAAATGACTTTTCCCAACAACGAATTTGTGAGTTCAATGGATAAGCCGTTAGCAATTAGCAAATCTCTCGCTGCTTTGATATTGTTTAAAAGATGGTAATCAATACGATTACTATAACTAAAGTCTTTTTGATACTTCTCCCAGGTTTTACCTGTTACGAGTTCGAAATAAGAAAAGTCATTTAGTTTATCTGTTTTACCAAACAATCTCAATGAATCGTCCTCAATGATAAATTCAAATCCATTATAGATTTCTAATGAATCACCCTCTGTAATAATTATAATAGGTGATTCATTGAAATTCCATATTTCTTTGAGTTTTTCCTTCTTATCTGTCGGTGAATCAAAGAATAAAATAAATGGTTTATTGTCAATAGAAAAAAACGCATCCGGTTTAATGACATTATTCAATAGCCTTTCTACACGATTTGAAAACAAACCTTTCCAGTCGTTCTCAGTCGTAATAAAAAGCCCATTTTCTTTTGAAAGATTTAGTTTGTCAAATATTTGATATAGATGTTTCAATTTGCTATTTTAATTAAAATCAAAACTTAATTTCAAAAGTTGAGCTTGACTTATAAATGTTGGAAACATAAGAAAATATTTTATAGACTATATACATGAGAACTATGAAAATTTTAACATTATTACGTTTCAATGGTAAAGGTATGGAATATGTAATAAAGTAGGAGTTATATTTTTAAGTAAAGTTATATTTATACAATAAAGTAGCTTTTTAAAACACAACATTATTTAAGAGTTAGGTTAGGATTCCTTGTACTTCCCCATAGCCTGACAAATGTCATTTTTTTTGATTTAGCGCTTTGCTTAACTTTGTGCATTCAATCTTTTCGATTATGGAGTTGTATAATAAATACGATAAAAGAATCCTCAAGCAGAAGTTAATGGAGGAGGACTTTAAGCGAATTACCATTTCGTTTTATCGCTACGTCATTATTGATGAGCCGGAAGTTTTGCGCGATGAGCTTTATGCTGAATGGGCGGAACTCAATGTTTTTGGTCGCACTTATTTGGCCAAAGAAGGTGTAAATGCGCAAATGAGTGTGCCGGAGCACAATTGGGAAGAGTTTATGCTTCGTCTGCAAGCGCGCAAAATGTTTGAAAATATGCCCATTAAAAAGGCCGTGGAAGACGATGGAAAGTCATTTTACAAACTAATCGTTAAAGTGCGTAAAAAAATTGTGGCTGATGGTTTAGCTGACGGCACTTTTGATGTTACCAATGTTGGGAAACATTTATCTGCCAAGGAATTTAATGAAGCAATGCAAGATCCGAATGCGGTAGTAATTGATATGCGCAACCACTACGAAAGTGAGATTGGTCATTTTGAAAACGCCCTTTGTCCGGAGGTGGATACCTTCCGCGAAGAACTGCCGGAAGTGGAGCGCATGCTACAAGGACAAACGGATAAGAAAGTGTTGTTGTACTGCACCGGAGGAATTCGCTGTGAAAAGGCTTCAGCCTACTTAAAGCACAAAGGATATAAAGACGTGAACCAATTGCACGGCGGAATTATCGACTACGTTAGACAAATCAAAGCTGAGAATTTAGAAAATAAATTTATTGGTAAAAACTTTGTTTTTGATGAGCGTTTGGGTGAGCGGATTTCCGATGAAATCATTAGTGAATGTCACCAATGCGGGAAGCCATGTGATACTCACACCAATTGCGCCAACGACGATTGTCATTTGTTGTTTATTCAGTGTGAAGAATGCGCTGAAAAGTTCGACGGCTGTTGTACACCGGAATGTCAGGATATCGCCAATTTGCCCATTGAAGAGCAACGTAAATTGCGCAAAGGGAAAGTGAAAGAAAATGCACATGCTGTATACAAAAGTCGCTTGCGGCCTAACTTGAAAAAAGTTTTAGCAGCTAAAAAATAAATCTTATTTTAAAGAGATAAAAAATAGAGATATGCCTTTTTACCATAAAGTCGGGAAAATACCCCATAAAAGACACACCACATTTAAGAAAGCGGACGGCTCATTGCATTATGAGCAGTTGTTTGGCACCATTGGTTTTGATGGAATGTCCTCGCTGATGTATCATTTACGTCGGCCAACCATGGTGAAAGAAGTCAAAGGTTCTAAGGATGTTAGACCAAAGGTGGAAGTGGAGAAGAATATGAAGTCGCGTCGCCTAATTGGGTTTGACGTAGCTGCAGAGGAAGATTTTTTAGACAGCCGAAAATCCATCATGACCAACAATGATTTGACAATTTCCTTGGGAGCACCGAAAAAGTCATTGCGTGACTATTTTTATAAAAATACCGATGCCGATGAGGTAATTTTCATTCATAAAGGAAAAGGGAAGTTGCGCACTTTTTTAGGGAACATCGACTTCGGTTACGGAGACTATTTGGTGATTCCCCGAGGAATGATCTATCAAATTGACTTTGATTCGGAAGACAATCGCCACTTAATTGTCGAATCTTACAGTCCGATCTATACACCCAAAAGATACCGCAACCACTTTGGACAGTTGTTGGAACATTCTCCCTTTTGCGAGCGGGACATGCGTCCACCTTCAGAATTAGAAACGCACGATGAGGAAGGGGATTTTTTAATAAAGATCAAGAAAGAAGGCATTTTATACGATTATGTTTATGCTTCGCATCCTTTTGATGTAGTGGGTTGGGACGGATACAATTATCCCTATGCTTTTTCCATCCACGACTTTGAGCCGATTACCGGGCGTGTACACCAACCGCCACCGGTTCACCAAACCTTTGAAGCTGCCGGCTTTGTAATTTGCTCCTTCTGTCCGCGTTTGTATGACTATCATCCGGAGGCTATTCCGGCACCTTACAACCACAGCAACATCGATTCCGATGAGGTCTTGTATTACGTTGATGGTGACTTTATGAGTAGAAATGATATTGAGCAGGGACAAATTACTTTGCATCAAGGAGGTATTCCTCACGGACCACATCCCGGAGCTTATGAGCGTAGTGTAGGACAAAAAGAAACGGAAGAATTGGCGGTAATGATCGACACCTTTAAGCCGCTAAAACTAACAGACGAAGCAATGAAAATTGATGATGGGAAGTATTATTTAAGTTGGCTAGAGTAGAGACTTTAGAGCTTAGAATTTAGACCTTAGAAAGGTTATTAAGTAAAATAAATTGAAGTTCATTGAAACACAGGTATAGAAATCTTAAAATTTGGCAGATGGGAATTGAAATTGCCGATGAAGTTTATCGTTTATTGGAGCAATTTCCAACAGAGGAAAAATTCGGTTTAGTTTCACAAATTAGTCGATCCTCGGTTTCTATTCCAAGTAATATTGCTGAGGGGTCAGCGATGACGGATCAATCGTTTAATCATTATGTAAATATTGCTTTAGGCTCATCATTTGAATTAGTAACACAGCTTATTATAGCAGAAAAAAGGAATTATATAAACGAACAAAATTTAAATAAAATAGAGGAGAAGATTCAAGAGTTTCAGAAAATGGTCATTGGTTTTAAGAAAACACTTAATCCAGATAAGCAGAAGTCTAAACTCTAAAGTCTAACCTCTAAAATCTAGAATTATGGCAAAAGAAGTGAAATCAGTAGAATACGGAATGGAGAAAATTTTTGAGGGAGCTCAGGATTTTCTTCCTTTAAATGGAACGGATTACGTTGAATTGTATGTGGGTAATGCCAAGCAGGCAGCGCACTTTTACAAAACCGCATTTGGCTTTCAGTCGAAAGCATACAGAGGCTTAGAAACCGGTAGCAAAGATTCGGTTTCTTATGTCTTGCAGCAAGATAAAATTCGTTTGGTGTTAACCTCGCCTTTAAGTTCTAAAAATCCGATCAACGAGCACATGGTGAAACACGGTGATGGTGTTAAGGTGATTGCTCTTTGGGTAGATGATGCGAAGCTTTCATGGGAAGAAACCACCAAACGAGGAGCGAAATCTTTTATGGAGCCTACCGTAGAAAAAGATGAGCATGGGGAAGTTGTTCGTGCAGGAATCTATACCTATGGGGAAACGGTTCACATGTTTGTAGAGCGTAAAAATTACAAGGGGCAGTTCTTGCCAGGTTTTGTGGAGTGGAAATCAGATTACAATCCGGAGCCAACCGGTTTAAAGTTTATTGACCACATGGTGGGTAATGTAGGTTGGAATGAAATGAACACTTGGGTAAAGTGGTATGAGGATGTAATGGGTTTTGTTAATTTCCTTTCGTTTGACGATAAGCAAATTCATACTGAATATTCAGCTTTAATGAGTAAGGTGATGAGCAATGGAAACGGTAGAATTAAGTTTCCAATCAATGAGCCGGCAGAAGGAAAGAAAAAGTCTCAGATAGAAGAATATTTGGATTTTTATGAAGGCGCAGGAGTTCAACACATTGCTGTTGCAACCGACGATATTATAAAAACGGTAGGCGATTTGAGAAAAAGAGGAGTTGAGTTTTTATCTACTCCACCCGAAACTTATTATGAACAAGTTCCTTTGCGTTTAGAAGAACACGATCATGAATTGAGGGAAGATTTAGATACTTTAAAAAGTCTTGGAATTATGGTAGATGCAGATGAAGAAGGTTACTTGCTTCAGATCTTTACCAAACCGGTACAAGATCGACCTACCTTATTCTTTGAAATTATTCAACGCATGGGCGCCAGAGGTTTTGGTGCAGGAAATTTCAAAGCTTTGTTTGAATCCATCGAGCGTGAGCAAGGATTGAGAGGAACATTGTAGAGTATAATTAAAGCCAATAAAAAAGCCGAATTTGATTTCAAATTCGGCTTTTTTTTATACGACTAATTTAATTGTTAGTTACTTTGTAACTTAATCCCCAATTCTTTCATTTGCTCTTCATCAAGTTTCGCAGGTGCATCAATCATCACATCTCTGCCTGCATTGTTTTTTGGAAACGCTATGTAATCCCGGATAGAGTCTGTTCCTCCAATGAGCGCACAAAGACGGTCAAAACCAAAGGCAATTCCGCCATGCGGAGGAGTTCCGTATTCAAAAGCATCCATTAAAAACCCAAATTGGGCTTTTGCCTCTTCATCGCTAAAACCTAATAGCCTCAACATCTTTTGCTGCATCTCTTTTTGAGAAATTCGAATTGACCCACCTCCTAATTCAACTCCATTAATGACCATGTCATAAGCGTTGGCCCTAACTTCAGTTGGCGTAGTAGAAAGTTTATCAACATCCTCTGCTTTAGGTGAAGTAAAAGGATGATGCATGGCATGCAAGTCTCCAGTTTCTTCATCTTGCTCTAAAAGTGGAAAGTCAATAACCCACAACGGAGCAAATTTATCTTTTGGGCGTAAGCCTAACTCATTTCCTAAATGCAAACGAAGTGAATTCATTGCAAAGCGACTTTGGTTTGCTTTTCCTGAAATAATCAATAGTAAGTCACCTTTATTCGCCTCCATTCCATTTGCCCATTCTTGCAATTGTTCTGCGGTATAAAATTTATCTACTGAAGATTTAATTGTTCCGTCTTCATTCAGTTTTACATACACTAAACCTTTTGCCCCTACTTGTGGAGTTTGAACATATTTCGTTAGCGCATCCAACTGCTTTCTGCTGTAACTAGCAGCGCCTTTAACATTAATACCTACTACCAATTCAGCCTCATCAAACACCTTAAACCCTTTTCCTTGAGCTAGGTGATTTAATTCGTAAAACTCCATTCCAAAACGAATATCGGGTTTGTCGGAGCCATATTTTTTCATCGCATCGGCATAAGTCATTCTAGGGAATACAGGAAGGTCAACTTGTTTCACTTCTTTAAAAATGGTTTTTACCATTTTCTCAAAAGTGTTTAACACATCTTCTTGTTCTACAAACGACATTTCACAGTCAATTTGAGTGAATTCAGGCTGACGGTCGGCACGTAGATCCTCATCGCGAAAGCACTTCACAATCTGAAAATATTTGTCGTAGCCGGAAACCATCAAAAGCTGCTTAAAGGTTTGAGGCGATTGCGGTAAAGCATAGAACTGCCCTTCGTTCATGCGAGAAGGAACCACAAAATCTCTTGCTCCTTCTGGAGTAGACTTAATTAAATAGGGCGTTTCAATTTCGATAAAATCTGCATTTGCTAAATAGTTTCGCACCGATTGAGCAATCTTGCTTCTTAAGAGAATTTTATCCTGAACCGGCTTTCTGCGTAAGTCTAAATAGCGGTACTTCATTCGAAGCTCTTCACCACCATCCGTTTCATCCTCAATGGTAAAAGGTGGCGTTTTTGATGCGTTTAAAACACTTATAACATCTACATCAACTTCAATTTCACCTGTGAGTATATTTAAGTTTTTACTGCTTCTCTCTCGAACAGTCCCTTTTACTTGAATCACATACTCTCTCCCCAAGGCACGAGCCTCTTTACAAAGCGCCGGTTTATCCTCCATGTTAAATGTCAACTGTGTAATGCCATAACGATCGCGTAGGTCAATAAAAGTTAGTCCACCGAGGTCACGAGATTTTTGTACCCAACCACAAAGGGTAACTTCTTTGTTTAGGTGATTCATTCTCAATTCTCCGCAATGATGTGATCGTAACATAGTTCTCAGTTGAAATTCACTGCGAAATTAGGAAAGCCTTTTTAAAAAAGCACTTTTAAAATGTATGCTCAATATTTAATAATTTCACCAAATCAAGCAAAAAATTATGAGCATACAGCCATTCGACGACAAATACTTCATGAAACAAGCTTTGAACGAGGCAAATAATGCTTTCGACAAAGATGAAATCCCGATAGGAGCTGTAATTGTGTTAAATAATCAAATTATTGCTAGAGCTCATAATTTAACAGAAACACTCAATGATGTAACCGCTCATGCCGAAATGCAGGCCTTTACTGCCGCTGCGGATTACATTGGAGGGAAATATTTAAAAGATTGTACTTTGTATGTTACTTTGGAGCCTTGCGCTATGTGTTCGGGTGCTGCTTATTGGACGCAAATTTCAAAAATCGTTTACGGTGCAGCCGATCAAAAAAGAGGATTACTTTCTACTAAACAGAAACATATTTTTCACCCTAAAACAGAAATTTTTGGCGGTGTAATGGAAGATGATTGCAAAGATTTATTGCAGTTGTTTTTTCAGGAGAAGCGAAAGTAAGTGGCGCAACCCATACAAAATTAGTTATTTAAATAAATTTCTTATCTTGTCCGATGATTTTAAATGATTTAAATTATGCGTACTATCGGACTTTCTCTTGTCTTTTGCTTTGTCGGCTGGTCGGCTACTGCCCAGAACAAAGAACAAATTAAAAATTTAACAGCTTTTGCGGAGGCTTACGGTTATGTCAAATATTTTCATCCTTCTGATGAAGCCAATCAATTAGATTGGAATGCTTTTGCTGTTTATGGAGCAGATCAAGTATTAAAAGCTGATAAAGATGTAGTTGTTAAGCTAAATGAATTGTACAAGCCTTTAGCTCCAACTACTCGTTTTTATTGGGAGAATGACAGAATAACTTATTCAGATGAAAATTTGAATCCGGAAAAGGAAGATGTCTCTGAAGTTACCTATTGGCAACACAAGGGGGTGAGTTTTGGGATGGTAGAAGGAGGACAATCTCCTTATAAAAGCCGGAGAATAAATATTGATAATGAAATTGATGAGTCAGCAAGATTTGGAAATGTAATGTATAAATTTGATGCTGAGTCTTATCAAGGGTTAAAGTTTAGATACACTGCAGCTGTTAAAATGGCTGAATCTTCGGAAGGAAACGGTCAGCTTTGGTTTAGAGTAGATAAAAAAGATGGAAGGCTTGGCTTTTTTGAAAATATGCGTGAGCGACCGATAAAGTCCGATGAATGGAAGAAGTACACCATTGAAGGAACAATTGATCAAGATGCAAAAACGATGAATCTCGGTGCTTTTCTTTTAGCAAAGGGCGAAATGTATTTTGATGAGGCAGAATTGGAAGTGTATCAGAATGAAAGTTGGCAAGAAATAGAATTACCTGACCCTGGTTTCGAAAAAGGGAAAGTTAAAAGCAAATTGAAAGAGGGCTTTTGGTTAGGGAAAGGCTTAGGTTATAAGTTCAGTTCAACAAAAGAAACAGCTTTTAAAGGAAAGTCATGCGTTAGAATTATTTACGAAGGAATGAGCTATACTGAAAAAGGAAAACAGTTGTTTGATGAAAGTATAAAAGCTGGTGAAATAATTGAAGAGGAATTAGCTAAGGGTATAATTGCTCAAATTCCATTGGCGCTATACATTAATGACAATAAAACTTTACCAATAGCCGAAGGAGCAACAGAGCTTGAGGAAAAAATTCAGAAATATGTTAAAGGTAAAAATACTGAGGACTTATCTGTTCGATTGGGAAATGTGATTGTACTTTACGCTTTGATTAAGCATTTTTATCCTTATCTGGAAGTCTCAGAAGCAGATTGGAATATGCTCTTTGAAGAAGCATTGAAAAAGTCATTTGAAGATAGAACTGATGCAGAACATGTGGAAACTCTTCAAGCCTTTACTGCTCCTTTAGAGGATGGACATATTCGAGTTTATGGAAAGTCTTATCAAAGGCACGTTCCGGATATTCGGTGGGAGTGGATCGAGAACCAGCTAGTAATAACTAAGGTGTTGGATGCTGATTTAAGCATTTCTGTGGGAGATGTTGTTGATCAAGTCAATGAGGTACCGGCTGCAGATTATTATCAAAAGTACTTGTCATTGGCTTCAGCTTCTACCCAAAAGTACAAGCAAGTGCAAGCGAACTTCAATAGCCTTTTAGGAGAGGAGAATAGTATAATTAAAATTGAAATTGAAGGCGAAGATCACGAATTAAAGCGAACGCATAATTATTGGGATTACCGGCGAAGTGAAAAGAAAAATAAGATTCAATTTAAATCATTTGACTCAGGAATTAGTTATGTAAACTTGGATGTAATTACCATTGATAGTATACAATCATTGTTGCCGAAATTAGAAGCTAGCAAGGCAATCATCTTCGATTTAAGGAATTATCCGAATGGAAATCATGGAGTAATTAATTTGTTGCTTAAACAAAAAGACACCAACAAAAGTTGGATGCGCATTCCGCAATACCTTTATCCCAATCAAAAAAGCATAGCAGGTTTCGAAAATCACGGTTGGGAATTAAAGCCGGAAAAACCCCACTTAGGCGATAAGAAAATCATTTTTATTACTTCTCCGGCGGCAATTAGTTATGCGGAAAGCTATATGGGCTTTATCGAAGGTTATAAATTGGCCACCATTGTTGGTCAACCAACGGCAGGAACCAATGGGAATGTTAATTCTCTTTACCTCAATGATGGTGTTCAGTTCAACTTCACCGGGATGTTGGTGTATAAGTTCGACGGCAAGCTACTTCACGGAAGAGGAATAATGCCGGATGTTTTGGTGGAGAAAACGATTGCCGGTATTAAAGCAGGCAAAGATGAGTTTTTAGAAAAAGCATTAGAAATTGCCAGAGCAGAAAACTAAAGCAGGCGTAATTTTTATTCCAAAACCGAAGTAAATACGAGGCATTATGAATGGTGATGACAAGGTCTTATTGCAGTTGTTTATCAGGAGAGGGGATAGACAATTAAAATTGAACTACTATTTTTTGAGAGGTTTTGTAGTTCTTTCCAATTACTTGAAAAACATAAGTCCCTTCCTTTAAATTTTTAATATCAATACTTTTTTGATTCCTTCCTTTTTGAACTAACTTACCTGTCAAGCTATAAACTCTGTACTCTTCGAATCCAAAATTTTGGTTAAGCTTTAAATGTATATAATCTGAAGAGGGGTTTGGAAAAACAGAAAAAAACTCATTGCTTGGTATTGTGTTACTAAGGCCGGTGGTTATGCTGTTTTTATATAGATTTCCACCCCAGTCAGTTGCATAAACATTTACACTGTCAACTAGATAAATATTTCCAATATTAGCAGAAGTTGGAATCGAGTCTAGCCTCCAAGAAATACCATAATCTTCACTTATATATAACCTTCCTGAATTGCCACCAATAAATATTGTACTATCGTTCTTAAAGCTTAAGGTATTCATGTTTTGAGTTGGTGTACCCCTATAGTTCCACGAACTCCCTCCATCATTTGAGTAGTAGATATCACCTGAAGTTGTACTTAAATAACCATTTAAGCTGTCAATAAAGTTTACTGACTTAAAAGGAGTTACTGAGTTTGAAAATAGATAATTAAACGTTTGAGCTGTATCTTTAGAAACAGCAAGGAAGCGTTCATTGTTTTGATAGTCTTCTAACAATGTGTAGATGTTTCCATCTTTATCCGCGTCAATATTTAAAATTTGATATTGGCTAGAATCGAAATTAAACAACTGAGTAGAATTGCTTGAATTATAATCCCTTTTCAATAGGTAAGGGCTGGCATTAGGTTGTCCAACTAGAGTCATTCCAACCAATAAAGAGGAGTCTAAGAAAATGTAATTGGACACATATGAATGCCAACCAACATCATTACTTAGGGTCGACCAGCTTCCATTTTTTAATAATTTTGCCTTAACCTCTCCGTAGTTAATGTATATAGCTATCCCATTTAAACTGTCATAAAAGTGATAGTCAAGTATTTGACAACACCCTAATTGTGGTGGGATTAATTTTACTGAGTCAGAAGTAACCCAATCATCTAAAGTTTTCATTATTAATGCACTATTTCCGCCTGGTGGCTGGTTGGTCATTGAATTTATTACTTTGTAACCGTATCCATTCCCATACATTTTTGCTTGATAGCCAATATTGCTAATATAGTTCCATTGCGACCACAAAGTATTAATTGAAAAAAATAGAATGATAAATGAATAAATGATTCTGACAATAAATGTTTTGAGATTAGTACTTTTCATAAAATCCACAATATACAAAAAACTTATTGGTTTAAATTTGAGCTAATTTAATAAATATAAAATAAGTATTCTTTCAGGAGAAATGAAAATGAAGCATAAAAACTAAAGCTCGCTTCATTTGTTCTATCATCCGAGCAAAGATGATTAACTTTGTACTTTCAAATTTTGTAGAATAAAAAACACCTATATTATGTATCCGGAAGAAATGGTAGCGCCCATGAAAGAGGAATTAACCACTGTGGGCTTTGACGAATTATTAACAGCAGAAGCAGTAGATGAAGCAATCAGTAAAGAAGGAACAGCATTAGTAATGGTAAACTCTGTTTGCGGTTGTGCAGCGGCTAACGCTCGCCCGGCAGTTACTTTAGCAAGCAAGCATTCAAAAAGGCCAGATCGATTAACAACGGTATTTGCCGGAGTTGATCAGGAGGCGGTTGCTCAAGCTAGAAAACACATGTTGCCTTATCCACCTTCATCGCCATCGATAGCACTTTTTAAAGATGGAAAGTTGGTTCATTTTATCGAAAGACACCACATTGAAGGTCGACCTGCAGAAATGATAGCCGAAAACTTAACCTCGGCATTTGACGAATTCTGTTAATTAATAAAAAGCACAATTTCTAAAAGCAGGAAGAGCCGTGGCTTTCCTGCTTTTTTCTTTTTTAATTTCGTTGAAGATATTTTTATGGGGTAGGTGCTTGTCAGTTAGAAAAAATAATTCTAACTTCGCAGCCCCATTTTAGGGGATAGTATATTTATTTTATAAGTAAAAGCAAGGAAAGACGTGGATACCTTAAGTTACAAAACGATTTCAGCCAATAAAGCTACCGTTCAAAAAGACTGGTATATTGTGGATGCTGAAAATGAAACCTTGGGTCGTTTGTCATCAAAAGTGGCAAAGTTGATTCGTGGAAAGCACAAGCCTTATTACACTCCTCATGTTGATTGTGGAGATCATGTAATTGTGGTTAACGCAGAGAAGATTCGTTTGAGCGGAAATAAAATGGCTGAGAAAACATACCTTTCTCATACAGAGTACCCGGGCGGACAAAAGTCAATTACGGCTGCTCAATTATTAGCTAAAAAACCAATTGCATTGGTAGAAAGAGCAGTAGTTGGAATGCTTCCTAAAAATCGTTTGGGTAGAGCGCTTTTCGGAAATCTTCACGTAGTAGAAGGAACTGAGCACAAATTTGACGCTCAAAAGCCAAAAGAATTAAAACTAGATTCAATTAAATAATATGGACGTAGTTAACACCATTGGACGAAGAAAAAAGTCCGTTGCTAGAATTTACCTTTCTGAAGGAAAAGGAAATGTAACCGTAAATGGAAAAGATTATAAAGAGTATTTTCCAACAGTTGCGTTACAATACAGAGTTAAGCAAGCATTTGCACTTACTGAAACAGATGGTAAGTACGATGTAAAAGCAAATTTGAGCGGTGGCGGAGTTACCGGTCAGGCAGAGGCTTTGCGTTTAGCTATGTCTAGAGCCTTGGTTGAAGTAAATGCAGAAAATAAACCTAGCTTAAAAGCTGAAGGTTTAATGACCAGAGATCCAAGAATGGTTGAAAGAAAGAAACCAGGTCAGAAAAAAGCAAGAAAGAAATTCCAGTTCAGCAAGCGTTAATATTTCGCTTTTTGACAAGAAAACATACATACCAAACAGTCATCACCGAAAGGTGTGTTTAGTATCAAAATTGCAGAGACTGATGAAAATTTCACTACTCTGCAATTGTTTTTTATCGAACGTAAACACAAATTAAAATGGCAAAGACCGATTACAAAGAATTATTGGACGCGGGTGTTCATTTCGGACACTTGAAAAGAAAATGGCATCCAAAGATGGCTCCATATATTTTTATGGAGAAAAATGGGATCCACATTATTGACCTGAACAAAACAGCCGCAAAGTTAGATGATGCAGCTGCAGCAATGAAACAAGTTGCTAAGTCAGGTAAGAAAATCCTTTTTGTAGCAACAAAGAAACAAGCAAAAGCGGTAGTTGAAAAGCACGTTAAGCCAACAGGCATGCCTTACGTAACTGAAAGATGGCCAGGTGGTATGTTAACTAACTTTGCGACGATTCGCAAGGCAGTTCGCAAAATGTCTCAGATCGACAACATGATGAAAGACGGAACGTTTGATGTGCTTTCTAAAAGAGAAAGATTGCAAATTACTCGTCAGCGTGCTAAATTAGAGCGTGACTTAGGGTCAATCTCTGACTTGAGCAGACTACCTTCTGCACTTTTTGTAGTGGATATCAAGAAAGAACACATTGCAGTAGCTGAAGCTAAAAAGTTGAATATTCCAACTTTTGCAATTGTTGATACCAACTCTAATCCAACGAAAGTTGATTTCCCTATTCCTGCAAACGACGATGCGGCAAAGTCAATTGATAAATTATTGAGCATTGTTTGCAAAAGCGTAAATGAAGGATTGGAAGAGCGCAAAGCAGAAAAAGAAAAGACTAAAGCTTCTAAGCCTAAAGCCAAAACAGAAAAAACTGAAAAGGCTGAAAAAGTAAAAGAAGAGACTAAATAATAGTATTAACGTTTTAATAAAAGGATACAGCAATGGCAAATATAACTGCTGCTGAAGTAAATAAGCTAAGAAAGCAAACCGGTGCAGGCATGATGGACTGCAAGAAAGCCTTGGTTGAGGCTGAAGGTGATTTTGATAAAGCAATTGAGATTCTTCGCAAGAAAGGTCAAAAAGTTGCTGAAAAGAGAAGTGACCGTGATGCTAACGAAGGAGTTGTTATTTCCGGTACTAAAGACAATCAATTTGCAGCTATGATTATGTTGAACTGCGAAACGGATTTCGTTGCTAAAAACGAAGAGTTCGTTGGAGTAGCTAAACAAATCTTAGAGGTTGCCTTAAGCGAAAGGCCGGCTTCTACTGAAGAGTTGAAAGGCTTGAAGTTTGACGACAGTATGACGATCAGTGAAAAAATTACTGAGCAAGTTGGTAAAATCGGTGAAAAAATCGATTTAACTGAATACACTACAGTAAATGGTGAGTATTCTTTTGCATACAATCATCCTGGTAACAGCACAGCTGCAATTGTAGCTTTAAACCAGTCCGGTGATGCAGTTGCAGATGCTGCTAAAAATGTGGCTATGCAAATTGCCGCAATGAACCCGGTTGCTTTAGACGAGTCTTCAGTTAGCGATGAAATTAAAGCGAGAGAGTTGGAGATAGGTAGAGAGCAAGCTTTGAAAGAAGGCAAGCCTGAGCAAATTATTGACAAAATTGCTGAAGGTAAATTGCAGAAATATTATAAAGAGAACACTTTGTTAAATCAGCAATACTTTGTTGATAATAAAATGAGTGTTTCAGAATATTTAAAGTCTGTAAGTAAAGACTTAACGGTGACTGATTTTAAACGATCTTCACTAGTATAAACGATTAAAAGAGAGAATTTAAATTCTCTCTTTTTTTTGCTCATAATTATCTTATTGACTAATAATCTCCGGTAGAAATCAATTAATTTTACAAAAAAAATACGCATGTCATACAAAAGAGTACTCTTAAAACTTAGTGGAGAAGCCCTCATGGGTGATCAGAAATTTGGAATCGACCACAGTCGCCTAAACCAATATGCTAAAGAAATTAAGAGTATTGTTGAAGAGGGCGTAGAAGTAGCCATTGTTATTGGCGGTGGAAATATTTTTAGAGGTATTCAGGCAGTTGATGGAGGAATAGAAAGAGTTCAAGGTGATTACATGGGCATGTTGGCTACTGTAATTAATGGAATGGCATTACAGTCAGCTTTAGAAGAGTTGGATGTTTTTACTCGTTTACAAACAGCCATTAAAATGGAGCAAATTGCCGAGCCTTATATTCGCCGTAAAGCAGTTCGACATTTAGAAAAGGGCAGAGTTGTGATTTTTGGAGCAGGTACAGGAAACCCTTACTTTACTACTGATACCGCTGCTAGTTTAAGAGCAATAGAAATCGAAGCAGACGTTATTTTAAAAGGAACTCGTGTAGATGGGATTTACGATTCAGACCCTGAAAAAAATGCTGATGCAATTAAATACGATAAAATTTCATTTTCTGAAGTGTATGAAAAAGGCTTGAATGTGATGGATTTAACAGCTTTTACTTTGTGCAATGAAAATAAGCTCCCGATTGTTGTATTTGATATGAACACTCCGGGTAATTTGAAAAAAGTTATTTTAGGGAAAGAGGAAGTAGGCACATTAGTAGAGTTTTAAAGTTTAAGAGAGGTAGACTTTAGAGCTTAGAAGTTAGAGATTTTGATTAGGTATGAATTTCCTCCTCACTAAAACTTACTTTATACTCTTTAGCAGCGAAGTGGTCTCGTTTCTTGTCTCTCATTTTTATATTAAATAATCTTTTATCAAGATATATCTACTCTGTTTACTCTTGCAGTAGAAATATAAAAAGAAAGTAAAATTTCTTAATTTCACGCTTTGTAAATAAGCAATTCAATCATGGAGGAAGAAATAGATTTAATACTAGAAAGTGCCAAAGAATCAATGGATAAAGCTATTGATCATTTGGAGAAAGAATTGACAAAGATTAGAGCCGGAAAAGCAAATCCCTCTATGTTAGATGGGATTTTGGTAGAATATTACGGTTCAAATACCCCTTTGCAACAAGTTGCCAATATAGGTACTTTAGATGCGAGAACTTTAACGGTACAGCCTTGGGAAAAAGCTACTTTAGAGCCTATTGAGCGTGCAATAATTAACTCTAACTTGGGCTTAAATCCTCAAAATAATGGGGAAATGATATTAATCAATATCCCACAGTTGACCGAAGAGCGAAGAAAAGATTTGGTAAAGCAAGCTAAAGCTGAAGCAGAGCATGCTAAAGTAAGCATTCGTAATGCACGTAAAGAAGCAAATGACGAAGTGAAAAAGCTTCAAAAAGATGGTTTAGCAGAAGATCAGGCAAAAGGAATAGAAGAAGAGATTCAAGAGTTAACAGACAAATACGTGGCAAAAGTGGATCATATTTTAGAGTTAAAAGAAGTAGACATTATGAAAGTGTAAGCTGAAAAGCATTCAAATATATGAAGCCCGACTGTTGTTGGGCTTTTTTTATTTCTTGACTTTCGTCAAGAATAATTAGTAAGCCATAGTGATACTTTTGTCGTTCAATTCAATTTCAGACTATGACAACAAAAAGTATTTCAAGAGTTACAGCTTTATCGATAATTGTTATGGCAATCGCAGCAGCTTTTGCAATGTCGCAAGTATTTGCCGAGGCATTCATATTAAGCATCGATGAGCTCCCTGTTTTTTTAACTAATTCATCTTTTAAAGCATCCGTAATTGCTTGGTTAATTATTCTTTTATGTGATTTGATGGTAAGTTGGGGTTTGTATTCCTATTATAAAAAACGCAATCATTTAAGAGCAGCTATTAGCGGACTATTTAGACTTTTGTATTCAATTATTTTAGCTTACGGTATTAGTAAGTTGTTTTTAGTATCTCTAGAGTTGTCAAATGATGAATTTAGTGCAGAAATTATTCATCAGAATATTCATTCATTTCAAGCAATTTGGCAATTTGGACTGATTGTTTTTGGCTTACATTTAATCACATTGTCTAAGTTAGTCTGTCAAAAAAAGAAGCTATTAAAACTAATAGCTATTTTGTTGTTTCTAGCGGGAGTTGGATACTTTCTTAGCAACACACTGGATTTGTTTATCGACAACTATGAGTCCTATAGGCCAACTGTTGAAGCTGTTTTTATATTTCCAATGATTTTTAGTGAAATTGGCTTGGCTTTTTGGCTCTTATTAAAAGGAGGTAGAGAGGCTTCAATCGGTTGAAACAATGCGCTTTCTAATTCTACTTAAGGACTCAGCTGTCATTCCTAAAAAACTGGCGACCTGATGTAAAGGAACTCGATTTTGTAATTCACTCCTTTTTTTCAGAAAAGTTAGGTAGCGATCTTTAGGTGAGCTGGTAATAAAGTCTGATAAATTTTCCTTAGTTTGATTTAAGTCATTTTCCAGCATCACCTTTGTTACTTCCATCAATTCCGGAAATTGATTGTAATGTTCTACCTCAGCACCCAATTCTCCTTTAATTAATAAACAATCTTCACTGCACACTAAATAAAAAGTAGATTTAGTTTGGTCAATGAAGTGTTTAGATGAAACTGCAGCATGTTTTTCAGAATAAAAGGCTGTCGTTCTTTCATTACCATCAACAATTTGAAAT
This sequence comes from Flavobacteriales bacterium UBA5081, assembly GCA_002415785.1. Classification (GTDB taxonomy): domain Bacteria; phylum Bacteroidota; class Bacteroidia; order Flavobacteriales_E; family Vicingaceae; genus UBA5081. Next base: position 23,390 of record DIAJ01000002.1, read on the forward strand.
TGGCGAACCAAGCCTTTTAAAACATAATAACAAGCTTTTGGGACTTCTCCTTCTTTTAAGAGGTAGGTGCCTTTCTTTATTGAAATTGTTGGAATTACCTTAGTCAGTTGCTCAATTTTATCAGCCGAAATTATAGGAAAAGTAGCCAAGAACTTCTTAAGTTCTTCCTTATTTAGGAATTCCTGATCCATAGGATTTATTAAAGTTTAAAAGTACAAATTATACCAATTATGCTTTTAAATGCCTTTTAATTAGGATTGATTATTCTGATTAAAAATGCGCTTAACAAATAGCATGGATTAAATACTGAAAAAAAGAATTAATTTTTAACCGTTAAAACGGTTAATGTATAGCTAGTCTTTTCGCTCAAGTGATTTCAATTGTGGGTTTGTTCACTTCTCATCATGACTCTGAAATAAATCTGAAGCCACGGTTCAAAAAGTGGGTGGTTGTATACACCGAAAAGTTAAAAATCAGCTTAGGATTAATCTACCTTCCAAACATTTTTTCCTCTGAGCAGAGCATCCAAATCTCCTTTACCTGACTTTTCTATCGCATACTCAACTTGTGCTTCAAGCGCTTCTTCGTATCGGTAGCGATCTTCAACGTAAAATACCCCAAATGGGCGAGGTAAGTGTCCTTCCAATGAAGGGTTGTCAAAAAAGTTGGTGAGCAATTGTGCTTTTGTACGATCAGTTTCATCGTGAACCCATAAATCATCTTCGGAAACTTCTTCCAAACTAACAATAACCGGTGTGAAGCCGTCTAGCTTAATTCCTTTGTCGCGATTAGCTCCAAAAATTAATGGCTTTCCATGTTCTAAGTAAAGTGTTTCTTCAGCTTTTGTACCCTTATCTGTAAATACCTCAAAAGCGCCGTCGTTAAAAACATTGCAATTTTGATATATTTCAATCATTGAAGTTCCTACATGCTGATTTCCTCTCAATAAAATTTCTCTTTGGTGTTTTGGATCTCGATCCATGGTGCGAGCAATAAAAGTAGCATCTGCACCTAAGCAAAGTTTTAATGGATTAAACGGATGGTCAATTGAGCCAATGGGTGTTGATTTCGTCACTTTTCCTTCCGGAGAAGTTGGTGAATACTGCCCTTTTGTTAATCCGTAGATTTCATTATTGAACAGTAATACATTCAAGTCAAAATTTCTTCTCAGTAAGTGAATCAAATGATTACCACCAATCGACAAAGAGTCACCATCGCCGGTAATGACCCACACACTTAATTCAGGGCGACTAATTTTTAAACCACTGGCAATGGCTGTCGCTCTTCCGTGTATGCTGTGCATTCCGTAAGTATTCATATAATAAGGGAAACGCGAAGAACAACCAATTCCCGAAATAAATACAATGTCTTCTTTGTCTTTGCCCAAATCCGGCATAATCGACTGCACTTGTTTTAAAATTGAATAGTCTCCGCAACCGGGACACCAACGAACATCTTGATCGGTAGCAAAATCCTTAGGACTTAATTTTACTTTTTCAACATCTTGTACTTCGCTCATACTAATTCCTCCTCGCCTTTAATCGCACTCACAATTTCAGCTGTACTAAAGGGAATTCCTTTAATCTTGTTAATTGCTTTGGCGTCTACTAAAAACTTATCTCTAATAATTTTCACTAATTGACCATTATTCATTTCCGGCACAATTACTTTTTTAAAGCCTTTAATTAATTCACCCAGGTTTTTGGGTAGCGGATTAATGTACCTTAAATGAACGTGTCCAACGGAAAGTCCTTCCTCTTTGCATTCTTTTACAGCATTTTTAATCACACCATAAGTTGAGCCCCAAGAAAGCACGAGCACTTCTCCTTCTTTATCACCATTGTTAATGTTTTGCAATGGAATATCTTCTGCAATTTTATCCACTTTAGCTTGGCGAATTTTTACCATTTTTTCGTGGTTTTCCGGATCGTAGGAAACATTTCCGGTATCAATTTCTTTCTCTAAACCTCCTATTCGGTGTTCTTTTCCAGCCATTCCGGGAATTGCCCATTCTCTTACGAGCATTTCATCTCTTTTGTAAGGCAGGTAGTTTTGATTATTCTCAACAGCAAACTTTGGTTTAATCTCTAAAAGATCATTAGAATTTGGGAATTTCCATGGCTCTGATCCATTGGCAATATAACCATCGGTTAAAAACATTACCGGTGTCATGTGTTCAATGGAAATTCGGCAGGCTTCATACACCATACTAAAGCAATCCGATGGTGAAGCAGCGGCAATCACCGGCATAGGCGCTTCGCCATTTCTACCGTAAATTGCTTGTAATAAGTCAGCTTGTTCTGTTTTAGTTGGCAGTCCGGTTGATGGTCCACCACGCTGAACATTGATAATTAACATGGGCAGTTCCAACATTACACCCAAGCCCATTGCCTCTCCTTTAAGAGCAATACCGGGGCCTGAAGAAGCGGTTACGCCTAATTTCCCACCGAAAGATGCTCCAATAACTGAAGCAATGGCCGCAATTTCGTCTTCAGCCTGAAAAGTGCGAACACCAAAGTTTTTATGCTTTGCTAATTCATGCAGTATGTCTGATGCGGGAGTAATCGGATAAGTTCCGTAAAACAAATCTAATCCCGACTTTTGAGCTGCAGCAATTAAGCCCATTGCCGTAGCTTGGTTTCCCATAATATTTCTGTACTCCCCTTTGTCAAGCTGAGCTGCTTTAACGTTGTAACGAGAAGTGAAAATCTCACTAGTATCTGCGTAATTATATCCGGCATGTAAGACCTTAATATTTGCATCAATTAAGTCGTCTTTTCCGGCAAATTTTTGCTTGATAAACTCCTCTGTTCCTTTTAAATTTCGATTGTACATATAGTACAAGAAACCCAAGACAAACATATTTCTGGAGCGGTCGATTTCCTTTTTTCCCATGCCGCTATCTTCCAGGGCAGCACGTGTCATTTTGGTAATGTCAATTTGAATGCTTCTATAGTCGGCCAAAGTTGAATCTTCTAAAGGACTCACTTCATAACCCGCCAATTTTAAATTGCGCGCATTAAAACCATCAATGTTAACGATTACCGTTCCGTTCTTTTTTAAGCGAGGTAGATTTACCTTAAATGCTGCTGCATTCATGGCAACTAACACATCGCAAACATCGCCGGGAGTGGCGACCTCAACACTTCCAAATTTTAATTGAAAACCGGAAACACCGGCCACTGTTCCTTGAGGAGCTCTAATTTCCGCGGGAAAGTTGGGAAATGTAGCAATGTCGTTTCCAAAAAGGGCGTTAGTGTTGGTAAATTGTGTTCCGGTAAGTTGAATTCCATCGCCGGAGTCTCCTGCAAATACGATGGTTACCTCCCGTTTTTCTTCAATCTCTTTTATCATTCCACGAGAATCTTTTCTAGGCTGTAAAGTTACTTAGAATTAGTCTAAATAACAGAAATAAGTCAAATAGGTTCAGTAAAAAGAAAAAAGATTCTATTTATTGTGAGCTTTAAAAAATAAAGCTCTAAAAATAATCTTTGTATAGCAAACTGTTGTGGAGTAAATAATATTCAACTGTTTATGAATTATTTGTATTTTTGACTCAAATTCAAGTATTAAAAAAATTACTCAATGTTAGAACGGCTTTCTTTACTAATTCTCATTTTAATTCCATTCTTGTCATCTTCACAAATCGCTAAAAAGAAGATAAATTTAGCGCCAATAAACTCCATTAATTCAGATGATTTTTCTGACTTAACTTTTTTAGATGAGCATATTGAAAATAAAAAAGTTGTTTTCTTGGGGGAAAGTCACCATGGAATTGACGACTTCCATCAACTTAAATTTAGATTAATTAAATACCTTCATCAAAAGCATGGGTTTGAGGTAGTAGCTTTTGAAAGCGGTGTAGCCAATATTGGTTATACAGAACTATTCAAAGACTCATTAACAGGCATGGAAATGCTTGCACATAGTTTAATGGGCTTTTGGAGGGTGCCGGTTAATTGTGAATTAATGACCTACTCAAGAGACAACAAACTACATTTATCTGGTCTTGACCCTTTCTCTAAGTCATTATATTTTACAAAAGAGTATTATCACAAATTAGATTTGACTGAGGAGGTAATGAATCGTTTATTTTATGCCGATAGTGCTTTTTCCTGGAGTTACTCACTTGAAAAATCAAAAAGATTTTTTGCTTATAAAAAGGATGGAAGTTTAAAGCAATCTGCCGACTTGGATTCCATTGCAACTCAATTAAAGCATGAATACAGCGAAATCTATAATAAATTAAAGACATCTGATACTTATCAAAATAAAATTCTTCGGCGTGGCATTTTATCAAACTTGCAGATATTAAATAACAGTAATGATTTAAAAAGCCCTTATTACTATGGGAAAAACCAACTAAGAGACAGTAGTATGGCTAAAAACTTAGAGTACTTAATTGATTCACTCTACCCGAATAAGAAGATAATTGTGTTGGCACACAATATACATATTCAGAAAACCACTAATGGAACAACTGTAAAAGGGAAGTTCAAAGGAACTGAAAAAAAACAAGTGTATGATAGTCGATATTCCATTGGCGTTTTTTTAAACTCAAAAATAAAAAGTCAATCTTATGTTGTTGGTTTGTTAGCGACAAGCGGCACCTATACGAACGGGTACAACCCACCAGCTAAAATTAAATTGAAAAGACGTAGTTTGGAAAGAATAATTAACGGCTTTAACTCAAAAGCGGCATTTACACCCACTTCTAAATTAAAAGATGTCAATTACAAGACCTTGAGGTTTAATGTTTATACATATACTAAAGAAGTGGAAAACTTATTTGATGGAATCATTTTCGTTAAAGATGTAAAAGGAATTCGAATAATAAGAAAAAGTGATGGATTTAAGTGTGAGTAGAATATAACACAAGACTTAACTATAATTTTCTATATATCAACCACAATTTCATTTCAATTAAGAAAAAATACTACCTTTAACACAAACTTAACATTACTTTTTATGAAACGACCATGAGTTTTGAGCTGTACCATTAACATTAACAGTTTTTTACAAAATTTTGGGAGTTACATGTGACCTTAAAAACTTTATTACACATGAAAAAAATTTTACTAGGCATCCTAGGCTTCGGGCCTTTACTGATGCATGCGGGTGGTTTTCAAGTCAACCTGCAAGGGACAAAACAAACCGGAATGGGGCATTTGGGTACGAGTTTCTATCTCGGCGCTTCCTCAGCTTACTTTAATCCGGCAATGATGGGCTTTTCTGAAAGCAAGTTTAACTTTGAAGCGGGCGTTTCTCCTTTGTTAGCCTATGCTGCTTACCAAAACCAAGAAACAGGACGTGTTGAACGAACCGATAATCCACTAGGCACGCCTTTTTATTTTTATGGCACTTATAAAATAAATGATGAGTTATCTGCCGGTTTAGCGGTTTATACTCCTTTTGGCAGTTCTGTGGTTTGGGGCGATGATTGGAGCGGTAGAAATCTCATTCAAGACATTAGTTTACAAGCCATCTTTTTTCAACCAACGGTTTCTTATAAAATAAGTGAAAAGTTAAATGTTGGTTTAGGGCTGATTTACGCCACCGGAGCAGTGGAAATTAATCGTGCTATTCCTGCACCCATTGGAGAAAATAATAGTGTTAACCTAAAAGGAAATACTGCTTCTTATGGATATAATTTCGGAATTCACTATCAAGCTACTGAAAAATTGACAGTTGGAGTAACTTACCGCTCAGAAATTGAAATGGAGTTGGAAGGTGGAGATGCTGATTTTAGCGTTGACCCGGCTTTGCGCTCTAATTTCCCCGACACTAAATTTGACGCTACTTTGCCATTGCCAAGCACCACAACTTTGGGAATTGCTTACCAAGCCTCTGAAAAATTATTGCTTTCGGTGGAAGGTAGCTTAGTAGGATGGAGCACTTATGAGTCTTTAGATTTCGACTTTGAAGACAATACAGAGTCTTTAGAAGATTCTGAAAATCCAAGAAACTACGAAGATGCAATTATTGTTCGTGCCGGAGCGCAGTATAGCGTTAATGATAAATTAGATGCTCGTTTGGGTGTTTATTATGATCAATCACCGGTAACGGATGAGTACTTTAACCCTGAAACGCCAAGTACAGATAACTTAGGAATTACAGCAGGTTTGAGCTATAGTGTTTCAGAAAAGTTTACAGTAGACGCTTCTTTCTTATACATTTATGGAATGGAGAGAGAATCTGAGTACAAGCCTGCAAACTTTGGCGGAAAGTATCAATCAAGATCATACATTCCGGGCATCGGACTTAATTACAAATTTTAATTTAGAGAAATATGAAGACACGTAAATTATTATATATTCTCCCTTTAGCTGCATTAGTAGCTTGTGAGCCGGAGTTTGAAGACGTAGATTTTAATCAAGGAAGCGCAGACTTTTCGAAAATGGTAGCCGTAGGCAACTCTCTTACTGCAGGCTATCAGAGTAACGCACTTAGTGCAGAAGGACAAATCAATTCGCTTCCAAATATTATTGCTCAGCAACTTAAAGAAGTTGGCGGTGGAGACTTTAAGCAGCCAATGTTAAATGGGTTAGCCGGTAATGTTGGTGCAGGAGTTAATGATGTTTTGTATAATGATGGTAATGGAATTTTATTGCCTGAACTATCATTAAGCTATGTTACAGACTGTCGTGATTCAACTTCAATAGCGCCTACACTTAAAAATCAGCCTTACCCAGCTACTGAAGCTAGTTTTAGGAATAACATTGCAGCAGATGGGCCATTTAATAATGTAGGTGTGCCAGGTGCTCAAATTATCCATCTAAACTTACAAGGTTTTGCTCACCCATCGCAAGGAAATCCTTATTTTGCACGTTTTGCAGCTAGTCCAACCGAAACCGTTGTAGAAGCAGCCATGAAAACCAATCATACTTTTTTCCAATTATGGATTGGAAACAATGATGTTTTAGGCTACGCATTAGCCGGCGGTGAGGAAGGAAGTGCATCAATTACAGCCACTGCAACATTTGGAGCACTTTATGCACAAACGCTGGACTCATTAACTAAAAATGGTCAAAAAGGGGTTGTTGCTAATATCCCTGATATTACTGCTATTCCACATTTTACGACAATAAAGTGGAATGGGTTAAATTTAACTGCACAACAGGCAGCTGCTTTAAACCAAGCTTATGATAATTCTTATAATGCAGGTTTGGATCAAGTTGTTTCCCAAAACGCCGCTTTTGAAGCAGAAGCTAATAGAAGAAAAATAAACTTTTCTGCAGGTGCTAATGGATTTGTGATTGTTGATAACACTTTAACCGACTTAAGTGGAAATGGTTTACCGAGCATCAGACACATTTCTTCTGATGAGTTACTTGTTTTAACAACTCCTCAAGATTCACTAAAGTGTGCGGGTTGGGGGTCTCAAAAGCCAATCCCAGGTAGCTTCCATCTTAGTTTGAGTGAAATTCAAAGAATTAAAGACTATACCACTTCATACAACGCTACAATCAAGAGTGTAGCAAATGAATATCAGCTAGCTCATGTAGATGTAAACAAGCGATTGAATGAACTTAAAGCTGGCATTACCGTTAGTGGCATTAGCTTTAACTCTGAATTAGTAACAGGTGGAGCATTCTCCTTTGATGGAGTTCATCCTAGTACTAGAGGTTATGCAATTTTAGCTAACGACTTTATTGATGCAATTAATCGAAAGTATAATGCCAACATTCCAAAGGTAGATGTAGCTTCTTATGCTGCTTTTGAAGTAGAGTAAAACCTAATTTCACAAACATAAAAAAGCCCGGTGCAGAAATTGCATCGGGCTTTTTAATTTCTATCAATTTTTATTGATTCAACACTTTTGGTGTGCGGATAAAATCAGTGTCTTTATCCGGAGCGTTTTTAAGCGCTTCTTTCTGCGTAATTTCTTGTTTAACTTCATCTTTGCGCATTTCCGTTTCTTCTTCTAACATATATACCAATGGTTCAACACCCTCTGTATCTACCTCACTTAATTTTTCTACAAAGTCGAGAATTCTGTTTAAGTCTTTGGTAATGTTTTTCTTTTCTTCCTCATTAAACTCCAAGCGAGCTAATTCGGCAATTCTATCAACGGTTTTATTATCAACACTCATCAGTCGTATCTAGTTTAGATTGAATCACAGCTCTGGTCTGCTCGCGCAAAGTTAGTAAATCTTGCGGTTCATCAGAGTTGACAATTATTGGAGAATGAATATATACTTTTGATATTCCGGGGCAACTTTTTGCTGTCCACTGCATACTGTCTTCGAGTAATTTCCAGTTGTTTACGAAAGTTATTGGCACAATCGGCATTTTTAGCTGTCTTGCCAATCGGAAAGCTCCATTTTTAAAAGGCTTCATTTTTGGCGCTGTATGCGGAATGGTGCCTTCAGGGAAAATCACCAAATTACTCCCCTTTTCCATGGCTTCTGTCGCTTTTACTATGGATTGATGTGCAGCTTTAGCATTTTTGCGATCCACTAAAATATTCATCTTCTTAAAGAAAATGTTAAATACCGGAACCTTCCCCAATTCCTTCTTTCCAAGGAAAATAAAATAGTTCGGAAAAACAGCATACAAAATCAAAATATCTAAATAGGAACTGTGGTTGGGACAAATAATGTAAGAAGTGTTGTCATCATCCGGAATACTCCCAATCACTTTTATTCGAATACCCACACAAAATAGAATAAACTTTGCATGCTTGCGAATTAAGTTAAAGCCTTTCTTAAAATGCCTTTCGTTTTGCAACCAAACAAAATAAATGGGATAAAGTAGCAATATGCTGATTGCCACCACAAGGAAGAAATAAATTTTCCAGATAAAACCGAACAGCCCTTTTATCCACTTCATTGGCTCAAAAATAGGACAAATTTGTATTTTTGACGCATGGCTAGAATACTTACTGGAATACAAAGCTCCGGAAACAACGGAGAGGTTCATTTAGGAAACATTTTGGGCGCAATTAAACCCGGAATTGAGCTTTCTGAAAAGGAAGAAAATGAAGCATTTTTCTTTATTGCAGATTTGCATTCTCTCACAACAGTGAAAGATGCCGAAGTGCGAAAAAGAAATGTATATGCAGTAGCCGCAGCTTGGTTGGCTTTTGGGTTTGATACTAAAAAAAATGTGTTTTACCGTCAATCGGATGTGCCTGAGGTTTGTGAATTAACCTGGTATTTAAATTGTTATACACCCTACCCAATGTTGGCAAATGCGCATTCTTTTAAGGATAAGTCAGACAATTTATCGGATGTAAATGCCGGTTTGTTTGATTACCCTGTATTAATGGCTTGTGATATTTTGCTTTACGATGCGGAATTTGTTCCGGTTGGAAAAGATCAAAAGCAGCATTTAGAAATGACACGCGATATTGCCAGTAGCTTTAACCATCAAAATGGAGAAACTTTTGTGCTTCCAGAACCATTGATTGATGAGCGTGTAATGGTTATTCCCGGAACTGATGGTAGAAAGATGAGTAAGTCTTACGATAACTACATTAATATATTTCTGCCGGACAAGAAATTGCGTAAGGTGATCATGAGAATTGAAACTGACAGCACACCAATGGAGGAGCCTAAAAATCCAGACAGTTGTAATGTTTTTGCACTCTATAAGTTGTTGGCAAATGATGATCAAATTGCTGAGATGCGTAAAAATTACGAGGGAGGAAACTACGGTTATGGTCACGCAAAACAGGCGCTTTACGAATTAATAGTAGACATTTTTAAATCTGAGCGTGAAAACTATTGGAGGTTAATGGAAAATACCGATGAAATTGACCGCTTGTTAAAAGAGGGAGCCGAAAAAGCTCGAAAAGTAGCTCAGCCGGTTTTGCAAAAAGTGCGTAATAAGTTGGGGTATAATTAAGCAATTGAAAAAATCAGCCTACATAACTATCCTCTTTATTGCATTATTAACTTTGGCTTGTGATGAAGAGTTAGCACAACCCAACTTTGTCGACCAAAATCCGGATGATGTAGAAATTCGAATTAGCAATGAAAGCAATTTTCAATTAGATCATATTCGCTTAAACACCTCTTCCAACGAATGGAGTTATGGTTCTGTATTTAAGAGAGGAAAGTCTTCTTTTAGAAAATATCGTTTCTCTTATCCTTTTTTTGAGCTGTATTTTGAGGTGAATGGCAAAGTTTTTTTCTATGAGCCACAAAGCTATAGTGGCTATAATAAGATTGATGGCGGTAAGTACGAAGCCTTAATTTACGATATTGACACCATCGCGCTAACTTTTGCTTTTCGCTTGGAGGAAGATTGAGTGTTAGCGGTACAATTTTGTAATTTTACCGCAAAGTCGCTGAGAGCGCAAAGGGGTCTTTGTACACCTTGTTTTGCAATGTGTTAACTTGGATTTTTTCAATCAGATCAAAATACATCTTCACCGCAAAACCGCTGAGATGAATTACTTCCTTTCTTAGTTAAATCGTTTACTAACTACATTTTTTCCTCTTCATACTTCTTCATATACTTCCTATATAAATATTTATGAGGATTGTCTAAATCGATTTTTTTGCCGGAGATAAAAGCCAGTAAAAGCTGATTAGTTCGCATGTCTAAAGCATCACCCTCTGAAATAAACAAAGTTGCTTCTTTTCCTACTTCAATGCTTCCCACCAAACTGTCGATGCCTAAAATTTTAGCGGTATTTAATGTAATCATTGAAAGAGCCGCTTCTTTTTCAACTCCATAGGCAATGGCAGTACCGGCGTAAAAAGGTAAATTTCTAGTTCCCATGGCTTCCATACTACCGGAATTTTGTAAGCCCACTAAAATTCCCTTTTTATGTAAAATAGATGGCAGCCGATAAGGTAAGTCAACTGCATCATCTTCATTCATCGGCAAGGAATGAACTCTTCTCAACAGCACAGGAATATTGCGATCTTTAAGCAAATCACTCACTAAGTTTGCTTCATTGCCTCCCACTAAAACAACATCTAAATCAAACTCATCAAAAAAGTAAATGGCATCTGTTATCTCTTGAACTCTTTCTGCATGAAGGTATAATTTTGCCTTTTTCTCAAAAACAGGCTTCATCGCCTCAAAACGAATATTTTTTTCTAAGTGAAAATCTACTTTTCGATAGGCATTTGCTTGCTTAAAAAAATCTTTTAATTGCTTTATTTCACTGCGATAATTTTCTTCAATTTTTGCTCTTTTCTTTTCATCCTCCCAGCTGTTCTTCAAATAAATATTTGGCCAATTTAAATGAATTCCATCATCTACTTTTAAGGCGGCATCTTCCCAGTTCCAACCTTCTAAATTAAATACGCTAGAGCTTCCGGAAATTCTGCCGCCTTTGGGTGCAGCTTGAGCCAATAAAACGCCATTACTCCGAACAGTAGAGCTAATTCTTGATTCAGTATTGTAGGCAATTAAGGATCGAACATGTGGGTTCATTTCTCCAACGTCATCAAAGTCGCGACTTGCCCGAACAGCATCAATTTCTACCAAACCCAAACGAGAATTGGGCGCAATAAAGCCTGGGTACAAGTGCTTTCCCTCCAGGTGGATGATGGTATCGTATTTTGTCGAATCCATTCTGGCATCAATGGCTGCCATTACCAAATCAATTTTCCCATCTCTAAGGCCAATTGCGGAACGAGGAATCACTTCTCCATTGCCTAAGTGTGCAGTTGCTCCCAACAATAAAATCGACTGCTTTTGCTCGCTTGCCGGCTTAGGCAACTGCGCATTTACTAAAAAGGTAGAAAGTAGCGCCAAAAGCAGTAAATTACTCTTCCAAAGTATCGCATTCATATAATTTGTTTTTTTCTTTTTTCACTTTTTGAGTTTCTTTTCCCTTTTTCTTCTCGGCTAACATTAAAGCTATAATTCGCTCTCTCTCTTTTACAACTGCCTTTCGCATGGCAGCATCTCTTTCTTCATCGTAATAAGGAATTCCATCAATGTAGTTTTGCTTTACCTTTGAGTAAACCGACAAAGGGTGTCCGTTCCAAAGCACCAAGTCAGCATCTTTACCGGCTTTTATACTTCCCATTCGATCATCTAAATGGAGCATCTTTGCAGGATTTAAAGTCACAAACTTCCAAGCTTCTTCTTCTGAAATTCCACCGTATTTTACCGCTTTTGCCGCTTCTTGATTTAAGCGTCTTCCCATTTCTGCATCATCGGAATTAAATGCGGTTAAAACACCTTGTTTGTGCATAATCGCTCCATTGTATGGAATGGCATCATTCACTTCAAATTTATACGCCCACCAGTCTGAGAAAGTAGAACCGGCAGCTCCATGTGCTCTCATTTTATCAGCCACTTTATAACCCTCTAGGATGTGAGTAAAAGTATTTACCGTAAATCCCATAGAGTCGGCAACATGCATCAACATATTAATTTCTGATTGAATATAAGAATGACAACTGATAAATCGATTGCTGTCCAATATTTCAGCTAAAACCTCAAGCTCTGTATCTCGCCGAGGTGCGGCGGATTTCTTTTTTTGCCGTTTGCTTTTGGCATTATACAGTTCCCACTCTGCTTGGTATTCTTTAGCACGAATAAAAGCGTCGTAAAATACTTGTTCAACTCCCATTCGCGTTTGTGGGAATCGAACCGCATTGTGATCACCCCAATTTGTTTGTTTTACATTTTCACCTAAGGCAAACTTGATGAAACCTTTTGCGTCATTTATCAGCATTTTTTGAGGTGTTTGCCCCCAACGTAATTTAATAATGGCCGACCTTCCCCCGATTGGGTTTGCCGAGCCATGCAGTAGTTGAGAGGCCGAAACTCCGCCTGAAAGCTGACGATAAATATTAATATCGTCAGAGTTAACAACATCCTCAATGCTTACTTCAGCGGTAACCGCTTGTCCGGCTTCGTTTACTCCGCGACTTATGGCAATATGAGAGTGCTCATCGATTATTCCACTGGTTAAATGCAAGCCTTTGGCGTCAATTTCTCTTACTTTATCTGCTAGCTTGGGAAACATTAACTTAAGGTCAATTTTATGTCCCAACATCAAGATTTTCCCTTCATTGATTAGGACATCGTAATTTTTTACAATTCCTTCTTTTTCATTTGTCCAAACGGTGGTATTTCTAAAAATAATGGGTTCAGCTTTCGCTGGAATGCTGTCCCAGCCGTAAGCCATGTTCGGAAAATGAATGGCCGCCAACTCCTTGTTATTAGTCGAATCTATTTTGGCATCTGTACTATCCGTTTTTTCAACTTCTCTTTTGCGAATTGCTCCCCAGTCATGCCACTCCCCATCAAATGTTGATTTTCCACTCCAAATTCTACTTTGTCGATCACTAACACTTCCACTAAGGCGATATAATTCATCCTGAAAATGGAACGACAAGCTAATGCGATTGCCTTCTAATTTAATATTTGCTTTTGAAAATTCATCTTTGCCTTTTTCTGCTACAGCCGCTTTAAGTTGATTTAATTCCCCGCTCACTTTTAAGTCAAATTGACGAACTCCGTGAATATTTAAGCTATAAAGTCCTCTAATATCAATTATATCTGATATATTAATCTCAAACTCTTTTCCTTTCACCCAATTTGAGTAAAGAATAGTTTTTTCGTTAAAAAGCGTATCAGAACTAATAATAAAATTGGCAAACTTGCCTTTTTCAAGGCTTCCCAAAATGGAATCAACTCTCAATAGTTCGGCCGGAGTAAGTGTTAAAGCTCTTATAGCTCTGTCGTGACTTAATCCTTTTTTAATAGAGCGACCTATATTTTCAAAAAAGCTTTTTTCATTTTCAATTTTATCTGCGCTAATGCTAAAAGTGATCTCTTCATTTTGCAAGTGAACCAAATTCTCATCTGCCTTTTCCCATTCTTTCATTTTGGCTAAAGAAAGCTGTAAAGCATCATAAGGGTCACTTACGTCGTATGGCTTTGGGTAGTTTACAGGAACAATCAGCGGAGCTTTTGTGTTTTTTAGCTCATTTAAACGTTTGTAATCGTCTCCCGTTGTTTTAATAATAAACTGAAAACCTAAAGTATCTCCTAACAAATCCGCTCTTAGCGTAGAAAGTTGACTGCCTACTTCAATTATTTTGGGCAAGCTTTTTTGATTATTCACAGCCACTAAAGTGGCATTAAAATCTCTTTCTTCAGGATTCTCTGCATACCATTCAGCATCATAATGCAATTGGCGAATCAGAGCTATAATTCCCATAAGAGAAGTGGGGTATGTTTGTTTGGACTTTCCCTTAAAAAAAGAATACTGAGCAGCGGCTTTTGGAAGTATTGTCCATTCATCTTCATCAGTATGTAGAGCTACTAAAGCAGAAGTCCCGCGATGAATTCCATCGTTTTGATGGGTTAAAGCACTACCGAAACCCATTTTTCGAAGTTTCTTTGCTTCTTTTTCATTGTAATTAAAAAGTTCAAAAGCATTTTGCTCAGCTTTGATCGCTTCGTTCCAATAGTAAGGACCTTTCTTTTTAGAGTTTAATTGTGGACTTCTGTCATTTTGTTCATTTTTATACTCTTCAATCCCATATTGCGAATGCATTTCAATAAAAGAAGGGTAAATAAACTTTCCTTCTAGATCCTGCACCACACAATTTTTAGGAAGCTCAATGGCACTTCCTAAATCAACAATTTTGTCGTTTTTAATAAGAAGTGTAGCATTTGACAACCACTTGCCTTCGCCTACATAAATTTGAGCATTTGTAAAAGCCGTGTAGTGATTTCTACTATCTCTGGTTCCGTTTACCGGCTCCCAATCTTGCGCATTTAACTGAAAAATACCGAGAAAAAGGATAATTGTGATAAGTGTTCGCATAGGAAAATAAAAAAATCAAAAGTACCAAAACAAAGGTTGTGAGGGGAAGGTTTAGGTGTTTTCCACAGCTGAAGTTTCTTTTAGATGCAAGATCGCTTCGCTGTTAGAAGAGAGTGAGTTGGAGAAAAGATGAAGGATTAAGGTTAAAGGCTTTTTCTTTCAACTTTCCTTTTTTCAAAGCCCTGAAAGGGCGACATCTAATAGCCGGGTACGTAAGTGCCCGGATAGAATGAAGAGAGTTGATGTAACTTTTGGCGACATTTTGTACCAAAATGATGACAAAAGTGAATGTGAAGCTCTAATTTTTAAACATTAAGAAGCAAGATTTAATACAACTTCGTTGAAATAGTTAAAGCTGAGGTTTTAACCACGAAGGACGCTAAGCACGCTCATAGAGCTCAAAGTGAATGTGCTATTGTAAAAGCCGGCGAAGCAAAAACCAATTCTCACCCAAGCGAGAAAAGTAATTTCAATATTTCATTCCATACTCCCCACTTGACATTTGAAATTTGCGATTTGAAATTTATACTGTCAAAAATTATTTAGCTTAATAAAGAAGATTGTAAATCAACGTATCGATTTAGTTATCTTTACCAAAAAAATTAAGCTATGTACACAGGAATGTTACACCTTCATAATCTATTAAGATACGCCATTGTAATTCTGCTTATTTGGGCAGTAGTAAAATCATTTATTGGTTGGTTTGGCAAAAAAGAATACACTGCAGCAGATAATAAAGTGAGTTTGTTTTTGTTGATTTCTGCTCATTTACAATTGCTGATTGGATTGGTACTTTACTTTATGAGCCCTGTTGTTGAAACCGCACTTAGCGATTTTGGAGGAGCAATGAAAGATCCGGTATTGCGTTTTTGGGGCGTAGAGCACATAGCCTCAATGGTAATTGGCATTGCGATAATTACCTTAGGTAGAATTATGGCGAAAAAAGGCAAAACAGATGCTACTAAATTTAGAAGACAAGCCATTTACTTTTTATTGGCAATGGTGTTGATTTTTTCTGCAATTCCTTGGCCTTGGTCGGCTATTTCTAGAGCTTGGTTTTAAGCTTTAAACATAGCGGAATGCTTACCTTTGTATAATATGCATCACCCCATTACTACAGAAGAAAAAATTGAAAATGCCGTACTTGTTGGAGTAATTACTCAGGAACAAGATGAGCAGCAAGTTGAAGAATATTTAGATGAGCTGGCTTTTTTAGCAGAGACGGCAGGCGCTAATGCGGTAAAACGCTTTACGCAAAAATTAAATGCGCCACATCCTAAGAGTTTCGTAGGCACAGGCAAATTGCAAGAAATCATCGATTATGTGAAAAAGAATGAGGTTGGTTTAGTCATTTTTGATGATGAACTAAGCCCTTCACAAACTCGAAATATCGAGAATTCTTTTAAGGAGGTAAAAGTTTTAGACCGAAGTAATTTGATTCTCGACATTTTTGCCAAAAGAGCGCGAACGGCTGCGGCTAAAACGCAAGTGGAGTTAGCTCAATACGAATATTTATTGCCTCGACTAACCCGCATGTGGACTCACCTTTCTCGTCAGAAAGGGGGAATTGGAATGCGCGGTCCCGGTGAAACGGAAATTGAAACGGATCGACGAATCATTCGTGATAAGATTGCTTTGTTAAAAAGTAAACTAGCTAAGATCGACAAGCAGAAGGAAACCCAACGTAAAGGTCGTCAGCAAATGATTCGTGCGGCTTTGGTAGGCTACACTAATGTGGGGAAATCTACTTTAATGAACTTGCTCTCTAAATCTGAAGTATTTGCCGAAAACAAGCTCTTTGCGACTTTAGACACCACCGTGCGCAAGATTGTGGTAGGTAATCTACCTTTTCTACTTTCAGATACCGTTGGATTTATCCGCAAGTTACCTCATCACTTGGTAGACTCCTTTAAGTCTACTTTAGACGAGGTGCGCGAAGCCGATATTTTATTGCATGTGGTTGATATCTCTCACCCCAATTTTGAAGAGCAAATTCAAACGGTGAACGAAACACTTGCGGAAATGGGCGCCAAAGACAAGCCCACCATAATGATCTTTAATAAAGTGGATGCTTACACTTATACCAAAAAAGAGGAAGACGACCTTACACCGGAGACTAGAGAAAACAGGAGCTTGGATGATTTAAAGAAAAGCTGGATGGCAAAAGAAAACTACCCTTGCATCTTTATTTCAGCGCAAAAACGAATCAACTACGAAGAGCTTCGCGACTTGCTTTACGAACAAATTAAAGGATTGCATTTAAAGATTTATCCGCATCGATTGTTGTATTAGAAATAAGTCCGTACAGCAAACTCAAACTGATCCATAAAAATTTGCTTCATAGGACTAATGTTGTTCTGCTCATAAAAAATTAACATGGCTTTTTTATAATCAATTGCCTCTACTGTTCTAAAAGATAGCGGGCAAATTTCACTTTGTATTAAAAGCGCATTGCTCAAAATTCTTGCTGTTCGTTTGTTCCCATCAACAAAAGGCTGAATGTAGGACACAAGCACTAAGCAAAGCAATGCTTTTTCAAAGGCGTTTTTTCGTTGATTGATTAGCTTACAACTTAGCTCTAGCGCTTCTCTTATTTGGAACTCATTATCCAAAGGAGAGTAATTCGTGCCGGTTATGCCCACCTTTCGTTTTCTTAAATTTCTGTTGATTGGCAACTCTTTAACTAAAATAGAATGCAATTCTTCTATTTTAGCAACAGTTAACTGGTCAAAGTAGTCCTTCGCTTCAACAACATAGTCAATTGCCTCTTTGTGATTGAGCAGCATAGTAGCCTCGTCCTTGGTCTTTCCGGCAGCAGTTTTACGCTCTTTTAATAATTGTTCCGTTTCTAAAAGTGAATATGTATTCCCTTCAATCTGTGAAGACTTCCAACTCAAATCAATGGCAAGACGTTCTAATTCTTTTATGTACTCATCTGAATCTAAATTTGCCACCTTTTGTCTAAAACCTATTTGTAAATCAGTCAGTTTAGTTAACTCCTGATCCGTAAATAATTCCAATGTAGGGAACAATTCTTCTAAAAGATTGAAATTAAATCTTTCATTAATAATTCTCTCATCAATCTCTTCATCAAAGTATGTTTCCATATCAATGGGATAAACAATGCTAAAGTGAGGTGATAAAAAATACTTTGTTGCTTTTCCTTTACCTGCAATAGAAACATATTGCAGATTAACCAACTCTTTAAGGATTCGTTTTACCGTAGCATAACTTATTTCAGACGCTACCGCCTCAAACACCTCTTTTGACGAAAGCTTTTTATTTTGCTCTAGTACCTTTATTATTAATTGTTGATTGTAGTCAAGATCCATTTGTAGCTCATTGTTTCTTCAAATATAGCTCAAATATCGATATTTTGAGCTATATTTTGGATTAATTTGAGCTTAAAGACGAAAAAGCTAAACTAATTACGGCTTTTGACCTAAACTTTGTGCTAGCAAACTCAACTTAATCCGAGGCAATGATGCAAATACCGTTACAACATTTCAATTAAATTCGCAAAAAGTTGTGATATTTTGCGAAAACTATGCAAAAGCCTGCAAATCGGTCAACTTCTTATACACCCCGCCTTGAGCAATTAAATTGTCGTGGGTTCCGCGCTCTACAATTTCTCCATCTTGCATCACGACAATTTCATCGGCATGTTGAATGGTAGACAGACGGTGTGCAATGACAATGGAAGTTCGGTTCTCCATCAGTTTATACAAGGCATCTTGCACCAATTTTTCAGATTCGGTATCCAAAGCAGATGTGGCTTCATCCAAGATCATAATAGGTGGATTTTTTAAGACCGCTCTGGCAATGCTGATGCGCTGTTGTTGCCCGCCGGAAAGTTTCCCTCCACCATCACCGATATTAGTCTCATAACCTTCCGGTAGTTTTTCTATGAAATCATGCGCATTGGCAATTTTAGCTGCTTCAATAACCGCTTCCTTAGTTGGGTTTTCTACGCCTAGTGCAATGTTGTTAAAAATGGTGTCGTTAAATAAAATGGAGCGTTGCGAAACAATGCCCATTAAGGCTCGAAGATCTTTTATTTTATAATCTCTAATGTCTTTGCCATCGATAAAAACTCCTCCTTCCACCGGATCGTAAAAACGCGGCAACAAATCCACCATGGTCGATTTACCCCCACCGGACTGTCCCACCAATGCCACCGTTTTTCCCTTGGAAACTTTGAGGTTGATGTTTTTCAACACCTTTGTTTTTTCATAAGCAAAACTCAAATTTTTATACTCAATAGAATCTTCAAAAGTATTTATCGGCTGAGCATCCGCCTTATCTTTAATCTTGTTTTCGGCTTGTAAAACCATTTCAATGCGTTCGGTTGAAGCCGCTCCTTTTTGGATGTTGTAATAAGCTGTTGAAAGTGATTTTGCGGGATTTAGTAATTGGGAAAACATGGCAATATATCCTAAAAACTCTTCAGCACTAAACTCAATTGCAGGGTCAACAACCATTTTACCACCATACCAAACTAAAATAACCATGACTAAAGCCCCTAAAAACTCACTAGTTGGCGAAGCCAAGTCACGCTTTCGAAACATTCTAAGCATGGTGTTTCTATAGATGGTATTAATGCCATTAAACTTTTTATTAGCTGCTTCTTCGGCATTAAACGCTTTAATGATTCTCAAGCCGCCTAAAGTCTCCTCTACATTAGAAAGCAGCTCACCCATTCTAATTTGCAATTTAGAAGAGGTTCGCTTCAAGCTTTTTCCAATTTTCCCAATAATAAGTCCACTTATAGGCAATAAAATAAATGCAAAAAGCGTGAGTTCTGCATTCAAGGTTAACATGAAAATAAGAGACATGACAATACTAATCGGGTCACGGAAAACCATTTCCAAGGAGTTCATGATCGACCATTCAATTTCTTGAACATCTCCGGTAATCCGACTAATGATATCGCCTTTTTTCTCCTCAGAATAAAATGAAAGAGGAAGTACTAAAATCTTACTGTAAACTTGCTCCCTTATATCTCTCACTACTCCACTACGAATTGATGCCAAGAAAAATTTGGCAAAATAGCGAAATAAGTTTTTTAGAAAAAATAGTATCGCGATGATAACGCAGATATAAAATAAGGCGCCCTCTACTCCAAAATCGTCAATGTAGGGTGTAATTTGATAGTTAAACATCTCCTTTACATAATCAGAACTGAACCTAAATTCAGGCTGTTCAGTTACACGATCAGCTCGATTCATTATTACAGAAAGAAATGGAATAAGAGCAAGGATTGAAAGCAAATGAAAAATCACATGCAATATATTAGAAACTACACTTAACCAAGCTAATCCTTTGTAAGGAACTATGTATTTTACGATTTTTAATAAACTCTTCATCGGTATGTTTTAAACGTCAAGCAACTCCCAATTTTTAAAGGGAAAAAAGTGTTTTCCACCATTGAGCGTGCGCTCCAAAAAGGAAATGAATCTATATTTTGTTTTTTCGTGTTTGAATTTAGGTCGATTGGGCTTTTGATTGGTAGTATAATTCAATTGCTCGCCCCAACTAAAGTCTTTCATTTTTTCTTTCATCACCGCCGGATGCGTTTCGGTAAACTTCGGCAGGTTTTTCAACGAGCCGTAGTCAAACTCCTGCTCTCTTTCTTTGTATAGCGCCTCGGCTTTTTGATCGCCTTTGTGAATGCTGTCTAAAGCCTTTTTCTTACTTTGCATATAACGCGGTGGACGCACCCAGCCGTAATGATAGATATAAGCATCTACTTTGGCCACCTTTAGTTTATGCGTCCCTTCTTGTTTGCGGTAGCTCTTGCCGTCAAAGTTTGGGATTCTCCGAAAGGATTGCGCCGATTCAAAAGAATGGATATCCGGCTTGTTTCGAACAATTCGAATTTCATTTTGATACCAACCGTGATGATTAATATAGTGTTTGTAATCACCAAAAAAGTGTCGGTATTTAAACAACAAACCTTCTACTTCTTTATTATTCAGCAACTCTTCGCAGCGCGCTTGGATGACAGGCAAGTACTTTTCGTGAACTACTTCATCTGCCTGAACATAAAACAACCAATCGCCGCTGCAGTGTTGCATGGCAATGTCGGTCTGGTGTGCATTTTCAGTTCCGTTTGGAAACTTCTCCGTATCCCATTCGGTCTCGATAATTTTTAGCTTGGGAGAATTAATGCTTTGTAAAATCTCCTTAGTATTATCGTCGGCATCTCCTTTGCCCAACACAAATACAAATTCATCGCAAATGGGTAAAATCGACAGAATCGACTCTTTGATGGGGTAATATAATTTAGAAACATTTCTTCCGAAGCTAAATCCGCTTATCTTCATGCATGAAAAGATTTTATGCGAAATTAGTTTTTTTGAAGTTAACTGGTAAATTTGATTCCAGTTGGTTCGTT
>DIAJ01000002.1:44621-59452 GCA_002415785.1 Flavobacteriales bacterium UBA5081
CGTTGCGCGCAACGAACCAACTGTTAATTGAAATACTTTAAAATCCTTATTCCCTATTTTTTTAAATACAGAGTATATTATCAAAACTTAGGTTTTAATTGAATATGGAGCCTCGATTAATAAACGCTCATTAACTTATAATGCAGTGAAGAATGAAATTAGCATAAAGCTTTTTCCGGTGGAGAAGAAATGATTTTATTTCATTAAATGAAGCAAACACCTACTATAGCCCACATCAGGCAGTCGCTACATCTGTATGCTGCCTTTTTTCTTCATCTTTAATCTTTTATCCAATCAGATCTTACTTCTAATATTTTTCCTTCGACTTCTCCAAGATTTTAACATTCAAAAGACAACTAATTCCCTACTCAACCAACAGCCGTTGAATAATCTTAACTTTGTGACCTATGGAAACGATACGTCAACAAAAAATTGCTCGACTACTACAAAAAGAAGTAGGGGAAATTTTTAACAAAAGTGAAGTAGAGCTCATAAAAGGCACTATGATTTCGGTTACTCAAGCAAGAGTGAGTCCTGATTTAAGCATTGCAAAAATTTATTTGAGTTTGTTCCCGGCAGACAATAAGCAAGAAGCCATTGAAAGTATTCGCAAACAAGCATCGGAAGTGCGTTATGTTTTAGGTAAAAAAGTAGCTAAACAGTTGCGCCACATTCCTGAACTTCACTTCTACCTGGACGATTCTTTCGACTATGCAGAAAAAATTGATGAGCTCTTAAAATAAGCCTGTGAATTTTCCATTTTACATTGCCAAGCGCTATTTAATTTCCAAGAAATCGCAAAATGCGATTAACATTATTTCTTGGGTTTCTGTAATTAGTGTAGGCATTGGAACTTTTGCTTTGGTAGTTGTACTTTCTGCCTTTAACGGCTTAGAAAGCTTAGTTGAATCGCTCTTTGAATCGTTCGATTCCGATATTCGAATTGAAGCTAAAGAAGGGAAAGTCTTTGATAGCAAAACCATTGATTATGAAAAACTCACTAAGGTAGAAGGCCTTGAAAACTACAGTCTTGTTTTAGAAGAGGTTTGCGGTGTGCGCTATCAAAAACAACAGACCGTGGCTACTATTAAAGGGGTTGAGCCGGCATTTATGGAAATGAGTCAGCTCGATAGCATGATGATTGAAGGAAATACAGAACTTGTTCGCAATGGTATTCCTTTTGCCATATCGGGTTATGGGATTGCTTCTTCTTTGGGGTTATACATGAGTAAAGCTCCCGACAACCTTACAATCTATGCACCAAAAAGAGGCCGAGTAAGCACTATAAACCCCATGCAGTCGGTTTATCAAAAGCTAATTGCAGCAGGTGGTACTTTCTACATCAGTCCTGAATACGATAATAAATACATTGTAGTACCGCTTAGCTTTGCTCAAGATTTATTGGATTATAAAAGTGAAGTCACTTCTATTGAAGTAAAAGCAGAAGCCGGTTACGATTTAGAAAAAGTAGGAGCTGAAATTGAAACACTTCTAGGTAATGGTTTTGAAGTTACCAACCGCTACCAATTTAATGAAATTATCTATAAAACCAATAAAACCGAAAAGTGGATTACTTTTTTGATATTAGTTTTTATCCTAATTATTGCGGCATTTAATATTTTGAGCTCTTTGAGTATGCTGATTATAGAAAAGAAAAAAGACATTTTTACACTAAAGAGTCTTGGAGCTAAAAACTCTACAATTCGGCAAATATTTTTTATTGAAGGCTTGTTAATCAACCTTAGTGGTGCAATTGCAGGACTTAGCTTAGGAGTAATTCTCGTTTTACTTCAAGAACATATTGGTTTAATTCGACTTGAAGGTGGAATTGTAGAGTACTATCCGGTAGAACTTAAAGTCACCGAACTATTTTACATCCTACTCACCGTTTTAATCATAGGCTTTTTAACTGCTTGGTATCCGGTGAGAAGTTTAACGAGGGTTGAGAAAGGCTAAGTTATACCAATTGATTATAGAAGCAAGAGGCAAGAAGCTAGATTTAAGATTGGACAGATAAAGGGTTAAAGATGAAGGATAAAGGTTGAAAAAGAGTGGTGGATCTATTTTCTATACTCTCTTCTCTATTTTCTTTTTAAGTGAGAGTGATTGCAATTATTCATTCCGCATTTGACATTTCACGTTAGTCATTGTCAATTAGTAATTAAACCACCAACTCTCCATCAAAAGAATTTTTGATTTCCTCAAATGTGCCAAGCAAGTCATCAAAGTTGTCGTGAGTTACCAACTTCATGCGGTGCTCTTTAAAGTGGGGAATTCCTTTAAAGTAATTGCTGTAATGTCTTCTCATTTCCAGCACACCAAGTTTTTCACCTTTCCATTTTACTGACATTTCTAAATGGCGCTGAGCAGCTTCAATTCGCTCATGCATTGTAGGCGGAGCTAATAACTCTCCGGTTTTCATAAAGTGTTTGATCTCTCGAAATATCCATGGATAACCAATGCTTGCGCGACCGATCATCACACCATCAACTCCATATTTTTGCTTTTTTTCAAGGGCAATTTCAGGAGAAAAAACATCGCCATTTCCAAAAACAGGAATGTGCATACGCGGATTATTTTTCACCTCGGCAATCAGGCTCCAATCAGCTTCTCCTTTATACATCTGCTTTCTGGTTCTTCCATGAATTGAAATTGCCTGAATCCCTACATCTTGTAAGCGTTCTGCAACCTCTACAATGTATTTAGAGTTTTCATCCCAACCCAATCGAGTTTTAACAGTAACCGGAAGTTTTGTCGATTTTACAATTTCTGCAGTCATGCGTACCATTTTGGGAATATCTTGCAAAATTCCTGCTCCGGCTCCTTTACAAGCCACTTTTTTCACCGGACAACCATAGTTAATGTCAATGATATCCGGATTAGCTTGCTCAGTTACTTCCGTAGCTTGCTTCATAGAATCAATCTCATTCCCGAAAATCTGTATTCCGATGGGACGCTCGTACTCAAAAATATCTAACTTCTGTACACTTTTAGCAGCATCTCGAATTAAACCTTCGGAAGAAATAAACTCCGTATACATCAAATCAGCTCCTTGTTCTTTACACAAAGCGCGAAAAGGTGGGTCACTCACATCTTCCATTGGAGCAAGCAATAAAGGGAATTCTCCCAAGTCGATATTTCCTATCTTTGGCACGCTAAAAATTTTCTACAAAATTAAGAATTAATCCATAGTTATTAAGGTGATACAACTTAGGGGAACTGTTTCCAAATTACTCGTTTTATTAGGCTTTTGCCTCTTCTTTGGCGGAGTTTTCGCTCTAGCCGGAGTGGCTTTAGCTAAGCCTTTTTTCGGTCTTTCAATAGAAGAAGCTTCAGATTTACTGAGTAATATTGACATGGAAAGTATTGGAGTGCTCAAGTTTCTCCAACTTTTTAACACCTTGGGTTTGTTTATTATTCCAGCTATTCTTTTTAGTTGGTTGTTTATTCAAAAGCCAATTGAGTCACTAAAGTTAAATAGAGCTTTATCGATAGAAAACATTGTTTGGATAACGATTTTGTTTTTTAGTCTCATTCCTATAACCAATTGGCTAGTTGAGCTAAATGGCAATATGCAGCTTCCTGAAATCCTAAAAGGTGTGGAAGAGTGGATGAGGAGTTCTGAAGACCGAGCAGCCGAGTTGACAAAGGCATTCTTGCAAATGGACAATCTTAATGACCTTCTCTACAATCTTTTTCTAATTGCCGTATTGCCAGCTATTGGAGAAGAGCTGATTTTTAGAGGAATTATACAGAGAAGTATAAACGAAAGCAATAAAAATTATCATTGGGGTGTTTGGATTTCTGCTATTTTGTTTAGCGCCTTACACATGCAGTTTTACGGCTTCATACCTCGCTTGTTTTTAGGTGCATTTTTTGGCTACTTATACGTTTGGACAAAAACACTGTGGGCGCCAATTTTTGCTCACTTTCTAAACAACGGAATGGCCGTTTTACTTACCTATATTTATGGTCATGAAACAATTGAAAAGGAAATTGATCAATTGGGAACAACCGAAGATACTTATGGTTACTTAGCTTTTGCTGTTGTAGTTTTTAGTGTTTTGTTGTATTTATTTTTGAGGAGAAGAAGGATTTCTTTATAACTTCTTCAATAAATACAAATCACAACTACTGTGGCAGCTGTTTCCTAAGCGTTTTTTAATGGGCTTAAAACCCATTTTTTCATACAACTTTAATGCAGATGTAAATAGAGGAAGACTCTCAATATACAAGTATTTGTAATTTATTTTTACGGCCTCCGATATACATTTCTCCATTAAATCTTTACCTATCCCTAAGCCTCGTGCGCTACTTTTCAAGTAAAACTTAACTAATTCTGCGGTTCCTTCCGGTAAACCTTTGGTGGGGTAAATACCGCAAGTTCCAACAATTTCACCGTTTAACTCAGCTGTTAAACCAAAAGCTCCTTTTGTTTGATAATACTTATACAGCGAATCAGTATCCGAGTCGCTATATACTGTTCCTTCTTTTGGAGCATTAAATTCTTCAAAACAATCGCGAATAATTTTTGCTAAAATTTTATTGTCAGTTTGTTGAACTTTCCTCAATCGAATAAGCTGCTTCATCTTTAATTTCTTTGGGAATTGTAAAGTAGAATGTGCTGCCCTCACCAACTTTGGAATCAATCCAAATATTGCCTCCAAATCCGGTGATTACTTTCTTAACAATGGCTAAGCCCATTCCTGTTCCACTGTATTCTTCTCTTCTGTGCAAACGCTGAAATACTGCAAAAACCTTATCGTAAAAGTCTGCGTCTATGCCAATGCCATTATCTTTGATTGCTATCTGAATATAATCATCTATCGATTTAAAACTGATTGTTATTTCAGGGGACACACCTTTGTTTTGGTATTTTAATGCATTGCTAATTACATTGTGAAAAACCTGTAAAACAGGGGAGCGGTAGGCAATTATTGTTGGCATCAAATCCGATTTAATGATCGCCGCTGATTCATCAATTAAGGTTTTGTTTAATGCTTTTACTTCTTCAATGATTTCGTTAAGGTCAATGTGCTCCAGTTTTCCGTTGCGACGACCTACTCTAGAATAATCAAGTAAATCCATAATCATTCTTCGCATTCGTTTACCGCCATCCACAGCAAATTCTATATACTTTTTACCTTTATCATCAATTTGATTGTAATACTTGCTTTCCAATCGCTCTAAAAAGCTAACCACCATTCGTAGCGGCTTTTTTAATACTGTATTCCTGATGCCATTTTTCCTTTTTTGGATTTTTTATCGTTTCCAAAAAGTCTTGGAATAGGCGTAGACGATCTTCCTCCTTCAATAATTTTATCCACCACTCAAAATCACCTTTAGGAATTTCTTCCTTTTTATACCCACTTAATTTGTAAAAAGCTTGATTCCAATAAATACTTTTCCCTTCAATATCCCAATCCCATATCGCTTCGTCTGCTGCTTCAGCAACTAACTGAAAACGCTCGTTCATCAATTTTAAATCGTCTTCGGTGTTTTTTTGAAGTAGAGTACATTGCCACTTTTGTTCGGCTAAAGGAATAAAGATAAACTGAAAGGGACCTTTTTTTAAACTACTCTCTAATTGAAAAGAAGAGTTCGTTTTTAGTCCTACTTTAATTTGATAAAGTATATTTTCACCAAACAACTGATTTAAATTAACCGGCTTTTGTTGACCAATAATTTGTTCGGCTTTTCTACTAAAAAATGAAATTGCAAAGTGATCATTTGATTCTACAACAAACTCAAAACTTGCGGCTTCCACTTTTAATAGCTGAGTTTGTTGATTTGAGTTCATGATTTTCCCTTTGAAGTGTCTGTTAACATGGCGCTTAGTTTTTCGCCACCTTTAATCCCAAAGTCCAAAGTACGAATTGGGAATGGAATAGTAATATCATTTTCATCAAATGCTTTTTTCAAGGCTATCACCATTTCACTTTGCACGTCTAAAAACTCTCCTTGTTTCTGATGACCAATTACCCACGCTTTAATTGTAAAGTTAATTGAGCTATCGCCAAAACCACTGTAGTGGAAAACCACTGGGCGCTCTTTTGAAACACCTTCTACTTTTTCAATGGCTGATAAACTTACTTTTCGAACTTTTTCCAAGTCGTCGCCATAGGAAATTCCACATTCCAGATCTACTCTTCGTCTGCCATTATGGGTATAATTAAAAATCGGGTTTTGAAAAACATCTTTATTTGGAATAACTACCAGAGTTCCTTGAAAAGTTTCAATTTCAGTTGCTCTTAAATTAATTTTTTGAACCACTCCTTTTACACTTCCAATTTCTACTATATCACCCGTATTGATGGGTGCTCGCATAGCTAGAAAAATTCCGGAAACAAAATTGGCTGCTGTATCTTGAAAAGCAAAACCCAAAGCTAATCCAACCACACCAACCCCTGCTAATAAGGAAGTAACCGTTTTTTCAAGCTTTAAAATGTCTAGCGCAACAAAAGTTCCTATGGTGATTACTGTGATGTAAAAAATATTAGCAACTAGATGGTTTAGACTGATATTTGAAGAGAACTTACTAAATAGCTTTAAGCCTAAGCGCTTTACAAGCCTAGCCAAGAGATAAAATAAAACGACGACTAAAATAGCTAGAGCAAGATTTGGTAACATTTCTATCATTTGCTCCACCCAAGTTTCCAGCTTGTTGGTAATTAATTTGTAAGCCTTTTCAACATCAAAGTTAAATTCATTCATCTTTATTCAATTCTTTAGGTATGTTTATAGTAAAAGTTGTTCCAAAGCCCACTTCGCTCTCAACATCTATATTACCACCATGTTGTTGTATAATGTTTTGGGTAGAAGTTAAACCCAAGCCCATTCCTTTTTGTTTTCCGGTAAAAAAGGGATCAAATAATTGCTTTAAAGTTTCTTCATCTATGCCTACTCCATTATCGGAAATCTCAATGTGAACTTCATCTAAACTGCTATATTCTCTAATTTTTAGTCTGCCGTTACTTTCGGGCATTGCTTCAATGGCATTAATAATTATATTTAAAATTGCCGTTTTTAAATAATTGTAATCAATAGGAGCTGTCAGCTCTTCTTTTTTTTCGCGGAATAGTTCAACCCCCTTTAATTGCAATCGGTCTCCGGCTAATTCTAAACTCTCATCAATGAGTTTAGAAAGTGAATTTAATTCTATCTTCAAGGCTGAAGGTTTGGCGGAATCCAGTAGTTCAGTAATTAAGTTATTGATACGCTCAGAGTTTCGCCCTATTAAATCTAAATACATTTCTGCAGAATCGTCTTTTTTACATTCTTCTTTTAGCTGATCAATTGCCAAGTTAATGTTGGTCAGCGGATTGCGAACTTCATGGGCTATACTTCTTGCTATTCTGCCGGTCATTCCTAGTTTTTCTGCGCGCATAATGCGTTGTTCCGTTTTACGCTCCTTTGTTAAGTCGTTAATAATTAGCTGGTAGCCTGAAATTTCATGCTCCACATTAAATAAAACTGAAGAGGTGATTTCACAATACAAGCGTTGATTGTCTTCACTTTTTAACTGAACATTAAACTTTTTAAGTAAACCTTGCTTGAAGATTTTGTCGGCAAATTCTTCATAGACAGATTGATCGGCGAAAAATGATTTGATTGGCTTTCCTTTTAGCGAACTGTCTTTTGGCTTAAAAAGTTTTTTCATTGCCAAATTTGCTTCTAAAATATTGAGGGATTTGTCAATAATTACAATTGCATCAATCGATTTCTCAAATAGATTTTTATAACGCGCTTCCCTTTGGGCAATTCTCATTCTCGACTTATAACGCTCATAACTGTAACGAATACTGCGCTCTATTCCTCCTTCAGAAAGCTTTTCTTTAGAAATATAGTCATCTGCTCCTTCAGACATTGCCGTTAGGTCTAAGGCGTGACTTTCCTTTTCTGTTAAAATGATGATTGCCTTGTCTACTCCTTGGCTTCTTGCT
This sequence comes from Flavobacteriales bacterium UBA5081, assembly GCA_002415785.1. Taxonomy (GTDB): domain Bacteria; phylum Bacteroidota; class Bacteroidia; order Flavobacteriales_E; family Vicingaceae; genus UBA5081. The sequence continues at coordinate 52,565 of DIAJ01000002.1, forward strand.
GTTCTTAACAAGTCTATTCCTCTGTTATTGAAGTCTTCTTCAATTAAATAAAGGTCGTATTCATCATTTAAGAGATGTTGTAAAGCTTGTTTTTCGTTATTCTCCCAATCAACTTCAAACCGAATTCCGGAAACACTTTTAAAGTAGTTCTTAAAGCGTGTTTCCTCCTCTTTGCTTTCGTCGATTAATAAAACGCGCATTATATTCATTCGTAAGCTCTTTTAAATTCAATTTCATAAGCCTCCATTTTGTTGTAAAGCGTTTTGCGGTCGACTTTAAGCACTTTGGCTGCTTGAGTTTTATTATAATTGGTTTGCTCCAACACTTTTAAAATGGCTCTTCTCTCTGCTCGCTCTGCCACTGATTTTAGGTCAGTTATAGGTTCACTGTCGTCATAGCCATTTTCCATAGCTTTTGGGTTGCGAATTTCCAGTGGAAAGTCTTGAGCTTTAATTCTATTTCCTTCACCTAAAAGTGCAGCTCTTTTGATTACATTTTTCATTTCTCTCAAATTGCCCGGCCAACTGTAATTGCTTATAATTTGTTTAGCTTCTGCATTAAAGCCCTTAAAATTTCTTTGAAGCTCTTGGTTGGAGTTTTGCAAAAAGTAATCGGCAAAAGTTAGAATATCGTCCCCCCTCTGTCGGAGTGGAGGAAGCTCAACCATAAATTCATTCAAACGATAATATAGGTCTTCTCTAAAATCGCCCTTTTTCACCTTTTCTTCCAAACTTTCATTTGAAGCCACAATAATTCGCACATCAATGTCAATTGGTTTTGTATCGCCAATCTTTTTGATTTTTCTTTCTTGCAGTACGCGTAATAGTTTTACCTGATTGTCATAGGTTAAGTTTCCTATTTCATCTAAGAAAAGAGTTCCACCCTTAGCAGCCTCAAAGTGTCCTACTTTATCATTTATAGCTCCTGTAAAAGAACCTTTTATATGGCCAAATAATTCACTTGCCGCTAACTCTTTGGGTAGTGCACCGCAATCAATCGCCACAAAAGGTTTGTTAGATCGCTCGCTTTTTAAATGAATTGCATTGGCTACCATTTCTTTACCCGTTCCACTTTCGCCTTCAATGATCACACTCATATTTGTTGGCGCCAACAGCTTTATCAATTGCTGAACCTTTTGCGACTGACTGCTTTTTCCTTCAATAAAGGTTTTCGACTGCTTGGGTTTACTAGAATTTGTTGTCTTCTTTGAATTATTAGTAGCTTTTTTTTCTTCTTTATTCGCTAGACTACTTTTTACACTATGTAAAATTTCTTCCGGGTGGATCGGCTTAGTTACGTATTCGCTTGCACCCAGTTTAATACAGTCTACTGCTGTCTTTACGTCAGAATAACCGGTAATTATAATCACTTGAGTGCTTGGGTTCTGATTTTTTATCGCTTTTAAAGCTTCAGTACCATCCATATCCGGTAAGCGAAAATCCAATAAAACTAAATCGTAATTTTCTTTTTTTAGTTGCTTTAACCCTTTTTTTCCTGTAATTGAATAATCTGCGCTATAGCCTTTTTTTTCTAAAAACTTGCATAGCAATTGACAAATATCGACTTCATCGTCGACGATTAATATTTTTTCCTTCATCCTTTAAAACATTAAGAACAAAAAGTATACAGTTCAATTTTAAGCTACAGACAAGCTTTAATTTAGTGATTACTTATTGCTTGTGTTAAAAGTTTGAATGTAGATATAATTCTACAATAAAAAAAGACTTATTTGAAAATTTCTTCTAATGTCTCGAATATTGACTTCTTATTAAGGGGTTTATGTAAAAAATAATTTACCCCTAATTCTTTAGCGTGCTGCTGCTCACTCTTTCCGGTATGCGCTGAAATAATTACAATTTCCGACCGAGGGGATACATGCTTTAAATCATTAATAATAGAAAAACCTGAGCCATCTTTAAGGCTCAGGTCTAAAAATATAACATCTGCTTGAAAATTCTCCGCTTTCTCTACAGCACCATTAATCTGATTATGATTCTCCGTTTTTATTTCGGACTTATTTAGGATTGCTGAGAGTAATATTCTTATCGCCTCTTCATCATCAATAATGTATGCTTTTTTGTTTTTATAAGGCATTTAGTCTCCTTCCATTCCGCTCCTTTCGGAAAGTTTAGCTTGCTCAAGTAGATTAAAATACTCCTTTTTCATTTGTTTAGTATACTTTTTATCATGGACAAACTCACCTTTCTTTTCATCGTAGTGCACTAAACCAACCGGAAAATCCAATAATGAGGTATTCACTCCCTTCATTTCCTCTTCAGAGAATATATCCATGTCAAAGGTGTAACGCATTCTGGATTTTTCACTTTCCGGAACATTTGTATCCATCATAAATCGCTTACTGTGAAAGCCGGGTGCTGCAATTTCTATGGTTAACATTTGATTAAAAGGTAAATTCGTTTTGAATTTATTAGAACGAGATACTTTAACCGATTTATATAACTGATTATTGATATAAACTCGAATAATGGCATTTTCAACTTTAGTTTCGTTGTTAAATACACTTCCTTCAAGTAGAATGCTGTCCTCTCTTTGTTGAAAGTTATTTGCCTGAGCTGATGACACAGTAAAATACAAGAGAAATCCAAGAGAGAGAAAAACCCCAATTTTAAATGACCTCATCTTCCATTATTTTAAGTTTTATCAGCTCTATAGCGCTATCTCGACTGTTGGTTGACAGCTCCTAAATAAGGACTAAGTCTTTGGCTCAGTTCCTTGCCAAACTCACCTTGCGGATACATTTGGTTAGTGAAAACCACCAATTGGTTAAGCACAGCTAAAGCTTGTTGTTTATCACGCTGAAGTTGTCTTGCATACTCCGGTTCTAAACTATTGTAATAAATTACTTCCTTCTCATAAATGTCCACTAAACGTTCTGCAATTTTGTTAGCTTTCTCATCTGCTCCTACTTGATAATAATTTTCAGCTAAATATAATACAAATATATCGTAAGGGACATTATGTTCCGGCATTACCTCAAAAGCCTTGTCTACTACTTCTTCTGCCTTTGCCGTTTCTCCTTCTTTTATCAATTGATCAGCCAATCTTGAAAAAGTCATACGCATACTCATATTCATTCTTCTGTTGGTCTCATCCATGTATACGTCGCTTGTATCTACGCCGCCCCAATGGAAGTCATTCATCATTCTATCATACAAAATATCTGCATCAACAAATCCCGGATTACCATCACTGCGATCATTTTTCTTAATCGGAACTAATCTATACGTCATCCCTTCAGCTCTAAAGTAGTCTTCTAGTCCGATGTAACTTGCTGATCCTGTTGTACTGGCAAAGTAGATTGGACGCTCCCAATTGTTAGAAGCCAAGATATCTAAAACAGTTAAATCGTTCTTTAAAACATAGTTTTTGTTAATGGTCCATTTAACTTCGTCCACTATTTGATCAGCCATATCAGCAGGTACAGTTCCATTGGCTAAAACCTTTTCTTTATCTACCTTGATTTTTAGTTTTTTACTAGGGATATAGTCGATTTTTCTACCGTTTCCTACTGAAACTTTAGTTTGCTGATTATCGCTTAAAATGAAGTTGATTAAATCCTGAACATCAATATGTCCTTTGATTTGATCCCTTTGATAAACCGGTAAGTAATCATTCGTTCCTTGTCTGATTTTCTTTTCAGGTAATGTTAAAGGCACCGGATCTGATTCATAAGCTTTCTTGCGCATTTGGTTAATGTACCAATCTGTATTCAATAAACTTAAGTTAATAACTCTAACATCAGTTCTGTATTCCTCTACTTCTTGCACATACCATAAAGGGAAAGTATCATTGTCGCCATTGGTAAATAAAATGGCATTGGGTTCACAAGAATCTAAGTAATTTTTGGCATAATCTCTACCTGTGTAGCGCTCAGCTCTGCTGTGGTCACCCCAGTTTTCAGATGCCAAAATTCCCGGTACTAATACTAAGGTAGCCAATGTAACGGCTATAGCCGAAAGTTTTGCCGGCATTTTGTCTTTTAAAAAGTCGAAAATAGCATAAACACCCAAGCCAATCCAGATACAGAATGCATAAAATGAGGCAGCAAAAGCATAATCACGTTCTCTTGGTTGTAGCGGATATTGATTCAGATAAATGACAATTGCCAAGCCCGTAAAGAAAAACAGTAGGGCTACAATAGCTGTATCTTTTTTGTCTTTTTTATATTGATAAAATAAGCCAATTAATCCCAGAATAAAGGGGAGCATATAGTACTTATTGTTAGCAGGGTTATCGGAAATAAACTCAGGCAAATTATCTTGGCTTCCTAATCTCATTTCGTCTAAGAACTTAATTCCGGAAATCCAATTTCCATGTACATTGTTCCCATGACCTTGAATATCGTTTTGTCTTCCGGCAAAATTCCACATGAAATAGCGCCAGTACATCCAGCCTACCTGATAGTTAAAGAAATAAGTTAAGTTTTCCCCAAGTGTAGGAGTGTTAATTGTTTTTGCCTGTCCACCAGGTTCTTGGTACTGAACAGGCTTTCCTTCAAAATTCGACCACTTTTTATAATGTGGTCTATGTCTGTCTTCCGTACTCCACATCCTTGGTATTAATACCTTGAACCGATCATCGTAATTAGGAACTGTGTTTTTGCCATCGTCAGTAATAATGTATTTACCGCTTTCTTCATCTTGAAAATAAGTTGGGTCCCCGTCAGAGTATGGCTCTCGAGCATCTAAAGGAGAATTAAAGTTGTGTCCGTTAAATAGTGGACGACTACCATACTGTTCACGATTTAAGTAGGATAAAAGAGTAAATACGTTCTCCGGGTTATTCTCGTCCATTGGAGTGTCGGCATTTGAGCGGATAATAATTACAGCAAATGTTGAATAACCTAGTAAAATAAAGGCAAAAGCTAAAATAACAGTGTTAAAAATCACCTTCTTCTTTTGATGTGTTTTGTATAAACCAAAAACGATTAGTCCTACAAGGAGTATAATGTAAAATGAGAATCCTGTATTAAAAGGAAGTCCGAAGCTATTAATAAACAATAGTTCAAATTTTGAAGCTAGCGTAAAAGTTCCCGGGATTATTCCATACTGGATTGTTGCTAAAATAATCACTGATAAAGCAAAAGCCTTGGCCACCCCTTTAGGTGTTACTTTAAATTTCTTGAAGTAGTATAACATTACAATGGCCGGTATAGCCAATAAGTTTAGTAAGTGAACTCCAATAGAAAGCCCAACTAAATAAGCAATTAAAATAATCCATCGCAAATTATGGGGTTGGTCTGCAACACCTTCCCATTTAATGATTGCCCAAAATACAATAGCAGTAAATAGAGAAGATAAGGCGTAAACCTCTCCTTCAACAGCAGAGAACCAAAAAGAATCAGTAAAGGTGTAGGCTAACGCTCCCACAATACCGCTCCCAACAACAGCAAAAAGTTTTGCATCTGTTAAGATTCCATTTTTTTCTACCATCTTTTTCGCAAAAGCGGTAATGGTCCAAAATAAAAACAGAATGGTAAATGAGCTGGAGAGTGCCGACATAATGTTTACCATCATTGCAGAATTCTCAGGACCTGCAAATAATGTAAAGAAACGACCAAACATCATAAATAAAGGCGCTCCCGGAGGGTGTCCAACTTCTAACTTATAGGCAGTGGCAATAAATTCCCCACAGTCCCAAAAACTTGTTGTTGGTTCGATTGTTAATAGGTAAACAATAGTAGCAATAAGCCAAACAGTCCATCCGGCAATTAGGTTTAGTCTTCTAAAGTCAGTCATCTGCGTTAATTAAGGATAAAATATCTAATTTAGTTTAGAGTAAGTTGCGAATATATTAATATTAACGGAAATGAAGCACGAAGATTTTTAAAAGATTCTTTAAAAAGTTTAAAGTAATTTTTTTACTTTTGTCGTCCCGAAAGGGAAAATGTCCGATGGTGTAACTGGCAACACGTCTGGTTTTGGTCCAGAAGAGTCTAGGTTCGAGCCCTAGTCGGACAACTGACCACTTAGCCGCTAAGCAATTAGCGGCTTTTTTATGTCAAAATTTTGGGAGACTACTCATGCTAATTTTGCTTTTATGCTTTTGTTAACCGGCTAAATATATAATGCTTACAAGTTGTTTTTCTAAACCAACGGCATCTTTGATCCATTACCTAACTAATGTTGCCGCTATACAACTCCCTTTTCTTTATTTACGGATAATCTTCACATTTCTATCACCAACCCTCAAAATATAAACACCACTGCTATATTCTGAGAGGTCCAAAGTAGTTCGCTTAGCTTTTAAATTCCCTTTTCGAATTATTTTTCCGGTTATATCTCGTATTTCGAAAACTGCATTATTACTTCTTGTATCACTTTCAATGGTAAAGGCTCCATTGGTTGGGTTTGGATAAACTGTAAATTGCTCTTCTTTTGCTTTTTGCTCACTCAAGCCGGTGACCACAACATTGTAACAAGCCGAAGTATCCACACAATGACTCCGAGATACAACCACCGAATAATTTCCGGTATTGAGTGGTGTAAAGCTACGGTCAGTTGCGCCTACTACAGCAGCATAAGAACTGTCGCAATTCAACCATTGGTAAGTAGCAGTACTATCACTTGACACTAAGGTATTGGCTGAAAGTGTTACGCTTGTATATACTGATCCATTACACAGTGAAAATACGCGAACATGACCGGAATTCAAACCGTTTCCATCATTGCCTAATGCTCCAATAGCTACCGTATTGCTATCTGGCATGCTAACAATAGCAGCCCAATCTGCGGCTGCTTCCCTGTTTATATCTACTCCTCTTTGTACCCAAGCAGTATCACTCCAACGATAAATGCGCACACGACTGGCGTTCAACCCATTTGAAGTGAATACACCTAAAGCTATCGTATTGCTATCCGGCATACT
>DIAJ01000038.1 GCA_002415785.1 Flavobacteriales bacterium UBA5081
CGAAAAAGCCGAAGAGAATATTCTCTTCGGCTATAATTAATCTATTAAAAACTGTCAACCTATTTTAGGACGACTCAAATGTAAAATCTTAATTACTTAAGAACAATTTTCTTAACTAATTTCTCTTGATCATTTTCTAAAGATACAAAATAAACACCTTTATCAAGGTTACTTAAGTTCATATTCTTTGTTAATTGACCATTTAAAGATACTTGCTCGTTAAATACTACTTGTCCTAACATGTTTCTTACATTAAGTGTGTAAGTTGTAGGCTCAGAGCTTTCTGCTTTAATTGTGAACTCTCCATTAGTAGGGTTTGGAGAAACTGCAAAAGTACGATTGTCCTCTACTGCATCTACCTCATCTACACCAACAGTTAATCCACCAAAGTTTACACGAATTGAAGGCTCAGCTCCAACCCATCCCCAAGAGTTACCTGCAAAACTTACCCAGTTAGTAGTTGTTGGTTGTCTATTTTCAACAGAAGTAAATCTTCCGGTAGTAAACTCTAATCCACCACCATTAAGCTGCTGCCAACCAATAGCATATTGTCTTCCTCCGTATAACATCTGAGGTCCGGTTCCAAATAATCCTGCTGGCGTTAAGAATGGGAAAGTAATCCATCTTCCAAACATTGTCGTATCTATAGTAATTGCAGATGTGTTATAGGCAATCTTAGCATTTTGATTAAACACCCCGGCAATAGTTGTTGCAGTATCCCATGATTCTGTTATATCATAAATAAGTGGTGTAATTTGCACACCATTATTTTCAGGAACATTAGCTACAAAAAATGACAATGAAGTAGCTTCTGCACTATCTCTACCAATGTTAAAGAAAGAAACGAAAATATCATCTCTATTTCCACCACCTTGGTATGAACCTACCCCTGTTAAATTCTCAGGCTCAATCCCTTTACTTAGTACAGAGTCAGTTACTATAAATGAGTAGTCTACAAAAGAAATTGCAGGCGTTGCATTAACAGAATCAGAACGAACACCAATTCTTGCTCTAAAATACCCCTCTCTTGTGTTGATATACGGTCCTACATTGGCAGTATCTCTATAAGTACTAGCCGCTAATGGATTTAGCGTATCAATAGCTGCTGCAGTTAAATAATCACCTGCACCACCTGTTAAAGTAGAGTCATGATACATTTCGTAATATAAACTAAAATTTGGTTGAGCATTCGCCCCTCCAACAAATACAGCTCCATCGAAATTCATTGGCTGCAATAAACGCTGAGGATACATTCCATAAATTGGGTTCAAATCAAAAGTATCAGTAAAGTTTACTGAATAGTCTTCTAACTTCATTGAATTATCATGACCTTGCAATATGGTAAGATCATCAATCATCCAATAATAGTGACTACCACCTCTAAATACAAATCTCACATAAGCAGTATCTTCAAATGCTAAATCTTCAGTAACATTAAATGTAAGTGTAGTTGCATTAGAAACGAATGTGTTTGCATCATTTCCGTTTGCACCGTCATAATAACCTGGATTGATTCCTGAAGACCAGTTTTGTCCATCTGCACTAACTTCCATAATTAAATCAACAGCCTGCTTACTACAGCAATATCTGTTAGAAGTTTCAATGGTGATTAAAACAGAAGCAGAAGGAGTAATCGTAATTGCACTTGACTGAACAGTAGCGTCAATATCAATAAAAGTTCCACCTGGGCCGGGAGCTGGTGTATTATAAGCATCAGCTGGCATAGACAAATAACCATCAGCCGCAGATGTTGAAGTTAATGCAGTAACAGTTGTTGAATACTGTCCACCTGGAGCTTGATCACTCCAAATCCAGTCGAAACCATTGTTATTTGGGTTAATACTAGTCCAGTTTACAGTTTGACCACCCCAAGTACCTACAGGCATATCAGTAGCATTTGGTCCACCCGCAAAACTATCATAATATAAAGTGTCCAAAGGAGCTTTATTTGTGGCAACAGCTTTCGCTTTATCTGCCTTGGCATTCGTTAGCTTAGCTTGTGCCTCCGGTGCATTCACACTGACTCCCTGAGCCAAAAGACCCGCAGACATTAGAGCTAATCCAGAAAGTAAAAAATAATTCTTTTTCATCTCTTTCGTTTTTAGTTAAACAATTTAGTTAATTCAATTCATAAAGTTAAGAATCTTTTTAGAACAAAATTAAAAACATATTAATTTTTTGTTAAAATAATAATTCTATTGCTTATTTTACCCCAAATCCGCTGTTTCATATTCTTCAATCGGAGGGCAAGCGCAAACAAGGTTTCTGTCGCCATAAGCATCATCTACTCTTCGAACAGATGGCCAAAATTTAGCGCCTCTTATTCTATTCACCGGATAAGCAGCTTCTGAACGACTATAAGGAAAGCTCCAATCGTCGGCTACACACAACTGTTCTGTATGAGGAGAATTCTTTAAAACGTTATTCTCAATATCTGCATTTCCGTCTTCTATGGTTTGAATCTCTTCGCGAATTTTTAACATTGCTTCAACAAATCGATCTAGCTCAACTTTACTTTCGCTTTCTGTTGGCTCAATCATTAAAGTGCCATTTACCGGGAAAGAAACGGTTGGCGCATGAAAACCGTAATCAATTAGCCTTTTAGCAATATCCACCACTTCAATTCCTGCTGATTGTTTAAAACCCCTGCAATCTAAAATCATTTCATGTGCAACTGTATTATTGGCTCCTTGGTAAAGTACATCGAACTTTTCATTAAGCTGAGCCTTTAAATAATTTGCGCTTAAAATGGCTGCCTTTGTAGAGTTTGTCAAGCCTACTTCACCCAACATTTTAATGTAAGCGTAAGAGATTAACAATACCAGTGAACTACCAAATGGTGCTGCAGAAACAGAGTGAATTCCTTCTTCTCCTCCGGTTTTAACAAAGGCGTTGGTTGGCAAAAATGGTGCTAAGTGCTTAGCTACTCCAATTGGCCCCATACCTGGACCGCCGCCGCCATGAGGAATGGCAAAAGTTTTATGTAAATTCAAGTGGCAAACGTCAGCTCCAATTTTCGCAGGATTAGTTAAACCTACCTGCGCATTCATATTCGCACCATCCATATAAACTTGTCCACCGTGCTTGTGAATTGTCTCTGTGATTTCAATTACCGACTCTTCAAAAACCCCGTGAGTAGATGGGTAAGTTATCATTAAGCAAGATAAATTTTCGCTGTGCTTTTCCGCCTTAGCTTTTAAGTCTTCTACATCAATATTTCCGTTATCATCGCACTTTACAACCACTACTTGCATTCCGGCCATTACAGCACTTGCAGGATTAGTTCCATGAGCTGATGAAGGAATTAAAGCAATATTTCTGTGGTGATCACCTCTACTTTTATGATAAGCACGAATCACCATCAAGCCCGCATACTCACCTTGAGCTCCTGAGTTTGGCTGCAATGATGTTTTATAGAATCCTGTAATCTCAGATAAGTCTCTTTCCAGCTCATTGATCATTTGCATGTAACCCTGAACTTGATCGTCGGGTGCAAATGGATGTATATTGGCAAACTCCGGCCAAGTAAGTGGAATTAATTCTGAGGCTGCATTCAATTTCATGGTGCAAGAACCCAATGGAATCATTCCATGGGTTAGAGAAAAGTCCTTATTTTCTAAACGCTTTATGTAGCGCATCATTTCTGTTTCAGAATGGTAAGAATTAAATACCGGATGCGTTAAAAAGGAAGATTTTCTAATTAAGTTCTCGGCTAGCGGACTTTCTTTAATTACTTCTTCTACCTCAGCAAAGTTTTCATTTTTAAAATCGGCACAGTACTGAATTAGATTATTTAATTCGTGCAGTTCTACCGATTCATTCATGCTAATTCCCACAACATCTTCATCAATTTTTCGAATATTAATCCCGTGAGCGCGCAAATGCTGGATTAAGTTATCTGCTCTATGATCGCCAACTTTTACTTTTAATGTATCGAAATACTGCTTACTTAGCACTTCATACCCTAAATCATTCAGCGCTTTTGCCAACTGAACGGTGTATTGATGAGTACCTTTTGCAATTGTATAAATACCATTTCTTCCGTGGTAAACAGCAAACATTCCAGCCATGACAGCCAATAAAACCTGGGCTGTACAAATATTGGAGGTTGCACGATCTCTTTTAATATGTTGTTCACGAGTTTGCAATGCCATACGCAATGCAGCCTTCCCATCGGCGTCAACTGATAAGCCAATTATTCTACCCGGAACACTTCTCTTATAATCTTCTCTTGTTGCAAAGTAAGCAGCATGTGGACCACCAAAACCCATTGGAACGCCAAAGCGCTGAGTAGTTCCACAAACAACATCAGCTCCCCACTCTCCCGGAGGCGTTAAGAGTGCTAAACTCAACAAATCGGCAGCAACTGTAACCAATGCTCCTTTATCGTGTGCTTTCTTAACAAATTCACTATAGTCAAAAACCTCACCATCTACATTAGGGTACTGAAGAACTGCACCAAAAACAGGCTCGCTAAAATCAAATTCTCTCGGATTGCCAAATACTAGTTCAATCCCTAACGGTTCACTTCTAGTAAGCAAAACTTCTTTGGTTTGAGGAAAAACATCGTCTGCAACAAACAACTTATTCACATTCGCTTTTTTCAATTCCCTAGCACGAACACTGTGCATTAAACTCATAGCTTCAGCAACAGCAGTAGGCTCATCAAGCAATGAAGAATTGGCAATTTCCATTCCTGTAAGGTCTGTCACCATGGTCTGAAAATTCAACAGGGCTTCCAACCTACCTTGTGCAATTTCTGCCTGATAAGGAGTATAAGCTGTATACCATCCCGGATTCTCAAAAATATTACGCTGAATTACCGCCGGTACTTTGGTATTGTAATAACCTAAACCAATGTAACTCTTATAAACTTTATTCTTAGAAGCCAAATCTTTGATATGATTCATATACTGATACTCACTCATTGGCTGAGAAAGCTTTAAAGGCTCATTCAAGCGGATGTTAGCAGGAATTGTTTTATCAATTAATGCATCTACGCTTGTTTCGCCAATTGCTTTTAGCATGGCTTTTATATCTTCATCGGACAGTCCGATATGACGAGAACGAAAGGGTGCTGAAGTCATAAGATTTATAGTATTTTTTGAGGCTGCAAATATAACCTTATTGCAACATTTAATATCTATTTTCAGTAGAGTTTAAACAAGATTTTAACCCAAATGTTTGTCCCACTTTTTCGGCTTAATTTTGAGGGCATTTAAAGCTTGCAAAATCTTGAATTTAGTCAGAAATTTCGGGCACTTTATCGTTTACAGCAATCTCTATGTTGCCTTTTGCGCCTTTTCACTAGCTGTATTCTCGCTAAAGGCACTTGACTACAAAGCAGACAACAACTTACTTGCATTTATTTTCTTTGCAACATTATTTGCCTACAATTTTCAAAGAAGAATTAGCCTTTTAGAAAAAACAAACTCTACTAGCTCATGGCAAAACAAATGGATTTCGCGAAACAAAAGCCTCAGTAACATAATTACGGTTTTTTCATTTACTGCCTGCTTGTATTTTCTTTATTTTTTACCGCATGACAGCCTTTTACTAATTGCTCCACTGTCATTGATATCATTGCTCTATGTTTTGAGAATTGGCAGACAGCCCGCATTGAGAAATATTCCTTTTTTAAAGGTTTTTATTGTTGCATTTGTCTGGGGTGGAGCTATGATACTGCTCCCCACTTTGTACTTTTCAAATGACTTTTATTCTATTTTTTCATTAAAAGCTCAAAGCTTGAGTTTTGCATTATCCTTATTCATTTTCGGTTTAAGCCTGCCATTTGACATTCGCGATATAAGTGACGATAGTATCGCTCAACTTAAAACCATACCTGCTAAAATGGGTGTCAAGAAAACGATTCTAATTTGTTGGTTGAGTTTTTTGCTAAGCAGCATTGTGTTTTTAGTTTGTTTCAAGCATCATTTTATTACATCAGAAGTTTTCGCAAGCTTACTAATTACCATTGCAATAAGTGCTTTCATGGTGTATTTAACCAAGAAGCCAAAGCATCATTTGTTTTATGGGCTATTGTTGGAAGGTTGCTTATTGCTTCCATTAACTGTATATTACTTTTTGATATTTTAAGTACTATTCTGCTTTTTAAAGGTCAAAACCTCTTTCATATAAATTAATCTCAATAATTCTTATCTGACTTTGTATCTTTGAACGTTCTAAACATTTTAGACCAGATGAACTATAAAAACGATAAAGACTTTGCTTTAGAAAAAGACAAAAAAGATTCTTTAAAAGACTTTAGAACAAAGTTTTTCATTCCACAACACAAAGGCGAAGATAAAATTTACTTTACCGGAAACTCTTTGGGTTTACAACCTAAAAGAGCCAAAGAAGCGCTTCAACAAGAACTCGACGATTGGGCTGCCTTAGGGGTAGATGGGCATTTTGAAGCTAAAAACCCTTGGTTTTCTTACCACGAAATGTTCAAATCTAAATTGGCTAAAGTTGTTGGTGCAAAAGCAGAGGAAGTTACCGCCATGGGTGGCTTAACAGCTAACTTGCATTTTTTAATGGTTTCCTTTTTTCGCCCTCAAGGGAAAAGAACTAAAATTTTATGCGAAGGAAAAGCTTTCCCATCAGATCAATATGCACTGGAAAGTCAGTTAAAATTTCACGGCTTAAACCCTGAGGAGCATCTTATTGAATTGTTCCCTCGTGAAGGTGAGCACTATTTGAGAGAAGAGGACATTATCGCTGAAATTGAAAAGGCAGGCGATAGCTTGGCATTGATTATGATTGGTGGAGTAAACTACTATACCGGTCAAGTTATGCCCATGAAGAAAATTACTGAAGTCGGGCACAAAGTCGGAGCAATTGTTGGTTTCGACTGCGCTCATGCTACCGGAAATATTGCCTTGGAGCTACACGACTGGGAAGTAGATTTTGCTGCTTGGTGTTCTTACAAATACCTCAACTCAGGACCGGGAAGTACAGCCGGAATCTTTGTCCACGAAAAGCACGCTAATAAGCCGGAGCTTCCGCGCTTTGCAGGTTGGTGGGGCACACCACCCGATGATCGCTTTTTGATGAAGAAAGGTTTTCAACCGGATTATGGAGCAGATGGCTGGCAATTGAGTAATGCACCTGTTTTAGCTATGGCAGTTCAAAACCTTTCATTAGACCTATACAACGAAGCAGGCAGAGAGCGATTAATTGAAAAGCAAAAAGACTTAACCGCTTATTTGGAGTTCGTTTTAAACGACATAAGCGAGCGCATAGAAAGCATCAACTTTGAAATTATTACCCCAAAAGAAAGAGGTTCGCAGCTTTCAATCTTAACGCATGGAAGCGGCAAAGAACTATTTAATAAAATTAGCGAAGAAGGTGTTGTTGCCGACTGGAGAGAGCCCAACGTTATTCGATTAGCACCGGTTCCGCTTTACAACTCCTTTTACGATGTATATCGATTTGGACAGATCATTGAAAAGTCACTTTAAAAAATAAATCAAATGGAAAAAGTTGCTGTTATAGGAGCCGGATTAGTCGGTGCTTTACAAGCCATTTTTTTAGCAAAAAAAGGGTATCAAGTAGATGTTTACGAACGCAGAGAAGACATGCGTAAGCATCAAATTTCTGCCGGACGTTCGATTAACTTAGCCTTGTCGAACCGCGGTTGGAAAGCATTGGAAACTGCCGGAGTTAAGGAAAAAGTAGAAAAAATGGCAATTCCTATGCACGGCAGAATGATGCATGATGTAGAAGGAAACACCACTTTTCAAGCTTATGGATTTGAGGGGGAAGCTATTTACTCAGTAAGTAGAGGAGGCCTAAACTGCATTTTAATGGATGAAGCTGAAAGTTATGACAATGTGACTTTCCACTTTGACATGCTTTGTCAAGATTTAGATTTAGAAAAAAGAGAAGTTACTTTTCTGAACACTGAAAGTGGTAAGGAAACAACTCACAGGCCGGATCGAATCTTTGGGACAGATGGCGCTTTTTCAGCAGTTAGAACAAGACTGCAAAAAACCGATCGATTCAATTACGAGCAAATGTACTTGCCACACGGCTATAAAGAATTGAGCATTCCTCCGGCGGAAGGTGGCGGTTTTAAAATCGACAAAAATGCTTTGCATATTTGGCCTCGAGGGGAATACATGCTCATTGCTCTCGCCAACGAAGATGGTAGTTTTACCTGTACGCTCTTTTTCCCTTTTGAAGGAAAACCCTCTTTTGAATCCTTAAAAACGGAAGCAGATGTAAAGGCTTTTTTCGAAGAAACCTTTCCGGATGCATTGAACTTAATGCCGGAATTAGTCGACGACTACTTCACCAACCCTACCTCATCTTTAGTAACTATAAAATGCCACCCTTGGAATTACGAAGATTGGATTATTTTAATGGGAGATGCCTCTCATGCCATTGTTCCTTTTTACGGTCAGGGTATGAATTCAGGCTTCGAGGATTGCACGGTGTTTAACGACATCTTTGAAGCTGAAAATCAAAACTGGGCAAAATCCTTTAAGCGATTTTCCAATGAACGCAAAGCAGATGCAGATGCTATTTCCAACTTGGCATTATCCAATTTCGTAGAGATGCGCGACAAAGTTGCCGATGAAATGTTTCTTCTTCGCAAGAAAATTGAAAAGAAGATTGCAGAAAAGCATCCTGATTTATGGATGCCGCTCTACTCTCGTGTAACTTTTAGTCATAAACCCTACTCTGAAGCACTAAAGGCAGGTGAAAGGCAAGATAAGATTATGGATTGCGTTATGGCTAAAGAAAATATTATAGAAGTATGGGACAGCAAAGAAGTGGAAGAAGAAATTTTAAGCATGGTCAAAAAATGAGAAAAATAACCATCACCCTATTTTTAAGTGCATTTGCCTTTATTTCAAATGCACAGCTAAGCAAAGATATCTTTCCGCTTAATCGCGAATTTAAAAAAGGAGGGTTTTACATTGCACCACAAGCTACCGTTTCTATAGGCAACAAGGAAGAAAATACCTACCAAAATCAAGACAGCACATACAACTACGAAGTTACCGGCAGGGGAAAATGGGGCTATGGATTAGAAATAGGTTGGTTTCATTCATTTAAAAAAGCCCGACTTATTCACTTTTTAGATGCCGGCATCGCTTACCGAGTATTTAAAGGAGCAGCAGAACATAGTGGTGAGCTTACTTCCTTAAGTGGTCAACAGTTATTTGAATCAGAGAATGAATTTAGCAATCAATATTTAGTTGCCTCGCTTCGTGCCACCAATGCCACACAACTAGGTAAATGGACTTTTTTGAGCACTTCTCTAGGCCTTAATTACAACTATTTATTGGCAGACGACTATGAAAGAGGCAGCGACTATCCAAAAAGTGATGAAACTTTTTTAAACGATCAGAGCCTACAGCTTCACTTACAAGTTGGCATTGGCATGCGATTGAGCAGACAGTTAGTTGGCATTCCTTATGTAGAAACGCCTTTGTTAACAGCCTTGCCAACTGACGATCTCAATCCGGCATTCCCGTTTTTTAGTGCCCGCTATCAGCCCATTATTATTGGCATAAAGCTTTTATTTCTTAGAGAAGATCCAATGAATTGCAATGCACCTGTATTTGACGGACCTCAGCCGGGAATGTGAAAGTAATTTTCATTTACATTCATAATGCCTTAAACTATTTTTCCTCTACAATCCTTGAAATACCTACATCTGTAAGGAAATTTTCATTTTTCTCGCCAGCTATTTGCAACCTTTTGAAAGCCAATCCGTCTAACAATTCAACCTAAACCCTACTTATTATGAAAAAAACAATACTCCCTATTATTTTAATGGCTATGATTAGCCTTTTTACGACAAACCTTCAAGCGGGGACTGTTTCGATTGATACTACTTATGTTGGTGGTATTACACCATGTGACTCTGCTCGCAGGGTAATGTTTTATATGGAAGGAACTTCATCCGGCTACAATATAGGAGACACAATGAGTCTTGAAATCTTTTTCGGAGATGGAAGCACGGACACACTATACGGCCCTGTAACAGACACTACAGGACGTTTTTATTGGCACAGAATTCCACACTTTTATCCATCCAATGGTCAATATACTGTTGCTTATATTGCAACGGGTCCAGATATGTCAGCAGATACAATCATAGTGCCTAACCAAGTTATTTTACAAGACAGCTGCGGGAACATCTCGGGTCAGATATACGCCGATGTCAATAACAATTGTGTGCTCGATGGAAGTGAAACACCTCTTGCAGGAGTTCAAGTATCAGCCTACCAAGGAACACAGTACATTTATTCCGACTGGACAGACACGAATGGCTACTATTACATCGATGTACCGATTGGACAAACATACACCATTACAACTTCTGCAAATTATGGCTATAATACCATTTGCCCGGCTTCTGGAAGTCATACTATTTCTACAGTGCCTAGCAATGGAAATGACTTTGCCATCGATTGCGGAACCGGCTTTGACTTGTATCCTATCGCTCACGGATGGAGTGTTCCGGGACAAAATTTGAATTTGTATTTACGTGTTTACAATTCATTTTGTCAAAGTCAAAGCGGTAGCGTAAAACTTATCTTTAACGACTCACTTTATTCGTATGGAAATGTAGCTTCTTCTCCTCCGAACTCAATAAATGGAGACACTTTAGAGTGGAACTTTGGTCCATTGAGCAATGGCTGGCAAAATGGATTTAACGTAAATGTAGGTGCTTACACAGACACTACAGCTCAAATTGGAGATACTGTTTGTGTAACCGTTATCGTTGATCCAATTATTGGTGATAGCAATACTTCTAACAACATCAGAACCTTCTGCATTCCGGTGAGAACTTCTTACGACCCAAACATTAAAGTAGTTAGTCCGCTTGGAGTTGGCGACTCAGGAAGAGTTGAACCAAACACTGAAATGACTTATACGGTTCACTTTCAAAATACAGGAACAGCTCCGGCATACAATGTTTATATATTAGATACTTTAGACACCAGCACATTAGATTTAAGTTCAATCGAAATTCTTGGTGCAAGCCATGAGATGAGTGTAAATATCATTTCACCGGCTCAAAATGTGTTGAAATTCAGATTTGACGACATTATGTTGGCTGATAGTACTACTAATGAACCGGAAAGTCATGGCTGGGTAACCTACAAAATTCAACAACAGCCGAATTTGACTAATGGAACAACTATCCAAAATTCCGCTTCCATTTATTTTGACTACAATCCGGCGGTAGTTACAAATTACACTTTGAATACTATTGATGACCAATTAGTGGGAATCAAATCAATTCCAACTGACAAAAAGCAGCATTTCGCAAACATTTACCCAAATCCGGCAAGCGATATTTTACATATTGATTTTACCTCCAACATTGAGGCTTCTGAATTGAGAATTTTGGACATTAATGGGAAATTAATTCGAAATGTAAATGAAATCTATCCTAGCAATCAATTGAATATTTCAGATTTAAAAGCGGGTATTTATTTAATAGAAATGCGCGCAAAAAATGGAAATAGACAAATAAGTAAAATATTGATTAACAAATAACAAATCCCATTATTTGTTACATTTAAGCTTCTGAAGTTTCGACTTCAGAAGCTTTTTTTATGATTTAAAAAAACGGATTATGGCTCAATTCATAGCCAATGGTTGTTTCCGGACCATGACCCGGATAAACAGTAACATCAGTAGGTAAAACAAAGAGTTTTTTGCGAATTTGATCAAGCAATTGTTGATGGTTGCCGCCGGGTAAATCAGTTCGACCAATGCTTCCGCGAAAAAGCACATCGCCACCAATTATTATTTTTTCCGCTTCATTATAAAAAACCACATGCCCCGGAGCATGACCGGGAACATGAATGATTTTTAATTTCGTATTTCCAAATTCAATGTACTCTCCTTCCACTAGCTTTTTGCCGGCCTTTGGCGATTCTTTATAATTCAATCCATAGGTTTGAGCGGCTAAAGCTGCAGCCTCTAAAATTGGAAAATCCAACTCATGTAACTCTAGTTCTAAATCGTACTTGTCATTAATAAACTGGTTGCCAAATACGTGATCAATATGTGCATGAGTGTTTAGCAAACGAACAGGCTTCAATCCATTGCTTTCAATAAAGTCCGCCAATTCTTTTTCCTCAAGGCTATCGTAGCATCCCGGATCAATAATTAAAGCCTCTTTACTTTCATCGTAAATGATATATGTATTTTCCTGAAATGGATTAAAGGTGAACTTTTGTAACTTCATATTGTCTCTTTAAAATTGCAATGAATTATCCCATTAATTCGTGTTTCAAAATTACCAATAGCATAGAATTTATTACTTTTATTCTCCCTTTTAAATGAGACTTTTGAGAAAGCACTATAAGACCTATTATAATTTTTTACTGCTTTTGCTTCTTATGAGCATTAGTAGCCTTTCTTATGCTCAGTTTTACAATGGCACTCAAACTTCTTTTGGCAAAAATCGCCTTCAGTACCAAACTTTTAAATGGCAGTTTTTTCGATTTAATAATTTAGAAACTTACTTTTATGAAGGCGGTTTAGACTTTGCTAAACACACTGCTTACTATGCCAATGAACGCATTCCACAAATGGAAAAGTTTATCGATTACTATTTAGAGGAGCGCGTTCAATTTATCATTTTTAACAAGCAAGCTGACTTCCGTCAGAGTAATATTGGACTATCTACCGATGAGAGTTATAACATAGGTGGAGCGAATCAAATTGTTGGTTCAAAAGTATTTATTTACTTTGAGGGTGACTATAAAAAGCTAGAGCAGCAAATTGATGCAGGCATTTTACGGGTATTAATTTACCAAATGTTATATGGTGGCAATTGGCGTGAAGTACTTCGAAACTCCGCTTTAATGAGTTTGCCGGAATGGTATATTGAAGGCTTGATTTCTTATTTATCGAACCCCAACGACCCATTGGTAAACAGTCGAATAAAAGACGGAATTCAAAGAGGCGATTTTCAGAAATTTAATCGTTTAAACAAAGAAGATGCAACTATTGCCGGACATGCCATGTGGCAATTTATTGCTGAAACTTATGGCGAAAGTGTAATTTCAAACATCCTCTACATGACTCGCTTGAGTCGAGAGATCAACGATGGTTTTTTATATGTAATCGGCTTGCCTTTTGAAGATTTGTATATAGACTGGTACAATCACTTTAGCAATGAATTCGGCACAGAACTACCAAAAGATCAGTTGGGAGAAAAAGCCCCATTTAAGCAGAAGAAAAGATATAAGTATCAAAACTTTAAAGCCAGCGACGATAATCGTTACTATGCTTTTACGACGAACAAATTAGGTCGCTATAAAATTTACTTATACGATAAAGAGAGTGGCAAGAAAACAAAAATATTTGCTGCAGAACACAAATTAGAGCGAGTTCAAGATTATAGCTACCCAGTCATCGACTTTCACCCTACGAGTAAATTGCTAAGCTTTATTACAGAAGACAAAGGGCAGGTAATTCTTTATCATTACAACATTGAAGATGAAACACTAGAAGCTCAACCGGTTTTTCGCTTGGCAAAGGTGCTCAACTTTGATTATAGCCCCAATGGCAGACAAATGATTTTTTCTGCAGTAGCAGGAGGACAATCAGATCTATACTTATACACCATTATAGGAAATACACAGCAAAAACTAACTGATGATGTTTATGCTGACTTAGATCCGGTTTTTAATCAGGAAGGCGACAAAATCATTTTTAGCTCTAACAGAAATAATGATTCTTTAAACCTAAATAGTGAAATTGATCGTTTTGCTCATGAAAAAGACATATTCGTTTATGACTTTAACAAGCCTGAAGCTCCTATTTTAGAAGTCAGCAATACCGATGAAAGTGACGAGCTCAGTCCACTGTATTACAAAGACAAGCTGTTATTTTTAGAGCAGGAAGGGGCAAAAAGCAGTCGATATCAAGCAAAATTTGACAGTGCGGTGGCACGAGTAGATACCGCTGTACATTACCGTTATTTTTACAATATTAAACCACTAGCCGATTACGAAAGAAACATTCTCTATCAGTCAGAAAATGATGAGGAGATTAATCAAATCAGCTTTTTAAATGAACGCTATTTCTTGAGCACAGAGAAAAATCCGGAAGCTGAAAAAAATGTAATAAGCGATGAAAATCAAGAAACCTTTGAACTCAATAAAATTGATCTTCGCCAATCGAAAGAACTGATTACCATCCAACCAAAAGAAGTTGAAAAAAAGGTAAATATTGAGGAATACACCTTTTTTGATGGTCTTCAAAAAGCTGAAGAAAAAACAATCAAGCGCTCATCACTAAGTGAAAGTAAAGTGGAAGGAAAGGAAGATTTAAAATTTCCAACTCAGCGTATTTATCGCTTAAACTTTCGCCCGGACAATTCTGTACTTCAGTTGAACAATATGTTCATTACGCAACAATACCAAGTATTTAATGGAGGGCCATACATCAATCCCGGAGTGGGCGTGAACACAAAAATCGGTATGGTTGACTTAATGGAAAATCATCGAATTTACGGTGGATTCCGCTATGCCGGTAGTTTGCTTGAGTATTCTGTACATTATCAAAATCTGGAAAAACGCTTAGACAAAGAATACAGCATTAGCCGAAGAAGGTTGAGAAATACAGATGCCTTTTATCCTTTTGATACAAAAACAATGCAAGCTAATGTTAGTTTAATTTGGCCTTTTAGCGAGGTGACGAGCTTAAGAGGAGTGATTTCTGCTCGAAATGATCGAAATATTCCACTTTCATCTGATCAAATAAATTTAGAAAGAGAAACTCAAAGTGATTACTGGGCATCTGCTAAGCTGGCTTATGTTTTTGATAACACCCGCGATGTAGCCCTGAACATTCGCTATGGTACGCGTTTTAAAATCTTTGCGGAGCAATATCAACTGGTGTATAATGAAACTGAAAACAGCGCAACTGATTTGAGCGTTTTTGGTATTGATTTTAGGCATTATCAGAAAATCCACCGTGAGTTTATTGGGGTTTTTCGCTTTGCAGCGAGTAAATCCATTGGCTCAAATCCATTGGTTTATTATTTAGGAGGTGTAGATGAATGGTGGCGCAACGATATTTTTGATGAAAACACTCCAATTGATCCAAATGGCGATATGAATTATGGTTTTCAGGCCATGGCAGCCAATATGAGAGGCTTTGAACAAAACGTTCGGAATGGAAATAATTTTGCTCTTATCAATGCTGAACTGAGATTACCGGTTTTCTCTTATTTTATTAACCGACCCATTCAGTCTGACTTTTTAAGAAACTTCCAAGTTATTGGCTTTGGTGATGTAGGCACCGCTTGGATGGGCGCTTCTCCATTTGAGGAAAATAACCCTTCAAACAACGAAGAATTTACTACAGGTCCGATTACCGTAACCTATGAAAACATTAACGACCCAATTGTTGGCGGCCTTGGTTTTGGCTTACGCACCACATTATTGGGTTACTTTGTGCGCGCAGATTGGGGCTGGGGAGTTGAAAATGGTTTAATTGCCGACAAGCCACTCTTTATGTTGTCTTTAAGTTTAGATATTTAATTCATGCGTATGACATTATTAACCATAGTAATATTAGTTGTTATTGGGATACTTGCCGGCATTTTAAGTGGCATGATTGGCGTTGGCGGTGGAATAATTATCGTTCCGGCGCTCGTTTATTTTTTGGGAATGAGTCAGCATGGAGCGCAAGGCACGAGTTTGGCACTGATGCTCCCTCCTATCGGAATTTTAGCCGCAATAAATTACTACAAAGCCGGAGAGTTAAACATAAAGTACGCCGCAATTATAGCTGTGGCTTTTATTGTTGGAGGCTATTTAGGTTCTAAGCTTTCACTCACCTACATTTCAGAAGCCATGATGAAAAAGGTTTTTGGAATCATTATGTTAATTGCAGCAATAAAACTGGTATTCTTCTCAAAATAATGAGCAATCTCACTGAAAAAATAAAAGGCTTAGCGACTGAATTCTTTAGCGAAATTCAATCTATTCGCCATTATCTACACGAAAACCCCGAACTCTCTTTTGAGGAATTTGAAACTTCAAAGTTTTTAAAAGAAAAGCTCAAAAGCTGGGGACTTACCATTGATGCAGAATGGGTGAAAACCGGATTTTCCGTGGTGATAGAAGGAGCAGAAAGCGGCCCTTGTGTTGCTTTGCGAGCCGATATTGACGCACTTCCTATTCAGGAGCAAAATGAAGTTTCCTACAAATCAAAAAATGAAGGTAAAATGCATGCTTGCGGGCACGATGTGCATGCGGCCTGTTTGATGGGTGTTGCCAAAATTTTGCAAGAAACCAAAGACTATTGGAAAGGGAAAGTGGTACTTTTTTTCCAAGCCGGAGAAGAAAAGCTGCCCGGTGGTGCTTCGCTTATGATTAAAGAGGGAGCTTTAGAAAAGTACCAACCTCAGCGAATGATTGCTCAACACGTTTACCCTGAAATGGAAGTTGGCAATGTGGGCTTTCGCGAGGGAATGTACATGGCTTCTGCGGATGAAATATATCTGACAGTTAAAGGGAAAGGCGGACATGCAGCCTTGCCACATAAAAATGTTGATTCCGTTGTTTTGGCAGCCAATATTATTTGTCAGTTGCAGCAAGTCAGCAGTAGAATTGCTCCACCAACAGTGCCTACTGTGCTTTCATTCGGAAAAATTGTAGGCATGGGCGCAACCAATGTAATTCCGGATGAAGTGAAAATTGAAGGCACTTTGCGTACGATGAATGAAGAATGGAGAAGCATTTACCATGAAAAAATTGATGCCATTTGCAAAAGTCAGGCGGCAGCTTTTGGCGGTGAATGCGAAGTCAACATTATGAAAGGCTATCCTTTTTTAACCAATGATGCTAGTGTAACGAAAACTGCTTCTGCTGCTGCAAAAAGCTATTTAGGAGAAGAAAAAGTACATGAACTGGACTTGAGAATGACTGCAGAAGATTTTGCTTATTTTTCTCAAAAAGTACCCGCATGCTTTTACCGATTAGGCGTTGGCAATTCACAAAAGGGAATCACTCAAAGCGTACATCATCCAAAGTTTAATATAGATGAGAGTGCTTTAGAAATAGGAATGGGATTGATGACAGCTATTGCATTAAAAAACTTGGAAGAGCTTAGTCAATCAAAATAACCAAGTACTTTGTCGCTCTCCAAAACTCCTCGGGATTAGTGACCACCAAACTATCTACCTTATTCTCTCCATGAAGCTCGTATGAACCCTCAGGGTGAGGAGTAATAAGCTTTGCTTCGTCGGCGTAAATCAAGAATGAACGCTGCTTTCGAATATCAATTTTGCTAAAATACTCTTTATTAAAATCGTCTTTTAAAGTTTCATTTTTACCTAAGCCTAAAAAGCCACCTTCTTTGGTAATCACATTTTGATCTCTTAGTTCTTTAAAACTTCCATAAGCATAATAGCCCACATTCATTTCATCCACTTTTTCTTTAATCTCCTTGTCTTTTATTTCATTGCTAATTTCTAAGGAATCAACTCTAAAATACAAGGATTCAATTTTCAATTCCTTGTCCGACAAAATTCTATTTAGCTCTGCAATTTGTTCGTTTTTAGCTTTTACTTCTTGATTTAAATTATTGACCAATTTTTTAAACTCACTCAGTTCAATTCGAGCCGATTTCATGCGCTTATTCAAATTGTCAATCATCATTTCGTTTTCTCTCATCAATTCACTGATTCGCTTTACATCATCATTAATTGCACTGCGAATATCTTCAGAACTTCCTTCAGCATTGGCTGCCTTAAGTTCTATGCCTTCTTCCTTGGCGCGAATTTGGTTTAAATTGGCTTGAATCTCATTGAAAGCTCCGAGCATTTCATTAATTAAAGAATCTTTCTCAGAACTTTCAGCTTTTAATTCAGACTTCTCGCTTTCCAATTGTTTTACCTCTTCTTCATTACATGCAGAAAAACCTAAAGTAAGTACAATTAACGCTAATGGGAATATTGGTTTCATTTTAGATGGTTTTAAGGAAGAAATTTACAAAGATTTATTGATTCTTGCTCCAAAGCTATTAATTTTTACAATGCAATCGCTTTCAATTTATATATTACATTTGTAAGGAACCAAAAAACTATGAATATGAACCTACGAACAAACTTACTGATTGTCCTGCTTTTTATAATCGCTCAATTTAACCTTAATGCCCAAAATAATAGCTGGGAAGCAGTGAAGGAAGCCAAGAGTGGAACACTTGAAGTGCGCTATTTTGAAAATCCTCCTTTTTCTTATATGAAAGATGGTAAGCTTAGCGGTATTGAAATAGACATTCTTAATTACTTTGCTAAATGGCTGAAAGAAAACAAAGGAGTTGATTTGACTTTAAAGTTTAGCGAGCATGAAGGTTTCTCTAAAGTATATGAATCATTAGAGTCGGCACCGGTTAACAGTGTAGCAGCAGGAACAATTACGATTAATGAGGAGCGAAAAAGAGCCTTGAATTTAAGCGCACCATATTTGAGGAATGTTTCTGTTTTAATTAGTCATGGCAGTATACCAACAGCAAGATCTGCTAAAGAGTTTAATCAATATTTTAGTGGTTATTACCCCACAACCATCAAAGGTTCTATCCATGAATCTCACTTAAAAGCATTTTGGAAGAAATACGAGATCGATTACAATCCCGAAATTCAATACGTAGGCAGCCCTATTGCTGTAGTTAAAAAAGTAGCAGAGTCAGGTAGGTTTTACGGCTACACTGATTTAATTACCTTTTGGCGATACATTAAAGAGAACGACCAGTATGTTAAAATGCACAAGCAAGCGAATGTAGCTGATGAATTTTTTGCATTTGCTTTTCCTAAAAAGTCTGATTGGTCTTATGTTTTCAATGAATTTATGGAGTCGGGTTTTGGCTTTACTGCCACTAAAGACTACCATAAAATTCTAGAAAAGCACCTAAACTATGAGGTGATTGAATATGTAGAGATTAAGTTTTAAGAAAAGGGAATTAAGAGTTAAGAATTAACAATTAAGAGTTTTTTAGTTAAGAATAATTTCAAATCGCAAGTTTCAAATGTCAAATGTTTTTGAAATGAGAAGAGAATAGATTATTAGTAATTCAGGAACCCTTTGAGTCCTTTTAGAGAACCTTAATGGTTAAAAACAGCTCATGACTTTAAACTTCAAGTACTTTTAACTTTTTCCTTCATCCTTAAACTTTTATCCTTCATCCAATTAACTTCTCTCCTCTAATAGCGAAGCGGTCTAACTTCTTTCTTCTAACAGAAAAGCGCTTGTGACTAAAACTTAATGATATCCTTAAACCCTTCATGTACTTAATGTTTTATAGCCGCGAATTTAATCTGCGAAAATCAGCCAAATCCGTGTCATCCCTGCTTGCAGCAGGCAGGAGTGTTCTATTCTATAACCACTTTTGTCACCATTTTGGTGCAAAATGCCGCCAAAAGTTACATTGTTTTTTATTCTTTCCCGGCACTAAAGTACCGGGCTTTTATATTTCGCCCTTTCAGGGCTTCGGAAAATATGAAACATGAAAGTAGAAACCTTGAAACTTTCTCGATGAGGCGAAAATAGGTTCTTACTTCGCAGGCTTATGTGGTGAAAAATAACTTTCTACTTCAAACTTTAGGCACTTTCAACTCTCTTACTTCTTGACTCTAACAGCGAAGCGGTCTAACTTCTTTCTTCTATCAGCGTAGCGGTCTTGATTCTATCTTCTAATCAAAAAAAACGCACAAAAAAAAGGAGCGAAATTTTTCGCTCCTTTTTTGTATGATAAAAATTGATTTTATCTCAAATTAAATCTCACAGGTGCATTATATTGTACACGTACTGCTTGACCTCTTTGCTTACCGGGTTTCATTTTGGGAAGAGTTTTCACTACTCTGAGAGCTTCTTCATCAAGTGACTTACCTCCTGCTACACCTCTAAGCACTTCAGCATCTCTTACTTCTCCGTTTTCATCTACAACGAATCGAATATAAACAGTACCACTAATTCCGGCATCTTTTGCCATTGGTGGATACTTAATATTGGATGCTAAATAAGCAAAGATTTTTCCCTGAGAACATTGATCTCTTTCGGCAGCACTTCCTGCATCTTCACAACCGGGGAAAACCGGCATATCTTCAACTACAGAAAAGACTTCAGGCTCTTCGATTACCTCTTCCGGTTCTTCGAAAATTTCAGTTTCCATATCCGCCTCTACATCTTCAATTTCTACCTCGTTTTCAATCTCCTTATCATCTTCCACAATTTCTAAAATTTCTTGTGGCGGCGGCGGAGGTGGTGGAGGTGGTGGAGGTGGTTTTTGCTGAGTAATAGGAATAATTTCCTCTTCCAAATCATCTACTTTTAACTCACCCAAAGAAGCCGGTCCTTTTTCGTAAGTTTTCCACTCAAAAGCCACCAAAACAACGGCTAATACAAGCACCAAACCAACGAGAAAGAAAAGACCACGCTTATTCTCTAAGTCAGCTTTTGGATTTTTCTTTGTCTCCATAAAAGTTTAATTATTTTCAAACAGCTAAAGTAATAAATTTTACGCTACTCTTTTATTTATCAACTTAACGTAAATGTTAAGATTTTATTCTTTTTTTCAAAAAGAAATATGCAACAAAAATGCCAAGAACATTTGCCATAAAATCGAACGCATCTCCAAAACGATTACTAACCCAAAAATGTTGTATCAATTCTGTAAAAGCAGAAAAGACTATTGCCAAAATCACTCCAATAGAAAATGCATTCATCTGTCCTTTTAATGGAATGGTTAAAAAGAACACCAAAAGTGCATACATTCCGAAATGCGCCAACTTATCAAATGCAGAAAAGTCGGGCAGCTTTACATTGTCTAACGGACTAAAACTTAAAAAGCAAATGGCAATAATCCATACAATTAAAGGCAGCCAGCTGATTAACTTTTGCTTAGGCAATTTCTTCTTTGTAGGCATCCGCTGAAAGCAAATTTTCAACAGCAGAAGAATCTTCAATTTTCACTTTAATCAACCACCCTTTACCATAAGGATCGTCGTTTACAGCTTCCGGCTCAGACTCTATTGTTTCGTTTACTTCAATTACTTCGCCTTTGATAGGCATAAACAAATCAGAAACGGTTTTTACTGCCTCAACTGTTCCAAAAACCTCACCTTCATCCAAGGAATCGCCTTCGGTTTCAATTTCAACATAAACAATATCACCTAACTCACTTTGAGCAAAATCAGTAATACCAATAGTGGCTACATCGCCTTCAACCTTTACCCATTCGTGGTCTTTTGTATACTTCAACTCTGAAGGAACATTCATCTTTTCTAGAATTTTAATTTGCCGTAAAATTAGTACTTCGCCTTTTATTGTGAAAGCGTAAAGCGTAAACTTATTCCCGCATTTGTGTTTGCCGTTGGGAAAGTTGTTGAAATCAGTGGAGTATTCGCTACACGATCGTAAAATAATCTCAAATTAAGTCGGTTACTAAAGCGATAATCTGCCGTAAACTTAATGGAGAAAATTCGTTGACCCGCCGTCAATTCATTCCTGTTCTCCACAATTCTTCGAATCACAGTTCGGTTATCTCTCATACTGATATCTGCTCTTAAATCTAAGTCGCTGGCTCTTTCTACTTTCCCCACTTTAAAGGGTAATTTTAAGTTTTGCACTCTATACCCCAGACCAATAATGTATTCCTTTCCTTTTACCTCAGTGATCTGATTATTGTTAAAGCTCAAAGAAAGATTTCGGTCTTGTCTCATTTCTAAACGAGTAATTAAACTATTGTTCCATGTCATGTCCACATTGATCAACGGACTAAAAGACTCCACAATACTGGCGGTTGTCAACTGGCGGTCGGTAATAAAGTTCTCATTTTGATCTTTAACAATTGGATCTCCATTGAGCGTTTCATAATTTGGGTTTCGCGTATAAGAACCTACGCTAAATGTTGAGCGATAACGATGGTTTAAAGTAATGCTCTTGAAGTAGCGTTTAAAGAAAGGTATTTTTGACAAACCATCATAGGTTACATTCCAGTTGGGCATGGGCAATATTTTGGTGAAATCACCAATGGTAACATCGTTTGGATCAGTATCTGAATAAGCCGAGAGGAAAGAGTAAAGCAAAACTTCTTGAGACGTGCTACCATAACCTTCTGCAAACTCTCCTCGAGTAACGGAATTGATGTTTCGCTCACCTAAACGTTGAGAAATAATCGAGCGGTTTTCACGCATCTTCTGAAAAACAGGATTGTCGAAGGTTTGGTCGTCATCATCAATAAATGAAGTATTAAAGCTCAAGAAAGAAACACTATAGCTTCCGCTTACAATTGGCGGAGCATCTAAATTGTATTTAGGGACTTCTAAACTATCATCCCAAAAGAAATAGCGCGAAACATTTTGGGTTTCATTCTGACTGGCTTCTAATTGTATCCTCAATCCATCGATGGGGCGAATGGTTGCCCGGATGTTTAACTGCTTGCTGTAGGTTTTATTAAAATCACCACTGACAAAGATGTCTTCGATCAACCAGCCTTCTTCTAATGCCCTGTATAAATAATCGTCTTCCGGTTCTTGGAAACCCGCCACAAATCCCCATCCGGGAGCTTTCCAATCGTTTGACATCCCCACTAAATTAGGCGTTTTTCCAAAGTTTGGAAGTACTGTTCCTTGTGTTTCATTGTAGTTTAAGGAAACACTCTTTAAGCTCATAATTGCCCAGATGGCATTATCCATTAAGTAGCGCTGCAAAATAAACTTCTTGGTCATTAAGGAGTCTTCCTCTTCTTCAGCTAACTCTTCTTTTGGTTTTTGCTCTCCATTATTTGCTTTCTTAGGTTGCGCTTCCTCTTGCTTTTCTTCTCCTTCGCCCTCTCCTTCTTTTTTGGCTTTTCGTTCTTCCTTCTTGCGCTTTTTCTCTTCCTCTTTTCTCTTTTCTTCTGCTAACTCCTCAGGTGTTTTATAGTTGTATCGATTATCAATTTGAGGATTTTTTAAATCTTTTACATATTGAAACTTATTGTACAACACATCCATGTTCATGGTAAGCTGACCTCCCTTAGTTTGAGAGTTACGAATATTACTTCCCAAATTTTGGTCGAGTTGTGGGTTACCAACTAAATCCCAAGCATAAGTGGCAGCATAACGTGCACTACCATTCATAAAATCTAATCCGGGAAGTTTTGAGAACGGAATACTATAATTTAAATCAAAATTGTGATTGTAGTTCGTATTGTCGCCAAAGCGTTGAACATTTTGCCATACTTCTCGCTTAAAGCGATCGTAGCTTTCTTCATCATCGCGATCCACTTTGCCATCTGGCTCAGAAATCAAGGCTCGATTTGAGGCATTGAAATTAAAAGTTAAGGACTCTGTAAAGTTGTGTCGAATCGTATAAATTCTCGCCCAGTCAAATGACTTTTGATAAAATGGCGGCGACTCAAAAACAAAAGAGGAAGCAGAAGATGTAGTAATGTTTCTCGCCTGACGTTCATGATAGGAGCGGTCGAATTGATTTTGAATGCTGATTTGACTCGGCATCAAATTGAAATTAAAGTCCTGTATAAACTTAAAGGCTTGATTTTTCTTAAAAAATTCAACTTCTTTAAAAGGTTCAATGCTGTTTTTCTTACCACTAAAGCTGTAATTAATAGCCCCTCTATACGTTTTTAATCGATCAAACTTAGTTGTGATGTTTCGATTAAACACCTCGGAATAAGCATAAGTAAAAGCAAAATTTTCTACATCGTAGAAATTACTTTTCTTTTTATTGGGTCCGGGTAGCTTTCGTACATTGGTAAAGTTAACACTTCGCCTACGCGTATAATCATCGGTGATTTTACGAATCGAATCTTTATAGTCAGAAGTAAATTCATCGGAATTTAAAAACTCATTCAACTTCACATCCGGATCAAGCGGATTAAACTCCGGTCTTACCACACTTTCTGAAATGGAGTAATACATGGGAATACTCACATTGGCTTCGTCGGGCAAAAATTTAGCTAAATCTAAACTTGCTGATAAGTCATATTGTTGACGAGTTTCCCTTTGTCGCTCATTTAGTTTTTGCTCTAAACTTCCCCAACCGGGAGTACTCATGCTACCGGAAAGATTCACCGTACCTAAATCGGCTACTTGAGCTGTCATTCGGGCTTGAGCTGCCCAACCTCCTTTATTGTTAAAGTCAGAAAGACGTAGTTCGTTCGCCCAAACTTTAGCACATTTTGCCAGTCCGTCATCATTTGGATTTCCCGGGCCTCCTCTTCGGTTTCGCACCCCAATCATAATCACCTGCACTTCTGCCAAGTTTGGATTACCCTTAATTCGGATTAAATTTTTACCATCGGGAATTTCATAAACCCTATTAATGCTAACTCCACCACCGGGACTTATGGTTTGTCGATTTCTTGTTTGTTTTGCATCAATTAATTTCTGAAATGCCAAATCAATTTCATTGGCACTTGGCCAAACCTGCCGCGGAGAGTTTTGTCCGGGCTGTGTTACTGTTAAGGGAACTTCGTATTCATAATAGTTATTCTCAAAATCTGTTCCCAAACGCAAAACCAAAGAAACATCACCATCGTTCAGCACCTCAGCTTGATTTCCGGCTTCAGCATGAGAAAACATTTTTAATGTATTGTACTGACGAATATCTAAGTTCAAATAACGGAAAGCAAACTTGGTATAACCATCTTGCAAATCACAAACATCCAACTCCAACGATTGCTCATTTAGCTGACGTAAATTCGTTGTACCAAAGTCAATTTCACGCTCAATATCCGGTGGAATGGTGTAATTAATCGGCACGCGATTGGCGTTTTCCTCTAAGTTCACCGCTCCAATATTAAAAGTAGTTGCTCCCGGCTCATTTCCATGTGTATCACCAGGCGGCAAATCTTCTCCGGTATACCTTCTCCATTCACCACGCACCAATCCTAATCGAGCAAAACGCACAACTACTTCTTCGTTAAAGCCCTTCATAAACATCCGCATAAAAC
This sequence comes from Flavobacteriales bacterium UBA5081, assembly GCA_002415785.1. Taxonomy (GTDB): domain Bacteria; phylum Bacteroidota; class Bacteroidia; order Flavobacteriales_E; family Vicingaceae; genus UBA5081. Next base: position 24,952 of record DIAJ01000038.1, read on the forward strand.
GAATAGATTTAAAGTCGCGAATGTTTCCAACCACTTTTTCCGGTTCTCTAATTGGGATCTTAAACTGATACCAATTCACTTCTTTGGTTCTGCCATTTACTGTTTTAGTTGCTCGAACAACATCCGTAATATAATTTGCTCCAACATTCCCAGGTTGCAATAAATCAGGTGATAGCTTTACTTTGTATTGGTAATAGCTTTCTGTTCTATCCAAGTTAAAGTTTCTGTTAACATCCTCCACATCGGGCAATGTAGTAGCTGCTGTTGGGTAGTCTTCCGGCGACTGCTCAGCAGTTGGAGAGTTTCCTTCATGTCCGTTAAACATTTTATAACGCTCCAAAATAGAAAGCTGCTGATTGTCGTAATCACTGCCTCGATAATAATGATAATTGTCTGAAGAAGGGTCGTTAAAGAAATTAGTAAAGGCATTTGGTGCCAAAATATTGGAAAGCGTATCTAAATAATCTTGGAAAAAACCTTGTTCTTGATTATCCGACAAACCATCTAAACCAATATCTTGAAACTGTCTGGACTGTGGATTAAAATCGAAGGCATTTACAACTGATTGTATCGTTGGAATTCTACCCCAAATCACCTCGGCGGTGTTATTGTCTGAGCCATCTACCGGAAAGCCATTTTCAAAACTTTTTCTACCATCCTTCAAAATATCTTCAGAAATTGAACCAATGTTAAAATATAAATCACCCCCGCTGTGGTTGGGGTTTCCATCTTGCTCATTAAATGGATCCATTATCCAAAACTGAATGTATTCCACATTGGACGCCTCAAAGTCACTCGATTGGATTTCACGCATAATTCCACCCCATCGCTCTTGAGGCTCTCTTAATGTTCCATCGGGATTTAAACCGGCAGAGTAGGCACTACCGCTAGTTTCATAGTTGTAAGGTCCTCTTTCTCTAGGATAAAATGCCAAATCTAAGGTGGGTAAATTGTTAATCAACCCCGGATCAGGATCTTTATTGGGAAAAACTTCCGTTTCTAAAATTTCTCTTGAAAAGTTATTCGCCTGACTTTCTGAATCTCTTATGTGATTTGGCGTCCTGCTATCGTTCCTAAAGAATAAGGGATCAATGGTATACCAGGACAAATGTGCTCTATTATAACCATAAGCTAAATTATCATTAAGGTTTCCTTCCGGAAATAAATCATCTTGACCCTGCGGAGTACTTGCTAAATACCATGCATTCGATGAGCGAATGTCAATTACCGTTTGGCTGCCTTCAAAATCGTCGATATAGGCGATTCCACTTTTTGAAATGGCGCGTGAATTTCCCGGAAAGAGTCGAGCTGCCTCGCCGGTAACAGTTATAGTGGATTTTTCTTTCGTAGAATAAAAAGGCAATAAATCAACAGCTCTACTTATTTGTGGAACCTCTGATCGGAAGCTACCATCTACACCAACAACGGTGTTTGAAATTGGCTCGTCACCAATATTAATTTTTCTAGTCAGCGGGCGCTCTGTAAGATTTAATACCGTTGCTCCCACATTAATATCATCTGAAACTCTATAGTCGAAACGCGAACCTAAAAGTGTTTTCGTTTGCACATTAAACAAAGAATTACTCCCCAAGCTGACCTTAATCGGTTGCCCGGAAGCCAAAATACCTTCGTTTAATATTTTCACTCTACCTAAATTATAATCAACCGTATAATCAACATTTTCCTGCAATCGAGCTCCTCCTGCCGTCACAGTTACCGAACCTTCCGGAATGTTAAAAGAGTTAAGATTAATTTCTGAACCTGAACTCGATTGATAACGACCTTTAAAAGTATACCTGTTGTGGTCAACATCTTGCTGAGCAAGCACTTTTGTGGTTGTGTAAAGCGAATCAAAAGCGTATTTTGCCGCTAAAGTAGGGTTGTTAAACTGCTCCTTTAGGTAATCACCAAAGGGCTCGAGGACGGGAAAGTAAATTCGACCGTTTTGCGGATTGATGGTTATGTTAGGCAAAAAGTCAAAAACCCCATCTGGCTGAGGCTGATTTGTCACCGTCACTCGATCTAAGCCCAATGTGTTGATTAATGGCATGGATTGATTTGGCCCTTCCGGAAAATAGGGAATTTCAACTCCGGTTTCAGGATTTAAATACCAAATCTGTAATTCAAAATTTTCTTCACTTACGTTAAAAGCATCAAGAGAGTACACGTTTTTCATCATTAAATCCCAACTTGGCAAAGTAGGATCAATAATTGTTCCTTTTAGCAACTTAAGGTATACTGCATTCTGTCCATCGATTCCATCTGTTGAAAGTTCACCAACTTGATAAACTTGTCCGTTGTAGGTATAGCGATATGCAACAGCCAGTACATCTTGCGGATTTAGTGTTCGGTTTAATGAAATATAGCCCAGTTCAGTATTTAAGGTATACTCATTGGGGCTCAACATTACGGCATTTTCAAGGCGTTCGTAGTCAGTTCCGGAAACCATTCCCTGCGCTTGTAATACCTGATCAGAATTGTTGAAATTTCTAATTACCTCTGCTTGACCAAAACCCCCGGTTAGGTTAGCATAAAGATCATTGGCATTATTATCAGCTACCCTAACTGAAGGGTCACGATTTACGATATTGGGGTTTAAAATTCTACGATCAGAACCTAAATCGGTAAAAGCTAGAATATTTCTCGTATTGTTGAAGTTTCCTTGAGTATTTGTAATATAAACCTCAACTGCTGTAATATTTATTCTGGAAATAACACGTGGTGGTTCAGATAAATTTGTCTCATAGCTCTCTCTAAACAAATGAGATAAAAAGTAGTGTTTATTGTCTTCGTACTCTGCCGCCGACTTTTCAAACTCCTGAACTTGAGCTCCACCACTTACGTTGATTTCTTTCTTCTCCCCTTTTTCCTGAGAAAAAATTGAAGTAACTCTTAGGCGACCAAATTGAAGTTCTGTTTTTACACCAAAGAGCGTTTGGCTACCGGTAATTAGAGAGCTCTGAAGCGGCATGGAAACGTTACCTGCCTCAATTTTTTGGATAATCTCATCTTCATAACCTGTATATTCAAGCTTGGTTTGGTTCTCAAAATCAAAAGTAGCTTCCGTATTGTAATTGGTTTGAATTTTCATTTTCTCCCCAATATTTCCAATTACATTTAATTGAATTTTTTGATCAAAATCGAAGGTACTTGTTCTTCTTTGCCTTTCGGGAAGAATTGGATTATCTCTACGAGCTACGTTTACACCAAAAGAGAGTTCAGCAGAGCCCTGGGGACGAATATCAATGGTATTCCCCCCAAAAATTCGATCAAAGAGCTTTCCTTTTACATTTAACTGAGGTCGAAAACCTTCAGACTCATTGAGCGTTTGAGCTGCTGCTTTAGAGCGCCAAAAATCTCGCTGACTTTTAGCCATATCGTACTCTAGATACTCTTCCAGACTCATGTAAGAGGGGCTACGGTAATTGTCGTCGCCCATTTTTTGGTAATAATTGTACTGACCACTTTCCGGATCGTACTGAAACTCTTTATTCACATTTTTGGGGTCGGATAAGTAAAGCGGACTACCTCCTTGATTTAATCCTTCATTGCTATTATCATCAAAAGGAAAAATTAAATCTATGTCAGCAGAATCATCTTCTGTGGAGTCGGGTATGGCCATATAATACGCAGGAAGCTCAACGACGGGCAGTTCATTTTTATTGAACGCCACCATTGAGCCGACAAATGTCCCCATCAGACCAAGTGGGAGAACCAGCCTGCTTATATGCCTTTTCTTAAATACCAAATTAAAATGCGAGCCCCCTACAGCCCCTTCAATGCATACTTAATTAATTCTTCTACAGAGTAATCACTCTTCGACTTCAACAGTTTTTTAAGGGCATTTTCCGCCTGATTTTTGCTAAAGCCTAACATAACCAGGGCTGATAACGCTTCTTCTTTTACAGTATTGTCCTGAGGTGAAGAAATTTCTAAATCGATGTTTTCTTTTGCTACTTTATCTTTTAAATCAATAATGATTCGCTGAGCAGATTTTGGACCAATTCCTTTTACAGCTTTAAACCATGCTGCATTACCACTTAAAATAGCTTCTTGAATTTCAGTAGGATCTCCGGCCGACAAAACCATTAAAGCAGTTGCTGCTCCAACCCCGGAAACGGAAATTAGCAATTGAAAAAGTCTTTTCTCAGCCATGCTGGAAAATCCATACAACAGTTGAGCATCTTCGCGAACAACAAATTGAGTTAATAATTTACAAGCCTCTCCCTCCGGAATTTGACTGTAAGTATTTAGCGAAATATTGAGCTGATAGCCTACGCCATTGCACTCTATCACTACATAAGTGGGCGTTTTCTCAACTAGTCTTCCATTAATGTGTGCAATCATTTGATTTACTTTCTGGTTTGTGCATCTACAGCTGCAATAGTAGCCATATTTACGATTTCTCTAACACTACTTCCCAATTGTAAAATGTGTACCGGTTTTTTCAAACCTAAAAGTACCGGACCAATAGCTTCTAATTCTCCCATTTCTTGCACTAATTTGTATGCTATGTTTCCGGCAGAAAGGTTAGGAAAGATTAAGACATTTACTTTCTTATTGACCAATTTAGAAAATGGGAACTTTTCTTTCATTAAGTCTTTGCTCAGGGCAAAATTGGCTTGAAGTTCTCCATCAACCACTAATTTTGGATGCTTTTCATGCAGTATTTTTACTGCGTCGCTCACCTTTTTAGTTTGTTCAAACTCCGAAGAACCAAAGTTGGCAAAAGACAACATGGCTATTCTCGGCTTAATCTTCATTCGCTCTACCGACTTTGCTGTTAAAACTGCTATATCAGCTAAGTCTTGAGCAGTTGGCTCAACATTTATGGTCGTATCTGCAAAAAATACCGGTCCGTTTTTAGTGATAACAATGTACATTCCGGCAATTCTACTCACCCCTTTTTCTGTGCCTATAATTTGCAAAGCCGGACGAATGGTTTCCGGATAATTACGAGTGATTCCGCTAATAAAAGCATCCGCATCTCCTTGGTTTACCATCATGGCACCAAAGTGGTTTCTATCTCGCATTTTTTGACGAGCTTCAAACTGGGTGATTCCTCTACGCTGACGTTTTTCAAATAAAACATCTCCATACTCATAGCGCTTATCTTGCCAAGACTCTTCTTTTGGATCAATGATTTTAACCCCTTCTAAATCGAGTCCATATTCTTCCATTAAAGCCTGAATTCGCTTGTGATTCCCGAGTAAAATAGGCATCGCTATTTCCTCGTCTCTCACCACCTGAGCCGCTCTTAACACTTTGTAATTATCTGCCTCAGCAAACACCACACGCTGTAGTTTTCTTCGAGCGCGCTCCGTCATATTTTTAATTAACTTGATATCTAAACCAAGTCTTGTACTCAATTCCATTTTGTATTTCGCCCAGTCTTCAATGGGTTTCTGAGCTACTCCTGAATCAATTGCAGCTTTAGCTACCGCAGGAGCAATAGCCATTAGCAAGCGCGGATCCATTGGCTTTGGAATTAAAAAATCTCTACCAAAGCTCAAATTTCTTGAGCTGTAAGCCTCATTAACTTCTTCCGGCACAGGCTCTTTAGCAATTTTAGCAATGGCTTTTACTGCAGCCAGCTTCATTTCCTCATTAATGGTAGTTGCTCTTACATCCAAAGCACCTCTAAAAATAAAAGGAAAGCCCAGTACATTGTTTACCTGATTAGGATGATCGGAACGTCCGGTTGCCATAATAATGTCTTTACGAACACTCATCGCTTCATCATAAGGGATTTCAGGATCAGGGTTTGCTAAGGCAAAAACAATCGGGTTTTCCGCCATGCTTTTCACCATTTTTTTCGACAAAATGTTTCCTCTTGAAAGTCCCAAGAAAACATCTGCATCTTTAATGGCATCCTCTAATTGGTTAAAATCTCTATTCGTAGCAAAAGCTTGTTTGTACTCATTTAAATCGTTGCGATCAGAACGAATAACTCCTTTACTATCGAGCATTATAATGTTGCTTTTCCTTGCTCCTAAAGCCACGTATAAATTTATACAGGCCATAGCAGACGCACCGGCACCATTTACAACTATTCGAATGTCTTCTATTTTCTTTTCTGCCAATTCAAGTGCATTCAACAAAGCTGCAGCGGAAATAATTGCTGTTCCGTGCTGGTCATCATGCATCACCGGAATATCTAACTCCTCTTTCAATCGCTTTTCAATTTCAAAGCATTCCGGAGCTTTTATATCTTCCAGATTTATCCCTCCAAAAGTTGGAGCAATCGCCTTAACAGTATTTACAAATGCATCAACATCTTTATTGTCAACTTCAATATCAAAAACATCAATGTCTGCAAAAATCTTAAATAGCAAACCTTTGCCCTCCATAACCGGCTTAGAGGCTTCCGGGCCGATATCTCCCAAACCAAGAACAGCAGTTCCGTTGGATATAACTGCCACTAAGTTCCCCTTAGCTGTATACTTGTATGCTAACTCTTTCTCTTCAGCAATTTTTTTACAAGGCTCAGCCACTCCGGGGGAATAGGCTAATGCCAAATCTCTTTGTGAACTGTAAGGTTTAGTTGGTTTAATTTCAATCTTTCCCGGTTTTCCTTCCGAGTGATAATCTAATGCTTCAATCTGCCGTCTCTTATCCGCCATATCATTAATTTTAGGGTTGATAAAAGTAAGCAATAAGCAGGGCAAATAAAACAAGCAAATTGGGCAAAAAATAGAAAATAATGAGTGACAAAAAGAAAAAGCTTCTTGTCTTTTCCGGTGCAGGGGTTAGCGCAGAAAGTGGGTTAAAAACGTTTAGAGATCAAGGTGGATTATGGGAGGATTATGACATTTCAGAAGTGGCAACACCTCAAGCATGGCAAGCAAACCGTGATTTAGTTCTAAAGTTTTACAATATGAGAAGAAAACAACTTCTTAATGCTAAACCAAATGCGGCTCACAAAGCCATAGCCGAATTAGAAAACTATTTTGATGTGGAGGTGGTTACTCAAAATATTGACGACTTGCACGAAAGAGCCGGCTCTACAAAAGTAACTCATTTACATGGTGAACTAAGAAAAGTACAAAGTGAAAGATACCCTGATTTGGTTTACGATTTTGAAAAAGAAGAAATTGAAATTGGTGACTTATGTGAAAAAGGTCATCAACTTCGTCCGCATGTGGTGTGGTTTGGCGAAGCCGTACCGATGATGGAAAAAGCTTATGAGATTGCTTCAAATGCTGAACTATTTATAGTAGTTGGAACTTCGCTAAACGTTTACCCGGCTGCCGGCATAATCAACTTTGTGCCGAAAAATGCTAAATGTTGGCTAATTGACCCTAAAAGCAACGAATATCAACTACCCAAAAAGGGATCATGACTAAAACTTGTGT
>DIAJ01000018.1 GCA_002415785.1 Flavobacteriales bacterium UBA5081
CACAACTTTTGATCTTGATCCTAAATTTCTTAATTGACATTGAGCCAAGATTGTCAAATGGCATCAGTAAAGAAGATGTTTTGGTACTTGATATCGTAAGTGACCAAGCAGGACAAACAGGAGATGTTCGTGATGTTCTTATTATTCGTTCTTTGCAAAAATGGGAAATTGGAATTTCCGCAAAAAACAATCATAGGGCTGTAAAGCATTCAAGGTTATCGTTAAACATTGACTTTGGAGAGAAATGGTTAGGAGTTCCTTGCTCACAAAATTATTTTGATGAAATAAAACCCATTTTTGATATGTTGGCAAAACTTAAAGCTTCTGACAAATCAACAAAATGGACTTCGATTGAAAATATGCATCAAGTCGTTTACATCCCAATTTTAAACGCTTTTAGAAAAGAACTCTTGAGACTTGATAAAGAAAATCCCAATATTGTAGCTGAAAATCTCGTTCAATATTTAATAGGAAATGAAGACTTTTACAAGGTTATCAAAGGCAACAAAAAAGTAGAAATCCAAGCTTACAATTTAAGTGGAACTTTAAACTTACCATTTGAAACCGTAAAGCCTAAAGCTAGAATACCTAAATTAAAATTACCATCAAGACTAATCGAAATTGTTTACCAAGATAACTCGACAACGACTTTGTTGGTTTCATTAAATGAAGGTTGGCAAATCTCGTTTAGAATTCATAATGCAAGTTCGAGAGTAGAACCGTCCTTGAAATTTGATATTAATCTTGTTAGTGCTCCTCATACGCTTTTTACAAATCATATTTTCATAGCCTAATGCCAACGCTTACAGATAGTAAAAATGAAAGTACGAAAACACAATCGACTAGACGGCTCCGCCCCAAAATAGGGACGGACTTCGCTTTTTAATCTCCTTACTTAGTGCAGCTCAGAAATCAGATCTTTTAAATTACACTCGCAAAAAGAGATAATTTAATAAGAAGCCATCTCAATAGCTAAACAAAGACAGCTTCAGCAATGCTACAAACCACTTAATCCTTCTTATCTCCAAACTTATATTGGAAGCCAACAGCAATTACATATTTGAATTGTGTTCTTGGCCCAATTTCGGGGTTTCCTTCTGCGTCGAGCTTTGGAGTTCCATCGGATTTGGTTTCTTGAATTTTTATATCATGATCATAAATTAATGATGTTGTAATTGTAGAGGTTAAGAACTTGTTAATCTTCATGCTCAGTACATTGTCCCAGTTTACATCAATATTTTGAGGATCTTCTGAGTAATTTGAGAATAGGTCTATATTCGTTTGAAAACTAACATTCTCCATAATATCTTTTTTGTACATCATTCTCAAGTAACCACCTACTTCTAGTCGAGTATTTTTACCATCTTTCAGCTTAGTACTATCAGGATTGTCACCGGCGTATTCAGCAGCTTCAACTCCATAATCACCACGGTCAGCTAAAGATTGAATATTTACAACCGTTAGTTTTGCAGTTACCGGAGATATAAATACAGTTAAGTTTTCATTCGGTTTGTAGTCCATACCTAATGCGCCCAACAAGTAACCCGGAGCCATAAAATCAGAAATTTTATCTTCTTCTGCTGCAGTTGTGTAACCGGGAGCAAACTGAGATTTAAAGTTTAAAAGAGCTGCATAATACCAGTCCTCTGTTGCTTTTTTCCCATACTTAGAGTTAAATAAAATGCGGTCGTCTGACTTAATCCAGTCGCTACCCCCTAACTGGGTTTCGCCATAGCTGAGGTTTAAGTTGTTGTCCCAAGCAGTGTTCCCTCTTTTGTAATCGGCAAATACATTTAAAAGCCCGTTAAGAGAAACAGAACTTTGACCACCGGCAGCCCAGTTTGTTAATGATACTTGTGTAAAGTTTGCACCAAATACACCTCCGGTTTTCCAGCCTTCAGTAGTGTCGTTTTCTTGAGTTCTCAAATCACTTTCTGCATCGGTTACTTGAGCATAAACTCCTAAGCCCATAAAAAGGCATAGTGCTAAAAATATGTTTTTCATAACTATCGTTTAATTTGAATGAGAAATTTAGTCTTTAATCATGTGAACATCAACTTGAGGGAATGGGATGTTGATGCCATTAGCGTTAAATCGATTGTAGGCTTCTTCGTTCATTTTCCAGTTTACTGCCCAGTAATCACCTGACTTCACCCAAACTCTTGCCGATAAATTCACAGAACTGTCTGCCATTTGATCTAAAACTACCATTGGTTCCGGTTCTGTTAAAATGCGATCGTCTTCTTTAAACAACTCCAGTAAAATCTGACGAGCCTTTTCAACATCATCCCCGTAGCCAATGCCAAAGGTCCAAGCAATTCTCCTGGTAGGCTCAGTTGAGTAGTTAATTAAAGATCCGGTAGAAAGCCCACCATTAGGAATAATTACCGTTTTATTATCCGGAGTTTTAAGAATGGTATTAAAGATTTGAATTTCATTTACTGTTCCATCATAGCCTTGAGCTTCGATGTAGTCGCCTACTTTAAATGGCTTGATTATTAAGATAATTACTCCGCCTGCAAAGTTTTGTAGTGTTCCTGAAAGTGCCATACCAATGGCCAAACCGGCGGCACCCAAAATAGCCACAAAAGAAGTCATGGCAATGCCCATCATGCTTAAAACTGAAATCCCCAAAATCACTTTAAGTAACATAGAGATAATGCTAATTAAAAAGGGAGTTAAAGACTCGTCGATTTGACGTTTTTGAAAAGCTTTTTTAACAGCTTTCATCACCATCTTAATCACCCATAGTCCGATAATTAAGGTTATAATTGCACCAACTAATTTAGGACCGTAGGTCATAATAAAGTCGGTGGCCATTGAAGAGTATTTGTCAACGTTTTCCATGATTTTGATTTTTAGATTATTCGACAAAGGTAAAACAAAAGTTGAATTAAGTAGTTATCATTTTGCCATTTAAAGACAAACAATTTCATATTTATGCAAAGAGTCTTCTTACTTATTTTGTTTTTTGTTCTATTTACTCTTGTTGAGTGGTATGCTTATCAAGCGATTAAGTTTGTTACAAGAAAACAAAAATCAGTTGTTAAAAAAGGATTAAGAGGAGTCTACCTAACTTTTACATTCATTTCTTTAAGCACATTCTTTGCCTATAATTTTATTGGTCACGATAGTTGGGAGTGGACATTTAGAACATTTATTAGAGTATTGCTCTTTGTTAATTTTTTATCAAAAATATTCTTAGTTGTTTTTGTTTTTATAGATGATATTCATCGTGGAATTAAGTGGTTAATTAGGAAGTATTCTAAGCCAAATGCTAAAAATAATTCAAACAAAGAAGGAATCAGTCGCTCTGAGTTTTTGGCAAAAACAGGAATTATTGTCGCTGCTTTGCCCGTAGTTTCTATGAGCTGGGGCGTAATTAGTGGAGCTCACGATTACAGAGTTCGGAGAATTAATTTGCCGATTAAAGGTTTACCTTCTTCATTGCATGGTCTCCGCATTGGGCAGCTTTCAGATATTCATGCCGGCAGCTTTTGGAATAAAACGGCTGTACAGGGTGGAGTAGATTTATTTGAAGCAGAAAAAATTGATCTTGCTTTCTTTACCGGAGATTTGGTAAATAACAAAGCTTCTGAAATGCGGGATTGGGGAAATGTTTTTGATAAAATCAAAGCTCCTTTAGGGGTTTATTCTGTTCTGGGAAACCACGATTATGGTGATTATGTTGACTGGGCTTCACTTTCTGCCAAAGAAAAAAACTTGAATGAGTTGAGAACCATCCAAAAGAATATGGGGTGGCAGCTGTTAGAAAATGAAAATCGCTTATTGGAGGTCGATGGTGAAAAAATTGGAATCATTGGAGTGGAGAATTGGAGTGCAAGAGGTCATTTCCCAAAGTATGGAGATTTAAAGAAATCCAGCAAAGGACTGGAAGAAAGTGCGTTTAATATTTTACTATCACACGACCCATCGCATTGGCAGGCAGAGGTTTTGCCTAACTTTCCTCAAATTGATTTAACACTTTCAGGACATACGCACGGAATGCAGTTTGGCGTTGAAGTTCCCGGATTTAAGTGGAGTCCTGTACAATACTTTTACGACGAATGGGCGGGCTTGTATAAATCTAATGAACAGTATTTGTACGTTAACAGAGGTTATGGCTACATAGGCTTCCCCGGAAGAGTAGGCATTCCACCGGAAGTCACTGTAATCACTTTAGAAAAAGCGTAGCGAATTTCAGTAATATTTTCGTAATTTTATGTGCCTTCCTTACCAAGCCTGCACGAATAAAAATTACAAACTATGCAATTTAGCAGCATCGATTTAGAAAAAGCGCTTCGAAAAGAAAAAAAGAGAAGTATCAAAAGGGATCTCTTAGAAGAAATTAATGCCCAGTTAGAAAGTGATTTTAAAGAAGACTGTTTGATTGAAGAACGGATTAGAACGAAGGGCAATTCAGCGGTTTCTACCTTTCAATTCGGAGATTTAGAAAATGTTTTTTACCTAGATCAAATCAAAAGTATTTGTGTAAAGTACCGGCTTCGATTTTTAGAAGCAGCGGCTTATAAAGCAGAGCTTCCGGCCGAAGCTATTTTGAAAGTAAAATCGTTGGAGAAGAAGTGGGGAGTGGAGTTGAAAAATTTTAAAATTGTTGCGCCACAGTCACTTTTTGAGCTAGAAGACCCGGATGCAGACCCACTTTTGTTTGCTGAATTAGGAAACAATAAATATTATTTTATTCATAAGTGGGGCAGTGATCTAAATGGCTTAAGAGCCTTGGCAGCTTTTCCGCTTCGCTCGTTTATGCATTTATTCTGGACGCTCTTAACGCTTGCCTTAATCTTTGCCGCTGTCATTCCCACGCCAACTTTAGGTCTAAAGCTTTTTGTCTGGATACACACTTTTATTGCCTTTTGTGCTTTAGCTTGTATTTATGTTTTTGGAATGCGTCAGAATTTTAGCTCGGAGAGTTGGAATAGTAAGTTTATGTAGAATTTTATTTTAAAAAATTAAAGGGTGAAATTTGAATACTTATGGAAATCAATATAACATACAATCATATAATGAAGCTTATAAAGCAGCTTCCTAAATCAGAGTTGCTTAAACTTCAAAAAAATCTTCAGACAAAAGTGGCTTCGAAAGAAGCTAGCCAATCATTAAGAGATCTACTTTTAGAGGCACCAAACTGGTCTAATGAAGACTTAGAGAAGTATAAAGATTCAAGAGAGTTTTTTAATAATTCAAGAATAGCATGATTCTGTTAGACTCATCTATTATCATCGAATTATTTAGAAAAACTAAAAAGGAACAAACAGCTTTCTATAAATTAGTTGGAGTTTATCAATCTTTATTCATTTCATCAATTACAAATTATGAAATAGGAATTGGGAATAGAACTATTGCGCAATCAGAATATTGGAATAAGCTTAAGCAAAATATCGAGATTTTACCATTTGACGAATCGTGTTCAGAGATTGCCAAAGAAATATACTTAAATCTCTTAAATCAAAATAAAATAATCGATATTGCTGATATACTTATTGGTTCAACTGCTTTGAATTACAACTTACCCATTGCTACTTTGAATGTTAAACATTTTAGTAGAATTGGAGGACTAAAAGTAATTAACCAGTTCTAAGTACTTTAACATAATTTACACTTACTTATTTCCTTTGAAGTTTACATTTGCTTAAAAAAGATGCGTTTATTCTCGGCTTTATTTCTTTGCTTTTTTTTAACCTCATTTACCTTTATCGATTCAAGTCTAAAAGGAAGTATCTCTATTGATGTTGAAGGAATTAAAGATGTGAAAGGCGAGATTGGAATTTTAGTGTTTAATAAAGAAAAGGGGTTTCCTTCCGACGAAAAAAAAGCCGTTTTAAAAAGAGTAGTGCAGGTAAATTCTAAGAAGATGAACATTGAGTTGGATCCGCTTCCTTATGGAAAATATGCCATATCAATAGTTCATGATATAAATGCCAATAAAAAACTAGATAAAAATATATTTGGCGTTCCCGCAGAGCCTTTTGGGTTTTCTAATGTAGATAAAGTTTATTTCGGTCCTCCAAAGTTTGAAGAAGCACAAACAATGCTTTCGTCTCAGAAACAAAATATTGTAATTAGGTTGATTGAGGCTTTTTGAGTTAATTCATAATAGATAAACCGTTGAAACGGCTACTTATAACTGTATTTTTCTCTCCCACGATTGAAGTCGTGGGTTCGGTTAGCAGCTTACTAAGATTACACTTATTGATGGACTAACTTATACGTTCCAACCCCTTGCTCATTAGTCAATCGAACAAAGTAAATTCCTTTGGACCAATCAGCGGTATTTAAAACTGTTTTTCCGTTTAGGAGTGTTGTCGTTTCATAAACAACTTGCCCTTTAATATTTATAACGTCAACTTGAGTATTTAAATGGACACCAGTTGACTCAATGGTTATTTGATCAGCAAAAGGATTGGGGTATATTTTATATTCCTCAGAAAAGGCATTCTTTTCGATTCCCGTTACGATTACCTGCACACATGCTGTTGTATCAACACAGCCATTCAACGAAATTTCACATGCGTAACTACCATTTATTGCAGGTGTAAAAATTAAACCGGTTGCCCAGCTAATAGCTTGAAAGCTGCTATCACAATTTAACCATTGATAACTTGCACCTTGTTGATTAGCCATTAAAGTTTGTAGGTTTGTAGACAGGGAAGTATCAATATAACACTGACTCCATTTGCTTACGAAAATATCATTAAAACCTGCCGTGGTAAAATTGAAGCTTCCAGGTCCCGGATCAAAATCTACTGTACCCTCAAACCCTCCTGTTGTAAAGACACTTCCTAAGGGATTTATTGCTATTGAACTGCCAATGTCATCACCTGGTCCTCCCATATTTTTTGCCCAAATAAAATTACCGAAGGTGTCCAATTTGCTTACGAAAATATCATAACCTCCAGATGAATTTAAATTAAAGCTTCCTGTGCCAGGGTCAAAATCTGCTGTATCCATAAATTTCCCTGTTAAATAGGTGTTCCCAAAGGAATCCATTGCGATGGAGTTCCCAATATCATCACCTAGTCCTCCCATTTGTTTTGCCCAAATAAAATTACCGGATGAATCTAATTTACATAAAAAAATATCCTTAGACCCTGTCGAAGTTAGGTTGAAAATTCCAATATCAGGGTTAAAATCGACTGTGCCTGAAAATTCTCCTGTTGTGTAGACATTTCCCGCCTTCCCAACAGCTATGGATAGGCCTTCTTCATAGCCCGTCCCTCCCATTCCTTTTGCCCAAAGAAAATTGCCGGAGGCATCTAATTTACTTACAAAAATATCCCGGTACCCTGATGAATTGAGGTTGAACATTGCCGAACCTGGATCAAAGTCGGCTGTACCCGAAAAGTGTCCAGTTGAATATACATTTCCTAAAGAGTCTATAGCTATCGAGTGGCCTATTTCTGAATCCGACCCTCCTCCCATATTTTTTGCCCAGACAAAATTACCTAAGGAGTCTAATTTACTGATGAAAATATCTCCACTCCCCGCCGAACTAAGATTGTAGATTCCTGTATCGGGGTCAAAATCAATTGTGCCTGTAAATCCCCCTGTTGTATAGACATTTCCAGAATAGTCAACAGCAATGGAGCGTCCAGCACAAGTACTTAGTCCTCCCATATTTTTTGCCCAGACAAAATTACCTGAGGCATCTAACTTACAAACAAACATATTATAGTATCCTGCTGAAATTAGGTTAAAAGTTCCTGAGCCGGGGTTAAAGTCGACGGTGTCCATAAATTGTCCAGTAAAATAAACATTTCCCGTTGCATCCACAGCAATAGAGTGGCTCATGTTAAATCTCATTCCACCTATTTTTTTAGCCCAAACAAAATTACCTATGGTGTCTAATTTTGATATAAAAATGTCAGTAGTACCTCCTGCCGATGTTAGATTAAAAGTTCCCGGACCAGGATCAAAATCGACTGTTCTTAAAAAGCTCCCTGTTGTATAGACATTTCCGGAGTTGTCCACAGCAATTGAGTTGCCTACATCAGAACCAATACCGCCCATGCTTTTTGCCCATTCAAAGTTTTGGGCAGTAGTATTTCCAATAAGAAAAAAGAATAAAAGAAATGTAAAAGGTAAGATTAGGTGTTTCATTAAAGTAGGTTAAAAAAGCTAAATTATTGAATTTAAATTAAACCGTTGAAACGGTTACTTATCTGATTAATTTCCTCTTGCACGATTAAAGTTTAGGTACTATCAACCCTGTCGAAGCATCACTTTAAGGTCTTGTTGAAACCCATGACTTCAGTCATGGTTGGTTGAGTACAAAAGATGCCAAATAAATGGTTTCAACCATTTACCCAAAAAGATGTTTTCACTTCTATGAATGAAGTCTAGCACTTTCTACTTCTCATCCGCATAACCAAACACCTTCTTCAACAAATCAGTGGTTCTTTGTTGTGGGTTTTCTCGAATGGCTTTTTCTTCTTCCGCAATTTTTAAAAACAAACCATCCACCGCACGCTCGGTAACATAGCGACTTAAGTTAGTTTCTACTTTTTCTACCAAAGGAATTTTGTTGTATTGAGTCATTATATCAGCCCAATATTTAGTGGCATTTACTTCATTCAGCGAAGCTTGAATTTTAGGCTCAAACTTTTGGTGAAGTTGGGCCGCTGTTTTGCGTTTTAAATAATTGGTTGCTGCTGTGTCTGCGCCAAATAATATCCCTTTGGCATCAGCTATACTCATTCCTCGAATTGCCTCAATAAATAAGGGTTTGGCTTCGCTTACTGCATTTTCTGCAGCTTTGTTCAAAGAAACTACTAATCGGTCTACTTCATCATTAAACCCTAAGTCTCTTAAAGTGTTTTCTACCTTTTGAGCTGAAGGCGGGAAGTAAATTTTATAGGCTTCATTACTCAAGTATCCACCTCCTTTGGCCAAGTCAACTACCCCTTGGATAGTTCCTTTTTCCAAGGCCGCTTTTAGCCCTTCTCCCATTTCAAAAGTGCTTGGCTCAGATGTTTGCTCCATCGTTGTTGGCAGTTCATTTACGATTTGATTGAGCTCGCTGCATGCGATTAAACCACTAAAAATGAATGGTAGCGCTATGTAATTTAATTTCTTCATTGTAAAATCCAAACTAAAAGTGAGTTGATTAATGCTAATAAGATACTGAAAATAAATGCCCAACCAAAGTTTTTAACTTTAAAACCTGAGTACATTTTGTCAATGACCATAATCATAAATGCGTCGACAAAAAGTAAAAATAAACCCAAGGTTAAAATAGTTACTGGTATGGTGAGAAAAATAAAAACCGGTTTAATGAATGCGTTTACTAATCCGATTAGAAGTGCAGTGATTATGGCTGTAAAAAAGTTCTTTACAGAAACACCTTTTAATAAGTATGCTGTTATAAAAACGGCCAAAGCGTTAATGATGAGTTTGAGCAGAAAGTTGTCCATTATTTATTGTTTGGCAATAAAGGTAGCTATTTTAAAACAATACCAACTACTCTCTTGTAATTGTCTCCTCCCAAAGCTTTTCTCCTTTTGTATTAAAGGTGCTAATAGTCAGCTCTCTGTTTTTATAATCACCGCTCAGACTTAGTTTGCCAAAATTCTGGGTACTTACATGTGTCCCTTTTACTCTAAGCGTATTTCCCTCTTCAGAAGAGTTATAACTTTTGGATGTTAACGGCGATGATGTATAATCGTAAATGCTGTTGCCGTTTTTTAAACTAAGCTTACTTAATTCTGTTTTGTGTCGATCGCCGCTGAGGAAAATAACATTCTTAATATTTTCTTTTTCAATAAGCTGAATGATTTTTTCTCTTTCCTCAGGGTAAGTGGCATGATTTTCCCAAACTGCAGCCGGGTTTAAAAACTGACCGCCAATTAAAACGAACTTAAAACTGGCTTTGCTGTATACCAATGCATCAATCAACCATTGAATTTGGGATTCACCTAAAATTTCCCTCTCTCCACTTTCTCTTTCGTTTGGACTTCGATAATAACGATTATCTAAAAGAAAAAAGTCAACATCATTGTATGAGAATTGAGTGGTAATGCCCTGCTTGTTATTAACCCCATAACCGGGGTTTGCCCAAAAATGCTGTAAAGCTTCCAAGGTTAATTCTTTGCCGATGTAACTTCTATCTGCATCATTCGGGCCGTAGTCATGATCATCCCAAATGGCATAATGATGCATTTCTTTCCAAAGCGCTTGAAGTTCCGGCTGAGATTTAAAGTGAGTATAACGGTGAAAAATGCCGGAACGGCTTGTCCAATCTGCTTCGCGTAAGTAAACATTGTCTCCCAACCAAAGCATTAAATCAGCTTCTTGCTGAGCAATCGTTTCAAAAATTTCATTGCCTTTTCCATAGGGTTCTCCCGGACGGTCGTACTTTTCTTCATTGGTATAAGCACAACTTCCTGTTATAAAACTAAAGTTAGGTGGTTCTTTGCGGTGTTGCCATAATTCTTGCGTTCTAAACGTTCCTTTAGCAGAATCTTTACTGTTTTGCAACACAATTTGGTACTCATATAATGTTCCCGGTTCTAAATAATCGGCAATTAAATGAGCCGTAAATGCACTCTCAGCTTTAGTTTGGTAGCTTTTAGTGGAAACTTTTTCGCTTCCCTTTTGCCACCATTGAAAGCTAATTTCCTCAGCATTTTTACTCTGAACCCAAACAGCCACTTCACGCATACTATTGTAGCCCAACATTGGTCCTGATTGGATTTGAGCCCAACAAAATATAGGTAGAGCTGATAAGAAAAGGAGTAAGTAATGTTTGTTCATGCTTCAAAAATATAAAAAGCAACTTAAGCTAAGGTAAACGGAACATTAGCTTTTTGGTGTTTTCTCGTCTAGTTCACCAGGCTCTATGTCGTCATGACTTTCAGGCAAAATGGGGCTTTCCAACTCTTCTTTTTTATCGCTTCCGTAAATAAAAGTCATATCTTCAATGGGAACTACATTTTTGCCGCTTGCCACCAAGCCTACAGCCATAATCACACATGAAATGATAATGCAGTACAGTAAAATTCCCAAATCAAAACTTTCGTTTTGGTATTCGTCGGGTATGGCAAAAAAGAGCAAAATGGTAATCAAACCTCTTGGAGCAATAAACAGCTGAGGTAAGATATCTCTTTGAACAAATAGCTTTAAAAATATAAAACGTATAATGTATAAGGCTGCTAAAATGCATAAACTGATCAATGCAATATCCAAATTGAGAAGACTGCTAAGTGTAATAATTACTCCAAAAGTTACAAAGAAAAATGTTCTTACTACAAAGGCAGTTTCTATGGTTACCAGGTGAAAGTCGTCCAGTATTTCTTTTACTTTTTTAGGGCGCACCCATTTTTTTAGAATTCCTTTGAAAAATAATTTGTGATTGTTTAATACTAATCCAAAAACTAAAATAATTAAGAGTGAAGAGAGGTGAAATAACTTTCCTACTGAATATAGAATTAAAAGAACGGCAATGAGCATAAATAACTTAACGTGGGAAGTCATTTTTTGGAAAATTAGCACTAAAGCGTAGCTAATGGCTACAGATAAAACAATAGTAATAAGAATGTTACTAACTACATCAAAAACGACTACTTGTGCGTTTTCAGCTTCAGCATTACCAATTAAAAAGTAGAAGAACATAATGCCCAAAATATCGGAGAAAGTGCCTTCATAAACCATAAATTCCTTCTTGTTTTCCGACAAACCGCCTACAGAAGGGATAATAATAGCACTGCTCATTACTGAAAGGGGAATGGCGTAAACTAAGGCAGTAAATAAGTCAGGTTCTATAAAAAAGTGAATAATGTATGCACAAGCCGCCGAAGAGGCAATTAGGCTGAGAAGTGCTACGCTAAAAGATTTCCAGATGGTTGGCCATTTATCTTTGGTAAGTCTCAAATCTAAAGCTGCTTCCAGCACAATCATGATTAAACCAACAATTCCTAACAGTTCTAAAATGTTGAAAACCATGTCACCGGTAGAAAACCCCATGAGTTTTATTCCCTGTTTAATGAGAATACCCAATAAAATGAGCATTAAAACAGAGGGGATATTGGTTTTTTGCGAGATAATGTTGAAGAAATACGAAATGATTATTACGACACTAATCGCAATAATGGCTATGTAGGGATTGATTACTTCCATTTTTTCAAATTAAATTTTGAATCGCCCGCTTCATTACCCTCAGAAGGGAATAGATCGGCATAAATTTGTTGCGCTAAGATAGGGAAGTAGTTTTTAATAATGAGATTAATGTCATTCAGCTTTGCAGGAAAGTGCGTTTTAGAAACACCGGTTGAGAGAATTTCTCCATTTTTTTGATAGAGCGTATAGTGTAGTTTAATCTCTCTTTCAAAGTCCATTTGTGCCATTTGGTGTGCACCTTCATAAATGTTCTTAATGTCTAATTCATTGACAAATAAAAAGTACTTGTTGTTGAATTTGTAGTGCATGCTGTCGAGCATCTGAGGATCTTTTACAACGGCTTTCATATAGCGCTCTCTATCGTCTCTTTTGGTAACTACTTGACCATTTTCAATGCGACCTCTTTGGTAAGAGTTGTCTTCTTTCTTAATTTTTGATTTTAGCTTAGAGATCCCGTTTTTTTCTCTTGCTGCCTCCACCAGCTCATATTCTAACTTTATGTTGCTGTAAATAAAACTCAAGTCACTTTTTGCTTCTTCGTCTTCTAAGAGGTAAAAAGAACTAACATCGCATCGCTCCTGAAAAGTATAAAGAATACTTTGGTCTAATGCCGAGGTAAAGCGATCGGTAATTTCTTTTACACTTAGTTGGTTTTCAGTTGCCAATTCGCGATTAATTTCACAAAGAAACATTCTGCTCTCAAAAGGAACGATTAAAAGCGATTGATTGTTGAGGTTAATGGGAGAGTCTGAAAAACGCAGGGTTGAGTGTTGCGCTAATAAGCTGCTTCCACTGAGGAAAAGCGTAAAAAGTAAAGCACTAAAATTTCGCATCGATAAAAATTTTATCAAAAATAAGGTTGTAAATCCCTTTGCTTATTTAGCTTTAGATTAAATTAAACACAGTCTTGTGTTAACAACTAAAATACACTGCAAAATTGCTAGACAATGACACGGCAAATTAATATGTCATATAAAAGTGAAAGTTATGTCGTTATAGTAATGTCACTTATTAATTATTTTTACCTAGTATAAAATTTTAAAAACATGCATAGACTAAGTGATGAAATTTATAAAGCAAGAAAAGAAAAAGGTTTAACTCAAGAAGAGCTAGCAGATCTGTCTGGAATTAATCTACGAACCATCCAGCGAATAGAGAATAATCAAACCAACCCTAGAGGGAACACTTTAAAGCTAATAGGTAAGGTGTTGTCAGAAGACTTTACAAAGTCTGCGGCAGGAGAAAATAAAGTTATAGTCGGGGAAAGATTAGCGAATTGGGTTTTTATAGTTATTTTGAATTTATTAATGATGGGAGTGATTGGTTTTTTGACCTTAGATTCTAATGCAAACCTTAATAGTCGTTTTGGAGCAGCTTTGCTGAGTTTTCTGTTGCCATTTATTATCGTTCTCTTTACAGAAAGCATGTCTCCAATAGAAAGGTTGCTAAAATTTGGTTCAGGACTATTAATTTATTCTTTATCAATACAAATTATGCATGGCTTCCCATTAGGCTTTTTAAGTGGGTTGTTCCCATGTACATTAATAACTCTAACTATACTATATTTCGGAAGTCGTTTGTTGAATATCAAGAGTTTTGTTTCGAATTGATTTTTACTGAAACAATCGCATTATGTCGTTGCCGTTTGCTAAAATCATCAACGCTAATAAAATGATGATGCCTGCAATTTGAGCATATTCCATTACTTTCTCACCGGGTTTTCTGCCGGTAATTATTTCAAAAATCAAGAACATTACATGTCCACCATCTAAAGCAGGAATTGGCAAAATGTTCATAATGGCTAAAATAATAGAAAGGAATGCGGTAAAACTCCAGAAGCGCTGCCAATCCCACTCAGGAGAAAAGGCTTTACCAATGGTAATAAAACCACCAAGCGATTTATAGGCCTCTGTTTCAGGATTAAAAATGAGTTTTATTTGTTTGATGTAATTTTCAAATGAGTCGTAAGCTTTCACTACCCCAGCAGGAATTGACTCAAAAAAGCCGTATTCCTTGGTAGAAAATGTCAATTGCTGATCGATGGGAACAATGGCAAAACCTAAAGTTCCTTTTGGAGTAACTTCAGCGTTCAACTTTGTCTCACTGCCATTTCTTTCAACTGTTAACTCAATGGCTTTCTCTTTATGCTTCTGTAGAGTCTTTACAACATCTTGGAAGAATGGCGTAGGTTCTCCATTGATGGCAAGCAAACGATCGCCTTTTTCAAGTCCGGCTGCTTCAGCTTTAGAGCCTTCAAGCACCTGATCAACAAGCGGCAAATAAGCAGGTTCCATAAAAGCCTGTTGTTTTTTAATCATTTTAGCAACTGTTCCTTCAGGAATATCAATTTGTGTTTGATTTCCATTTCTTTCTACTTCAACTGTTTGAGCTTCTTCTAATAAAATCTTAAGTTGAATATCGCTAAAGTTTTCTACTTTTTCACCGTCGACACTTAAAATTTTATCGCCGTTTTGCAAGCCAATTTGAACTGCAGAAGAGTCAGTGTAAACTCCGTATTTTAAGTTTTCTGTAGGTAAATATTGAGTTCCCCAAACAAAAAGAACCATAGCGTATATGGCCATTCCCAAAATAACATTAACTGTAACGCCGCCGATCATTATAATTAGTCGTTGCCATGCCGGTTTTGAACGGAATTCCCAAGGTTGAGGAGGCTTTTTCATTTGCTCCTTATCCATCGACTCATCAATCATTCCGGCAATTTTCACATAACCGCCCAAAGGCAACCAGCCAATGCCGTATTCGGTTTCGCCTTTTTTTATTTTAAATAGTGAAAACCAAGGGTCGAAGAAAAGGTAAAATTTTTCAACTTTCGTTTTAAAAAGTTTAGCCGGTATAAAGTGTCCAAGCTCGTGAAGTGCCACGAGAATCGAAAGACTAAGTATAAGTTGCGTTGCTTGAATTAATATCTCCATTCAAAAAAATTATGCAGCAAAATTAAGGATTAAAGGGGGAAGAAAAATTAACGGAAGAAGTTCATCTCATCAACATACTTTGCCACCTCTTTTGGCATGTAATGTTGTACGTCTTTTCCTTCGCTAATGGCTTTTCTAATAAATGAAGATGAGATTTTCATCACTGGTGCTTCCACGTAATTAACTTTAAAGTGTTGACGAAGCTCACCGCCATCATTAGCATCTAAACGCGGATAAACATAAAGCTCATGGTTTTTTAGGATCTCATCATGGTTTTTCCATTTGTGGAAGTGATTGAGATTATCGGCTCCCATAATCAAGGCAAAATCGTGCTGTGGGAATTTCTCTTTTAAGTAAACTAGCGTAGTGGCGGTGTAATTGGGTTGTGGTAGTTTAAACTCAATATCTGAAGCTCGAATTCGCAAATCATCGCCAATGGCTAATTTAACCAAATGCAATCGGTCAAAGTCTTGGAGCATAGATTCTTTTTGCTTAAAAGGATTTTGTGGAGTTACTACCATCCAAATCTGATCTAAGTCGGTGAACTCTACCATGTAGTTGGCTATAACCATGTGACCAACATGTACAGGGTTGTATGTTCCAAAAAAGAGACCTATTTTCATTTTACTTTTCTAAAAAATTCTCTACTAGCTGACTAGCTTCTTTTTTCGACTTTTCTAAATCATCATTTAAAATAATATGATCAAATTGATCTGCCGTAATTAGTTCTTGTTTTGACTTTGCCAATCGGTTTTGAATTCGTTCTTCACTGTCAGTTCCTCTGCTTCTCAACCGTTCTTCCAAAGTTTTTAAGTCAGGTGGCATTACAAAAATGGCCAAAGCCGACTCTCCAAAATACTTTTTTAAATTTAAGCCGCCAACTACATCAACATCAAAGATTACTGTTTTCCCTTCTTTCCAAATTCGCTCAATTTCACTTTTAAGCGTGCCGTAGAAATGATCTTTATAAACTTCCTCCCATTCTACAAAGGCGTTCTCTTGAATTTTGTTTCTAAATTCATCAATTGACAAAAAATAATAATCCACACCATTTCGCTCCTTCCCTCTTTTTTCGCGTGTGCAAGCAGAAATTGAAAATTCTAAACCAAGATTCTGCGAAAGTAAATGCTTCACTAAAGTAGTTTTACCGGCACCGGAAGGAGCAGAAAATATGATACATTTCCCTTTTACCATACGTTGAGTACTTGTTCTTTAATTTTTTCTAATTCATCTTTCATCTGAACAACCAATTGTTGCATTTCAGCATGATTGGCTTTGGAGCCCAGTGTGTTGATTTCTCTGCCAATTTCCTGACAAATAAATCCTAATTTTTTACCTTGACCGGCTGAAGCGTCCATACTTTCAATAAAGTAATTGCAATGGGTGCGTAAGCGTACTTTTTCTTCTGAAATATCGTACTTCTCTAAATAGTAAATCATTTCTTGCTCAAATCGATCTTGCTCAATTTTTTCTTTCTGACCGGCATCTTCCAGATTTTTATTCAATCGCTCTTTTACTATTTCAATGCGCTCACCTTCATAAGCTAGAGCCTTTTCCAGTAGAGAAAGGATATTATCAATATGACTTTTTAAATCATTATACAGACTTTCTCCTTCAGCCTTCCGAAATTCAATTAAAGACTCTGCTGCTGCTTGGATAATTTGCTCCACCTGGCGCCATTCTTCATCGCTCAATTCTTCCTCTTCGTTAACAATAACATCCGGCAGTCGGCTAATACTGCTAACAAGATCACTTAAGTTTTCTCCTAACTCTTCGTGAATTTGTTTTAGCTGTTGGTAATAGTTTTTGTATACCTGAGCGTTTATTTTGTAGGCACCACTTTCCGCTTGATTCTCGTATGAAAAATAAAGTTCAGTTTTTCCCCTGCCAATCAAGTCAGAAAGTAATTTTCTGTAGCTTAGTTCCTTTTCTTTAAAGCCATTGGGTAGCTTTATGCTAATGTCAGCTTGCTTGCTGTTGAGTGACTTTAATTGAACGCTGATTTTTTTTCCGCCAACTATGCCTTCGGCTTTACCAAAGCCGGTCATTGAGTGAATCATATTCTGATTTTAAAAGAGGCACAAATTTAATGATTTACCTTGGGCTTCGCTTTGCGAATACTTACCAAATAAACACCTGCGAAAATGAACACTGCCGAAATGAGCTTTACAAAGGTCAGTTCATCTTGACCTAAAATCAAGGCAAAGAGTGTAGCAATTAAAGGCTGAGAATAAATATAACTACTTACAACACTTGGGTTAAGTTGCTTCAATCCAATGATATTAAAAAGATAGGCAAGAAAAGTCGTTCCTACGACTACAAAAAGGAATGCAGACCATATTCCGGAATCAAAAGAACTCCAATCTACTTGATTGAATTGATTAAATCCAAATGGAAAAACAATCATAAAACCAAAAAGAAACACCCATTTAATTACGGTAGTTGGACTATATTTTTTCATAAGCGGCTTTACTAAAACCAAGTAAAAAGCATAAGAAGTAGCATTGAGGAAGATAAATAAGTCTCCCCAAAAAGTATCAGTGCCAACACTAAGTTTGTTGCCATGTAAGATTAAACCCGCAGCTCCTGCTAAGCCTAAAAAAATACCGCCAATTTTTACCGGAGTTATGCGCTCTCGAATAATGATTGCCGACATAATTAATACTAAAATGGGGTTGCAAGTCATTATAATAGCAGCATTTATTGGAGAAGTGAGGTTTAATCCGTAAAAAAACATGAGTTGATTTCCGGCGACGCCAAACATTCCGCAAACAAAAAATAATAAGTAATCTTTTGGAGCAATTTTCTCTCTTTTACCGAAGGAAAAAAAGAGCCAAAAAAGAGTTAAAGCACCCAAAACCCTGCAAAAAATAAAGCCGAAAGGAGCGATGTAGTCCGGCATCACAATTTTTGCAATGGAGTAGTTTAAACCATAAATAATGTTAGCACCCAACAAGGCAAGATGAGCCCAAAGAAGCTTCTTATCCATTAAGACTTTGTTTTAGTGCTTCAACAGTTTTAGCAGCACTTCCAATAAAAATTTGGTTGTCAATGATAAAAACCGGGCGTTTTAAAAAAGTGTATTCGTCTAATATGAGTTGTTTGTAGTCTTCTTCAGATAAGTTTTTATCTTTTAATCCCATACTTTTATACTTCATAGCTCTTCTGCTAAAAAGATTTTCAAAACTTCCTGCAAGTGATTTCATTTCTTCAATTTGGTCATCGGTAATTTTATTAGTTTTGATGTCCTGTAAAATGAAGCTTTCAGGAAGGTCTAATTGCGACAATATTTTTTTGCAAGTACTGCAAGTGGATAAGTAATAAGCTTTCTGCATTCCTTAATTTTACAGCAAAATTAAACTGAATTTGCCAAGAATTAGTCAGTAATGTCAGAAAACCCCAAGGCGTTAAAACTTTTTTCACCCACTCGCATTGCCATTACCATTGCCATTGGTTTAGCTGTAGCAACTTATTTAGTTGTTCGAAATTTTGATATAAAGCACTTTGAAAATATTGAGTGGACTTGGTACTCTACGCTCATGATTTTTGTGGCAATAATAATGATGGCTTTACGCGATTTAGCCTATATGTATCGCATTCGCGTGCTTACGGATTATCAGATCAACTGGAGAAATAGCTTTGATACCATTATGCTTTGGGAGTTTGCTTCAGCGATAAGCCCTTCTATTGTTGGTGGATCAGGTGTAGCAATTTACATCGTTAATAAAGAAGGAGTGAAAATTGGCAGAAGTACTGCAGTAGTGATGACTTCAGCGCTTTTGGATGAGCTCTTTTATATTTTAACTGTACCCATGATTATTTTGGCGGTTGGTTATCAGGACTTGTTTCCCGTTCAGTTACAAAAAGAAATATTTGGAGTGACTTTAGGAACACAAGGTATTTTTTTAGTGGGCTATTTTTTCATCGTATTGCTCACAAGCATAATTTCCTATGCCGTTTTCTTTCAGCCAAGAGGCTTTAAATGGATTTTACTTTGGGTTTTTAAATTGCCTTTTTTACGCAAATGGCGACATGATGCCGGAGATACCGGCGATGATATTATCGTTACTTCAAAAGAGTTGAGACACAAACCCTTTATGTTTTGGGTAAAAGCTTTTGGTGCTACTTTAGTTTCATGGACAGCTCGCTACTGGGTGGTCAATTTTCTTATTTTGGCATTTGTTTCTTTAAACTTTCAAGAGCACTTAATGGTTTATGCTCGTCAGTTAGTGATGTGGGTGATTATGCTGATTAGCCCAACACCGGGGAGTACAGGGGTAGCAGAAATTGCCTTTTCAGGCTTTTTAAAGAGCTTCATTCCACTTGGTTTAGCAGGAACGTTAGCCTTGTTGTGGCGATTAGTGAGTTATTATCCCTATTTATTTATTGGTGCTGTTATTTTGCCAAAATGGATTCGCAGAACACACGTAGCTAAAGACGCTGAAGGTGCTGAAAGCAAATAAGCTTCAATGCGAAATAAGTAATTTCGTTGTTTCATTTTATCTTTTTTAAACATGTCGAAAGCAACTAAAAACATGCGATTTGGCACTAAAGTCATTCATGCCGGAATTAAACCGGATTCTGCAACCGGAGCAGTGATGACGCCAATTTATCAAACCTCAACTTATCATCAAAAGTCTCCGGGAGAACATAAAGGGTTTGAGTACTCCAGAAGTTCCAATCCAACTAGAAAAGTACTAGAGGATAACATAGCGGCTTTGGAGAATGCAAAATACGGTTTTTGCTTTGGCAGTGGTTTAGCTGCCATTGATGCGATTTTAAAAACCTTAAAGCCGGGCGATGAAGTACTCTCGACAAATGATTTGTACGGCGGATCATATCGCTTGTTTACAAAGATTTATGAGAAATTTTCAATTAAGTTCACTTTTGTTTCCATGTCAGATGCTTCAACAATTGAACAAGCCATCAATAAAAATACAAAATTGATTTGGGTAGAAACCCCAAGTAACCCAATGATGAATATCATTGACATTGAAGCTGTAGCTGCTATCGCTAAGAAATATCGGGTGAAGTTGGTAGTTGACAATACCTTTGCTACACCATATTTGCAAAACCCAATGGACTTGGGTGCTGATGTTGTGATGCACTCACTTACCAAGTATATGGGTGGGCATTCAGATGTGGTGATGGGAGCATTGGCTTGCAACGATCAGAAGCTTGCTGAAGAATTGTATTTTATTCAAAATAGTTCAGGAGCAATTTGTGGGCCTCAAGATAGCTTTTTAGTACTTAGAGGAATTAAAACATTACATCTGCGAATGCAAAGGCATTCAGAAAATGGAAAGAAAATTGCTCACTTTTTATATGATCACCCAAAGGTAGATAAAGTGTATTGGCCGGGCTTTGAGTCTCATCCAAACCATCAAATTGCCAAAAAGCAAATGCGAGATTTTGGAGGAATGATTTCCTTTAGTTTAAAAGGCGATCGCAAAGAGGATGCATTTAAGTTAATGTCCTCTTTAAGTGTTTTTACCTTAGCAGAATCTCTTGGCGGAGTTGAGTCATTAATTAGTCATCCGGCGACAATGACACATGCAGCCATTCCAAAAGAGGAAAGAGAAAAGGTAGGTGTTCTGGATTCATTAATTCGATTGAGTGTTGGAGTAGAAGATTCAGATGACTTAATAGAAGATTTAGAACAAGCTTTGAATAAGGTTTAAATTAGAAAAACGACGATAATATTTAACAAAATGAAGGTAATATATATTACAGGAACAAGCAGAGGTCTAGGAAAAGCTTTAGCCGAACAATATTTGCAAAATGGAGATTTGGTAGTAGGTATGAGTAGAAATTCAACCATAAAACACCCCAACTATCAACACATTCCTGTCGACTTGTCGGATATTGAAAAGTTGGAGAAAATCGTTTTTCGCCCAACAGACAATGCAGAATCATACATTCTAATCAACAATGCAGGAACCTTGGGAGAAGTAAAACATGTAGGCTCAATGGATAGTTTAATGATTGCCAAAGCGGTGAACTTAAACATAACTGCGCCAATGGTTTTAGCAAATAAATTTATGGATGCCTTATGCAACGAAAAGGCTCCCAAATACGTTTTGAACATAGGCTCAGGAGCCGGTACTTCAGCAATTGACGGTTGGAGTGTATACTGTTCTTCAAAAGCTGCCATAAATATGTTTGGAGAGATTTTTGATAAAGAATTAATGTTAAAAGATTCAAATTGTAAAGTGCGAACTTTAGCGCCGGGAATAATTGATACGGAGATGCAAAGTGAGATAAGACAGGCGAGTCGAGAACATTTTTCAGACTTAAAGCGTTTTGAAGACTATAAAAAGAACAATGATTTAAATTCGGCTTCAGAGGTAGCCGCCAAAATAATAAGTAATTTTAACCTCATTTATAAAAATAAGGATGCTATACAGAGCATTCGAAATTATTAGAACACAATAAAAATGAATTTATTTAGATTAACCATTTTTTCTCTTTTTTCAATTATACTATTGAGCTTTACAGCCAAAGGACAAAGTAATTCTCATTGGTGTGGGACAGACCAGGCTTTAGAAGAGTATTTTCAGCAGAATCCAAGTGAGCGAGCTATTTACAATGCAGAGGTTGAGCGATTTGCTAAGGAAATGCCAAGCGTACAAATGAATAAGTCTAATCACAAATTGATTATTCCTGTTGTTTTTCACGTAATTCACAGTAATGGTCAGGGAAATATTACTAAAGCACAAATTGATGATGCCATTAGAATATTAAATGAAGATTTTAATAAGCAAAATTCTGATACCTCTATTGTTAGATCTGTTTTTTCTAATTTAATTGCAGATATGGAAATTGAGTTCAGACTCGCTCAAAAAGACCCAAATGGAAATTGTACGCAAGGAATAACAAGAACAAATGCTCCTTCTGCTTCAAACTCACCAAGTAACAGAAATGCACCAAAAAGTGTTATTAACTGGGATCCTTATAGCTATTTAAATATATGGGTTGTTAACTCGATTAGTAGCGGTAGCGGAGGAAATACCTTAGGTTTTGCTCAGTTCCCAAGTACTCCCCAATCTGCAAGTACTTATGGTGTTGTAATTAGAGCAGATGAAGTTGGAATGATTGGTTCAGCAAGTTCAGCTGATGGAAGAACATTAACCCATGAAGTAGGACATTGTTTTAATTTGTATCATACATTTCAAGGGCAATGTGGAACTACATGTCAATTTTCAGGAGACTTAGTTTGTGATACTCCTCCACAGTTTGATGACTTGAACAATTCATGTAATTTTTCTAACTCTTGTTCTAATGATATTAATGGAGGGACAACTTCTAACCCTAACCCATTTACGTCTGACGTTCCTGATCAAACGGAAAATTATATGGGCTACGCAATTGGTTGTCAAGCATTGTTTACTCCCGGGCAAAAAGCTAGAGTATATGCTGCATTTAATAGCTACACAGTAATGTCAGCCATGACAGATTCTGTTAATCTAGTTCAAACCGGAACAAACGATGGATATGTTTCACAAGCTTGTGTTCCAAATGTTGAAATCAATCAAGAAGACAAATATGCATGCGAAGGGGCACAAATCACATTTACCGATAACAGCTGGGGTGGTCCTTTAACTAATTATGAGTGGACTTTTAATGGAGGTACACCCTCAACTTCAACACAAGCATCACCAACGGTTACTTATAATACTGCGGGTATTTATGATGTTAAATTAAAGATTTCAAATTCTGGAGGTGCTGATAGCGTTATAATGTCTGATTTTGTATATATTGGAGACTCAATTGGAGTATACTCAGGAGCAACTTATTTTGATGGTTTCGAGAATGCCGCAGGTTTTGCCAATGATTGGAACATCGTTACAACCGGAAACTTAGATTGGGCTAGAATTGCAATAGGAAATGCTAGTAGTAATGGAATTTGGTTAAATAATGGAAACTTAACCAACGGAGATGTAAGGCAGATTATTTCTCCTTCAATTCGATTAGATAATGTTAGTTCTCCCTCACTGAGCTTTGAGGTTTCCTTTAAAAGAAAATCTTCTAGTAACTCAGATGAGTTGAGATTGCAGTATTCTATTGATTGTGGGAACTCTTGGAGTAGTATTCTTAATATCCCTGCTTCTCTATTAGCCTATGATAATACTTATTCAACAGGCTTGTTTTACCCTCAAAACGCAAATCAATGGAAACCTTATAATATACCATCTAACTTTTTACCCAATAACTTGAAGAGTAGTAAAAGTGCATTATTAAGATTTGAATTTAGAAATGGTGGCGGAAATAATGTATACATTGATAATGTTGCAATAAATGGAGTGTTAGTAGGCTTAGATAATAATGGGGCAGCAAAAGCTAACTCATTTAGTGTCTTCCCAAATCCGGCTACAAATATGTTAAATGTTGAATTAAACATTAATAATAACGCTAATCAAGCCGAAGTGTATATCTCAAATATCCTTGGTAAAAGAGTAAGAGAAGTAGTCTCAAAAAGTACATTAAAACCAAACTTGTATCGATATAATGTAGACTTGTCGGGTTTAGCTTCTGGAGTTTACTTCGTTACTATGCAGTCTGAAGAGGGTCGAAAAACTCAAAAGTTAGTGATTAAGTAATAGATAGAGTTTAGGTGCTTTTATTACAGATTAATTTGAGCCGAAGAAAGATCTCTTCGGCTCTTTTTATGATTGCCTATGAATATATAATCTTTCTATAATTCACAATCGACATTATAGCAGCAGGTAAATTTTCAAAAGGTATAATACTTGCCTTTCTCTATAGAGCAATATAGATTTTATGAAATATTTATGCGATAGTTTGTCTCGATATATCGAGTTCAAATATTATAATCGAGGTTTCCGAAAGTAAGTTGCTATTGCTCTTTAAAACCTACCAATACAGAAACGCAGCCATTTCTTACTATACCTGTAGTGTTTTCTTTTTCGGGAATACTGATTGATAAAGTTAATGGTTTAGACTGTGTTACTTCCAAGTCTGTAAAAGTGGTGGTCCCTTTTAATGTGTCGCTAAAGTATACCAAGCCATTTTCATCCTTTAAGCTATAATTTAAGTTTTCTAGAAAAGGGTCAGCACAGATGATTAATCGATAAGAAAGCCCTTGGTTAAAATTAATTTTAACATCAGCCGACTCTCCGGGAATCATATAAGCACCGTTAAATTGCCCATTACTTAAATAAGGAGACAGCTCTTGTGAACAGTTGCGTTTTGTAAATCCTTTACACTGTGCGTTTGCCGAATTGTAGCTTAAGAAAGTTACTGTGGCAACAAAACAAACAGCAATAATCTTTTTTAAATAGTTCATGAAATAATTGAAGTTCTAATTTCTTTAACTAAATTTTTTATTTGTTCAAATGTCTTGTCGTCAATCTTAGTGTCAGACTCTCCGGTGTTTAAAACGATTTTTCCATTTTTCTTTTCCACCTTTTGCTTGTTCTCATCTGCCTTCACATAGTTGATTTGATCAAACAGTTTTGTCAAATCTTCCATGTTTTCTCGGAGAACATTCAAAGACTCTTCATCTTCAATGCTATTTAACAATACCAGCAAACTAATTAAAGAATGTTTTTGTCCCGCAATAATCGTCCGAATGCCTTTTGAGTCGCTTTCTTTGACCTCCATTTGTGTTCCAAGATACATTCCTTCAATCCATCCTCCGATTAAAATATAAGTAGAAATGTGTTGTTGGCGATGATCTTTTAAGTAAGCATCATTATCTAAGAAAAAGTCGCTAATTACCTGTAAAAGCGTATCTCTATTATCTGCATTACTTTCAATACGACTGATAAATTCTTTTTGAAAAGTTTGACCTATGCCAATATCTTCAGCTAAAATTTGACAAGTAGTATAATATTCAATAGCATCTTCATGGTTGCCAAAAAGTCCTGCATAACTCAAGTCAGCACCATATACTCCCAAGTTTAAGGCTTTTTTAATCGTTACATTATAATTATTTCTCGCAGCTATGCTATGGAGCTTGTCTGCTTGATAATTAATGCCTTCTTTTTTAAAAAGGTAAGTTAGCTCAATAGGGGAAGGGAGTGAGTAAAATATCTTTTTTATTTGATCTACCTTAGCCTCACTTCTTGCTTCAATTTGTTCCTTGCTTTCTTTGGTTGTTTCTTCCTGAGTAGCGTCGTCCTTTTTTCTATTGTCTACTTCACTCACACAACCAAAAAGAGTAGTTGCAATTAATAAACTTATGGAAATCCGGTTGAACTGTTTTTTGAGTTTCATTGTTTTAGCGTTAATAAATTGATATTGTGTTAGTGGGCATCTAGCCAATTGTCTGCCGTATCCATTTCTACGGTTAATGGAACGATAAGTTTTACCGCATTTTCCATACTATCCTTTACGACCTCTTTCACGGCCTCAATTTCGTCATTTTTTAAGTCAAATACCAGTTCATCGTGAACTTGTAATAAAAGCTTAGACTCAAATTTCTTGTTTTTAAATGATTGGTGTATATCAATCATTGCCTTTTTTATAATATCTGCTGCTGAACCTTGTATTGGGGCATTAATCGCATTTCGTTCAGCATAACCTCTTACTACTGCATTTCTTCCATTTATATCCGGCAAGTATCGCCTTCTTTTCATAATCGTTTCTACATAACCGTGTTCTTTAGCAAAAGCGATGCTTTCATCCATATAAGACTTTATCTTAGGGTACTTTTCAAAGTAACTGTCGATAATCTCTTTCGCTTCTTTTCGTGGAATGCTCAAGCGTTGTGAAAGACCATAAGCAGAGATGCCATAAATTATTCCAAAATTGACCATTTTTGCTTTGCTCCTCATCTCTCGATCAACTTGATCTAGCTCTACCTCAAAAACTTTTGCCGCAGTTGCCGCATGAATATCTGTACCATTTCTAAAGGCTTCAATCATACTTTCATCTTTGCTTAAAGCAGCAATAATTCTCAATTCTATTTGTGAGTAATCGGCAGCTAAAAGCTGAAAATTTTCATTTCTTGGAACAAATGCAGCGCGAATCTTACGCCCTCTTTCAGTTCGAATTGGAATATTTTGCAAATTTGGATTTGTGGAGCTTAATCGACCTGTGGCAGCTACTGCCTGCATATAGCTGGTATGAATATGCCCGGTTTTTGGATGAATTAGCTCGGGTAAACTATCAACATAAGTAGATTTTAACTTTTTCACTGAACGATACTCTAGAACTTTAGGAACTATCTCGTGCTTGTCTGCTAGTTTGTTTAAAGTTTCCTCTGAAGTGGAGTATTGTCCGGTTTTGGTTTTTTTAGCTTTGGTGTCAATTTGAAGTACATCAAATAAAATTTCACCTAATTGCTTTGGCGAATCTACGTTAAACTTAGTGCCGGCTAATTCAATGATTTCTTTTTCTAAACTGTCTAGTTCTTTGCCCAGTTCCTTAGAAAATTTAGCTAAAGTGTCTTTGTCTAGCTTTATGCCTTCCAGCTCCATCGCTGCTAAAACATCAATCAATGGCATTTCAATTTCATCAAAGAGTTGGCGCATATCGTATTTGTCCAATTCTTTTTCAAAAATTTCCTTTAATTGAAAGGTAATGTCTGCATCTTCGCCGGCATATTCTACGACTTTTTCTACTTCAACATCTCGCATGTTACCTTGATCCTTACCTTTTTTACCAATCAAATCTTCAATTGGCATAGGACGGTAGTTTAGATAGTTTTCAGCCAAGACATCCATTTTATGTTTTTGATCGGCTTGCAATAAGTAGTGGGCAATCATAGTATCAAAAAAGCGACCTTTAATATCAATGCCGTACTTTTTTAAAATTGCTAAATCGTATTTTAAATTGTGGGCTATAAACTCTTTCTTTTCATCTTCAAAAATGGGTTTAAACTTTTCTAACTGAACGATTGCTTTCTTTTTATCGGCATCAAAAGGAACGTAATAAGCTTCGCCTTTTTTAATGGAAAAAGCCAGACCAACAATTTCCGCATCAATTGGGTTTAAGCCGGTTGTTTCGGTATCAAAACAAATTCTATTTGCTTTTTTTAATGTCTTAAGTAGTGACTCTACTTCCGTATCAGATTGAACTAATTGATAATTGTGCTCACTATTTTCTAGAGTTTTAAACTCTTGAGAACTTTGTTCTTGTCCGGAAGCTTCTTCTTTATTCGATGAGCTGTTGTCATTCGCACTAAACAAATCCATTTGTCCACCGCTATTTGTGGTAACGGATAGTTCCTCTCCTAGAATCCTTTTGCTTAATGTTCTAAATTCCATTTCTGCAAAAACTTCTTCCAAGACTTCCTTATTTATTGGATCTTTTGTCAAAGCCTTTGGATCAAAATCAACTGGAGCATCGATGATAATGGTTGCTAACTTTTTCGAAAGCAAGGCTTGTTCACGGTTGTTTTCAACCTTTTCTTTCATTTTGCCTTTTAAGTCGGCTGTGTTTTCTAAAAGGTTTTCCAGACTACCATATTGCTTTAAGAATTTTTTTGCTGTTTTGTCGCCAACTCCCGGTATGCCCGGAATGTTATCTACAGCATCTCCACACATTCCCAAGTAGTCAATGACTTGTAAAGGGTCATCAATTTCAAACTTTTTACAAACCTCTTCAACTCCCCAAATCTCAGCTTTGTT
This sequence comes from Flavobacteriales bacterium UBA5081, assembly GCA_002415785.1. Classification (GTDB taxonomy): domain Bacteria; phylum Bacteroidota; class Bacteroidia; order Flavobacteriales_E; family Vicingaceae; genus UBA5081. The sequence goes on from DIAJ01000018.1 coordinate 27,665, forward strand.
GCCCATTCTTGCGGGCTTGTACATAAAAATATTTTCGCTTACTAACTGACCAAAGTCTTTGTCAGGAGTCATCATATAAGTTACATAGCCTTCTTTTTCAGCTTTTTTGGCGAGTGTGCCAATAATGTCATCCGCTTCATAGCCATCAGAATATAAGATGGGAATATTAAAACCTTCAATAATTTTATGAATGTAGGGAATCGCCAATTTTATGTCATCCGGCATGGCTTCACGGTTGGCTTTGTATTCCGCATACTCCTCATGCCTGCTTGTAGGTTTGTCTGTGTCAAAAACCACGGCAATGTGTGTAGGCTTTCGATTACTTAAAACGTCATATAAGGTAGAGGTGAAACCGTAAACGGCAGAGGTGTTCATGCCTTTAGAGTTTACCATTTGTGCTTGGCTAAATGCAAAATAAGCCCTGTATATCAGTGCGTAAGCATCCAATAACCAAAGCTCTTTTTTTTCTTCTGACATATACTTTTGTTGCTAAAAAATGGAGCCTCAAGGTAGGGAAATCCGAGCACTAAATCAATAGAAAATTTAGCTAATTCGCTTCTTGTAATACCGTGGCTAAAACAGTTTCTCCAACTGCTCTAAGTGTATTTTTATCAATAACACTCATGTTGTCGTCGTGTGTATGCCAATGCGGAGCAAACGCTCTTGTTTTAGGATCGTATTGTATGATGTCAATGCTCGGAATTTTAGCAATTCTATTTACATAAAGGTGGTCGTCTTCACCGACATGAGTAGTTTCTTGAAAAACAAAATGCTTGCTATGACCTAGCGTTGATGCAATGCTCCAAACTTTGTCGACAATATGAGGTGCATAATACATAGAAATAGCTTCTTTTGTAAAATAGGCGTCTTTTGCGCCTACCATATCTAACAAAATTCCAAAATTAGCACTGTAATTTTCGCGATGTGGATTGCGAGACCAGTATTGACTTCCCAAACACCAAGAACCACTTTGTCTTTGTCTCATATCATCGGAAGGCTGTCCGTAATCTTCACCATCAAAAAAGATGATATCAATTCCAATATTTGGTTGAGCTTTTTCGATTTGTCTGGCAATTTCTAACAAAACGCCAACACCGCTTCCGCCATCATTTGCTCCATCAATTGGTTTAGTTTTGTTTTCCGTGTCCTGATCGGCAAACGGACGTGTATCCCAGTGAGCAAAAAGTAAAATGCGATTGTTTAGTTCAGGTTTGTATTCGCCTATAATATTTGTAAGGTTCAGGTTTTTTCCATTAAAGGCTTTTACTTGTGTTTTTTGCTCGATAATTTCAAAACCATAAGAAGCCAGTTTTCCGCTGAGGTAATTAGCAGCTTTTTGATGTGCTTCAGTATTGGGAACGCGCGGGCCGAAGTCAACCTGCTTTTGAATAAAGTAAAAAGCTGAATCAGCATTAAAATTTGGGCGTTGCAATGCCGGTTTTTGAGCTGTTTTGGCTTTTGGCTTAGGCGTTTTTGTAGATTTCGATGACTCATCCCCACAAGCCCCTAAGGTAGCTATTACTGTAAAAAGAAGAATAGTTTTAATCTTCAAAATGCCATTCTGCCCCATCTTTACTGTCTTTAACTGCAATTTTTAAAGCTTTTAATTTGTCTCTTATTTGATCTGCCGTAGCATAATCTTTTTGCTCTTTGGCTGCTTTTCTAAAGGCTAAAACCAGCTGCATAACATCGTCTAATACTTCATTTTTTGTGCCCTCATTTTTCTCCATTTTTAATCCTAAAATATCGAAATAGAAAGTGTGATAAGTCTTTTTGAAATGAGCTAAATCCTTTTCAGTTAATCTTTCATCTCCTTTTTCAAGAGCAGCAATCCACTTTAGTCCGTCAAAAAGTTTTGCAATGGCAATGGGTGAATTAAAGTCGTCGTTCATGGCTTGATAAAGTTCATCTTCAAACGCTTTAACATCAATGGTAGAGTTGTTAGAAGCCTTTAAGTTTTCTAAACGAAGTACACCCTTTTGTAAACGATCTAAGCCTTTTGAAGCAGCTTCTAAAGCTTCATTCGAAAAATCCAATGTACTTCTGTAGTGTGATTGAAGAATGAAAAATCGAACAGTCATTGGCGAATATGCACGATCCAATTGAAAGTTATCACCGCTAAATAACTCATGGCAAAATATTCCGTTTCCGAGTGATTTTCCCATTTTCTGACCGTTTATGGTCACCATGTTATTATGAAGCCAATAGTTGGCAAAAGCTTTATCCGTATGAGCTTCGGCTTGAGCGATTTCGCATTCATGATGCGGAAAAGCATTTTCTAAACCACCTCCGTGAATGTCAAAGTTGTCGCCTAAGTACTTTTGACTCATTACGGTACATTCAATGTGCCAGCCAGGATAACCTTTCCCCCACGGACTGTTCCATTGCATCAAATGAGTGGGTTCCGCTTTTTTCCAAAGGGCAAAATCAACGGCGTTTCGCTTTTCAGACTGACCTTCTAAACTGCGGTTGGCAGCACCCTCCATCATTTCTTCAATGTTTCTTCCGGAGAGTTTTCCGTAGTCGTGCTTTTCGTTATATTTCGCTACATCAAAATAAACTGAACCATTTACTTCGTAAGCATAGCCTTTTTTTATCAAGTCCTCAATGATTTCAATTTGCTCGGGAATATGTCCTGAAGGTCTTGGGTAAATCGAAGCACGTTCAACATTCAATGCATCCATATCTCTAAAGTAGTTGTGCATGTACTTTTCAACTACCGCCATCGGATCTACTTTCTCCAGACGAGATTGCTTGGCAATTTTATCATCTCCCTCATCGGCATCGTCGGTTAGGTGTCCTACATCTGTAATGTTTTGAACATATTTAACTTTCGGAAAAATGTGTTTTAAATAGCGGTAAATTAGATCGAATGAAACATACGATTTGGCATGCCCTAAATGTGCATCGCCATAAACGGTTGGTCCGCAAACGTACATCCCAATAACTTCAGGGTCAATGGGCTTGAATACTTCTTTTTTTCTGCTCAGGGTATTGTACAGAACCAAATCCGATTTCATCTTGCTATTTATTTTGAGGGTTTTGAAAACAAAACACAAAGAAACGAAATTTCAATGGGACTATAGTTTCAACTCTCGCGCTATATTATATGGTTATAAGTATCGGAAAATTTCTTCTTTCTTTTGACTTCTAAATAAACATCCATATTTAATTA